>NZ_DASWVW010000034.1:0-20751 GCF_036406195.1 Steroidobacter sp.
ACGCCATTGCCGGACATCAGCGATACTTCTCGCTCGGCGGACCGGCCGCCGAACAGCACACCGACTTTTCCAAACTCTTTTTTCAGATCCGTTGCACTCATCTTCAATCCTGCTTCAGCTCGACTGAGCCAGTTTTCCCGGCACGCCGCTGATCGAACCTGCGCCCATGGTGATGACGACGTCACCATCCTTGGCCATGTCCATGATCGTTGCCGGCATGTCGGCAATGTTTTCTACAAATATCGGTTCCACCTTGCCAAGAACGCGCAAGGCGTGCGCCAGTGCACGCCCGTCGGCAGCCACGATCGGCTGCTCGCCGGCCGGATAGACCTCCGCCAGCACCAGCGCGTCGACGGTGGACATCACCTTCACAAAGTCCTCGAACAGGTCGCGTGTGCGCGTAAAGCGATGCGGCTGGAACGCCAGCACAATGCGCCGACCCGCATAGGCGCCACGCGCGGCCGAAATCGTTGCGGCCATTTCCACGGGATGGTGACCATAATCGTCAACCAGCGTGAATGCGCCACCGGACGGCAGCTTGATGTCGCCATAGCGGGTGAAACGGCGACCGACGCCATTGAACTCGCGCAGCGCCTTCTGGGTTGCCGCGTCGCTGACACCGAGTTCGCGCGCAATGGCGATTGCGGCACACGCGTTCTGCACGTTGTGCATGCCAGGCTGGTTCAGGTGCACCGTCAGCGGCGGGTATTCATCCTGAATCACGGTGAATTCCATATGCGTATCGACGGACCTGGCGTCAATCGCCCGGACCTGTGCATCCGGATGGAAGCCATAGGTCAGGACCGGCTTGGAGATGAACGGCATGATTTCGCGTACGCTCGGATCGTCGATGCACAACATCGCGACCCCATAAAACGGCAGGCGCTGCGTGAACTCGACGAATGCCTGCTTCAGCTTTGCAAAGCTGTGGTCGTACGTTTCCATGTGGTCGGCATCGATGTTGGTGATGACCTCGATGCACGGCGACAGGTTGAGGAACGATGCATCCGATTCATCGGCTTCGGCCACAATGAAGTCGCCCGCGCCCAGTTTGGCATTCGCGCCTGCGCTGTTGAGGCGGCCGCCGATCACGAAGGTCGGATCGAGTCCGCCTTCGGCGAGCACGCTTGCGACCAGGCTGGTGGTCGTCGTTTTGCCGTGCGTGCCCGCAATGGCGATGCCCTGCTTCAGGCGCATCAGTTCCCCAAGCATGATGGCGCGCGGCACGATCGGGATGTGTTTGGCGCGGGCGGCAATCACTTCGGGATTGTCACCTTTCACTGCAGTCGAGGTCACGACCGCATCGGCACCCTGGATGTTGTCCGCGGCATGACCGAGCATCACTTTTGCCCCTAGCTCGGCAAGGCGTTGCGTGGCCGCATTGCTGCTGATGTCCGAGCCGGACACCGTGTAGCCGAGGTTGAGCAGCACTTCGGCAATCCCGCTCATGCCGGACCCGCCAATGCCAACAAAGTGGATGTTTTTGACTTTATGTTTCATGCCTGATTCGCTAATTCTTCTAGTACGTTTGCGATTGCTTCATTCGCCTGGCGCCTCCCGATGCTGCGCGCCGCTTCTGCCATCGTCCTGCATTCGTCACGGGTAAGCGATTGCAATAACTGCGCCAGCCGCTCGGGATGCAGGTCCGTCTGCGGCAGGTGGATCGCTGCTTTCTGCGTTGCCATCCACTGCGCGTTGTCCCGCTGATGCGACGTCGTTGATGCAACCAACGGTACCAGCACGCTTGCCACGCCGGCGGCAGTCAGTTCCGACACCGTGATCGCACCCGCGCGGCAGATCACCAGATCGGCCTCCGCGTAACGGCGCGGCATATCGTCGATGAAGTCCACGACTTCCGCCTGCACGCGCGCCTCCCGGTATGCCGCGCGCAATACGTCGATGTGCTGCTTGCCCGACTGATGCGTGACAACCGGACGCTCGGATTCGGGGATGCGGGCCAGTGCCGCAGGCAATGATTCGTTCAACACGCGGGCACCGAGGCTGCCGCCGACCACCAGCAGGCGTAACGGTCCCGTGCGCGCGGCATAGCGCTCTGCCGGCGGCGGCACGTCGATAATCTCCTGGCGTACCGGATTGCCGGTGACGAGCGCCTTTTCTGCAGCGCTGCCGAAATCTGCGGGAAAACCGAACAAGACGCGCGTCGCCATCGGCGCCAGTGTCTTGTTCGACAGCAGCAATGCCGCATCGGCGTTGACCAATACCAGTGGTACGCCCCGCAGCCGGGCTGCGACGCCGCCCGGCACCGTGATGTAGCCGCCCATGCCGAGCACGATGTCCGGCTTGCGCCGCCCAACGATTCCGACGCATTTCGCGAATCCGGCGAACATCCGCAGTACGCCGCGCACGGTATGCATCAGGCCCTTGCCGCGCACGCCGGCAAAGTCGATCGAATCCATTTCGATCCGATGCTTCGGCACAATGTCGCGCTCCATGCCATGCATGGTGCCCAGCCAGGTCACCTGCCAGCCGCGCTCCTGCATCGTGCGCGCAATGGCGAGTCCGGGAAAGATATGTCCGCCGGTGCCCGCTGCCATGATCAGGAGCCGTTTCATATCCGACCTCCGCGCATGAGCACTCTGTTCTCATAATCAATTCGCAAGAGGATCGCGAGTCCGATGCAGTTGATCACCACACCGGAGCCGCCGTAGCTCATCAGCGGCAAGGTGAGCCCCTTGGTAGGCAGCAGCCCGAGATTCACGCCCATATTGATGAATGCCTGCACGCCTATCCAGATGCCGATGCCTTTTGCGGCGAGCCCGGCAAACGTCAGGTCCATTGCAATTGCCTGGCGACCGATGTCAAACGAGCGCTTCACGATCCAGTAGAACATCGCGACGACCACGAGCACGCCAACAAAACCAAGTTCCTCGCCGATGACGGCCAGAAGGAAGTCCGTATGCGCTTCCGGAAGGTAGTGCAGCTTTTCCACGCTGCCACCGAGGCCCACGCCAAACAGCTCCCCGCGACCGAACGCAATCAGCGAATGCGACAGCTGATAGGCCTTTCCGAGCGCGTTCTCTTCAACCCAGGGATTCAGATACGCGAAAATCCGCTCGCGCCGCCACGGCGACAGCAGGATCACCATGCTGAAGATTCCCACCAGCGTCAGGCCGATACCGCCGAACCAGACGCCGTTGACACCGCCAAGGAACAGGATGCCCATTGCGATGCAGACGATCACACCGAATGCGCCGAGGTCAGGTTCGAGCAGCAACAGCAGGCCGACAAAACCGATCGCCACCGTCATCGGCAGGAAGCCCTTCGTCAGCTTGTGCATGTACTCCTGTTTGCGCACCGTGTAATCGGCTGCGTACAGGACGACGAACAGCTTCATCAGCTCGGACGGCTGCAGGTTGAATACCTTGAACGAAAGCCAGCGCCGCGCGCCATTGACGCCTTTACCGATTCCGGGAACCAGTACCAAAACCAGTAATATCAGCGTGGCGACAAACAGGTACGGCGCCCAGCGCTGCCATGTCGCCACCGGCACGCGGAAAGCGATCAGACCGAAGAACAAGGCAGCCCCGATGAAGATCGCCTGGCGCACGAGAAAATGCGAATTCTTATAGTTGGCATACTTCGGCGAATCCGGCAGCGCGATGGAGGCGGAGTACACCATCACCATTCCAAACAGCATGAGCAGCACGACCACCCACACCAGCGGCTGGTCGTACTCCATCATTTTCGAGCGTTGCACGATGCCCGGAAGGGGTGCCTGGGTCGACGATGCACCGAAGGACGGAAACGCGAACTTCATGCAATCACCTCACCACGCGAGAGTGCGACTTCGCGCACGGCCGCAACGAACACTTCTGCACGGTGTGCGTAGTTCCTGAACATGTCGAGGCTGGCGCATGCCGGTGATAACAGCACCGCATCGCCGGGGTGCGCCAGTTCGGACGCGTTCTGCACTGCCGATTCCAGCGTTGTGCAGTCGACGAGTTCGACTCCGGATTGTTCGATGGCTGTCCGGATCGCTGGTGCATCCTTGCCGATCAGCAGGACGGCACGAACATACTTGGCGATCGGTTCGGCCAGCGGCGAGAAATCCTGCCCCTTTCCGTCGCCGCCGGCGATCAGCACCAGGCGGCTCCCGCCCCCCTGTGTCGCGCCAAGACCTTTCAATGCGGCGACAGTTGCGCCCACATTGGTTCCCTTGCTGTCGTCGTAATAGTCGACGCCGCCGATAGTCGCGACGGGTTCGACCCGGTGTGGTTCACCGCGGTATTCGCGCAGGCCATGCAAGAGCGGCGCAAGCGACAGGCCGATCGAACGGCACAATCCAAGCGCTGCCAACGCATTGACGGCGTTATGCTGCCCGCGGATCTTGAGTGCGTCCACCGGCATCAAACGCTTGAGTTGCACCTCGACCTCGACGTTGCCTTTCTTGCGGCGGCGCTTTTCCCCTTCTTCCGCCGGGAGCGCGACGGCGAGCCATTGCATGCCGTTGTCATCCACCAGACCGAGGCAGTCCGGTTGCGCAGGCTCGTCGATGCCGAAACTGATATTGGTTGCGAGCGGCGCCGACATCTGCATCACGCGCTGGTCATCGCGATTGAGCAGGCGGATCGTCCCGGGGCCGAAAATCCGCGCCTTGTCCGCCGCGTAGGCGTCCATGTCGCCATGCCAGTCGAGATGATCCTGCGTGATATTCAGCACCGTCGCGACATCTGCCTGCAGACTATACGTAGTATGGAGCTGGAAGCTCGACAGTTCGAGCACCCATGCCTGCGGCAGATCATCGTTGTCCAGTGCATTGCGCAAGACATCCAGCGCCGCCGGACTGATATTGCCGGCGACGACGGTCTTGAGTCCGGCGCGGCGGCAGAGCAGACATGTCAGGCTGGTGACGGTCGTCTTGCCATTGGTGCCGGTAATGGCAATCACCTTCGGTGCGTACTGACGTGCGCTGCGCAGCGCGGTGAGCGCCTGCGCGAACAGTTCGATCTCTCCCCAGAGAGGAATGCTCCTTTCCTGCGCCGCAGGAAGGAGGTCGGCCAGTTCACGTGCGGGGGCGAGGCCCGGGCTGACCGCGACAAAGTCGACGCCGTCCAGCAGTGCCGCGTCAAACGGACCGCCAATGAACTCCGCGTCGGACACGGTCTCGCGCAATGCGGGCAGACGCTCCGGCTCTGGGCGCGTGTCGGCGATGCGCAGGGCGACGCCCCAACGCGCCAGCCATCTGGCCATCGCCAGGCCGGATTCGCCAAGGCCCAGCACCAAGGCGCGCTTGCCGGCGTAGGCAAGACACTCCTCCATGCTGCGGGCCGGCTCCGCCATCGGCGCCTCGACAGCTTGTTCGATCGCTGTACCGGCTGCCTCGGACTCGGCTGGCAATGCATCCTCGTGCATCTCCTCATCGGCAAGTTCTTTGTCGGCAGTCGCCATCTCTACGACCGTGGCGGCAGGTGTATCCTCTGGCGGCGCAGCGGCGGCCGGGACGGAAAGCGCGTCCGCGACAGCGCCGCTCGCGGCGTCGTCCTGCACGTCGTTCTTCATGTCCTCGTTCACTTTGTTTTCCGCGCCGTTTTCCATTACCGCAGTTTCAATGTAGAGAGTCCGAACAGCACCAGCATCATCGTGATGATCCAGAAGCGCACCACGACCTTGGTTTCCTTCCATCCCTTCTGCTCGAAGTGATGATGCAGGGGCGCCATCAGCAAGATGCGCCGGCCGACGCCGAAGCGCTTCTTTGTGTATTTGAAGTAGCCGACCTGGAGCATCACGGACAGCGTTTCAACCACGAAGATGCCGCCCATGATGAACAGGACGATCTCCTGTCGCACGATGACTGCGATCGTGCCAAGCGCGCCACCGAGTGCCAGCGCGCCGACATCGCCCATGAACACCTGCGCGGGATGTGCGTTGAACCAGAGGAAGGCCAGTCCGGCACCAGCCATCGCGCCGCAGAAGATCAGCAGTTCTGCCGCGCCGGGGATGTACGGAATAAACAGGTACTTTGAATACACTGCGCTGCCGGTCAGGTACGCAATCAGGCCCAGGGCCGAACCCACCATCACGGTCGGCATGATTGCCAGGCCGTCGAGGCCATCGGTCAGATTCACGGCGTTGCTGGTGCCGACGATGACAAAGTAGGTCAGTGCGATGAAACCCCACACGCCGAGCGGATAGCTGATGGTCTTGAAGAAGGGCACGATCAGGTCGGCTTTCGGCGGCAGATCCATGCTGAAGCCCGACTGCACCCACGCCATGAAGAGCTCCCAGACCTTGGTGTTGGTCGGTGCGGACACGGAGAAGGCGAGATACAGTGCGGCGACGATGCCGATCAGCGACTGCCAGAAGTATTTTTCGCGCGACGACATGCCTTCCGGGTTCTTGTAGACGACCTTGCGGTAGTCGTCCACCCAACCGATCGCGCCGTAACCCAGGGTCACGACCAGCACCACCCAGACGAAGCGATTGCTCCAGTCGGACCAGAGCAGCGTAGAGATGCCGATCGCCAGCAGAATCAGCGCACCGCCCATGGTCGGTGTACCAGTCTTGATAAGGTGCGTCTGCGGCCCGTCGGTACGGACCGCCTGGCCGACCTTCAGGCGCGTCAGCATGCGAATCATTGCCGGACCGGCAATCAGACCGATCACCAGCGCCGTCAGTGTCGCGAAGACCGCCCTGAACGTGATGAAGTTGAAGACCCGCAGCGGACCGAGGTCTTGTTGAAAATATTGGGCTAGCCAGAGCAGCATGTCAGTGTGATCCCTGTCCTTGATCTTGTGTTTGATTGACGAGATGCTGGACGATGCGCTCCATCTTCATGAAGCGCGAGCCCTTCACCAACGCCGTCGTGCCGGCGGTGATCATTGCCTCGGCTGCCTGGTTGATCGAATCGATATCGTCGAAGTGCGTCGCGCCCTTGCCGAACGCGTTACTTGCATGTTTCGCCAGCGTGCCGAGCGTCAGAAGGTGCTCGATGCCGGAGTCACGGGCATAGTTGCCGACTTCGACATGGAACTGAGGACCTTCGTCGCCCACTTCTCCCATATCGCCAAGAACCAGTACGCGCGGCGACGATGCATGCGACAGCACATCGATCGCGGCCCGTACCGAATCCGGATTGGCGTTATAGGTATCGTCGATCACCAGGGCGCCGCTCTTTGCCGTCTTGCGCTGCAGCCGACCGTTGACCGGCGCGAATGCTTCGAGTCCGCGGATGACCGCCTCTTCGGGCACGCCGATCGCGAGCGCGCATGCCGTCGCGGCGAGTGCATTGCGTACGTTGTGCACGCCTGCGGCAGAGAGTTTCGCCTGGAAATGTTTCCCACCGGCAGTTATGGACAGATCACTGCCGAAATCGTTCACCTGGAATGTGCAGGTGACGTCTGCATCGTTCGACAACCCGAAGGTCATCACCTTGCGCTGACCAGCATAGCTGCGCCACAAACTGGTAAAAGGATCATCGGCCGGAAAGACAGCCACGCCGTCGGCGGGCAGTCCCTGGATCACGCAGCCGTTTTCTTTCGCGACGGCCTCCACGCTTTCCATGAATTCCTGGTGCTCGCGTTGTGCATTGTTGACCAGGCCCACCGTCGGCAATGCGACTGCGGTGATATCAGCGATCTCCCCCGGATGATTCATCCCGAGTTCGACCACCGCCGCTTTCATCGAAGAGGTCAGCCGAAAAACCGTCAGCGGCACGCCGATGTCATTGTTCAGGTTGCCACGCGTGGCGAGGATCTGATCCGGGCCATATGCGGCCGACAGAATGGACGCCACCATTTCCTTGACGGTCGTCTTGCCATTGCTGCCGGTCACACCAATCACCGGAATCGCAAATTTCTTGCGCCAGAAGGTGCCGATCTCGCGCAACGCGACCCGGGTATCGGGCACCACAAGCGCCGGAACCGACAAACCGTCCGGGATCCGCTCCACCACCACGGCGGCCGCGCCCCTGGCGGCGACATCGTTCAGGAAATCATGCGCATCGAAACGCTCGCCGCGCAGGGCGACGAACAAATTACCAATAGACACCTGGCGGCTGTCGGTCGACACGCCGTCGAATCCTGCATCTGCCGTCACTGCGGCACGCGAAATCCATGGCTGCAATTGCGCCAATGATGATTTCATCAAATCGTCCCCTTCATTGTTGCCCGTGCAGCCAGCGCCAGCGCAGCATGGTCTGCATCCAGAAATGGCAATTTCTTGCCTTTTATTTCCTGATACGGTTCGTGGCCCTTACCTGCCAGCAGAACCACATCGTTTCTCCCTGCATGCCGGATCGCCCACAGAATCGCGGCGGCGCGGTCTTCAATCACCTGTGGCGCGTTCTTCGCCAGACGCTCGGCGTCGATGCCTTCGACGATCTGCGCCAGGATCGATGCCGGCTCCTCGCTGCGCGGATTGTCACTCGTCACGATGATGTGATCGGCAGCCTGGGCAACCTTCCCCATCTGCGGGCGCTTGCCCGGATCGCGATCGCCGCCACAACCGAAGACGCACCACAACTGCCCTGCACGCTGTTGCGCAACCTGCCGCAACGCCCACAATGTTTTGTCCAGCGCGTCTGGTGTGTGCGCGTAATCAATGACCACGAGCGGCGCTTCCTGCCCGCCGAGTTGCTCCATTCGGCCAGGTACGGCGGTCAGCGACTCGGCCGCATCGATTGCGGCCTTGAGTTCCGTCCCCTTGGCCAGCAGCACGCCGATGACACCAAGGACATTGCTGACGTTGAACTGCCCGACAAGCTGCGTTTTCACCTGGGCCGAAGCGGCCGGCGTTTCGAGACGGAAGACGGTGCCGCCGTGGCTGCTGCGGATATCGTCGGCCCGGAGGATCTGCACTCCGGAGGCCCGACGACCGGCAACGGTATAGCCGGTAATCGGCAGCGCCGGGCGCGTCTCCTGCAAGTGTGCAATCATGCGCAGGCCCGCATCATCGTCCAGATTGATGACTGCATGCTTCAACCCCGGCCAATCGAACAGGATTCTCTTGGAGGCCTCGTAGGCTTCCATGCTTCCGTGGTAATCGAGATGGTCGCGCGTGAGATTGGTGAACACCGCGACGTCGAAGTGCATCCCATCCATCCTGCCCTGCTCCAGGCCAATCGACGACGCTTCGATCGCGAGCGCCTGTGCACCAATATTGCGAAGTTGCGCCAGCTTGCGCTGCAACAGCACCGCGTCCGGCGTGGTGAACCCCGTCGTGCTGAAACCGCCATGGTTACCGCTGCGGTACAAGCCGACGCCGAGCGTACCGATCACGGCGGACGGCATGCCGAGACGCGACAGCGCCTTGCCAATCCACTGGGTGCAGGACGTCTTGCCGTTCGTGCCGGTAACGCCGACGCTGAACATCGCACGGTCAGGCTGGCCATAGTAGGCGCAGGCGAGCGCGCCGGACATTGCTTTCAGCCCTTGCACCGCCACATGCGGAACATGCCACTGCGGATCCCATGTGAAGTTGGCGGCTTCGTGAACGACAGCCTTCGCGCCGGCTTCGATTGCCTGTGCAATGTACTTTCTCCCGTCCGAGGCGGCGCCCGGGAAGGCAATGAACACGTCGCCGTGCGAGACACTGCGCGAGTCGGAGGACAGATGCGCGTTCGGCACGGTCGCTTGCAGCCATGCGAGAACATCGGTCATGGTCGGAGTCGCTGTCATCACATGCTCTCCTCAACCGGGTTGGTTGGCACGATGATGTCGGTGACGGTCGAATCTGGCGACACGTTCAGCGCGCGCAACGCCTTTTCGACGGCCGCCGAGAACACCGGCGCCGCAACCTGGCCACCGTAATGGAATCCGTTCGACGGTTCGTCAACCATGACGGCGACAATGATCCGCGGATCCGACACCGGAGCGAAGCCGACGAAGGACGACACATACTTGTTGGCGTACTGGCCGTTCACCAGTTTGTGCGCGGTCCCCGTCTTGCCGGCGACGCGGTAGCCCGGCACCTGTGCCTTCGGCGCGGTGCCATCGGGGCCGGCGGCCATTTCCAGCATTTCGCGCACGTCGCGGGCGGTTTTCTCGGAGAGAACGCGCTGCCCGATCGGCCGGTCGCCGGCCTTCCGCAGCGTCAGCGGAATGATGTCGCCGTCGCGGGCGAAGATCATGTACGAATGCGCAACCTGAATGAGCGAGGTCGAGATGCCGTGTCCGTAGCTCATGGTGGCCTGTTCGATCGGCTTCCACGACTTGTGCGGACGCACGCGGCCAGCGACTGCCCCAGGGAAGCCGAGCTTGGGCGCCTGGCCGAAGCCCACCGTGGTAAACATGTCCCACATCTGCTGCGGCTGCAGTTGCAACGCCAGTTTCGCGGTACCGACATTGGACGACTTCTGGAGCACGCCCTGAACGGTCAGCACGCCGTGCGGGTGCGCGTCGCCGATGGACGCCCGCCCGATCGTGAGCCGGCCGGGGGCGGTCTGGATGTTCGTCTGCGGCGTAACCAGGCGGTTCTCCAGCGCCAGCGCAATCGGGAACGGCTTGAGCGTGGATCCCGGCTCGAAGGTATCCGTCATCACCCGGTTGCGCAGCTGCGCGCCGGTCAGCTTGGAACGGTCATTCGGGTTGTACGTGGGCAGGTTCACCAGCGCCAGCACCTCGCCGGTTTTCACATCGAGGATCACCATCGCCGCTGCCTTCGCCTTGTGCTTCTCGACGGCTTCCCTCAGGCTCGAGTAGGCGATGTACTGCAGCTTGCGGTCGATCGACAGGGCGAGGTCCTTGCCGTCGTGCGGCAGGCGGACCGATTCGATATCCTCGACGATGCGGCCGAGGCGATCCTTGATGACGCGGCGACTGCCGTTGACGCCAGCGAGGTTGCTCTGGAACGCGAGTTCCATGCCTTCCTGGCCGATGTCCTCGACGTTGGTGAACCCGACCACGTGAGCCATGACCTCGCCATCCGGGTAGTAGCGCTTGTACTCCCGGCGCATGCCGATGCCGGGGATGTTGAGCGCGCCAACCTTGTCGGTAACATCCTGCTCGACCTGGCGTTTCAAGTAGACAAAGGTGCGATCGGAGTCGAGCTTCTTGCGCAGCTCCTTCTCGCTCATGTCGAGCAGCTTCGCCAGCTCGCGGAGTTTTTCGTCCGGCGCCTCCAGGACGTCCTCGGGAATGGCCCAGACCGCCTTGACCGGCAACGATGACGCCAGCACCTGGCCGTTACGGTCCGTGATCTTGCCACGCGTGGCGGGAAGCTCGATCGTGCGCGCGTAGCGGGATGCGCCTTGCTTTTGCAGGAATTCAGTGGAAATTCCTTGCAGCCAGAGCGCACGACCCGCCAGTGCGGCGAACCCGGCAAACAGGAGAAACAGCACGACGCGCGAACGCCAGGTCGGCAGTTTGAGCGCAAGCACCGGGCTGGCACTGAACTGCACGCCCTTTCCGGCGGCGGTACGTGAGGCGACGCGCATCAGTTCGCCCCCATGGTCAAGTACTGCGTGCGGGCGGGCGTGACCGGAACCATCCCGAGGTCGCGGCGCGCATTCGTCTCGATACGGGCATGTTTGGCAAGTGTCGACTGGTCGAGCTGCAATTGCGACCATTCGATCTCGAGCTGCCTTGCTGCAGCCTGCGCGCGCTCGAGTTCGATGAACAGGCGACGCGCCTGGTACTGGGCATTCACGAGCAACAGCGCGCATGCGACGAGCGCGACGGTGAGAATGAAATTGATGCGCCCGCTCATGCGGCACCTCTCGCCTGCGGCGCAATGCGCTCGGCGACGCGCATGATCGCCGAGCGCGCGCGGGGATTCGCGGCGACTTCGGCATCTGACGGTTTCATCCTGGCCAGCAGTGTCAGTTCCGGTTGCGGCAGATCGACCGCACGGATCGGCAGGCGACGGTCAGGCTGCGGCGCATTGGCTTTGGCAGCCATGAAGCGCTTGACGATGCGATCTTCCAATGAATGAAAGCTGATCACAGCCAATCTCCCGTGCGGGGCCAGTTTTTCAAATGCGGCGTTCAGTCCTACTTCAAGTTCTTCAAGCTCTTTATTGATGTAAATCCGGATAGCCTGAAATGTGCGAGTGGCCGGATCTTTGCCCTTCTCGCGGGTTTTGACGGCGTGTGCCACGATCTCGGCAAGCTGTCGTGTGCCTGAAATTGGTTCGACTGCCCGGCGAGCAACAATCGCCTTTGCAATCTGAAAAGCAAACCGTTCTTCCCCATAATCGCGTATGACCTTTCCTATCGTCTGTTCCGTCTCGGTTGCGAGCCACTCCGCTGCCGACATCCCGCGCGTCGTATCCATGCGCATGTCCAGCGGACCGTCCAGTCGAAAGCTGAAACCACGCCCCGCTTCATCGACCTGCGGTGACGAGATTCCCAAATCCAGCAAAATTCCATCCACTTGCGCGATCCCGCGCGACGCCAGCGCCTCGGCCATCGTCGCGAAACTGTCATGAACGATTTCGAATCGCGCATCCGAAATCGTCCGCGCGGTCGCAATTGCCTGCGGATCCTTGTCGAATGCAATCAGGCGCCCCTGCGCCCCAAGTCGCTCCAGGATCCGACGGCTATGACCGCCACGGCCGAACGTGCCATCGATGTACACGCCATTGGCACGCGCACCATCGATCGCCAGCGCCTCGACCGCCTCTTCCAGCAGCACCGTGCGATGCTGCAATTCCGGCACCGCTTCTGAATTCATCACGGGCCGTTAAAAAGAAAAATTACTCAATGCGTCCGGCATCCCGTTCGCCACGGCCTGCGCCTCGTTCTCCGCGAGCTTCTCGGCATCCCAGATCTCGAAGTGGCTGCCCATGCCGAGCAGCATCACGTCGCGAGTCAAGCCAACGGCGGAACGGAGTTCGGGGGAAATCAGGATGCGACCGGCACTATCCATGTCGACGTCCGATGCATTGCCCAGGAAAATTCGCTGCCAGGCACGTGCCGACATTGGCCACGCGGCAATTTGTTCGCGGTGCTGCTCCCAGACCGGACGCGGGAAGAACAACAGACAACCATGCGGGTGCTTGGTCAGCGTGACGCGGCCTTCGCACTGAAGCGACAAGGCGTCGCGATGCTTGGCCGGAATCGTCATCCGTCCTTTGGCATCGAGACTCAGTGCTGACGCGCCCTGGAACACCCTGATTACCCTCGTGGTTGTCGTTATTAGTAATGTTTTTGAATCGTTTTATTTGCGAGGTTTTGGGATTTCGCCCCACAAAACTACACTTTTTCACACTGTCGCCCACTTTAGAGGATGCTTTATTTGCGGTCAAGTAATATTCGGCAACAAAAATGCGATTTTTCTCAATGAAGTCAATGACTTAGCGCGTTTCGTTAGAGCAAGTCATCGAATGAATGTTCAAAAAAATGAAGGACTTATCGCACACAGTGAAGGTGATGTCTCAGCTATTTACATGTGTTTGCGCAGCCGGGGAAATTCGGCGCAAAGCCGCACCAGTGTTGCGATTCGGCGTTTGACGCTGTTCTCGCCGGAATCGTTCCGCAAGGAAATCGGCCAGGGGATGGCGTGAGGGGTGGCAAATGGCGCGCTGCTTACTAGGCGCAGGAATGACGCCAGCTGCCGGCTGGCCAGCAGACAAGCAAAGAGAAACCCCGTTGCCGTGAAAGGAACACGGTAACGGGGTTTTCAGCAGGGAAGATTGCGAATGGAAACGCTACGGCCGGGAAAAGCGCTCCATGTCAGAAGCCGATCGCGAGGACGCCATAGACAGCCAGCGCCGATCCGATAAACGCCGTGCCATAACAGGCCAGTTTTGATGCCAAGCTGGGATGGATGCCGAAGTCGTGCAGGGTCTTGAAGATCCGATGGGCGGCGTGCCACAGGAACAGGATGACGATCGCCAGGATGAACAGCTTGCCGATGATGTTCTGCGAAAACGCGAGCATCCGCGGATAGCTCATCATGTCCGGCGGCAGGAACAGCCCGAGCGGTACGAGAATGCCGGTCACGAGGATCAGTGCCGGCCCGGTCAGCGCCGAGAGCATCCCGCCGGCGCCAAACAATGCCCAGAAAATGGGGGCGTTCGATCGTTTCATGGTTTCATGCTCCACGCAATGGCCAGCAACACAATCGTGACCACAACGGCGGCAATGATCCCGGCCGTTGTAATGACATGCCCTTCAACACGCTTTCCGCCTGAATACACGGGTGGCATGGTCTTGGGCATGATGTCGAACCAGCTCCAGGTGTGATACACCATGATCACCAGCGCGGCGACGTGCAGCAGGATGGACAAAGGATGCTTCAGCACGCTCAGCCAGCAGTCGTATGCCGCCTCGCCGCCGGCCAGCGCCAGCACCCCGGCCAGGAGCACGAAGGCGTACGCCGCCACAATCACTGCTGTCGCCTCGCGCATCATGTAGCGCACAAAGAACGGATTCTTGCGCCACCAGCCCGCCATCGGACGCACATAGGGCCGGCGGGCATCGCCTTGGATGTCGCTCATTTGCTGCCTCCCTTGGGACGCACGAGATTCCGGAAGAAGTCCTTCGCGCTGTTGATCTTGTTGAGATTCACGGCATTGGCCGGATCGACACCCTTCGGGCAGACTTCGGAACAGTAACCGACCGCGGTGCAGTTCCAGACACCCTCTTCCGCACTGACGATTTCCATGCGCTGCTCCTGGCCGCCATCCCGGTTATCCGAGTTGTAGCGATGCAGCAGTGCCAGCACACCCGGCCCCATGAATTCGCTGTTCATCCCGTACTGCGGGCAGGCGGCATAGCACAGCATGCAGTTGATACAGGAACTGTACTGCTCGTACTTGTCGCGCTCCGCCGGCGTCTGCAGGTACTCGCCCTGATCGAGGCGGCGCACTTCCTTGGCAATGATGTACGGTTTGATGCTCTCCAGCTTGCCGATGAAGTCATCGACCCGCACCACGAGATCCCGCTCGATCGGGAAGTGATTGAGCGGTTCGACGCGCAGCTTGTTCGGATAGAACTCCCGCAAGAAGGTGTGGCAGGACAGCTCCGGCTTGCCATTGATCATCATGCCGCAGCTGCCGCAGATCGCCATCCGACAGGACCAGCGATAGCTCAACGTACTGTCGAGCTCATCCTTGATGTACTGCAAGCCCTGCAGTACCGACATGTCGTCCGTGAAGGGAACGGAATACGTCTGAAAGAACGGTTCCTGGTCCTGCTCGGGCCGATAGCGCAGCACCTCGATGTCGATCACCCTTTGCTTGTCAGCCATGGGACGCCTCCTTGCTTTCCGCCGCTTCGCCGGCGGCACCGTATGCGCGAACGGCGGGTTGCGACTTGGTGATCTTCACATCGCTGTAACCGATGTTTGGCGCTTCGGCGCCCGCATAGGTCGCGAGCGTGTGCTTGAGGAAGTTGACATCGTCGCGCTCCTCGAAGCCGTCCAGCCGCTGGTGCGCTCCGCGCGATTCCTTGCGGTTGAGGGCCGAATAGGCCATCGCCTGCGCCACATCCAGCTGGAAGCCGAGTTCGATCGCCTGCAGCCAGTCGGTGTTCCAGACGCTCGACGTGTCCTCGACCTTCACCCGCTGATAGCGCAGCTTGAGTTCATCGATCTTGTCGCAGGTTTCCTGCATTTCCTTGCCGATACGGTAAATGCCGCAGCCGCGTTCCATGGACAGCGCCATCTCCTTGCGCAGCACCGAGATGCGCTCGCTGCCGTCGTCCCGCTTGACCAGCGCCAGTGCACGCTCCCTGGCGGCCAGCGCCTGCTTTTCGATCGTCCCGCCTGCGCTGAAGGACACGGTACGTGCGAATGTTGCCGCTTCGTCACCGGCCACCTTCCCGAATACGCACAGCTCCGCGAGCGAATTCGAGCCGAGGCGATTAGCGCCATGGATGCCGACGCTGGAGCACTCGCCGATGGCATACAGGCCGGGCAGCGGCGCTTCGGTCCTGCCGTTGACCATGATGCCGCCCATCGTGTAATGGATGGCCGGGCGTACCGGGATCGGCTCCACGACGGGATCGATGTTCATGAAACGCTCCGCCAGTTCACAGATGAGCGGCAGACGTTCATGCAACTTCTTTGCGCCGAGGTGGCGCAGGTCGAGCAGCACCGCGCTGCCCTGCGGCGTGCTGACCGTGTTGCCCTTGCGGTCCTCATGCCAGAACGCCTGCGAAAGCCGGTCGCGCGGGCCGAGTTCCATCGCCTTCTTGCGCGGCCACGGATCCGGCGGACCGAGACCATAATCCTGCAGGTAGCGATAGCCGTCCTTGTTAACGAGGATGCCGCCCTCGCCACGGCAGGCCTCGGTAAACAAGAGGCCGGTGCCCGGCATCGCGGTGGGATGGTATTGCACGAACTCCATGTCGCGCAGCGGCACGCCGTGGCGGAACGCCATGGCCATGCCGTCGCCGGTGACGATGCCGCCGTTGGTGTTCTCGCGGAACACGCGCCCGGCGCCGCCGGTGGCGAGGATCACCGCGTTGGCCTGGATCAGCGTGAAGCGGCGCGAGGCGATGTCGACGACCACGACGCCCTGCACGCGGCCGTCCTCGACGATCAGGTCGAGGCAGAAATGCTCGTCGAAGCGCCGGATCGACGGGTACTTGATCGAGGTCTGGAACAGGGTGTGCAGCATGTGGAAGCCGGTCTTGTCGGCGGCGAACCACGTGCGCTCGATCTTCATGCCGCCGAAGGCGCGCACGTTGATGTGGCCGTCCTCCTTGCGGCTCCACGGACAGCCCCAGTGCTCGAGCTGCACCATCTCCTCGGTGCAACGCGCGACGAAGTCCTCGACCACGTCCTGCTCGCACAGCCAGTCGCCACCGGCGACGGTGTCGTGGAAGTGGTGCTCGAGGCTGTCGTGGGCCTGCACGACGCCGGCCGATCCGCCCTCCGCGGCCACGGTATGGCTGCGCATCGGGTAGACCTTGGAGACCAGCGCAATCTTCAGCGACGGGTCCGACTCGGCGGCCGCGATCGCGGCCCGCAGGCCGGCTCCGCCCGCACCGACGATGGCGACGTCTGCCTTCCAGGCATCCATGACGCTTTCCTCCTTTCGGCGGGCCCGGCAATGCCCCGGGCCACGGAAGACCGGCTCCTGCGACCGAAAGGAAATCGACCCTCATTTCGGGCGCGGAAACGACACTATTCTTCTTATATACCAACGTCACCGACAGAACTATGACGTTGTGCAATCCAGTGTAACTCCCGCTGCGCGCCCCCACAACGCCGCGATGCGAGCCGGGCCTGACGGCATGCGAGAAAATTCATCAAGCGCCAACCTGGTGACGACGCGCACGCATCAACGTGCATGTAAGATGGAATCCTTCCGCCCTGCCGGGCCCGCACCGCACGTTCCCGACACGCCATGGCCGCTCTCCATCCCCGCCTGACTGCTGTAGCCCCGCTCCTCTTCGTCCTGCTGTGGAGCACCGGCTTCATCGGCGCGAAATTCGGCCTGCCCTTTGCGGCACCGCTGACCTTCCTGAGCACCCGCTACGTGCTGGTCATCACGCTGATGGGCGCACTGGCATTCGCTATGCGCGCGCCCTGGCCGCGCGACTGGCGCCAGGTCATGCACATCGGGGTGGCCGGCCTGCTGGTGCAGGCAACCTACCTCGGCGGGGTGTTCATGTCGATCGACCGCGGCCTGCCCGCCGGAGTCTCCGCCCTGGTGGTCGGCATGCAGCCGCTGCTGACGGCGCTCGGCGCCGGCTGGCTGCTGGGCGAGCGGGTCACGCCGCGCCAATGGACGGGGCTCGTGCTGGGCTTCGTGGGCGTCACGCTGGTGGTGAGCAACAAGGTTGCGGTCGGCGTGTCGGCGGCGGAGCTGGGCTGGAAGCTTGCACCGGCGCTCGCGGCGCTGGCGGGGATCACCGCCGGCACGCTGTACCAGAAGCGTTTCTGCCCGAGCTTCGACCTGCGCACCGGTTCGGTCGTGCAGTTCATCCCCAGCCTGCTCGTCACCGCCTTCATCGCCAGCCGCACCGAGCCCCTGCACGTCGACTGGAGCGGGCAATTCGTCTTCGCGCTGCTGTGGCTCGTGCTGGTGCTCTCGCTCGGCGCGATCAGCCTGCTCAATCTGCTGATCCGCAGCGGCAGCGCGGTGAACGTGGCCAGCCTGTTCTACCTGACGCCGCCGACGACGGCGCTGATGGCCTGGCTGCTGTTCGGCGAGACCCTCTCCGGCCTCGCGCTCGCCGGCATGGTCGTCGCCGTGCTGGGGGTATGGCTCGCACGCAAGGCCTGAGGCCTCCGATCCGCGCCGCGTTTCCCGCGCATTCGCCATCTGCCGCATACCCCTCATCCGCATAGGTGATATCCACAATGCGGAAGTTCACACTGCCCATGATCGCCCTCGGTCGAAATAATCGCGGCCACGCAGTCAATAACCGAGGAGAGGGATTTGGCAAAGAAACCGTTTTACACGTCGCTGTACTTTCAGGTCATCGTCGCGATCGTGATCGGCGTGCTGCTGGGGCACTTCTACCCCCAGACCGGCGCCGCGATGAAGCCGCTGGGTGACGGCTTCATCAAGCTGATCAAGATGATCATCGCCCCGATCATCTTCTGTACCGTCGTCGTCGGCATCGCCGGCATGGAGGACATGAAGAAGGTCGGCAAAACCGGCGGCTTCGCGCTGATGTACTTCGAGGTCGTCAGCACGATCGCGCTGATCGTCGGCCTCGTGATCGTCAACGTCGTCAAGCCGGGGGCCGGCATGAACATCGACGTGTCGACGCTGGATACGAAGGCGATCGCCGCCTACACCGATCCGTCGAAGATGCAGAGCACGACGGAATTCCTCCTGCACGTGATCCCGACGACCGTCGTCGACGCCTTCGCGAAGGGCGAGATCCTGCAGGTGCTGCTGTTCTCGGTGCTGTTCGGCTTCGCGCTGCACAAGTTCGGCGGCCGCGGCACGCTGGTGTTCGACTTCATCGAGAAGTTCTCGCACGTGCTGTTCGGCATCGTCGGCTACATCATGAAGGTCGCCCCGATCGGCGCCTTCGGCGCGATGGCCTTCACGATCGGCAAGCACGGCGTCGGCGCGCTGGCGCAGCTGGGCATGCTGATGGCGACCTTCTACCTGACCTGCCTCGTCTTCATCTTCGGCGTGCTGGGCACGATCGCACGCGTGCACGGCTTCTCGGTGGTCAAGCTGATCCGCTACATCAAGGAAGAGCTGCTGATCGTGCTGGGCACCTCGTCGTCGGAATCGGCCCTGCCGCGTCTGATGGCGAAGATGGAGAACCTCGGCTGCAAGAAGTCGACGGTCGGCCTGGTGGTCCCGACGGGCTACTCGTTCAACCTCGACGGTACCTCGATCTACCTGACGATGGCGGCCGTGTTCATCGCCCAGGCGACCAACACCCCGCTGGACATCACGCAGCAGCTCACCCTGCTCGCGGTGCTGCTGCTGACCTCGAAGGGCGCCGCCGGCATCACCGGCAGCGGCTTCATCGTGCTCGCCGCGACGCTGTCGGCGGTGGGCGGCGTGCCGGTGGCGGGCCTGGCGCTGATCCTCGGCATCGACCGCTTCATGTCGGAAGCGCGTGCGCTGACCAACCTGATCGGCAACAGCGTGGCGACCGTGGTCGTCGCGAAGTGGTGCAAGGACGTCGACATGAAGGTGCTCAACAGCCACCTCAACAACGAGACCGTCGAAGAAGCCAACGATCCCGAGGACGTGCTCGACCTGCAGGACGCGCACATGGACGTGCGCCCGGCGGTCGCCCGGATGGAGCCGCAGCTGGCAGTGCCCGCCCGCGCGTAAGCACGCCGCCTTCGGCTGCAGGAAGCAAATCGGCCCGCCAGCAGATGCTGGCGGGCCGATTTTTTTGCCGCGTGGGGCCGGCAACCGCCGCCCCCGGTGTGCGTCAGCCGGGCAACAACACGCCGGCGTTGCGGATCGCCTTCTGGTACTCGGCCGTCGATTCGTCGATCGTCTTCAGCGCACTGTCGAGTTCGTTGCGTTTCGCCTGGGCGTCGGCATCCGCGCGCAACTTGGCGGCGCGGTCGAGCGTGCCCTTGAGCTGCGCCTCGCGGGCGCTGCCGTTCGGCACCAGCATCGGGATCAGCAAGCGGTAGGTCTCGTTGCGGTCCTGCTCGTAACGGTATTCGTCGCCCTTGCTGTCGAACTGCAGCGTACGCACGAGCGTCTCGCCGCCGCGCAGGCGCTCGATCTGGACCTTGGTGCGCAGATAGGCGTGATCGAGGATCGCACGGCCGCGGCGCGCATTTTCGGCTACCGCTGCATCGGCATCCGCCATCAGTTTGTCGACCACCTTCACCTCGCTCCGCCCCTTGTCGTCGCTCTTTTCCTCGGCGATGCGCGCCAGCGCGTCGCGCAGGGCCTTGGTGGACTCCTTGCGCGCCGTGTACTCCTTGAGCTCGCGCGGGTCCGCGGCCGCCGCGGGCGCGGCAGGCTTGGCCGCCGCAGCCGCCGGCTTCACCAGTTCGGCGATGGACAGTTTGGCGCCGAGGTAGGCGTCTTCGAGCAGCAGGCGCGCATCGAGGAGCTTGCCGTCGGCCGCAGCGGCTTCGGCCTGCTTGATCTTCGCTTCGTTGTCCTGCACGACGCGCGAATTGTCCACCGTGCGCTGCTCGCCGACGCGCTTGAGCGCCTTATTGAGCTCCCTGGTGCTTTCGAGCTTGCTCGCGAAGTCGCTTTTCATCCGCGCTTCCTCGGCAGCCACCACGCGGGCCGACTGTACGTCCGCGAACACGTCGGCCGTTCCGAGAAAGCCCGCGCCCGCGATCAACGCGGCACCGAGGGCGAATTTCGATCCGTTCTTCATGCATTTCCCCTTGTTTTGCGTATTCCGGTGCATTGCCTTCCCCGCTTCCAGCCTCCCGTGGCTTC
>NZ_DASWVW010000035.1:0-219360 GCF_036406195.1 Steroidobacter sp.
GAATGTTTTGAATGGTCGGGGTGACAGGATTTGAACCTGCGACCTATACGTCCCGAACGTAGCGCTCTACCAGGCTGAGCTACACCCCGAAATTCGAACCGCGGTCTGGTCTGGAGCCGAAAGAACAGCCCGAGACACTTCCAAACGCTAGTAGCTGCGTTCCACCGCAAATTCAGCGAGTTCGCGCAAGGCTTGCTTGTACGCCGAGTCCGGCAATACGGCGATTGCCTCGATGGCGAGGGCGGCCTCCCGCCGCGCGAGGCGCGAAGTGTACGCAAGGCCCCCGGTCGATTCAATTGCAGCGGTGATCTGGGCGAGCTGGTCGATGGTGCCTTGCTCGATGCTGCGGCGGATCAGGGCGCGCTGTTCGTCGTTGCCGGTGCGGAGCGCATATATAAGAGGGAGGGTGGGTTTGCCTTCGGCGAGGTCGTCGCCGAGGTTTTTGCCGAGCGCTTCGCTGTTTGACTGGTAATCCAGTACGTCATCGATGAGCTGGAAAGCGGTGCCCAAGTGCCGGCCGTAGGCGGCCATGGCCCGTTCCGTTTCCGCGGAAACGCCGGCCAGGATGGCGGCGATCTGCGCGCCGGCCTCGAACAGTTTGGCGGTCTTGCGGTAGATGACCTCGAAATACCGTTCTTCGGTGGTGTCCGGGTCGTTGGCGTTCAGCAGCTGCAGCACCTCGCCCTCGGCGATCTTGTTGGTGGCGCCGGCCATCACGTCCATGATCCGCATGCTTTCCAGGCTCACCATCATTTCGAACGAGCGCGAGTAGACGTAATCGCCCACCAGCACGCTGGCCTCGTTGCCCCACACTTCATTGGCGGTGTCGCGGCCGCGGCGGAGTTTGGAGCCGTCGACTACGTCGTCGTGGAGCAGGGTGGCGGTGTGGATGAATTCGATAATCGCGGCGGCTTCGGAATGCCGCTCACCGCGATAGCCGCAGGCCCGGGCGACGACTACCACCAGCAGGGGCCGCAGGCGTTTGCCGCCGCTGCCCACGATGTATTCGGCGATCTGGTTGACCAGGACGACATCGCTGGCGAGGCGGTTGCGGATGACCACATCGACTTGCCGCAGGTCGGGTTCGACCAGCGCTTTGACGGACTCGAAGCTCATGGATTCCAAGGAGAAAAAGCCGAGCGCGAATGGTAGCCCATCAGGGGCGCCAGCTGTCGCATGTCACAGACTTCGTTGTCGTCACCGTGCGGTGAAATCCCTGAAAATGGCGGCGAACGGACCACATTCCGCGCGACGGCCGGGCGCTGGAATAGGGCGAATCCCGAGCAATCTGCCGCCCACCCAGCCTTTCGCCCGGGTTTTTACGCCGGATGCGGACGCAGCAGTTGCCAGTAGCGCGTCCGCTCCGTACACTTCACGCCCTTTTCAGCCGGGGGCTCCCGGCTCCCGGAGCTTGCAAAGGTCATGTACGCCGTCATTTCCACGGGTGGTAAGCAGTATCGCGTCAGCGAAGGCCAGGTGCTGCGCATCGAGAAGCTGGAAGCCGAGGCTGGCGCCGATGTCGAGTTCGACAAGGTGCTGCTGGTCGGCTCGGGCGATCAGGTCAAGATCGGCTCGCCGTTCCTGGACGGCGGCAAGGTCACCGCGACCGTGCAGAGCCACGGCAAGGGCGACAAGAAGGTCATCGTCAAATTCCGTCGCCGCAAGCACTACCTGCGCCAGGGCACGCATCGCCAGCCCTTCACCGAAGTGAAGGTCACCGGCATCGTCGGCGGCTAATTTTCTACTGATTTCGGAGCACACACGCCATGGCACATAAAAAGGCAGGCGGCAGTACCAAGAACGGCCGCGATTCAGAGTCCAAACGACTTGGTATCAAGAAGTTTGGTGGCGAGAAGGTCATTCCCGGCAACATCCTCGTCCGCCAGCGCGGCACGCAGTTCCGTGCCGGCGACAACGTCGGCGTGGGCACGGATTACACCCTGTTCGCGAAGGCCGAAGGTCGCGTGCAGTTCCGCAAGCGCGGTATCGAGCAGAAGACTTTCGTGAGCGTCGTCGCCGAGTAAGCGCGGCCGCGTTCATGCAGTATCGAAAGAGCCCCGGCCAGCGCCGGGGCTCTTTTTTTCGGGCCCCGGCAACTCCAGACTAGGTTCTCAGCGCGCGGCAGCCACGCCGAGCTTTGGACCGGCGCCGTTCCGACCGTTCATTAGTCATTAGTCACTAGTCACTTCCAAGCCATGCGTTTCGTCGACGAAGCCACCATCAAGGTTCAAGCCGGCAACGGCGGGCGCGGTGCCGTGAGCTTCCGCCGCGAGAAGTTCATCCCGTTCGGCGGGCCGGACGGCGGTGACGGCGGCAAGGGCGCGGACATCTATCTCGTCGGCAAGGCGGGCATCAACACGCTGGCTGACTTTCGCTACAACCGCAGCTTCCGCGCGCCGCACGGGACCGCAGGCTCCGGCAAGGACTGCACTGGCGCGGGCGGGACGGATCTGGAAGTCGAGGTGCCGATCGGCACCGTAGTCGTCGACGTCGACACCGAAGAAGAGCTTGGCGACATCACCGAAGCCGGCCAGCGACTGCTCGTCGCCAAAGGCGGCAAGGGCGGCTGGGGCAATGCGCGCTTCAAGAGCAGCACCAATCGCACGCCGCGCAAGGCCATGCCGGGACTGCCTGGGGAGAAGCGCGAGCTGCGACTCGAGCTGAAGGTGATGGCCGATATCGGTCTGCTCGGCCTGCCGAACGCCGGCAAGTCGACGCTGATTCGCGCGGTGTCGGCGGCGAAACCCAAGGTCGCAGACTATCCCTTCACCACCTTGCACCCGAACCTCGGCGTGGTGCGCGTTGGTGTCCATCGCAGCTTCGTGATGGCGGACATTCCGGGGCTGATCGAGGGGGCGGCGGAAGGCGCTGGCCTCGGCATTCAGTTCTTGAAGCACCTTCAGCGCACGCGGGTGCTGCTACACCTCGTCGATGTGTCGCCGCCCGATCCGGAGGCCGACCCGGTGAAGGATGCGCGCGCGATCATCGCCGAATTGAAGAAGTTCAGCGCGGAATTGGCGGCGAAGGAGCGCTGGCTGGTGCTGAACAAGGTCGATCTGTTGCCGCCGGACGAGGCGGACAAGGTCTGCAAGGACATCGTGCGCCGCTTGCGCTGGAAGGGGCCGGTGTTTCGCATCTCCGGCCTGGCGCGTCGGGGTACCGAGGAGCTGTGCGAGGCCATCATGAGGCGGCTGGAAGAGATCGATGCGCCGCGCGAGGTCGAGGTGGGCTGAGAGGTATCAGCTCGCCAGCACCCAATAAAAAAGCCGGGCAAAGCCCGGCTTTTTCGCATTCACAGGTCGAACCAGCGGCTTAGCCGGCGACCGACAGCTCCTTCACGCGGGCATTCAGGCTGCTCTTGTGGCGAGCGGCCTTATTGCGATGGATCAGGCCCTTGTTCACGGCCGAGTCGATGATCGGGCCGGCGGCCTTGAGCTTGGCGACGGCAGTTTCCTTGTCGCCGGCTTCCACGGCATTCACGACGCCCTTGATGGCGGTACGCAGCTTCGAGCGGCCGGCGACGTTACGGGCACGGCGCTTGACGGTTTGGCGGGCGCGCTTTTCTGCGGACTTGATATTGGCCACGGTCGTGAATGCTCCAAAAAATAGGTCGCGAATTCTGCCGATGAGACTGGCGTAAGGCAAGGGCAAAGTGCCCCACGGCGGGAATTTTGCCCCGATTCGGGCCTGGACGGGGCCCTCACCCCAACCCCTCTCCCAGGGGGAGAGGGGCTGAGGAGTCCTATCTCCCTCTCCCTTTGGGGAGAGGGGCTGAGGAGTCCTATCTCCCTCTCCCCTTTGGGGAGAGGGTCGGGGTGAGGGGGGGGAGAGGGTCGGGGTGAGGGGGGAGAGGGCCGGGGTGAGGGGGAGAGGGCCGGAGGGCTGGCCGCTTTTCGATTGCCCGCAACTCGCCATAATCGGCCGCGAACATGAGGACTGCCGAGCTTGAACTCCCTGAGCAGCCGGTCCTCATCTTCACTACCATTGCCGCCCCATGCCCCGCCCAATTTCCATCGACTTCGAGCCCGGCCTGCCATGAGCCGCGGCTTCTTCCGCAGTACCGCCATCGTCGGAATGACTACGCTGCTGTCCCGGATCACGGGGCTGGTGCGGGACGTCGTGTACGCGACGGTGATCCCGGCGGTGTTCATGGAGGTGTTCGTCCTCGCCAACCAGATCCCCAACCTGCTGCGCCGCTTGTTCGCCGAAGGGGCGTTCTCGCAGGCGTTCGTGCCGGTGGTGGCCGAGTACAAGACCAAGCGTTCCAAGGAGGAGGTGCGCGAGCTGGTCGACTCGGTGGCCGGCACGCTCGGTGGGTTCCTCACGATTCTTTCTTTGCTCGGCGTGCTCGCCGCGCCAGTGATCGTGCTCATCTGCGCGCCGGGATTCGCGACCAAGGACGAGGGGCAGTTCGCGCTGGCCGTGGAGATGCTGCGCTGGACGTTTCCTTACCTCCTGTTCGTATCCCTGACCGCGCTCGCCGGCGGCGTGCTCAACAGTTACCAGCAATTCGCTTTGCCGGCGTTCACCTCGGTGGTGCTGAACATCGTGATGATCGTGTTCGCGGCCGTGGTGTCACCGCACTTCGAGCAGCCGGTCGTGGCACTCGCGGTGGGTGTGTTCGTCGGCGGTCTGTTGCAGGTTTTCATTCAATTGCCGGCGCTGCTCAAGCTGGGCGTGATTCGGCGTCCGCACTGGAATTTGCGGCATGAAGCGGTGAAGCGCATCGCCAGGCTCATGGGCCCGGCCATCATCGGCTCCTCGATGGGGCAGTTGAGCGTGATGATCAGCACGGGCATCGCCTCGTTGCTGGCCGACGGCAGCATGACGTGGCTGTACTTCGCGGATCGGCTGGTCGAGTTTCCGCTCGGCGTGTTCAGCATCGCGCTGGCAACCGTGATCCTGCCGAGCTTGTCCTCCCAGCACGCCAAAGAAGCACCGGAGGAGTTTTCCGCGACGATGGCCTGGGCCGTGCGGCTCGTTTGTCTCATCGTCATTCCCGCGTCGGTGGCGCTGTTCGCGCTGTCGGGGCCGCTGACCGTCGCGCTCTATCACTATGGTCAGTACCGGCCGCAGGACGTGGAAATGACCCGCCTCGCGCTGATGGCGTTCTCGCTGGCCTTGCTGGGGTGGAGCATGATCAAGGTGCTCGCGACCGGTTATTACGCCCAGCAAAACACCAAAGGCCCCGTGAAAATCGCCATGCGCGCGCTCGGCCTGACCATGGTGCTCAACGTGATCGTGGTCGCCGGCCTGTGGCTCACGGACCATCTCCAAACGCCGGGCGCCCACGCGCTGCTGGCACTGACCAACGGTGTTGGCGCGATGATGAACGCCACGCTGCTCTATCTCGGGCTGTTGCGCACGAATGTGCTGCGGCGGGGCCAGGCCATGCGCGGCCTCTTGATCCGGATCGTCCTGGCCAGCGCCCTGATGGCGGCCTTCCTGTGGTGGTTCGGCGGCGATGTCGGTACCTGGCTGGAAACCGGCAAGATCGAGCGGATCGTCTGGCTGGCGGGCCTGGTGGTGGGCGGAATCGCCCTCTATTTCGCTGCCTTGTGGGTGATGGGCGTACGCGCCGGCCAGTTCCGACTGCAGCCGGCCGCGACTTCCCTATAATGCGGCTCCTTTTGGACTTGCGGAGCACGAGGGGCCGCGGTGGAGCTCATTCGGGGCCTGTATAACCTGCGTGCCGGGCAGCGTGGCTGCGTGCTGACCATTGGGGCGTTCGACGGCATCCATCTCGGCCATCAGGAGATGATCCGTGTGCTGCGCGAGCGTGCGACACAGCACGGGTTGCCGGCGGCCCTGTTGTCGTTCGAGCCGACGCCGCGCGAGTTTTTCGCCAAAGGTGCGCCGCCGGCCCGCCTGACCCGCTTCCGCGAGAAGTTCGAAGCGCTCGATCGTTATGGAGTGGATCGCTTCGTGTGCCTGCGGTTCGACGACCGCATGCGTCGTCTGAGCCGCGAGGATTTCGTGAACGAGGTACTGGTAAAGGCGCTTGGCGCCCGCCACATCGTCGTAGGGCACGATTTTCGTTTCGGGCGCGACAACCAGGGTGACATCGATTGCCTGCGGACGCTCGGTGCGGCGGCGGGTTTCGAGGTCACTGAAGTGCCGCCGTTCGAGGTCGAGGGCGAGCGCGTCAGCAGTTCCGCGATCCGCGAGGCGCTGGCGGTCGGCGACATGGCGCGGGCCACGAAGTTGCTCGGTCGGCCGTATCGAATGACCGGCAAGGTGATCCATGGCGAGAAGCTCGGGCGCAAGCTCGGCTTTCCCACCGCGAACTTGCGATTGCATCGTCGCGCGACGCCGGTGGCCGGCATTTTCGCGATCCGAGTGACCGGCGCCGGGCTGAAGGATGCGCCGGGAGTGGCGAACCTTGGAACGCGGCCAGTGGTGAACGGCAAGGAGCTGTTGCTGGAAGCTCACGTGTTCGACTTCGCAGGCGACTTGTATCGCCAGGTGTTGCACGTCGACTTCATCGCCTACCTGCGCGAGGAGCGCTGGTTCGCCGACATGGACGCATTGATCGAGCAGATGAATCGAGACGCCGCGCAGGCGCGGCAGATGTTAGCGGTTAGCGGTTAGCGGTTGGTGGTTAGTAAGAAGGGCTGGGCAAATGAGAGATTACCTCCACACTTTCCGAATTGCGGCGGCGGCAGGCGCGGCGCTGCCGCGCGTATTTCCATACCGACCACTAGCCACTAACCGCTAACCACTTCCATGGACTATAAGCAAACAATCAACCTGCCCCAGACCCGCTTCCCGATGAAGGCGGATCTGGCCCGTCGCGAGCCGGACATCCTCAAGCGTTGGGAGGACAGCCAGATCTATGCGCAGCTGCGCAAGATTGCGAAGGGGCGGCCAAAGTTCATTCTCCAGGACGGCCCGCCGTATGCGAACGGCGCGATTCACCTCGGCCACGCCATCAACAAGGTGTTGAAGGACATCGTCGTCAAGTCGCGTTCAATTGACGGCTTCGATGCGCCATACGTGCCGGGCTGGGATTGTCACGGCCTGCCGATCGAGCATCAGATCGAGAAGACGCGCGGCAAGGAAGTGAAGTCGCTCGATCCTCGCGCGTTTCGGCAGGCGTGCCGTGAGTTCGCGCAGTCGCAGATCGACGGCCAGCGCCAGGACTTCAAGCGCCTCGGCGTGATGGGCGATTGGGATCGTCCGTACATCACAATGGCGCCGAAGTACGAGGCCGAACAGCTGCGCGCGTTCGCGGAGATCCTGCGCAACGGCCATGTTTATAAAGGTTTGAAGCCGGTGCACTGGTGCCTGGACTGCCGCTCGGCGCTGGCCGAGGCGGAAGTCGAGTACGAAGACAAAACGTCGCCGGCCATCGACGTTCGCTTCCGGGTGAAGGATCTGGGCGAGCTGGCGAAGCGCTTTGGTGTCCAGAACACGAAGCCGTCCGCCAGCATCGTGATCTGGACCACGACGCCCTGGACGTTGCCGGCCAACCAGGCCGTGGCGCTCGGGCCCGAGATTCGCTATTCGCTGATCGATACTGGCGATGAAGTGCTGGTGCTCGCCACCGAGCTTGCCGAGCGTGTGTTGAAGCGCGCCGGCATCGAGCAGTCGACGCGCATCGCCGAAGTAGAAGGCGCCAAGCTCGAAGGGCTGCAGTTGCAACATCCGTTTTACGAGCGCGTGGTGCCGGTGATTCTCGGCGATCACGTCACGCTCGATGACGGTACTGGCGCCGTGCACACCGCGCCGGGTCACGGTGCGGAAGACTTCGAGGTCGGCCTGAAGTACAAGCTCGAAGTGAACAATCCGGTCGGCAGCGACGGCCGCTTCGTGGCGGGCACGCCCTTGTTCGAAGGTGAGCGCGTGTTCGATGCGAACAAGCACGTGGTCGAAGTGCTCAAGGAACACGGCACGCTGTTGCATCACACGACGCTGAGTCACCGCTACGCGCATTGCTGGCGTCACAAGACGCCGGTCATCTATCGCGCGACCGCGCAGTGGTTCATCAGCATGGATCAAGCCGGCTTGCGCAAAGGCGCGCTGCGTGAGATCGCCAAGGTGCAGTGGGTTCCCGGCTGGGGCGAGAATCGCATCAGCAGCATGATCGCCGACCGTCCGGACTGGTGTATTTCCCGTCAGCGCGTGTGGGGTGTGCCGCTCGCGTTGTTTACTCACAAAGCGACGGGCGAGTTACATCCGCGCACCGTCGAATTGATCGAGGAAGTGGCCAAGCGTGTGGAAGTGGGCGGTATCGACGCATGGTTCGATCTCGATCCGGCGGAGCTCCTGAGTCAGGAGGCTGCGGAGTACGAGAAGGTCACGGACATCATGGACGTGTGGTTCGACTCCGGCATCGCTCATCACTCGGTGCCCAAGATGCACAGTGACGTGACCGCACCCGCCGATTTGTATCTGGAGGGCTCCGACCAGCATCGCGGCTGGTTCCACAGCTCGCTGCTCACGTCGGTCGCTCAACACGATCGCGCGCCTTACAAGGCGGTGCTGACTCACGGCTTCACGATCGACGACAAGGGCCGAAAGATGTCCAAGTCGCTCGGCAACGTGGTCGTGCCGCAAAAGGTCATCGGCACGCTCGGCGCCGACGTGCTGCGCTTGTGGATCGCCGCGACCGACTATGCCAATGAAATGGCGCTGTCGGACGAGATCCTGAAGCGCGTCGCCGAGTCCTATCGCCGCCTTCGTAACACAGGGCGCTTCCTGCTCGGCAACCTCGACGGCTTCGATCCGGCGACCGACAAGGTGCCGGCCTCGGAGATGGTGCAAGTCGATCGCTGGGCGGTGTGGCGTACTCAGCAGTTGCAGCAGGAAGTGACGGCGGCGTATCGCAGCTATCAGTTCCACTTGATCTATCAGAAGGTGCACAACTTCTGCAGCGTCGACCTGGGCGGTTTCTATCTCGACATCACCAAGGATCGGCTCTACACCACCGGCAAGAAGAGCTTGCCGCGCCGGTCGGCGCAGACGGCGATGTTTTATATCGCCGAAGCCTTCGTGCGCTGGATCGCGCCGATTCTGTCGTTCACGGCTGAAGAGATGTGGCAGTACATGCCTGGTAAGCGCAGCGAGTCAGTGTTCTTCGAGACTTTCTTCGAGTTCCCGAAGGAGCTGACCGAGCAGCCCGCGATCGATTGGAGCGCGATCCTCGACGTTCGCAGCGCCATCTCGCGCGAGCTGGAGAAGCTGCGCAACGCCGGCTCGATCGGTGCACCGCTGGATGCGGAAGTCGACGTGTACACCAAGGGTCCTTTGCTGGAAACGTTGCAGTCGTTCCGCGAGGAACTGCGCTTTGTGTTCATCACTTCAGCTGCTCGGGCGCATGCCGCCGAGAGTCGTCCGGCGGAGGCAGTTGCGGCCAGCGAAGGCGAGGGCAACACAACCTGGATCGTGGTCAAGCCGACCACAGCGGCGAAGTGTGTGCGGTGCTGGCACAAGCGCCCCGATGTGGGCCACGATGCGCGGCATCCGGAACTTTGCGGCCGCTGCGTGACCAACGTGGAAGGGCCGGGCGAGCAGCGGCGCTTTACCTGAGGTTGATGCAATGACCAACCCCCTGGCGAAAGTCTGGTTCACGCCCACGCGCGGCGGCAGCAACTGGCTCTGGCTGTCGTTCCTGGTGGTGATCCTGGACCAGGCGACCAAAGCGTTGGTCATCGGCACGGTGAAGCTGCAAGACAGCATCGCGCTGCTGCCCATCCTCGACATCGTGTATCTCGAGAATACCGGCGCGGCTTTCAGCATCCTGGCGGGAGCGGCGGGTTGGCAGCGATGGTTCTTCATCTTGCTCGCGGTGGTCGTCAGCGTGACGTTGATGCTTTGGCTGCGGCGGATCCGTTCGGACCAGACCATCCTGGCCATCGGCCTGTCGCTGGTGCTGGGCGGTGCGCTCGGCAACGTGATCGACCGCGTCATGCATGGCTACGTGGTGGACTTCATTTATTTCAATTGGCGCACCTGGGATTTCCCGGCGTTCAACATCGCCGATACGGCCATCTCCATCGGCGCCGCGTGCCTGCTCATAGATGCTTTTCTCGAGAGCGGGCACGACCGACGGCCGGCGAACGGTACGCCGCAAACGCCGGGCAAGTGAGCATGCAGATTCTCCTCGCCAATCCCCGCGGTTTCTGTGCTGGCGTCGACCGTGCGATCGACATCGTCGAGCGTGCGATCGAGCTGTTCGGCGCGCCTATCTACGTGCGGCATGAAGTCGTTCACAACCGTTACGTCGTGGAGCGCCTGCGGAGCCTGGGCGCGGTGTTCGTCGAAGAGCTGGATGAAGTGCCGGACGATGCGACGGTGATATTCAGCGCGCACGGTGTCGCGCGGGCGGTGCAGGAAGAAGCGCGTCGCCGCGAGCTCAAGGTGTTCGATGCGACCTGTCCGCTAGTCACCAAGGTTCACATGGAAGTGTCGCGCTATGCGCGCGAGAGTCGCGAAGTGATCCTCATCGGCCATGAAGGGCATCCGGAAGTCGAAGGCACGATGGGGCAGTTCGACACGCGCTACGGTGGCCGCATCTTGCTGGTCGAGACGTCGGAGGACGTGGACAAGCTCGAGATCAAAGATCCCTCGCGCCTCGCGTTCGTCACGCAGACGACGTTGTCCGTCGATGATACGCAGCGCGTCGTCGATGCATTGCGCCGTCGCTTTCCGACGCTGACGACGCCGCGCAAGGAAGACATCTGCTACGCGACGCAGAATCGGCAGGATGCGGTGAAGCGGTTGGTGGAACGCTGCGACATCATTCTAGTGGTCGGCTCGCCCACCAGCTCCAATTCCAACCGTTTGCGCGAGATCGCGGAGAAGGCGGGGATTCCGGGTTACCTGATCGATGGTCCGGAGAATCTTCAGCGCGAGTGGTTTGATGGCAAAGGCGTGGTTGGCGTGACGGCCGGTGCGTCCGCTCCAGAAGTGCTCGTCGAGCGCGTCGTTGCGCGGCTGCGAGAGTGGGGCGGCGAGGCTCCTGAGAACGTTCAGGGCGAGGTCGAGAATGTCGTGTTCAGCCTGCCGAAGGAATTGCGCGTGCCGATCACGCGCGTGGAGCGGCAGGCCGCGGCGGCGGACAAATAAATCGCGGGTTAATTCTTGAGATCCACGCGGGTCACATAGGACGCTGCGCCGGAGCCTGGTGCCGACCAACTGACCGCGACGACATAGCTCGCCGGCGTCACCGAGGTGTCTCGCGAAATCGTTCCCAACCCGCTCGGCAGCGAGCGTTCCACTTCGTCTTCCCAGCATGCGGCGATCAGTGCTGCCTGGTCCTGCGGCAGTTTCATTTTCTTGTTGGGATTGCAGATCACTCCAACGGTCGTCGCAAAGCCGTCCCGGCCTTCGGGAGTGGCGCGGATGCGCTGGGCCATTTCTTCAGCGAGCTCCGCCGCGCGCAGCGGCAGACGAGCATCCGCACGAATGTGGGTCTGGTCCGAATAGAGTGCCGCGACGCCGACCATGGCCACGGCAATGACCAGCAAGGCAGCAAGCACTTCGACGATGTTGAATCCACGTGCGCGCCTCGGGCCACGCAGCGTCGTGATTTGTCCTCCCATACGGAAGGCATGATGGCTATCCGCTGGGGCAGCGTAAAGGGCGATTGTCGCTGTCTCGCTTGGAGACGCGTGGCCGGCCGGCGCTGTTGATGATGATGGCGCGTGCCTGAGCCGAGCCGCGACGGTCGCAGAACACCAGGGTGCCATTGACGACACGGTGCCGAAACGACCTGAACGAATAGGCCCGCCGATTCGAGGTGATCGTCCCCTCTTTCCAGGGGGCTTGCACCGCAAGCACGGGTTCGCCCGGGTCTCGCACCGGCGGGTCGTCGCGATCGTGGTTCACGAACACGATCCAGCCGTGCTGCCAGTCTTCGAACTGGTTGCTGCAAGTCTGGCCGTCGGAGGAGCGGCAGATGCTCACCACATGTTTGCGAACGACGGCCGTGGTGCGAGCCAGGAAGATGCCGTGGATCAATGCATTCACGGCCACCGCCCGCTGGGAGTCCAGCCACATCCCGGCGAAGGAGGGCACGGCCAGGCCGAGCAGGACGGCCGACACCGCCAGGGTAATCATCATTTCCAGCAGGGTGACGCCCCGGGACCGGGGCAAGCGGGTTGCGAGCATGGTGCGTTCCTTCGCACGGTAGCGAACCCGCTCAACATAAGCGCCCGACGGGCGCCTAAGGCGTCGATTTACGGGCTTTTTTGACCGGTTTCTCGCCTCCAGGCGCATGCCGATGTATGCTCGGCGTAGAGTATTTGCCCGGATTTATCAGTGGCGGGTTCTTACGTGACTCCGGATTACAACCCAGGCACGCCGACGCGAGATCGGATCGTGCAACAGCTGCATCAGCACGGCCTGAAGCCCACCCACCAGCGGGTCCGAGTGGCCGAGATCCTCATGGGCGCTCCCGCCCACATGACCGCCGAGCAGATCCTGGCGGAGATCCGCCGGGGCGGCGAGCGGGTGTCCAAGGCCACGGTCTACAACACCTTGAAAGTCCTGGCCCAGCGCGGCCTGGTGCGCCAGATCCACCTGGACCCGGAGCGCTCGGTATACGACTCGACCATCGAGCCCCATCACCATTTCCACGACCTGGAAACCGGCGAGCTGCGCGACATCGATCCCAACGACATCGCCTTCAGCCGTTTCCCGACACTGCCCGAGGGCATGGAGGCCGAGGGGGTCGAGGTGGTGATCCGCCTGCGCCGCAAGCGGGTCCCGGCGAGCTCGTGAAGCCGTTCTAAGTTGAAGTGCGCGGCCTGTTCGCTCGGAACTTCTTCCCCTATACTTCGCCCCCCGCCGCACCGGCCCCGCCGGTGCCGCTTCGTTTTTTTCGGTGCCGACTTAGCTCAGCTGGTAGAGCAACGCATTCGTAATGCGTGGGTCCGCGGTTCGATTCCGCGAGTCGGCACCATCTCCTCGTCCAGGCGCTTCCAGTAAGGTCCCCTTACTCCCACAAACACCTGTAATCACAGGCGTTTTGTTCCACCACGTTCCTTGGCTGTCCATCGGCGCGCTCCGCTCCAAGCAGCTCTCTGGCAACTATTGACATCTATTGCCAGACCGGCCTAAAACCCTCGGGAAGAGATTTGGACCGGAGCCGATCATGAGCAGCAGCCTGAATGTGCAGCTGACCGACGCCCTGCGGAAGTACGTGGATGAGCGCGCGAGCGACAAGGATGTCTATGCGACACCCAGCGAATACATTCGCGACCTGATCCGCCAAGACATGCAGGATCGGGCGGTTGCTCTGAACATTCTGGAAGGATTGGCGGACTTGCGGCAGGGCAGGTTTTCCGACAAATCGATCCTTGACCTCCAGGATGAGGATTGAGATCGAGTGCGTCGGAAGTCATACGTTCTGACTGCCCGCGCGGTAGCCGATCTGCGCGAGGCGCGAGTCTGGTCGCGTGCTCGATGGGGCAAGGAACTGACGACCCGCTACTTCGAAGATCTGCATGAGGGCGCGCAATACATCGCGGAAAACTATGCGTCCTTCCGTGACCGCCAGGAACTCGCCGGAGGGACTGCGCTGTTGTTGTATCCGGTTCGTGAGCACTACATCGTCTACGAACCTCTCGGGACTCAATTCATTGCCATAGTGGCTGTCGTTCGGCAGGGACGTGACATTCCCTCAATCCTGCAGAAGTGGGCGGCGCCTCTTCGGCGAGAACTGATCGAGATCCGCAGCAGCATTGAGCGCGGCGAAATCCGGGTCCCTACGCGATCCACGCGGCAGAAGCGGCGCAAGAAGTAACTCGGAGCAACCGCGTGAAGCGAAGCTGTGAAGCTCACCGCGTCCGCTACGTCGTCGATCATCTCCACCACGACGCTGACCGCGTCGGCCAGACTGAACTCGAAATCCTCCTCGTATTCCGCCACGTATTGAATACACGCCAGGACGGCGGCAGCTCTCTGCAGACGCCGAACCTGAACCGTTTAGACGCTCCCGAACCGATACCTCTTGGTCGCTCATGCCCGACCGCCCCGCCGCCCGAGAATGGGCGGCGCATAGGCGGCTAGCGGCGACGGGATAGACTCTCCTGTAGCCATGACTTGCACCTCAGTTGTGCAGGTTGTGGTTAGCCGCCCGTCGTGGCTGAATCCCACGGCGGACGGCGCCCTGGACAACCGGGGAGTACATGGGGAAACTTTGGGGGTAATGGCCTTGCTGGCGCTGGAATAATTCCGTGCCTTTCAAGATGTTAGGCATAGAAAGGGGTGCCGCGAGTCGCACCATCTCTCCTTCCCAATACGAATGACATCGCCCGGAACCCCTCGTGTTACCCGCTGGCGGATCGTGTCCCGCCTGATCGTATTCGCGCTCGCTGCGTGGGGTGCGTGGCACTTGAGCACCGACTCATGGCGCAGGATCAGCGTCGATGCAGCGCCCCGGCCGGTGGTGCCGCGAGGGGAGCTGATGCGGGAAGAGCAGGCGGTGATCGGCTTGTTCGAAGCCGCGAAGGGCTCGGTCGTCTTTATCTCCACTCAGGAGCGCGTTCTGGATTTCTGGACGCGCAACGTGATGATGGTGCCGCGAGGCACGGGCTCGGGATTCATCTGGGACGAGCAGGGCCACGTCATCACCAATCTGCATGTGATCGAGGGCGGCAGCCAGGCGATCGTGAAACTCGCGGATGGCCGCGACTTCGAGGCGAAATTCGTGGGTGGCAGCGCCGCGCACGATATCGCGGTGCTGAAGATCGAGGCTGCGCGCAACGCGCCGGCACCGATTCCCGTCGGCAGCAGCGCGGACGTGCAGGTCGGGCAGAAGGTGTTTGCCATCGGCAATCCGTTCGGCCTGGACTGGACTTTGACCACGGGCATCGTGTCGGCGCTCGATCGCTCCCTCAGCGGCGAGGACGGTCGCGTCATTCAACACTTGATCCAGACTGATGCCGCCATCAACCCGGGTAACTCCGGTGGGCCCTTGCTCGATAGCTCCGGGCGCTTGATCGGCATGAACACGGCGATCTTCAGTCCATCGGGTGCCAGCGCGGGGATCGGTTTCGCTGTGCCGGTCGACACGATCAATCGCGTGGCGCCGCAGCTGATTGCGACCGGGCGCTATGCGCCGCCTAGCTTGGGAGTCGAGGTCGATGAAGTGCTGAGCCGGGCGATTGCGCGTCAACTCGGTGTCCGCGGCGCCGCCATTCTCAGGGTGCAGCCAGGCAGCACCGGCGATCGCGCTGGGCTGCGCGGGGCTCGTTTGGGAAAGCGCAATTCCATTATTCCAGGCGATGTCATCATTGCGGTCGATGGCGAGGCCGTCTATAGCGGTGCGCTGCTGTCGGCGCGCCTGGACGATTACAAGCCGGGCGACACGGTGCGCCTGACGGTGTGGCGTGAAGGCAAGGAAATCGAGTTGCGCGCCCAGCTACAGCGAGACGAGTAGAGGAGCGAAAGCTTGTCGGAAGAAAGTGCGCAGCCGACGTTGCCTGCGCGGACCAAATCACAGCGCAAGCTGACGCCAGCTCGCATGTTCGCTTATCGGCTCGCCGTGTATCTCGGGTCGCTGATTATCGAGGTGCTCTGGCGCACCAGCCGCTTGAAGATCATCCACCTGGACCGCTTGGAAACCTTGCTGAAGGAGCAGGGCGCGGTGGTGCCGGTGTTCTGGCATCAGCACCTGCTGATGGCCGCGCGCTTCATGTGCTCCAACAAGATCAAGGGCATCAAGCCGGGCTTCATGATTTCGCCCTCGGTGGATGGCCAGGCGCCGACCATGCTCGCGGAGTTCTATGGCGCGCGCGTCGTTCGCGGTTCGGGCTCGTACACGGGAATGCGCGCGGTTCGCGGGGTCTATAACGCCATCGTGAAGGAAGGCATTTCGCCCACCATCACGCCGGACGGTCCGCGCGGTCCGCGGTTCAAAATGAAGCCTGGTGCGATCTTCACGGCGCAGATCAGCGGCAAGGCCGTCGTGCCGATTGCCTATGCCGCCAGCCCGGCAAGATTGCTCGGAACGTGGGACAAGTTCGTCATTCCTTTCCCGTTCGCGCGGCTGCGCATCGCGATCGGCGAGCCCTACTTTCCGCCGAAAAGAATGACGGACGAGGAAATGGCCGCAGCTCAGGAGGAGTTGGAGCGGCGGCTGCACGAAACGTACAAGATCGCCGAGCGCGCGCTGCGAGAAGCCTAGCTGCGCGCTACGCGCTGTGGCTGCTCGCCGCAGCCCTTGTCGACGCAATCTTCCACTTCTATTTGAATGGTCGCGTGGGTGATGCCGTAGCGTTCGGCGAGCACCGCCTTGGTCTCTCTCAGCACGACCGCATGATCAGCCTCGGCGCTCACCAGTGCGTGCATGGTCAGCAGCGTTTCGTGCGGCCCCACCGACCATGTGTGCACATGATGTACGTCGCGGATCGCCGGAATCCTTTGTTCCAGGGTGCGGCGCAGCTCGTCCTGGTCCAGCCATTCGGGCGAACCTTCCATGAGGATGTGCGCTGAGCGGCTGACCAGCGATACCGCGCTCTTCACGATCAATGCGCACACCACCAGCGAGAGCAGCGGATCGATGGGCAGCCAGCCCGTCCACAGGATCACCAGCGCCGCGATGATGGCGGCGGCCGATCCGAGCAGGTCGCCCAGCACGTGCAGGGTCGCTGCCGAAACGTTCATGTCGTGCGAGTCGCCCCGGCTCAGCATCGCGTACACGACGAGATTGACCGCGAGGCCGATCGAGCCGATCCACAGGATCATCTGCGCATTGACCGCGACCGGATTGAGCAGCCGTTCGATGGCTTCGAATGAGATCCACGCGACGATGAACAGCAGGGCGCAGCCATTGACGAAAGTGGCGAGCACCCGCAGGCGCTGGTAGCCAAACGAGCGCTTGGCATCGGCCGGGCGGCTCGAGATGTGCACCGCTGCCCAGGCCAGGGCGAGCGCGGCCGCGTCGGTCAGCATGTGGCCTGCATCGGCGACCAGGGCCAGCGACCTCGCCAGCAGGCCGCCGGCGAACTCGACCACCATGAATAGAGCCGTCAGCGCGAATGCGATACCCAGGACGCGGCCACTGGCTCCGGCAGTGTGGTCGTGATCGTGATGCCCATGGTCGTGACCACCATGGCTGTGTCCGTGGCCATGATCGTGCGCGCCATGGCCATGGCCATGGTCATGGTTGTGGCTGCGAGCGCCAGTCGAAGGCGGGCCCGCGTGAGGGGTTGAGTGGGCAACGCCGCCGGCGTCATGCCGGTGTTCGCCGGCCCTGTGCCGGTGGTCGTTCATGGAGTCAGAATAAGGCGATTGATTTTGCGCGGCCAGACGTCTGACTTCACGGGTCCTATAATCCGCGTGCGCATGAACCTCTCCGTCGTCATTCCGGTCTGCAACGAGGCTGACAATGTCGGGCCGCTGGCCCGCGAAATCCAGGCCGCCCTGGCGGACTACCGGCCTTTCGAGATCCTCTTCGTCGACGATGGCAGTACCGACGGCACGGTCGAGGCCGTCAAGACGGCCCGCGCCGCCGGCATCCCGGAGATTCGCCTGCTGGAGCACTCGCAGCGGTGCGGTCAAAGCCGGGCGGTGTGTACCGGCGTGGAGGCTGCGCGCGCCGAGTGGATCGCGACCCTCGACGGCGATGGCCAGAATGACCCCGCGGATATCCCTGAGTTGCTCAAGGCCGTGACGGCGGCAGCGGCGGCAGGCGACGAGTCGCTGAAACTGGTGATGGGCAACCGCACCACAAGAAAAGACACCTGGCTGCGCCGGATTTCTTCACGTGTTGCAAATCGTGTACGCGGTGGACTGCTTCGCGATGGCACTCCCGATACCGGCTGCGGCATCAAGTTGATGCACCGGGCCACGTTCATGCGCTTGCCCTGGTTCAACCACATGCACCGATTTCTGCCGGCCTTGTATCAACGCGCCGGCGCTCGCGTGGTCTCGGTGTCGGTGCGCCATCGGCCCCGCACGCACGGCGTTTCCAAGTACGGGCTGAGCAACCGGCTCTGGGTGGGCATTGTCGATCTGTTTGGAGTGCGCTGGCTGATTCTCAGAAACCCGCCGCAGATCCGCATCCGGGAAAGCCTGCCCGCCGAATGAGCCGTGCATCTGACGGAGAATCCGTCGGATCGCGTACGGCCTGCACAGAGAATTGTCGCTGATCGGCGTCGCTGGTCGAGTGCCACACTTGGCAGTGTGCTTTTCATCGCATATTTCGCTGTGCCACAATCGGACGATCGCCGCATTGCTATTCATATTCGCTCAGCAGCACGTGTCGGCGGATCAAGTTTCGATTCGGGAGGATGCCCTGAATGACTGTCTCAGCCCACTTGGCGGATCAGTCAGCGGTGCGCGGAGTTCGCAAGAACGCCCGTATCCGCGATAAAAACTGCAAAGATGCAGGGGCGGCGAAGAATTTGAATCGCTGCCGGTCGTCGAGCCCGCGTGCCCGCGGTTCGGCGTCGATCAGGCACTGACGCGCTTCTCAAGTGGCAAGCAATCCGACAGAGCATGCGATCGTGGTGTCCGCGCCGAGTGGCGATACCTTGTTCTCCGCTCGTCCGCGCCGCAAAGCCGGGCTGGATGTGCTGCTCACCAAGGCCTCCATCGATTTTCAGAATCTCGCTTCCGAACGCGACGATCCGCAGCTGAAACACAATCTGGAGGCGCTGCGCGATGCGGCCGGCCTCGACGCTATCGTCATCGCGACGTTCGACGAAGCCCGCCAGAGCATCGAGCATGTGGTCGCGGCCAGCGGGCTGTTCGCGACGTTCAATCCCATCGTGTTCCATGGCGAGCCGCTGGAGCGTTTGCCGTATCTTCGCAGCAAGCTCGGCCATCTGCGCATCGTCGAGATTCGCGATACCGCCCACCCGCGCCGCGAGCTGACGGCCGAAGGCGCGCGCTTCGCGTCCTTGCACATCGGCGCCGCGTTGGTGGTGGGCGTGGCCATTCAAGGCCGCGTCCAGGCGTTCATCGCGCTGTGCTCGACCTTGCCGCGCGATTCCTGGGACGCCAACCTGCATTTGATGCTCAAGCTGCTCGGCTCGAGTTATTCCAGTGGCGTGGAAAGGTTGCGCTACCAGAAGCACTTTCATCAGCTGGAAGAGCGCAATGAGCTCGCCTTGCACGGCGCCAACGACGGTCTGTGGGACTTCGATGTCGATACCCAGAAGACCTGGTTCTCGCCGCGCTGGAAGGCCATGCTCGGCTACAGCGACGATGACGTCGAGCCGCTGACCGACTGGCAACAACTGTTACATCCGGATGACACGCTGCGCGTCAGCTCGGCGCTGCGCGATCACCTGTCCGGCAAGGAGCCCTTGTTCGAGAGCGTCCACCGGCTGCGCCATCGCGATGGCGTGTGGCTGTGGGTGGAGAGCCGGGCCAAGGCTCGCGTCGACGAGCATGGCCGGGCGCGACGCATCGTCGGTGTCGACCTCGATGTCACCGAGCGCAAGTTGTATGAAGAGGCGCTGTTCAAGGAGAAGGAGAGCGCGCAGATCACGCTGCAGTCCATCGGCGATGGCGTGATTACGACCGATTCGAAGTGCCGTATCGAGTATCTCAATCCCGTCGCCGAGCAGCTCACGGGCTGGCGGCTGGAGCACGCTCAGGGCCGCGTGGTCGACGAGATCTTCCGCAGCTTCCACGAAGAAACCTGCGAGCCGCTGGAGAATCCGCTGGCGGTGGCAATCCGCCGCACACGGGCGATCAAGTCGGTTCGCCCGACATTGCTGATCCGGCGTGACGGCAACGAGTTGTATATCGAGAGCTGTGCTTCCCCGATCCGCGACGGCGCCGGCAATGTCTCGGGCGGCGTGCTGGTGTTCCATGACGTGAGCGAAAGCCGCGAGTTGAATCGCAAGCTGTCGTATCACGCCAGCCATGACATTCTCACCGGCCTGGTGAATCGTCGGGAATTCGAGTCGCGGTTGGAGCGGGCACTGAAAAGCGCGAAGGCGCGCGAAGCTTCATACGCGCTGTGTCACATTGATCTGGATCAATTCAAGATCATCAACGACAACTGCGGTCATAGCGCGGGCGACGCCCTGCTAGGCCAGGTTGGCGCGTTGCTCAAGTCGAAGATTCGATGGCGCGATACGGTGTCGCGTCTGGGCGGCGACGAATTCGGCGTGCTGTTGGAAAGCTGCTCGCTCGAAGAGGCCGTGCGCAACGCCGAGATGCTTCGCGAGGCGATCCGCAATTACAGGTTCGTGTGGGAGGAGCGCACCTTCCGCTTGGGCGCGAGCATTGGTGTGGTGCCGCTGTCGCCGGAGAACGAGGATGTCGCTTCGCTGATTTCGGCCGCTGACAGCGCCTGCGCCGCGGCCAAGGAAAGCGGCCGCAATCGCATCTACAGTTTCCAGGAGAACGACATCGACCTGATGCGCCGCCGCCGCGAAATGCAGTGGGCCGCGCGCATCAACAACGCGTTGGAAGACAATCGATTCGAGATTTTCCGCCAGGTCATCCAGCCGCTGCAGGCCCAGAACTCGAGTACTGGCTTGCACTACGAATTGTTGTTACGCATGCGCGATGAGGCGGGCAAGATCGTCGCGCCGGATCAGTTCATCGTGGCCGCCGAGCGTTACGGCCTGACGCCGAACATCGATCGCTGGATGATCGAGCATGCGCTGCGCTGGCTGGTGTCGGAGGCGGACGAGCGCGAGAAGCTCGAGCTGTGCTCCATCAATCTGTCCGGCCAGAGCCTCGGCGACGACAAGTTCCTGCCGTTCGTGATCGATCATTTCCATCGCAGCGGCATCGATGCGTCCAAGATCTGTTTCGAGATCACCGAGACCGCGGCCATCGCCAGCTTCTCGCAGGCGAACCGGTTCATTCATGCGCTGAAGGACCTGGGCTGCCGCTTCGCGCTCGACGACTTCGGCACCGGGTTGTCGTCGTTCGGTTACCTGAAGCACTTCCCGGTGGACTTCCTGAAGATCGACGGCAGTTTCGTCAAAGAAATCCTGCACGACCCCATTGACCGTGAGATGGTGCGCTCGATCAACGAAATCGGCCATCTCACCGGCAAGCAGACCATCGCCGAGTTCGCGGAGAACGTCGAAATCATCGAGATGCTTCGCAGCCTCGGCGTCGACTATGCGCAGGGCTACGGTATCGCAACGCCTCAGCGCGTCATGAAACTCGCTTCGGGCGGCGAAACGTTCTAACCATTTTCCCGCCGCGCTTCTTGTGGAAGCGCCGGGCGCAGGCCAGAAGAAAAATCAGCTACGGCTGCGTTGGACGCCCCTGTACGGAATTGCTCTATTTCTTTCCGGGCGGCCGGCCGCAGGCCAAAAGAAAAATCAACTGCGGCCGCGTTAGACGCCCCAGTGCGGAATTGATCTACCTCTTTCCTGGCTTGCCCGCCGCAGGTCAAAAGAAAAATCAACTGCGGCTGCGTTATGCGAACCGCATCGACAAGTCCACCGCCCTCACGTGCTTGGTGAGACCCCCAACCGAAACGAAATCGACACCCGTTTCCGCTACCGCGCGCAGCGTTTCCAGCGACATGTTCCCGGAGGCCTCCAACTCGATGCCCGCATTCGGATGCCCTCGAGTAATGCGCACCGCCGCCTTCAAGTCCTCATTGGAAAAGTTATCCAGCAGCACCCGATCAACCTTGGCCTGCAACGCCTGCTGTAACTCCTCCAGATTCTCCACTTCCACTTCCACCATCACCTTGCCGCTCACGCGACGCGCTTCCGCCACCGCCGCCGCAATCGAGCCCGCGGCGGCAATGTGGTTTTCCTTCACGAGAATGGCATCGAACAACCCGATGCGATGGTTGGTCCCGCCGCCACAACGCACGGCGTATTTCTGCGCCAGTCGCAATCCTGGAATGGTCTTGCGCGTATCGAGCACCCGACACTGAGTACCCTTCAACGCTTCGGCGTAGCGGGTCGTCTCGGTAGCCGTACCCGACAACAACTGCAGGAAGTTGAGCGCGCTACGCTCACCCGTCAGCAGCGCCCGCGACGGGCCGGACAGCTCGCATAGCACCTGATTGGCGCGAATCCGATCTCCGTCCGCAGCCTTCCAGGTCACTCGCACCTTCGAGTCGATTTGACGAAACACCTCGTCGAACCATGCCCGGCCGCACAAGGTCGCGTCTTCTCGCGTGATGACGGTGGCCGTGGAAGTGCGGTCCGCGGGGATCAGTTGCGCTGTCAGATCGCCGGTGGCGACGTCTTCCTCCAGGGCAAGGGCGACCGTGCGGGAGATGTAATCGGCGCTGGGCAGGTCAATCGACATGAAAATTCGTCCTCGAATACCAGACGCGAAAGATACGCTGGATTCGCCGGCCGCCAAAACGCGGCGCCGGCCCGAGCCGGGGTCCATGCTGCCCCGGGGCCGCTGGCGTACCCGGACTACGGCATTTGTCAGCAAAAAGCGTTTGAAGAATGGGGGAGGCGTCCCCATAATCCGGTTGTCAGCTCTTTCCGTCATGACGCCCCCGCCCCCTCCCGTCGCATCTCCCTGTGTCAAAGTCTGTGTACTCGATGCACGGAATGTCTGCGTCGGCTGCGGCCGCACCATTGACGAGATCAGCCAATGGTCGCGCCTGACGGAAGAGCAGCGGCGCCTGGTCGTGATCCGGGCGCAGCAGCGGCGCCGCGAGGCCGCTTCCTGAATCGATTCGAGCTTTATCGAGGTTTTGTATGGACGTCATCGAACGCATCAAGTCGCAGCTGTCCTCCAGCCCGGTCGTGCTGTACATGAAGGGGACGCCTGATTTCCCCCAGTGCGGCTTCTCGGCCGCGGCGGTGCGCGCGCTCGGCGCCGTGGGCGCGGAGTTCCAGCACGTCAACATTTTCGAGGATCCGGAGCTGCGCGAGGCGCTGAAGCAGTACTCGAACTGGCCGACCTACCCGCAGCTGTACGTCAATGGCGAGCTGATCGGCGGCTCCGACATCATCATCGAGATGTACAAGAGCGGCGAGCTGCAGAAGCTGATCGGCGAGGCCGCTAACGCCACCGGCTGATCGGTCGACAGGCCTCGGGGCCTCATCCTTATCCTCTCCCGCCCGAAATCGGACGGGAGAGGGTGAGTCCGGGCGAGCCTTCTGTGTCGCGGTCCCGTACACTTCCCGCATGACTCAGTTGACCCTGCTTCGTCCCGACGACTGGCACTTGCATGTGCGCGACGGTGCCCATCTCGCCAGCGTCGTTCCCTTCACCGCGCGGCAATTCGCTCGCGCCATCATCATGCCGAATCTCAAGCCGCCCGTGACTACGGTTGCGGCCGCCGCTGCGTATCGTGATCGCGTTCTGCAGGCCGTACCTGCTGGGCTGCGTTTCGAGCCGTTGATGACGTTGTATCTGACGGATTCGATCTCGCCGAAGGAGATCTTCACGGCGAAGCAAAGCGGCTTCGTCGTCGGCGCCAAGCTCTATCCGTCAGGCGCCACCACGAACTCCGATTTGGGCGTGACTGCCATCGAGAAGATCTTTCCCGTGCTCGAAGCAATGCAGGAAGCGGATCTGGTGCTCCAGGTGCATGGCGAGGTGACGGAGCACAGTGTCGATGTGTTCGATCGCGAGAAGGTGTTCATCGATCGCGTCATGGCGGACATCGTGGAGAGATTCCCGAAGCTGCGCGTGGTGTTCGAGCATGTGACGACGCGAGAGGGTGTGCAGTTTGTGAAAGGGACTCGTGCCGGTGTCGCTGCGACCATCACACCGCAGCATCTCTTGTTGAATCGCAATGCCATCTTTCAGGGGGGCATTCGTCCTCACAACTATTGCTTGCCAGTGCTCAAGCGCGAGCACGATCGTCAGGCGCTGCTCGAGGCGGCTACCAGTGACGATGCGCGATTCTTCTTGGGCACAGACAGTGCTCCGCATGCGCGTCATACCAAAGAGAATGCCTGTGGTTGCGCTGGTGTGTTCTCGGCGCATGCGGCCATCGAGTTGTACGCCGAAGCGTTTGAAGCGGCAGGTCGCTTGGATCGGTTGCAAGCGTTCGCCTCCGAACGCGGCGCGGATTTCTACGGCCTGCCGCGAAATACAACCAAGATCACTTTGAAGCGCACGGCCTGGTCGCCACCAGCCGTGTATCGATTTGGTAACGATGAGCTCACGCCGTTCAGAGCGGGCGAGAGCATTGCGTGGCAGCTGGCCGAGGAAATTCCGTCTTGAGCGAAGCAGCGAGTGTGGATGTCCAGGCCAAGCTGCCCATGGCTCGCCGCTTTCGCGGCTTTCTGCCTGTGGTCGTCGACGTCGAGTGCGGCGGGTTCAATCCCAACACCGATGCGTTGCTGGAGATTGCCGCGGTGCTGCTCGAGATCCAGGGCGACGGCACGCTGCTTCCTGGCGAGAGCTGGCGCTATCACGTACAACCCTTTCCCGGCGCGAATCTGGAACCGGCCTCACTCGCGGTGACCGGCATCGATCCGTTTCATCCGCTGCGTCCTGCGATTCCTGAGAAAGAGGCTTTGACCCGGCTGTTCAAGGAGATTCGCCGTGCGATGAAGGAGAACGATTGCACTCGCGCCATCCTGGTTGGTCACAACGCCTACTTCGACCTGAATTTCATCAACGCTGCCATCGCTCGCACCGAAATCAAACGCAATCCTTTTCATCCCTTCTCCAGCTTCGACACCGCCACGCTGGCGGGCGTTGCTTACGGGCAGACGGTGCTTGGCAAAGCGTTGCAGGCAGCAGGGATTGAATGGGATTCGGGCGCGGCGCATTCGGCGGCGTACGATGCGCAGAAGACTGCAGAGTTGTTCTGCAAGATCTGTAATACGATGAAGGCGGCGGTGGGGTAGGCCGAGCGGCTCGGTGCCCTCACCCCAACCCCTCTCCCCAAGGGAGAGGGGCTAAGGGGCTCGGTGCCCTCACCCCAACCCCTCTCCCAAAGGGAGAGGGGCTAAGACCCATCTCCCATCTCCTATCTCCCTCTCCCCTTCGGGGAGAGGGCCGGGGTGAGGGGGACGGCCATCACCCAACCCCTCTCCCAAAGGGGTGAGGGGCTTTAGGAAAATTAGCGGGACGGTCCAAGCCGTTCACCGCGTCACAATCTAGTCCAGTGTACCTGTCCAACTCGCGATGGCATCCGCGAGTTCTTCCATCACTTCACGATCATTGCGGCCCGAGCGGGCTAGAACATGGAATGAGTGATCGGCGCCTTCGATGCGTTTGAGTGTGGCGCGTGTTCCCAGCTTGTCGACGATAGGTTCGAGCAGAGTGAGGTCTGCGAGATCGTCGCGGGTTCCCTGAAGGAACAGCATGGGAATGTTTACTTGCGAGAGATGTGCGGCGCGTTCAACAGAGGGCTTCTTCGCGGGATGCAGGGGGAAGCCGACGAAAGCGAGTCCGCGCACGTGGGGCAGTGGACTTGCAGCTTGAGCTTGCGAAGTCATGCGGCCACCGAAGGACTTGCCGCCGGCAATCAATGCGACACCAGGTGCTTGTCTGCGGGCTTCCTCCACTGCGGCGCGGACAGTGGCATGACAAAGTGCGGGTGGATCGGGGCGCTTCGAGCCGAGCTCCATGTAAGGAAACTGATAGCGCAGCGTGCCGATTTGCCGCGACTCCAGGGCCGTCGCGATATCAGACATGAATGAGTGCGCCATTCCGGCGCCAGCGCCATGACCCAGTACGAAACAGGCGCGTGCTTTCGATGGCAGCTGCAGTAAAGCTGACACACGGAGGCCGGGTTTGACTTCTATGCTTAGCGGGCGCGCAATCGACGCGAACGATGGGTCGTCGCGACACATTCTTCACTCCCTGCGCGGTCTCTTGCCGCGACCGGCCGCGAGCAAGTCCTGCTCCAGCAGCAACTCCGCCATGTACCTGACACCGAATCCCGTGAAATCCGTCGGTACGTGCCCCAGTCCACCTGAGCGATTGCCGGCGGCGAGGTCGATATGGATCCAGGGAATTTCCTCGGGCACAAAGCGATTCAGAAAGCGCGCAGCGAGGATGTGATCACCTTTGCTGTCTTGGGTGCAGTGAAGGATGTCGGCAATGGAAGATTCCAGATCGCTGTCGAAATCCTCGTCCATTGGAAATGGCCACACGCGCTCGCCGCTTTCGCGGCCGGCGGTTTCGATAGTGCCGTGCCACTCGGGCCGATTGGTGAACGCCCCGCAGTAACGTTCTGTGAGCGCAGAGATGCACGTGCCGGTGAGTGTCGCGAAGTCGATGATCAAGTCTGGCTTCTCGCGAGACGCGATCGCGAGGGTGTCGGCGAGCACCATGCGGCCTTCTGCGTCGCTGTGCGCAACCTGTATGGTCACGCCATTCACGGCCCGCACGACTTCCTGCGGACGAAAAGCGTTCGGACCGATCTGGTTTTCAGTGATGGCCAGCCAGCAATCGATGTCATAAGGCACTTTGAGCCGCGTCAGCGCGAGCAGCGTGCCGACCGCGACGGCGCTGCCCTGCATGTCTTCATGCATCTGATACATGCTTTTGTGCTGCTTCAAATTGATGCCGCCCGTATCGAAACAAATTCCCTTGCCCACCAGCGCGAGCCGCTTGCGCGTGCCATCGCCGCCGGTGCGATAACGTAAGCGAACGATGCCGGCGTCTCGATGCTCGTTGGCGCGCGTTACCGCGAGAAAAGCGCCCGCGTTCAAGCGTTTCAAGGTGCGTTCGTCCAGAAGGGAAAAGGCCCAGCCTTCACGCTTGGCCAACTCGCGCAGCGCCTTTCGATAGTTGTTGGTGTTCAGCACGTTTGGCGGCAAGGTCGTGAGCCAACGCGCGAGGTGATTGCCGCGGTCGATCGCGACCGACAATTCCGCATCGATGTCCGGGCCATCACCGGTCAGAGTGAGCTGCGGCGGTTCGGGAGCTTTGGGCGCCTTCGATTTTATGACAGGCATCGGCGCCGTCGCTGCCAATGCCGCGGCGGTGACCGCTTCAAGCATCGCCGCGCTGTGCGAGGCTTCGAGCCCCTGCGTCGACACCAGCACTTTTGCGCCGGGCGGCGCGGACAATTCTTTCCAGGCGCGCGCGGCCAGCGAAAGGCGCTCGAACGCGGAACTTGAACGTTTTGCAAGCGCTACCACCACCGGTAGCGCTTCGTCGGTGAGCCGGGCACTGAGAATAGATACAGGCCCGCGCGCCTTGGCTTCTCGATACAGCCGCTGCCAGATTGCGCCAAAAGGCAGCTTGCCGAGCCCGGTTTCAGCGCGTTCGCGGTCGCAAATGACTATGCACGCATCGTGTTTTTTCATCGAGCTTTCGCTCAATGGCGCGCGCCGCTGAAAAATACGGATGTCGCGCTCTGCGGGAAGCAATTCCACCACAGCAGGTTCCTTGACCGAAAATTCTCAAACTCCGATGATACGCGGCCACCTTTTGCAGCACACCCGACATGTCCGAACCCTCCAGGTTTGATGATCTCGATCCCGAAGAGACCCGGGAATGGCTTGAATCGATCGACTCGGTGATCAAGGCGCAAGGCGCCCGCCGGGCGCACTTTCTGCTCGAAAGGTTGATCGACTTCACACGCCGCAGCGGCGCGTACCTGCCGTTCAAGCCGAATACCGCCTATGTGAACACCATTTCACCGGGGCAGGAACAGGAATACCCGGGCGATCGCAGCATCGAGCGGCGCATCGAAGCGTTCATTCGCTGGAATGCGATGGCCATGGTGGTGCGCACCAACCGCCAGAGCTCGGAATACGGCGGACACATCGCCAGCTACGCGTCGTCGGCCACCATGTACGAAGTGGGTTTCAACCACTTCTGGCGCGCGCCGTCGGAAAAGCATCCCGGCGACATGATCTACATCCAGGGTCACGTCGCGCCGGGCATCTATGCGCGTGCCTACCTCGAGGGGCGTTTGACGGAAGAGAACCTGTACTACTTCCGCCAGGAAGTGGCCAGCCCGGAAAAGGGCCTGAGCTCGTATCCGCATCCCTGGCTGATGCCGGACTTCTGGCAGTTCCCGACCGTGTCCATGGGCCTCGGTCCGATGATGGCCATCTACCAGGCGCGCTTTCAGCGCTACCTCGAGCACCGCGGCATCGTGCCGGAGACCGACCGCAAGATCTGGGCGTTCCTCGGCGACGGCGAAATGGACGAGCCCGAGTCGATGGGCGCGATCACCATGCCGGTGCGCGAGAAGCTCGACAATCTGGTCTTCGTCATCAACTGCAACCTGCAGCGGCTCGATGGTCCGGTGCGCGGCAACGGCAAGATCATCCAGGAGCTGGAAGCCGCGTTCCTGGGCGCGGGCTGGAACGTCATCAAGGTCATCTGGGGCTCGCGTTGGGACCCGCTGCTGGCCAAGGACACCAAGGGCCTGCTGCGCCGGGTGATGGAGGAGTGCGTCGACGGCGAATACCAGAATTTCAAGGCCAAGGGCGGCGCCTACACGCGCGAGCATTTCTTCGGCAAGTATCCAGAGCTGAGGGAAATGGTCGCCAACATGTCCGACGACGACATCTGGCGCCTGAACCGCGGCGGCCACGACTACAAGAAGGTCTGGAATGCCTATAACGCGGCCGTGAATCACAAGGGCGCGCCCACCGTCATCCTGTGCAAGACCGTCAAGGGCTTCCTGATGGGCAAGTGGGGCGAGAGCCAGAACATCACCCACCAGCAGAAGAAGCTCGACGACGAGGCGCTGAAGGAATTCCGCAAGCGCGTCCACATCGACATTCCGGACGAGCAGCTCGCGCAGTCGCCCTTCCAGCGGCTGCCGGAAGACAGCGAGGAGATGAAGTATCTGCGCGAGCGCCGCGAGCGCCTCGGCGGCTCGCTGCCGCAGCGTCGCGCAAATGCGCCGTCGTTGGTGATTCCGCCGCTGGAGACGTTCGATTCGCTGTTGCAGTCTTCGGGCGAGCGCGAGTTCTCCACCACCATGGCGTTCGTGCGCATCCTGCAGATGCTGGTGAAGGACAAAAACATCGGCAAGAACATCGTGCCCATCGTCCCGGACGAGGCGCGCACCTTCGGCATGGAGGGCATGTTCCGTCAGATCGGCATCTATTCCTCCATGGGCCAGCTGTACACGCCTCAGGATGCCGACCAGCTCATGTTCTACAAAGAAGACAAGAAGGGGCAGATCCTGGAGGAAGGCATCAATGAAGCGGGCGCCATGTGCTCTTTCATCGCGGCCGGCACCTCGTACGCCAACAACAATGTGAACATGATCCCGTTCTTCATCTATTACTCGATGTTCGGGTTCCAGCGCATTGGCGATTTCATCTGGGCGGCGGGCGACAGCCAGGCGCGCGGCTTCCTGCTCGGCGGCACTTCGGGCCGCACCACGCTGGCGGGCGAGGGCTTGCAGCACCAGGACGGCCACAGCCACCTCGCGGCCAGCACGATTCCGAACTGCGTCGCCTACGATCCGACGTTTGCGTACGAGCTTGCAGTGATCATCCAGGACGGCATGCGCCGCATGTTCGCCGAGCAGGAAGACGTCTTCTATTACCTATCGGTGATGAACGAGAACTACGCGCACCCTGCCATGCCGAACGGCGCGGAGGTGGGCATCCTCAAAGGCATGTACCTGCTGCAGTCTGGCGGCAAGGGCAAGGTGCGCGTGAACCTCATGGGTTCGGGCACCATCCTGCGCGAAGTGATCAAGGCTGCCGAGATCCTGGAGAAGGATTACGGCGTGCCCGCCGACGTGTTCAGCGCGACCAGCTTCTCCGAGCTGCGCCGCGAAGCGTTGGATATCGAACGCAGAAACCTGCTGAATCCTGACGCGCCGCAAGGTGTGCCGTATGTGCGGCAGGTGCTTGGCGATCGCGCCGGTCCCTTCATCGCGGCGACGGACTACATGCGCATCGTGGCCGATCAAATACGTCAGTGGGTCCCTGGACGTTTCATCGTGCTCGGCACGGATGGATACGGCCGCAGCGACTCGCGTGCCGAGCTTCGCCGGCACTTCGAGGTGGACGCGGCCCACATCGTCGTGGCTTCGCTGCGTTCGCTTGCGGACGAAGGCAAGCTCGACATGGCGACCGTGAAAGCGGCCATCAAGAAATTCAACATCGATCCGGACAAGCCGAATCCGGTGACGCAGTAAGGCGCCCGGTTACTCAAGCAATCAAGCATGGCAACAGATATCAAAGTCCCCGATCTCGGCGACTTCAAGGACGTCGAAGTCATCGACGTGCTGGTCAAGCCTGGCGATCAAGTCGACGTCGACACGCCGCTGCTGACGCTGGAAACCGAGAAGGCGACCATGGACGTGCCGTCGACGGCCGCCGGCGTGATCACCTCGCTCGCTCTGAAAAAAGGCGATCGCGTTTCCAAGGGCAGTTTGATCGGACAGATGGAGCCTGCTGGCAGCGCCGCGCCGCCACCGGCCGCGCCGACGAAGAAGAGCGGCACGGCGGAAGAGCCCGTCTCCACGCACTCTCTGAGCATCGAAGCCTCGGAGCGTAATGCCGCGCCGAGCGCCCCGGCGGCGAGCCCGCCTGCCTCGAACGACAAGCCCGCTTCCGGTGGCGGCGAAGTGCGTGTCCCCGACCTGGGTGACTTCAAGGATGTGGAAGTCATCGACGTGCTGGTCAAGCCCGGCGACCGTGTCGAAGTGGATACGCCGTTGCTGACGCTGGAGACCGAGAAGGCGACCATGGATGTGCCTTCGACGGCGGCGGGCGTCGTCAAATCGCTGGCCTTGAAGAAGGGCGATCGTGTTTCCAAGGGCAGCTTGATCGCGCAGTTGGAAGGCGGCGCCCCCGAGGCTCCTGTCTCCAAGCCATCTGCCAAGGCAGAACCGGAGAAGAAGGCGAGCCCGGAACGCGTAGAGGCACCGCCGGCGAAGGCTGCCGCCACTCCGCCGCCTGCAAAGAAGACCGAGGCGCCGGCTCCCGCCCCCTCGGCTGCGAAAGCGCCGACGGGTCTGCCGCCAATCGATGAAGCCGGCTTTGCGCGTGCTTACGCCAGCCCATCGGTGCGCAAGTTCGCTCGCGAGCTCGGAGTCGATCTGACGCGCATCAAAGGCACGGGCCCGAAGTCTCGCATCACACCCGACGACGTGAAGGCGTTCGTCAAACAGGCGCTCACGTCCAGCGCGCCGGCTGCTGCTGCGACTGCTGGCGGCACCGCGCTGCCGAAGATTCCCGAAATCGATTTCTCGAAGTTCGGCGAGATCGAGGTCAAGCCGCTCAGCCGCATCCAGAAGATTTCCGGTCCGCATCTGCAGGCCAGCTGGCTGAACATTCCGCACGTGTGGCAGATGGACGAGGCCGATATCACCGAGCTGGAAGAAACCCGCAAGCGTTTGAAGGGCGAGTCCGAGCAGCGAGGCATCAAGCTCACGCCGCTGGCGTTCGTGCTGCGCGCTTGCGTCAAGGCGCTGCAGGAATTCCCGATCGTCAACAGCTCGCTGGAGCCGTCGGGCAAGAACCTGATCGTCAAGAAGTATATGAATCTCGGCTTCGCCGCCGACACGCCGGGCGGGCTGGTCGTGCCGGTGATCAAGGATGCCGACAAGAAGGATATCTACGAGATCGCGCGCGAGCTGACGACGCTTTCCGAGAAAGCCCGTGCAGGCAAGCTGACGATTGCGGAGATGCAAGGCGCGACCTTCACCGTCTCCAGCTTGGGCGGCATTGGCGGCGTCGGCTTCACGCCGATCATCAATGCGCCGGAAGTCGCGATTCTCGGCGTGGCCAAGTCGAGCATGAAGCCCGTCTACAAGGACGGCCAGTTCGTGCCGCGCCTGATGCTGCCGTTCACATTGGCCTACGACCATCGCGTGATCGACGGCGCTGCCGGCGTGCGCTTCACCACCTTCCTGGCGCAGAAGCTCGCCGACGTTCGTGGACTCATCGAGGCTGTTCCGTGACCCAAGTGACTGTCCCCGATCTCGGCGACTTCAAGGATGTGGAAGTCATCGATGTGCTGGTCAAGCCCGGCGACGAGGTCGCGCTGGAAACGCCGCTGATCACGCTGGAGACCGAGAAGGCGACGATGGATGTGCCGTCGTCGTCGGCTGGTATCGTGAAGTCCGTCGCGGTGAAGAAGGGCGATCGGGTTTCCAAGGGCAGCTTGATTCTGGAGGTCGAGGCCGCGGGCGCCGCTGCCCAAAGCAAGAAGGCCGAGCCAGCGCCGGCTGCGGAACAAGCACCGAAGGCAGAGAAGGCTCCGGCCGCGGAAGAGGATGTTCCGTTCACCGAGACCATCGTCCGAGAAGAGCCCGCTGCCGCTTCGAGCGCGCAAACATCCGCTGCGCCGGCGGCGACGTCAGTTTCCGGCGGCTCGTATGATTTCGACATGGTCGTGATCGGCGCCGGTCCCGGCGGATACACCGCCGCGTTCCGCGCCGCCGACCTTGGCATGAAGGTCGCGCTGGTCGAGCGCTGGCCGCAGCTCGGCGGCGTATGTTTGAACGTCGGCTGCATTCCTTCCAAGGCGTTGCTGCACGCCGCGAAGGTGATCGAAGAAGCTCACGAGATCGAGACCGCTGGCATCACTTTCGGCCAACCGCAGATCGATGCAACGAAGCTGCGCGCTTGGAAAGGCAAAGTGGTCGGCAAGCTCACCGGCGGTCTGAGCATGCTCGCCAAGCAGCGCAAGGTGGAAGTGATTCGCGGCATCGGCCGGTTTGTATCGCCGCATGAGATTTCCATCGCCAATACCGACATGACACCGACCACGACGGTGTTGTCGAAGGGCGAGAATGCACCGGGCGAAGGTGCGCGCAAGATCTCGTTCAAGAACTGCATCATCGCCGCGGGCTCTGAATCGGTGCGCTTGCCTGGTTTGCCGAACGATCCGCGCATCATCGATTCCACGGGCGCGCTCGATCTCGATCTGCCCAAGCGCATGCTGGTGATCGGTGGCGGCATCATCGGGCTGGAGATGGCCTGCGTGTACGACGCGCTCGGAACGAAGGTCAGCGTCGTCGAGCTCACCGAGGGACTGATTCCTGGGTGCGATCGTGACCTGGTGCGGCCACTGGAGAAGCGCATCAGCAAGCGCTACGAAAAGATCATGGTGAAGACCAAGGTCACCCAGGTCGAAGCCCTGAGAGAAGGTATTCGCGTCACGTTCGAAGGTGAGCAGGCGCCGGAACCGCAGATTTACGACAAGGTGCTGGTGGCTGTCGGCCGCAGCCCCAACGGCAAGAAGATCACTGCCGAGGCTGCGGGTGTGAAGGTCAACGAGCGCGGCTTCATTCCCGTCGACAAGCAGATGCGCACCAATGTGCCGCACATCTTCGCGATCGGCGACATCGTCGGTCAGCCCATGCTTGCTCACAAAGCGTCGCACGAGGGCAAGCTCGCGGCGGAGGTTGCGTACGGCGAGAAACGTTACTTCGATGCTCGCGTGATTCCGTCAGTTGCTTACACCGATCCGGAGATCGCGTGGGTCGGCGTGACCGAGACGGAAGCCAAGGCCAAGGGCATTGCATTCGAGAAGGGCAGCTTCCCGTGGTCCGCGAATGCGCGCTCACTCACGCTCGGTCGCGACGATGGCATGACGAAAGTGTTGTTCGATCCACAGACTCATCGTGTCATCGGTGGCGGCATCGTCGGTCCGAACGCCGGTGATCTCATCTCCGAGCTTGCGCTGGCGATTGAAATGAACTGCGACGCCGCCGATCTCGGTCTGACCATTCATCCGCATCCGACCTTGTCCGAGACCATCATGCTCGCGGCGGAAGCGTTCGAAGGCACGCTCACCGATCTATACGTGCCGAAAAAGAAAGCCGCTCGCTAGCAACGCTGCTCCGATCGCTCGCGCGATCTTCGTTCGTGGCGCGGCTGTGCAATCAGCCGCGCCACGATGCAAATATTCCTGCTCGGTCACCGCCCTCCGGTCGTTGTTCAGCGACGCCGCGTGCAATGCGGCAGCCATTTCTGCCGTTTAATTTTAAGGTATTGCGCCACAAGAAATTTTTCGGAAATTTCAGGGGGGATTGGTGGCGCTGAAACCGGTCTTCCCCAGTGGTAATCCCTCTTTGCGTAACATGCCGCGGCCAGGATAAAACTCAGGTGCGCTGCTGAATGTAATACAAGAAGAGTGGTCGCAGGCTCGGCTCCTACAAGGCTCGTGATCCATTGCCGGAGAATTGGGGAAACAATGTCGTCTTCGAATACACCCAGGCGCGGCGACCGCTCGGCTGCAGAAAGCTCGGCTACGTCCGATGCAGAACAAACGTCCGTGACCGCTGGCGACAAATCGGAATCGAGCGCTGACGATTCCAACTATGTCGCCCCCGGCGCCGATAACCGTATAGCGCAGTGGTTCAAGGATTGGCGTCAACCCGTGAAACATTGGCTGTCACGCCGCGCGTCCGTGCCGGCAGCGGAGCTGGATGATCTGGCGCAAGAAGTCTTCGTGCGTCTGCTGCGTTATAGCGAAAGGACTACCGTCCAGAATCCATTGGGCTACCTGCTTCGCATTGCGGGTAATGTGGCCAGCGAGTGGCGGGAACGCGCGCGCGTCGCGAGGCCGCACGATCAGGAATGGCTCGATGACCTGCTGATCGAGTCCGAGCAGGAACCCGAAAATTCCGTAAGCCAGAAGCACACCGATGAAAGTGTGAAGAGGGCTGTCGATAGGTTACCGGTGCGGCAGCGGCAAGTGCTGCTGCTGCGTATAAACGAGGGCTTGACTTACAAGCAGATCGCGGCACGGCTCGGGCTGTCACCGCGCATCGTGCTCAGAGATCTGACTCGCGCCTACGGTCAGTTGCGCACCTGGTTCGATCGCCAAGACCTCCAGTGACGGATGCACACGAGGGCAATGCCATGTCCTTGGACTCGGATCGCAAGCAGATCGTGGCTCAGCAAGCCGCGTACTGGTATTGCCGCTGGTTCGATGAACGGCGGATGCCGCGCGCCGATCGTCTGAAGTTGGTCCGCTGGCGGAAGTTCTCGCCGGAGAATGTCACTGCCTTCCTGAGATTGGCCGAGATCGACGGCATGCTGGCGCAGTGCAAGCTGCGGGACTGCATCGGTGGCTCCCAGGAATCGAACATCATCGAGCCCGACTTTGGCGCGGGCATCGGTCAGTATGACTATCAGCCGAGCGAGTCCGTCAGCGACGTGGTAATCCGGAAAAACAAGATCAGTGACCCCGGGTCCTGGCGGAAAATGCTGTCGTCGACGTGGGCCAAGGCCGCCGCCGTGGCGATGTTGGCAGTGGCGACGTCGTTTACGTACTTTGCATTCAATGGAATGTCCGGGCGTGTCGTCGAGACACAGGCGGCCCAGTGGCAACGCGTGACGCTCGACGACGGCAGCATTGCTCATCTCGACGCTCGCACTCGCATCAGAGTCGAGTACACCGCGGAGCGACGCGTCATTCATCTCGATCACGGCTGGGCATTCTTTGATGTCGTGAAGGAGAGCCGGCGGCCGTTCGTTGTGAACGCCGCTGGTATCGAGGTTACGGCGGTGGGTACGCGCTTCGGCGTGGAAGTCGACAAGGGTGTCAGGACCATCGTGCAGGATGGCATTGTCAAGGTCACGGCGCGCGACGGGCGAGAGGGATCGGCTGTCTTCCTGCACAAGGGCCAGCAACTGTATGTGCAGCCCGCGGCCCGCTCCACACTCTCCGTAGCAAACATCGCCGAAGTGGACGCAACGCGCGAGTTGTCGTGGGTGACGGGCCGCCTCGAAATGAGAAACACGACGCTCGGCGAGATCGTGCGTCAATTCAATCGCCGTCATGAAATACAAGCCGATATCAAGAGTGCCGAGCTTGCCAGTCGGCCGGTCGACCTCGCGCTGATGTATGTCGACAACGTCGAGGATTTCATCGAGGTGATGGAAAGCCGGGGAGTAACCGTGACTAGAGATGGCTCGACTCTGCTGCTGCGTGCTTCAGGGAACAAGTAGTCGTGTCTCACGGCGGTTGGGGCATCCTGCGGACGGTGCTCGTCGCACTGCTCAGCGCGTGGTTCGGTCGCGCTGCCGCGCAGGGCGAAGAGATGGAATCGCCAATTGCCATCCGTATCAACCGTAGCCCGCTGATCGAGGCGATCAAGCAGTTCTCGGAACAGACGGGCATTCAGGTCACTGCCGATTGGGAGCCGCCGGGTGTCGAGGATCGACCGGTGGACGATATCAACGAATCACTGACTCCCCAAGTGGCGCTCGGCCGCATTCTTGACGGCACCGGCCTCGTGGCGAAATGGCACGGTCGCAGGACGGTGCGGATTTATCCGGTTGTAGCGCCGCACGGCTATGGCAACGTGACGGCGATGGTCGTCACCGGAAGCCGAATTCCTGATGAGAAGGAGGGGCCGGCACCGGTTCGTGTTTACGGGCGCGAAGAGATCGATCGACTCGGAGCTCGTAGCGTGGCCGACTTGGCGAGCTATTTCACGCAACAAGCGTTCTCCACGAGTGACTGGTCGCATGCGGCCGGAGCTCAATACTTTCAGATGAGAGGGTTGGGCGTAGATACCACGCTGGTGCTCATCAACGGCCGGAGAGCCTCACCGAGTGCGTCCAGCGTCTCGGTGAACGCCTTCGATCTGAACGCCATTCCGATCACCGCGGTAGACCGGGTCGAGGTCATGTCTGATTCAGCGTCAGCTATCTATGGCGCGGATGCAATCGGCGGTGTCGTAAACATTATCCTGAAAACGAACATCGAGTCGCCGGAGCTGCACCTGCATTACGGGACTTTGGCGGGCGGCGGGGAGGAGCGGCGCGCTGCTGGCTCCTTTGGCAAATCCAGCGAGCGTTTCAAGGCTGCGCTCACATTCGATTATTTCGAACGAGGCATGCTCGTTGGCGCCGATCGTGATCTTTGGAGAGACCAGGACTACGGGCGTTTCGGTGGCACCGATTACAGAGTGCCCACGGCAAATCCCGGCAACGTCTACTCCCTAACCGCCGAACCGCTTCCGGGACTACAGACGCGCCAGGCGTCGGTTCCCGTGGGTAGCACGGGCGTTGGGCTGACGCCCGATGCCTTCTCATCGACGGCTGGAGTGCTGAGCCTGGATAGTGCCATGGCAGCCTGGTCCATCGTACCGGCGTCAGACCGAAGATCTGTGTTTGGTTCGGCTGAATTCTCGCCGCGCCAGAGTTGGTCAGTTTTTGGTGAAGCACTTTGGACGCGCTCCGGCGCTGTCGCCCTCAGTGGCTTGCCGGCATTGGTGGGACAGATCGTCCCCGAGGACAATCCATACAACCCGTTCGGCGTGGCGGTAGCTGTGGACTATTCCATGGCAGGGATGAAGCCCATAACAAGGCAGTCGACCACGGATCTCGGCAGATTCGTGCTCGGAGCGCGCAGCAATCGGCAGCGCTGGGACTGGGAGCTGGTGCTTACCGCGAGTGATGAGAAATTTGACTTAGTAAGGTTCAACGAGTTGGATCTCGCTCTCGTTCAGGCGGCGTTAGAGCCGAATGCACCGGGGGGAGTGTTGAACTTGTTTTCAGACGGACCTGCGGGAGACGCTGCTCTGTTGTCATCGTTGGTGGGCAGGCCCCTGGATTTCGCCTATTCCACGGAAGCCTTGCAGCTTTCGGGATTCGTGCAGGGCGAGTTGTTCGATGCGCCTGGCGGTGCAAGCAAGTTTGTCGTCGGAGGCGAGTGGCGGCAAGAGAAAGTCAGTTTCTTCGATGGGGCGACTGCGGAGGAAGGAATTGACGTGAAGGGAAGACGTGACATCGCGTCTTGGTTTGCTGAAATCAAGCTGCCGCTGCTTGAAAAGCTGTCAATCAAGCTGGCCGTGCGAGGGGACGCCTATGAGGCGAGCAAAGACTCGATCAACCCTCAGTATGGTCTCGTCTGGCGCCCGACACGGGACTGGTTGATACGCGCGGCATATGGGAGGAGCTTTCGGCCTCCGTCTTTGTTGGAGCTCCTTACGCTCAATCCGGAATACGTGCTACCCGTTGTCGACCTGCGTCGCGGGGGGGCCATATCTAACGTCAGAGTTAAGACGGGGGCAACCCGGAGCTCGATAACGTGGCGGCGCACTCAATTACAACTGGCGTGACGTACCAGCCAAGCTGGTGGCCTGGGTTCAAGCTCGGGGTTCACTACTGGAAAGTTGCCATGGAAAACCGCATCGTCTCTCCTCGGAGCGCAGCTTTGGATGCTCTAGAAGGTTCATTCCCAGACCGCGTCCGGCGGTCGCTGCCCGCTGAGGAAGACAGGTTGGCTGGGTGGCCGGGTCCGATCGAGTCCATCGACATGTCACTACTGAACTACGGAAGGCTGGAGACTGATGGAATCGATTTTGATCTGTCGTATGACGTAGATGTGAAACTGGGTCACCTCAAGTCGGCATTTGCGGTTACCTGGGTGGATCAGTACGCGTCCCAAGAGATCGGTTCGATCTTCCCGGAAGATCGAGTTGGCATTGCAAACATCCAAGGCACAATTCCGAGGTGGCGCCTGATCGGCTCGTTGGCTTGGGAGAGGCAGGGTTGGGGTGCCTCCGCCGTGGCATCGTTTATACCGCGGTACCGCGATTCTGGCCCCAACGGTGTGCTCGATCGGCATCTGCCGTCCCGCACGATCGTTGATCTACAAACTTGGGTCAAGCTTGATCAGGTGTTTGGTTCCAGAGCGTTCGATGAACTGAAGGTGACAGGCGGCGTGTTGAATCTGTTCGACAAAGAAGCAGACTTTGCCAATGTCGGTCGTTTTTTTGGCTACGATCCATCGATTGCCAAGTTGCAGCAACGGTTTGCATACGTTCGGATAGCAAAAGGATTCTAGCGGTCAAGGCGCAAGAGGCCTGTCCAAGTGGCCTCTCGCGCGAGTCATTCACTGGAAGAAAAGAATTCCCAACTGGAACGAGTTGTCCACAATTACTTGCGCGGGGTGAAAATTGCGGGTCTCCCTCGCAGCATTCCCAAAATCGATCATCTCCAGCTCATCAATCTCAATCTCTTCCATCATTCTTCTGTCGTTCATGACGGTTCCTTTGAGGAATTGTTACACCGTCCCGCTGCCCGTCGGGAAACTTGCGCTTACCGTTAGTCAACAGCAATACGTGCTACGGCCATGGTGAGAATCATGGATTCATAGCGTGAAAATATAAAAGAATAGGGGTAAAGTGGGCACGGTCAGCCGGTCCAAGTGACATAGAGACTGATTAACCACAAGAACCTTGGTGCTATGGTTCGCCCTTGGTGGTTTGTAGTGGATCTCACGGATGAGGTCCGCTGCGAATCTTGCTGAACCGGGCACCGCAACGAGCCAAAACTGAACAGCAGCCTCTCATGGAGGACGGGGCTGCAAGCTCGGGAATTTTTCATTGCTCAACCTCGGCCCAACGATTCAGCTCAGCGCGTCGGATCTGGTTGGCTATCTCAATTGCCATCATCTCACGCATCTCGACACGCTGGTCGCCACCGGCGCCAGGCCGAAACCTGAAGTCTGGGACCCATCGCTGGAAGTGTTGTGGGAGCGGGGCGCCGCGCACGAGCGCGCCTATGTGGAGCATCTGCGCGCGCAGGGATTGAAGATCGTCGAGATCGCGGGCATCGGGATCTCGCCGGCGCAGGCCGAGCAAACAGTGGTCGCCATGCGCGCGGGCGTTGATGTCATCGTTCAGGGCGCGTTTCTGCAGGGAGCTTGGAGCGGCCGTACCGACGTACTCGTCCGCGTGCCAATCGCGAGTGCGTTGGGCGACTGGTCATATGAGGTCGTGGATACAAAGCTCGCCCGCGAGACCAAGGGCGGTACCGTACTGCAGTTGTGTTTGTACTCGGATCTGTTGGCCAGCGCGCAAGGCCGCCCGCCCGAGCAAATGCACGTCGTAATTCCAGGCTGCAGTTTCCGGCCGGTCAGTTATAGAACGGCGGAGTACGTCGCCTATTACCGACATGTGCGCACGGCGTTGGAGCGTTCCCTCGCGCAAAACAACGCTGCCCTGACCTATCCGAATCCCAAGGATCACTGCGATATCTGCCGCTGGCGAAACGAATGCGACGCTCGCCGGCGCCACGACGATCATTTGTGCCTGGTCGCGGGCATCTCCGCTTCACAGATTGCCGAGCTGTCACGACATGGAGTCACGACGCTCACCGGACTGGCGGAGTTGCCTCTGCCCTTGCCATGGAAGCCGGAGCGAGGCTTGCCGCAGTCCTACGAGCGCAGCCGCGAGCAGGCGCGGATACAGCTGGAAGGCAGGCAGGCGGCGAAAGTGCTCTATGAAACATTGCCGCTAGCGCCAGATGCCGGATTGCATCGCCTGCCGGAGCCTTCGCCGGGAGATATCTTTCTCGACCTCGAAGCGGACCCGTTCGTCGGCGAGGAAGGGCTCGAATTCCTGTTCGGCTATGTCGCGATCGACGCGAAGGGCGGCGCTGGCAGGTACGTCGCCGAGTGGGCATTCACGCGTGACGAAGAGCGCAGCGCCTTCGAGCGCTTTGTCGATTTCGTGATGGCGCGCTGGGCCAAGCATCCGGGCCTGCACATCTATCACTACGCACCGTACGAGCCGAGCGCGCTGAAGCGGCTGATGGGTCGCTATGCAACCCGCGAGGATCAGATCGACCGCATGTTACGTGCGTCGCTGTTCGTCGATCTCTACACCATCGCCCGGCAGAGCATCCGAGCGAGCGTGGAGAGTTACTCCATCAAGAATCTGGAGCCGCTCTACGACTTCAAGCGCAGCGTGCCGCTGGTCGAAGTCAGGAGCGCGCTGGCGAAATTGCAGGCGCGCCTCGAGCTGAGCGACGCCGCTTCGATCACGGAAGACAGCAAAGACGTGGTGCTTCGCTACAACCGCGACGACTGTTTATCGGCGCTGGAATTGCGCGACTGGCTGGAAAAGATCCGCGGCAAGTTGGTCGCGGATGGCGTAGTGATCCCTCGCCCGGCGCCAGGCGATCCCGAGCCCACACCGGAGTTGGACGAGCGGCAACGTCAAGTTGCGGACCTGGCCGAGCGTCTGACAGCGAATGTGCCGACTGATGGTGCGGAGCGGACGCGTGAGCAGCAGGCGCGTTGGATACTGGCGCATTCGCTGGATTGGCACCGACGCGAGCTGAAGTCTGCGTGGTGGGAGTTCTTTCGCCTCGCCGAGTTGTCGGCCGAGAACCTGCTGGATGAGCGTTACGGCATTGCCGGCCTGGCATTCCAAGGCGCCGTGGGTGGAACCACGAAGGCCCCGATCCATCGCTATCGATTCCCGCCGCAGGAAGTCGAGTTGCGCGGTGGCGAGACGCTGCACGTCAGCCCCGAACAGAAGCTCGGGACAGTGGACGCGGTCCATGCCGAGAGCGGCACGATCGATATAAAGAAACGCGGCGATACAACGCAGCTCCATCCACATGCGGCCTTTGCACACGACCTGGTGCGAACCGACGTGATTGCGGACGCGCTGCTGCACCTTGGTAGCTTCGTTGCGGAGCGAGGTATCGAGGGCCCGGGTTGGTATCAGGCAGCGCGAGACTTGCTGCTCAAACATCCTCCGCGTCTCGGTGGTGAGCGCCTGCAGTTGCCAAATGAAACCGCCAGCGATGCGGCGGTCCGCGTAGCAACGAAGCTCACGCAGGGCGTGCTGGCGATACAGGGTCCGCCCGGCGCCGGCAAGACATTTACGGCCGCGCAGATGATCTGTGCGCTGGTGAAAGCAGGGAAGAAGGTGGGTGTGACCGCCAACAGCCACAAGGTCATCCGCAACTTGCTGGATAAAGTGGTCGAAATCGCCGATCAGTCGCGCCTGTCCATTCAATGTCTGCAGAAGCTCTCCGAGAAAGCCGAGGCCGTGCATGGCATCCGCTTCGAGACGGACAACGAGAAGGCCATCGCGGCGATCGGCACATCGTGCCAGGTGGTCGCGGGAACGGCGTGGCTCTGGTCTCGGAGCGATGCGTTCGAAGTCGTCGACACGCTGTTCGTGGATGAGGCCGCACAGATGTCATTGGCCAATGTGCTGGCGGTGTCGCAGGCGTGTCGATCACTGGTCCTGCTCGGCGACCCGCAGCAGCTGGAGCAGCCGATTCAGGGCAGCCATCCGGAAGGAACGGATGTGTCAGCGCTTCAGCACATGCTCGATGGCGCCAAGACCGTCAGTAACGAGCAGGGCTTGTTCCTGGAGGAGACCTGGCGCCTGCATCCAGACATTTGCTCGTTCACGTCGGAGCTTTTCTATGAGGGGCGATTGCGCTGTCGAGGCGGCGTCGAACGACAGGAGGTGCAATCGACGAGCCGGATTCACGGTGCCGGCCTGCGCTATCTGCCGGTGGCGCATGAGGGCAATCAGAACTCTTCGCCGGAAGAGGCGGACGCGATCGCACGGCTGGTCGAAGAAACATTGGCGGCGCGTGGAACGTGGATCGACCGCGACGGACGAGTGCGCGGGCTCACGCTGGACGACATCCTGATCATCGCGCCGTACAACTCGCAGGTTTTCGAGATCCAGCGTCGCCTGCCGCAAGCTCGTGTCGGCACGGTGGACAAGTTTCAAGGCCAGGAGGCGGCGATCGTGCTCTATTCGGTGACGACGTCTTCGCATGCCGATGCGCCACGAGGAATGGAGTTTCTGTACAGCTTGAACCGGCTGAACGTCGCGGTCTCGCGCGCGAAATGTGTGTGCGTGCTCATCGCCGCGCCAGTCATCTTCGAGCCTGCCTGCTCGACACCACGACAAATACAGTTGGCGAACGCCTATTGTCGCTACCGCGAGCTGGCCAGCACGCTGGCTTGATTCATTCGCGTCAGCTCCGCTCGTGGAGCCTGCACTAAAGGTCAGTAATGGTGCTGGCCGCCTTCTGGCATACATAGCCGCGTGTGGCTGCGATCCGGTTCGCGCCGATTGCCTGTTTCCCAGACGTATTAGATACTTACCGAGCAGTACAACAGCACGGCCGGGCCGCCCGCCTGCGCGACGTGCCGAATGCAGCCGCCACATTCTTTACACGAACCAGGAGAGTCCTTGTGGATCTCAATAAATTAGTGGCTCGCGCCAAAGCGATTCTGCTGTCCCCCAAGAGCGAATGGCCGGTGATCGCCGGCGAGCCTGCCACCGTCGCGGACCTGTACAAGGGGTACATCATTCCGCTGGCCGCGATCCCCGCGATTTTCGGTTTCCTGCAGATGAGCGTGATCGGGGTCTCTGTGCCGTTCGCCGGCACGATCCGAATCGGCGTGGGCGCGGGCCTCACCTCGATGGTGGTGGGCTACGCGCTGGCGCTGATCATGGTGTATGTCATGGCATTGATCGTCGATGCGCTCGCGCCGACGTTCAGCGCGCAGAAGAGCAACATTCAGGCGCTGAAGGTGGTCGCGTATGCATACACGGCCAGCTGGGTTGCGGGTATTGCAGCGATCATTCCGGGCCTTGGCTTCCTGATCTCGCTGGCCGGCGCCGTCTACGGCATCTATCTGCTGTATCTCGGCCTGCCGCACACCATGAAGTGCCCGCCGGAGAAAGCAGCGGGATACACCGCCGTCTCCATCATCATTGCCATCGTGCTGGGTTTCGTCACGGCCGCGTTGGTCGGTGGCATCGCCGGCGTGGGCGGCATGATGAGCGGCGCAGGCTACCGCTCCTCGAGCGATGACGTGCAGTTCGACAAGGACAGTCCGCTGGGCAAGATGGAGCAGTGGGGCAAGGCCATGGAAGCCGCCAGCAAGCAGCTCGAGGCGGCACAGAAGTCCGGCGATCAGGGGGCTCAGGAAGAGGCATTGAAAGCGGTGTTCGGCGCGGCGATGAGCGGTGGCGCTCAAGTCGAGTCGCTCGCACCGGACCGCTTGAAAGCGTTCGTGCCCGACGAGCTCGCGGGATTGTCACGATCGAGCATTGCAGCCGAGCGCAATGGTGCGCTGGGGCTGCAGGTGTCTCAGGCCAACGCCACATACTCGGATGATTCGGGCCGCGAAGTGCGGCTGGAGATCACCGATGCCGGCAGCGCCAAGGGCCTGCTGGGATTGGCGGGCTGGGCTGGTGTCGAAGGCGAGAAGCAAGCCGACGGCCGTTACGAGAAGACCTTTCGCGACGATGGCCGGCTGATTCATGAAGAGTGGGACAGCAACGATTCCAGAGGTCAATATACGGTGGTGGTGGGCGATCGCTTCACCGTGAAGGTCGAGGGTACCGCGGGCAGCGTGCGTGAGCTGCGCGCCGCCGCTGAAGAGCTGGACCTCGATGGACTGGCAGAACTGCGGACCGAGGGCGTCAAGAACTGACCCGCCCGGGTCCGGAAGAGAGTGACGAGTGAGAGTCATTGATGTCCCGCATCCAGGGGGTCCGGATGCACTGGTGGTCGCGCAGCGGCCGGTGCCGACGCCGCAACCTACCGAGGTCCTGATCAAGATCGAGGCGGCGGGCATCAATCGCGCGGACGTACTGCAGAGGAAAGGTGGCTATCCACCGCCGCCGGGCGCGCCTAGCTATCCCGGATTGGAAGCGGCAGGTGTCGTGACCGCGGTTGGAGCCGCGGTCCGCGAATTCAAAGTTGGCGACAGAGTGTGTGCCCTGCTTCAGGGTGGCGGCTACGCCGAATACTGTACGGCGGACGAACGCCAGGTCCTGCCCGTGCCCGGCTCGTTGAGCATGATCGAAGCCGCTTCATTGCCCGAAGCGTATTTCACGGTGTGGAGCAATGTGTTCGGGTTCGGCCGGTTGCAACCTGGCGAGACATTGCTCGTGCACGGCGGCTCGAGCGGCATCGGCGTGACTGCGATTCAGTTGGCCAGGGCCTTGGGCCACACGGTGTTCACAACCGCGGGTAGTGACGAGAAGTGCCGATTCTGTGAACGGCTCGGCGCGAAGCGCGCGATCAACTACAAGACCGAAGACTTCGTCACGGTGATCGCCGAAGAAACAGGCAAGCGCGGCGTCAACGTTATCCTGGACATGGTCGGCGGCAGCTACCTGTCGAAGAATATTGCCTGCCTCGCCATCGAGGGACGCTTGGTGATCATTGCCACGCAAGGGGGCATGAAAGGAGAAGCGGACCTGTTGCGCGTTCTTCAGCGTAGGTTAACGATCACTGGCTCCACGCTGCGTGCTCGCGACGCCACCTTCAAGGGCAACATAAAGAATCAGCTGCTGAAGGTGGTCTGGCCCTTGCTGGAGCGGGGCGAGATCAAGCCCATCGTCGACAAGGTGTTCGCGCTGGAGCGAGCCAATGAGGCTCATGCGTATATGGAAAGCAGTGCGCATCGGGGGAAGATCGTGCTTGCAGTCGTGCCACCGGGCGGCAACGTTCCAGTTGCCGAAAAAATGTCCTAGACCGCCTATCTCAGAGAGTTCATCTCTAGGCATTTTCCGAATTTGCCGTTCCGTCGCCGATGCATCCAGCCGGGCTCTGTTAGCTTTACCCGGTCCTGCATTGCCGCGTATCGGGTGGAATGCCGCACCGCACATTGCGTTGCGGCCCGGCGCTGCAGGACCGGAAAGCAGTGGCGCCGAGCGATCCTTCGCGAGTTGCAGTAGGACTCAAGGGATTGATCGAAAAAGGATTTGGCGCCCCACAAGGGTAGTGGACGAAGGAATCGGCCGTGCATCAGTTTCGAGGTCGCGCAGGGTTTGATCCAACAGTGTCAGGCGCGCAATACCGTGCGCGCGCTAACGCAGCCCGTGCAACGTCGCCGGGCCGCTCGGTCTCAGCCAGTTGGCCAACACTCCCGCGCAGGAAAAGCAAACGAGGCGAGCCGCCGCTCCGGCGAGCAGCCCACACCACGGCAAGTATCCAAATCACAACGGGGGTCATGACCCCCGGGAATTCAAGGCGCACGCACCGTCAGAACGGCGCCGCTCGGGAGGCAGGGGTGACGACACCACGACAGGGTGAGACGACCGCGTCTCGGAGCTTTCATCATTGGCCAACTATGGAGGGCGCATCATGCTCTCGACGGATCCAGGCAAGCGAATCTTTGTGTTGAAGAGGGACGAGGCGGGTAGTCGCAAGCCCAGCAGCGATCACGCCGTGGAGGGAATCTACGACCGCATCAAGGCGCTGCTGCTGGCGCACACGCTCGCTCCCGGACAGTTACTGCAGATCGGCACCTTGGCCGAAGAGCTTGGCGTGAGTACCACGCCGGTGCGCGAAGCATTGACGAGGCTGGCTGCAGAACGGTTGATCGTGTTCGCGCCGAAGCGGGGCTTCTTCGCCAAGACCGCATCGGAGGACGAACTGCGCGGGCTGTATACGCTCAATCAAACGTTGCTCGATTCGGCGCTGCTCGAATGGAATGCAGCTGCGGAGGCGGAGGAAGACATCAAGGTGCAGTTCAAGGTCTTCGCGTCCGTGCCGTTGTCGGACAAGCCTGAGCAACTCACACGCTCGGTCGACGATCTGTTCGTGCGAATCGCCGCGCGTTCGGGCATTGGCGAGCTGGCAGACATAATCCGAAACTTCAACGACCGCTTGCATCATGCGCGCATGATCGAAAGCGAGATCATCGAAGATGCGGTCGAGGAGTTGTCGCAGCTACGGCAGCTCTACACCGAAAACAACAAGGAGGAATTGCAGCTGGCTCTACGGACCTACCATCAGCGGCGTCGCGAGTTGGTGTCCGTGATTTGCAAAGAACTATTGTTTCGTCCCTTTCTTGCCGAAAACAAATAATACTGCCGCGGCCTCCGGAGGCTTGCTCTGCTTCCGGAGGACCGCCGCGGGCACCGCGCTCCCGTTACTATCTGATGGCGATTTCTTCCCGCATGCCGCACACTCGCGCACAGCGGGTTAACAACAGATAAGGGAATGCTTGTGATGGATCGTCAGAAGCATCTGGGGAGAGGTGACGTTGCCCGTGCGTCCACGGCAGCGGCACAGAGGCACCCTGGTGGAGAAATCGGCGAGCGAGAGGTTGCCGCAAGCCCCGTGAGCGATCTGCACGCTCGCAACGGCCGCATCGGTTCGTGGTTCGGCCGCTGGCGCCAGCCGCTGCGCGGTTGGCTTTCCAGCCGAGCCTCCGTGCCGAGCTCCGAAGTCGATGACCTCGCGCAGGAAGTTTTTCTCCGGCTGCTGCGCTATAGCGACGACATCGCGGTCGAGAACCCGCAAGGCTATCTGTTCCGGATCGCCGCCAATGTTGCCAATGAATGGCGTGAGCGGTCGCGCGTGCGCCAGCCGCACGACCGCAGCTGGCTCCATGAGCTGCAGATCGATCCATCCGACCAGCCGGACAACGCCGCTTTCCAGAACCGCGTCAGCAAACATTTGCAGAACGTGGTGGCGGGCTTGCCCAGGCGGCAGCGCGAGGTGCTGCTGTTGCACGTCAACGAGGGGCTTACTTACAAGCAGATTGCCGATCGTCTGGGAGTGACCTACCGGATCGTGTTGCGGGACCTGACCCGCGCCTACGCCTCGCTGCGCCTGCAGTTGAAGGCTGAAGATCTGTAGCGCGCATGGTGGGCGAGGGCGGGGCATGAAACCGGGCAGCGACACGCAGATCGACGCTCTCCTGAGCGAACAGGCCGCGGGCTGGTTCATCCGGCTGGTCGCCAACGATCTCTCGGCGCGCGAGCGGCGCGAATACCTGGCGTGGTTGAAAGCGTCGGACCGTCACGTCGAGGCGTTGCTCGATATCTATCGCTATCATGGCTACGGCCGCAAAGCGAAGCTGAACGTACGCGCCATGCCCAACGAGGACTCCGGCGCGAATGTCATCCCATTCACACCTCGTGGGGCGACCGTGGTTCATCACAAGCGCGAGGTCCCACGCCGACGCCGCGTTCTCAAGATCGCCGCCACGCTTGCTGGCATTGCCTTCACCGTCGTGATCGGATGGATCGTCAAAGTCGCGTATTTCGACCAGCGGATCACCACTGACGTGGGCGAATGGGGCCGGACCATGCTCGCCGACGGCAGCGTACTGCGCATCGGTCCGAATACTCAGTTGCGCTGGTCGTTCGACGACGGCCAACGGCTCATCGTGCTGAGTCGAGGCGAAGCGGTCTTCGAGGTCGCCAAAGATCCCGATCGGCCGTTCATCGTGACCACGCCGCTCGGCGACGTGCGCGCGATCGGGACGCAGTTCGGCGTGGCGTTCATGAACGCAACGACCGCCGTGGTGACAGTGGCGCACGGCAAAGTGGCGGTGACCAAGCCGCACGATGGGCGTCCCGCCGATGACGGTTCGGCCGACGTGGCGGAGCTGGTCGCCGATCAACAGATCGTGATGTCGGCCGCGGGCGCGCAGCCAGTGAAAGACGTCGATGCCTCCCGCGAGCTGCAATGGGCCACTGGCTACTACGAATTCCGCGGCGAGACCGTGAGCCAGGCGATCGAGCAGTTCAATCGACGCAATCGCCTGCAGGTGGTGATGGCCGATGACCGGATCGGCGAGATTGCGATGCCCTTCACCACGGTGAAGCTCGACGACCCCGAAACGTTCGCCGCCATGCTGGCGGCGCGGCCCGATGTGCAGGTCGCCTACGAAAGCGCCGACGTTATCCGCCTCCTGCCCGAATAGCCGGCCGCCATGGCCCTCAGGAGGGATGACCCGTCGTCCTGACCCAGTCCTGTTCAATAGGGGCTGCTCGTCCTGCTCAAACCGTGGCGTTTGGTTCCGGGGCCCAAGTGATCGATCCGCACAAGCATCCGGCACAACCAGGTCGTTGGAGCTCGTCCAGGCAGGATGAGCCAGACTCCCCAGGGGACGGTCGTCCCGAGGAAGCCGGGTCCCATCCCGGCAACGGCCGCCTGGTCGAGTGGTTCGGTCTGTGGCGCAAACCGATCCGCAGCTGGCTGCGCAACCGCGCGTCGGTGCCGTCGGGGGACATCGACGATCTGGCCCAGGAGGTCTTTCTGCGCCTCCTGCGTTACAGCGACGAGATCACCGTCGAGAACCCGCAAGGCTATCTGTTCAGGATCGCCGCCAATGTCGCCAACGAATGGCGCGAGCGCTCCCGCGTGCGCAAACCCCATGACGACAGCTGGCTGGACGAGCTCCAGATCGAATCCGCCGAGCAGCCGGAGAATGCCCTGGCGAAGCGGCGGAGAGTGGAATATGTGCAGGCTGCCGTGGACCGCCTGCCGCCACGGCAACGGGACGTTCTGTTGTTGCACGTGAACGAGGGACTCACGTACAAGCAGATTGCCCGCAAGCGTGGCTTGACCTATCGGATCGTATTGCGCGACCTGACGCGTGCCTACAGCACGTTGCGTGTGCAATTACGATTGGAGGACTTGTGACCGTCAGGGATGATGAGGACGCGGACATGAAGGGAACTCGACACGAGCGCGCCGCAAAGCAGGCACTGAGCGACGAGGCCGCGGAATGGTTCATCCGCTTGCGCGACGAACGGCTGGCCACACGGCTTCGGGCACGCAATGTGCGCTGGCTGAAGGAGTCGCCCGCCAATATCGCCGAGCTGCTGCGCATGCAGCAGGTCCACGCGCTGCTGCGGGAATGCAAGGTGGAGAACCGGACGCCTCCGGCGGGCGCAGAGTCGGAGCCGGACGAGCTGTCGAATGTCATCGAGCTCATGCCGCGCCAGCCGCGCCCCCATGAGCCGGTGGAAGCCCGAAGCCGGCTGGCGCCATGGAAGATCGCGGCGGCGGTAGCCTGCCTGACGGTGGCTTTCCTGTTGGGATTCTCGGCAGGAACCGGTGACTCCGGGCACGCCGGCGGCACCGTCCAGCAAACCGACCGGCAGGCGAAAGACCAATGTGGGCCGCGAGCGGGACTGAGCCGCTGGCTGGCGGGTTTGCGAGCCTCCGACCCTTGCCGGAATGGCGAGTGAGTGGGCTGCATCGAGCTATATTTTTGCCGGGAGCGGCTCCTAAGTAACAAAGTCGCAGCGCCGCGCCCCGGCATGCGTTAGATTCCAGCCACCGACCGGCAACGGGGCCGGGTCCGACTTCAGGGATTTATCAGAGGGATCTAATTGGGGAGATGGTGGCGAAGCAAGTCATCGCTGGACTCGTAGCGTCCATCGTCGTGGGCGGCGGACGGCTGCTCGCGGCTGACGCCCCGAACGAATATCTGCTCGCGCAGGCGCCGGGCGAAGCCGCCCAATCCCCCCAATCTCCCCAATCTCCCCAATCTCCCCAATCTCATAGCCTCGACATCTCGCGCCTGCCCATCATCGATGCGCTGAAGGAGTTCGCCACCCAGACCGGATTGCAGGTGAGCTTCTGGCCGGACGCACAGACGGATCAGTCCGTGTTGGTGGGGCCGCTGCGGGGCAAGTTCACCGCCGAAGCGGCGTTGACGCGGCTGCTGGCGAGCAGTGGCCTGGCATTCAGGCGCACCAACGCTCGTTCGCTCGTGGTGATGGCGCCGTCACTGTTCGGCACACCTCGCAATGGTGCGACCGTATCGGAGCCGGAGCCAGCGCAGCTGGCTGAAGGCCGACCCTATCTGCGACCACGACAGCCGCCGACGACATCATTCCCTGCCGACGCTGCAGCGTCGGGATCGGCTCAGCTCGATGGCAGATCGACCTACGCTCCGATCGACGAAGTCATCGTTACCGGCTCGCGCATCGAACGCAGCGGCGAAGGTCCCGCGCCCGTGCAGGTGTTCTCACGTCGCACTATCGACTCGTTGGGCGCTGCCTCCATTCCCGACGTGTTGCGCTATGTGCCGCAGCAGCCATTCAGTCAGCCCGAGCACTTCTACTACAGCGCCGCACAGTATTCGCAGATGCGCGGTATCGGCGTCGACACCACGCTCATTCTCATCAACGGCCGTCGCGTCGTGCCGACCTCGAACAGCCTGACGCTAAACGCTTTCGACTTGAACACGATTCCACTCGCGGCGGTCGACAAGATCGAGGTGCTGTCCGATTCGGCGTCTGCCATCTACGGTGCGGACGCGATGGGCGGAGTGGTCAACGTGGTGCTGAAAAAGGAAATTCCGCAGCCGGTGGTCGATGTTCAATATGGCGGGGCAAGCGGCGGCGGAGATCTGCTGCGTGCATCGTTGAGTGCCGGGTACTCGACCGACCGTTTCCGGTCATCGATGATCTTCGACTACTACTCGCGTGACTTTCTGCTCGGTGCCGAGCGCGGCCTCTGGGCCGATCAAGACTACTCACGCTATGGCGGCACGGATTACCGGTCGATCGGTGGCCTGCCGGGTACCGTACGTTCGTCGACCGGCGGCAACCTGCCAGGACTCACGTCTTCGTTCGCCACGGTGCCTGAAGGCAGTACCGGTGTCGGTCTCACGCCAGCGGATTTCGCCGCGACCGCCGGGATGCGCAATCCCGCTACCACCTCGAGCACGCTGTCCATCGTTCCCGAAGTCCACCAGCGCAGCCTGGCGCTGTTCGTCGAATATGATCTCAGCGCCGGGATGACGGCGGTCGCCGAAGTGCTGTACACCAATCGCGAAACCGCCTCGCAGGATGAAATCTATTCGGTGCAGAACGCAAAGGTGCCGGTGGACAATCCTTTCAATCCTTTCGGGCAGCCGGTGTATGTCGACTTTCTGCTCGACGGCTTGCAGCCGCGCCAATTCGTGCATGACCTGGAGATGGTGCGTGGCTCGGTGGGATTGCGCGGGCATTTGGGATCGTCGTGGCAATGGGAAATTGCCGCCACGGCAAGCACCGAAACGGACGATGCTATCGGTACGAATCAAGTGAGTGCCGCGCGCGTCAATGCAGCGCTGGCCGTTACCGATCCGGCTCGTGCCCTGAATCCCTTTGTCGACGGCCCTGCTGGCAGTCCCGAGCTGCTGGCATCGTTGATCGAGCCCAATGTTCATCATCACTTTTCGCGCGGCCGCCAGCTCTCGGCATTCATGCGTGGCGATCTGTTCGAGTGGTCGGCAGGTCGCGTGGAAGTCGTGGTCGGTGGCGAATGGCACGACGAGAAAATCAATTACGACGACGCTCTCCAGCCGGTCGAGAATGAACGGGATGTGCAGGCGCTCTTTATGGAGCTGCGCGCACCATTGATCGGCCGTGCGGCTCACGGGCGCGGTGATGTGCTGTCGATGACGCTTGCCGCGCGCCTCGACGACTACAGTGACTTCGGCAGCACGGTCAATCCGCAATTCGGTTTGATGTGGCGGCCGGCGCGCGATCTTTTGTTGCGAGCCTCTTATGGCACGAGCTTCCGTCCGCCATCGCTGTTCGAGCTGCATGCGCCGCGCATGACGACCATGAGTGTCATGGTGCCTGATCCTGCTCGCAACGACGCGCTCGGCTCGGTTGTTCTCGTGTCGGGCGGCAATCCGGATCTGCAGCCGATCGAAGCTGAATCCATGACGGCGGGTTTCGTGCTGACGCCGAGCGCGTTGCCACAGCTACGCCTGCTGGCGAACTATTGGAGGATCCGGACCGAGAATCGTGTGACGCTGCTGCACTTCACCTCGCTGCTCGCCAATGAGGAACTGTTCGGCGACCGATTCGTGCGCGACGCGCCGACACCGGCTGACACGGTGGCCAACATACCGGGCCAATTGCTGCAGCTGGATATCTCCCGGCTGAACTTCGGCCGCCTCGATACCAATGGCGTGGACATCGAAGCGAGCTACGAGATCGCCACGCGCTGGGGTGACTTCACGCCGCGCTTGTCCGCCACATGGGTGAACGAGTTCACTGCCATCGAGGTGCCAAAGACTCCGCCGGTCGATCGCGTCGGCATCGCCAGCCCCTCGGGTTCGATCCCGCGCTGGCGAGTGGTCGGCGGGCTCGGCTGGAAGCGCAATGGCGTCGGTCTGTCCACGACTCTCGACTGGCGGCCCGGCTATATGGATGCCGGTGCGTTTGGTCTCACCGGGCGCAGGCTGCCATCGCGCACGGTGGTCGACATGCAGGCGAGCTTCGCGATGGACGAGCTATTGGGTCCCAGTCCGCTGTGGGATGACTTGAGCCTGCAGGCCGGCGTAAAGAATCTGTTCGACGAGTTGCCGCCGTTCGCCGACGCAGGTTTCTTCATCGGCTTCGATGCCTCGCAGAGCGACCTGATCGGCCGTCTCGGCTACGTGCGGTTGACCAAGGGTTTCTGAGCTTCAGGCGGCGGCCTGTTGCTGGGTGCCCTGCAGCCAGTGACGTGCCCACAGCTCGGTATCCAGGTGGCGGAAAATCTCGCCGGGATACACCGTGTTCTTGCTGGGTCCGGCGGACAACACTTCCTCGAGCAGCGCGCGGTCGAGCAAGCCCTGGCGCGCCAGCGTGCCTTCCAGCAATGTTTCCTGCAAGAAGCGGCGCTGACGCTCGAAGATATACTCGTGAAAGCCGGGTGCGCGATCTTTCCACAAGCGTCTGAGGTTGGGTTCCGGCACGTCCGCGCTGAACGCCTTGCGGGCCAGGCCGCGATCGCGGCCTTGATGGAAATGCGTGTAGATGGGAATCCTCAGCAGCAGCTCGATGGCAGGCTGCGCATACAGCGGCGAGACGATTTCCGGCACAGGCGCGTCGGGGGGAGCCGCGACATTGTAGTAGTCGGGCAGGATGACCAACGTGCCCAGGCGGCGGATCTTGCCCCACGGCACGTGACGCAGACCCTGGAACCATCGATGGGAGATCGTTTCCGTGAGTCGCACGTCGTGCTTGAGCTCCGCGGATACCAGTTGACTCGCGGAAAGCAGAAGATGACGCGGCGTACCGACATCGCCGGTCAGCCGGCGGCGCATCGCATTGGTCAACACGCTCCAGCTCGATCGTTGCGTCAGCAACGCAACTTGCGAGGCCAGGCGGAAGACGCCGGGCCGGAGGCCATGATTGCGTAAGAAATCCGGCACCGCGTAGTTCACCGAATCGGCGCAGAATCCCGAATCACCGCCGTCGCCATTGAATATGCCTGTGGCCTGCGTGCGCGCCGTCAGTTCCTGCTCGACCGTGCTGCGTTGAATGAAGCCGAGCAGCGGCGAGGGCTCCAGTGACGGCTGCATTTGCAAGCCGATGCTCAGGTCCATTTCGAGCGGCGAGAGTGGATACTCGATGTGCTCGCAGCCGGCGTACTGCGCCACCTGTCGTGCCCACGGGCGTTCATCGGAACGGCCGAGCGGATTGAAATAAGTGTAGGCGCTGAAACGCGAGATCGGCGCATCCTTCAGGCAACCCGCCACGATGGAAGAATCGAGGCCGCCCGAAAGACGCAACAACAGCGAGCGATGCTGGCTGGCCAGGCTGTGAGTGGTGGCCTTGATCACGTTGCGCATGGCGCAGGCGGCGACGTCCGGGTCCTCGATCAAATCGTCGGCGCCCGTGAATGTGAGCGGGCTCCAGTAGACGTGCGTGACGCTGCTCCATTCGCAGCCGTGATGGAGGAACTCGACGCACTCGCCGCGACGAACCGGCGACACTTCATTGAGCGCCGACAGGTCCTGCATGCTGGTGCCGATCATCAGGTGCGCTCGCAGGAACTCGTCGTTGATCGTGAAGCGCAGCAGTTGCAGATCCATGCAATCGCCGAGCCGCGAGCAGAAGATGCTCACGCCTCGGAACTGGCTGCGCAGGCACGGCAACGAGCCCGTCGGATCCTTCAGCACCCATCTATGTTTGCTGGTGCAGCCAAACGCCACGTACTCGCCCCAGGCATGCTCGATCAGCCAGCGCCCGCGACTCTGCACGTACGCCATGCTCTCGAGCGGACCGAACTGCAAAGGCGTATCGGCCTCGGGTGATGACAGGTCGCGCTTGCGTGTGAACAGTGAGCCGATGACGATGCCGCCGTCGTCACCGACGCGATGGATTTGCGGCGCATCGCTGCGCATGCCCGCGCAGAAGACTTGCATGCCCGGCACGCTGAATTCCTGGCGCCATGCCTGCGACAATTGCGACAGACGCTTGGCGATCAAACGCGCGGTTTCCTGCTGCTGCGGGTTGGCTTCGTCCCATACCATCGCAAGATATCGCAACATCGCCACGCTCCTTTGCGCGCTCTAGATCGCCAGGATGGCGGTGTATTCGCAGACCTCTTCGGGGTTGGCGTCGAGCAGCAATGTGCCGTGTTGTACCCAGCTGTGCGCGGCCCACGGCTTGGTGCGAACACCTATCACCCACGTGGGGTAGAGCTGATAGCTCGCCAGGAACCGGACCAGGGCCAATGCATGAAACAAACATTGGTCCCGTGCCGCGAAAGTATGGGGCCGGAGCCGGCGGAAGATGCTGACCAGCTCGACGGCGCGCTCGGCATCGAACGGTGCCGCCGCGGCGTTCTTTTGCTTGCCGATGTCTTCGGCCACCAGATACAGGGTGCGCGAGCGCACCGAGCGGCGCGCCCAGGTGCAAGCCCGCAAGAAGGCAACGATGTGGTGCCAGCGGATAGGCGATTTGCGATCGATCTGGTGGCCGACGCTGGTCAGCAGGCTTTGCAGGTCCACCTGGGTGGGCGTGAATGCGGCTGGCTCGGGTGCGTCCTTGCTGAGCAGGCCGGCTTCGACCAGCTTGTCGGCGATGCGAATCGCATCCTGCAGTGGCAAGGACTCCGCGTCGCTGGCGAAGCTTGCCGCGGGCGCCACCGGACTGTCCCAGTTGCCGGCGAGCGAGCGCAACACGGCCGTTTCCTTCTGCCCGACGCCGAAGTAGCGATTGCGGCGCAGGTCCAGTAACACGGTACCCGTTGCCGTGGAGCAGGCCCGTACGTGTGCGGGCAACCAATAAGTTTTATCGGTGTGCATGGCCTGCCACCCCGGGTTGGCCGACGCTGAATGCATCCCTGTTGCCACAGTGGGGCTCGCCGCAGCGAGCCCCACCACCACTGAGTTATATGGGACTTATATGGTGTAAGACGCCTCTCAGGCGTCTCTTTGCCCCAGGCCAAATATCGAGTCGTACCAGACTGGCCACAGATGCCACTGCCTGGTTTCGATGGTGGCATCGCCCAGGTCGAGCAGCTCGATGTCGGTAGCATTCTCGGTCGCATCCACTTCTTGCATGATCTTTCCCTCGATGTAGCAACGGTCTGCTGCCCTGCCAAACCTGCAAGGTTTGCGATGCGGCGTCAATATAGTTTGCGGCCGTAAGCTCGATATATCTTCGTGCCCAACTGCAATCAGTCATCTTTCTGCCGTTTCGTTTCAGTCGCGTTCTGCCAGCGCGTTGCCGGGCAGGGGTCAGGTCGTCCTCCGGGCGTTGCCGGGCCCGGCAACGCCCGCCCACTCCCTGTTGCTCCCATCGTCGAAAGCGGCCCACGTCCGTGTCGGGCCTCGGTTCGACGCGCCCGCTCGGTGCGCGACGTCTTCAAGCGTTTATCTAGACCATGCTGGCCGCGCCTTGCTGCGGCCGGTCCTCGTCGTCGCCGTCACGGGCATCGCCGGCGCCATCCCAATAGTGAACCTTGATGCTGCCGCCGATCGGCACCAGCGGCGAGATGTCGTGCATCGCGGTGATCTTGAACAGCTCAGGCCGGCGCGTGCGATAGCGGCTGATAGCCATCGACAACGTCGACGGATCGCGACGCAGGCAACGCGCCACTTCGCTCAGCGTTGCAACGCCGCGTTCAGTGGCATACCACGCGATCAGCGCACGCACCAAGGTGAACTCGCGCTGACGAGAGTTGGACAGCGCGAGGTCGCGTTCGACACCCATGCGGCAAGTGACGGTGTGAATGATCTGATCCAGCGACGCCTTGCTGCGATAGGTGCGCGAGTTGCGAGGCAGGTTCTCCAGGAACTCGGCGCCGCCGATGACGCGCAGATCGTTCGAGCCGACGCGTTCGAACTGAACGACGTCTTCAGGATCCGGACAGCGCGCCATGAATGCGTCGTACTCGGTGCCGCCATCCTTGAGCTCGAGCAGCCGCAGCGCGGTGCGAGTCGTCAGCCACGGGGTGGCGGACTGGCGCGAGTACGTGCCATGGCTGGTGTGTCCAGCCGCACCCGGATGCTCGGCCAGCCCGCCCAAGACCGGAACGTGGTGCAGGTAGTGCAGCAGCTTCAGCAGACAGTGCACGGGATCGATCAGCACGGCCTTGTAGCGCTGCCGGAAGAAATGTCCGGACTCGCCGATGCGCCGATGCATGCTGCGGGCGTAGCGGCTGGTGAGCCCTTGCATGATGCGGCCGACGGAGACCTCGTCGATCTGCAGGATCAAGTGAATGGCTTGCGGTGTCCAGCAGTAGCCGTGCACCCGAGCATTGGTACGGCGCAAGCTGGTGGCCAGCAATCGCTCGAACAGCACATAGTCGTCGGGCTGAGAAAAGATCGGATGATGCGTGTTGCCATGCTGGACGACGTAGTAGGTGCCGCCTGCAACATGAAGCCGTTGCCGTCGAGACATCCTGCAAACCTCCTGGTGAGCTTTCCTGATTCGAGCGCGTCGCAAGCGATGGCGCGAGAATCACATCCGTGCGGGAGGAATGTAGTCCGAGCAGGAGGGACATGCATTCATATATTTTGTAGTGTCAACGCTCCTTGGTTCGCGATGGCAGCGCTAACAAACGTTGCGGATATGAAATGTGTTGCGAGACGCCGCTGCCGGCGAACGCATGATAGTCGCGATCCCAAGGCATGACGATCAGACGCGATTCTCCACTGAGTACCTTGGGCAATACTGGAACGACGTCGCGATTCGCTTCGGCGCGCAGGATTGCGTTCAAGGAAAGGTGCTGTCGCACACTGGCGTCAAGCTCCATCAAGTTGTAAAGCGTCGGCCGCGAAACGTTCATCTTGCCGTCATGCGCGGCGGCGATCACCGCGGCCGGCGTCATCCACTTCATCTCGGTGGCTTCGATCGTGTCCACGACGGCGTGCTGTTCCGGCGGCAGGCTGGCGAGGAAGAAGCGAGTGTCGAAGCGCTTCGACACTGCGGATGGAGTGATCCAATGCGACCAGTAGACCAGCGCCGCCACGTCGAAGTGCAGGTGTTCTTCCTGCAATAACGTGGCAAACAGCTGCGGTTGTGAGACGATTGCGCGCCTTCGCTGCTGCAAGCGTGTCAGTCGTTGATCATCAGCATGGTGCCCGTCCGCAGTCGTTGCCAACAACACGCCGCTTTCTTCGAAGGTTTCCCGAATGGCCGCGATCGCCAGTGCCATGCACGTGGCTTCGGGCAGAGCGTTGCCCTCCAGGTCCTGCAGGTGGTGGCACTGCGAGCGGGCAGAGTCGGGAATCAGTCGCAATACCTCCGCGGACGAGTCCGCCGGACACAACGTGCCACCGGGGAACACCCACATGCCGCCCATGAACGCCATGTTCTCGTGGCGTCGTGTCAGCAGGACTTCGATGTCGTCTGCCTGTTCGCGCAGCAGGAGCACGCTGGCCGCATCGCGAGGCACAGCGGGGGCGGCTACGTTGGATTCGCTACTGCTCACTCTCTCGGACCATCCTCATGAAGCGCGCGTACTGGATTGCGCTGCTGGCGATCGGCATTCTGCTGTGTGCCGTGGTGTTTGCGCCAGTCCCGGGCGACACGCGCTGGATCAGGACGCTGCACAACTCAGCTCACGCGCCCATCTTCGGATGCGTGGCATTGCTGAGTCTGGTCGTCATTCGCGCCCAGCCGCGGTTCGCGACATGGCGGCCGGCAAAGCAATACGCGGTGGCCCTGGCCGTTGCATTGTCCTTGGGGTTGCTGACCGAGTTGCTGCAACTGCCGGCGGGGCGCGATGCCAGCCTCCAGGACGCACTGAATGACGTCATCGGCGCAGTCGCGCTGCTTGGCCTCTTCGCGGTATTCGACGAACAAGTGCGGCTGTTACGCCATGGGCGGGCCGTGCGAGCTGTTGCCGCCGTGATCGGCATTGTCGCATTGGCGGTTGCCGCCGCTCCAGTCACGCGAGCGGCCATCAAGTATCAACAACGCGATCAGCGATTCCCCGTGCTGGCGGATTTCACGGAGCGCTACGACCGCTACTTCATCCTGCAACAATGGGCGCAGTTTTCGCCTGCTCGGATGCCGTCGCGTTGGACCAGCAAAGCAGGGGAGCGGGCGATGCACGTGCGGTTGCTCGATGGACCCTATCCCGGCATGGATTTCATCGAGCTGCCGCCGGACTGGAGCGGCTACTCGACATTGGCGATCGATCTCACCAATCCGACCGGGCTTGGTCTGCAGTTCGTGGTGCGCGTTCACGACGCCGCTCACGACAACGAGATGAGCGACCGATTCAACCGGCGATTCGAGTTGCCGCCCGGCACTCGTCGAGTGTTTCGCATTCCATTGCAGGATATCGCGGCCGCACCGCAAGCGCGAGAGCTGGACTTGCGGCGAGTCGCCGGCATGATCATCTTCCGCGTCGATGATTCGCCGCGCGTCGACGAAATCTACTTCTCGCGCGCCTGGCTGGAGTGACGATCGTGTGCGCGGCTAGAGGGTGATGACCGAGCGGATGGACTCGCCCTTGCGCATCAGCTCGAAGCCTTCGTTGATCTGTTCGAGCTGCAGACGGTGCGTGATCAGCGAATCGAGATCGATCTTCCTGTCGACGTACCAATCGACGATCTCCGGCAACCGGGTGAGGCGCGCTCCACCCATGTAGCAGCCGGTCCAGTGTCGTCCCATCATCAGATGGGTGGGATAGGAGGTGACTTCGGCGCCCTGCGGCGCGACGCCGACCACATAGCTCGTTCCCCAGGCGGGATGGGTGCATTCGAAAGCCTGGCGCATGGCCTGCGGGTTGCCGATGCATTCGAACGTGTAGTCGGCACCGCCGCCGGTGAGCTTCATCAAGTGACTGGTCAGCCTCTCCACTGCCAAAGGATTGACGAAGTCGGTGGCGCCACAGTGGCGTGCGATGGCTTCCTTGCCTGGATTGGTGTCGACGCCGACGATCTTTTTCGCGCCCGCCAGTCGTGCGCCCTGCACGACGTTCAGTCCGATGCCGCCCAGTCCGAAGACGACCACGCAGCTGCCGGCTTCGACCTTGGCCGCGAACAGCGCGGCACCCAACCCGGTGGTCGCGCCGCAGCCGATGTAGCAGATCGGATCGAAGGGCGCGTCGTCACGCACCTTGGACAGCATGTTCGCTGGCAGCACCGAATAGTCGGCGAAAGTCCCCAACCCCCACAGCTGCGACACCGGCTTGCCATTCAGCGAAAAGCGCGACTCGCCCGGCCGCAGGCGTGCCAACGCCTCGACGCACAGGTTGGTCTTGGTCGAATGACAGTAGGCGCACGTTTCGCAGTGAGGAATCAGGAACGGAATGACGTGGTCGCCGGGCTTGAACCGGGTCACGCCAGGTCCGCATTCGACCACCACGCCGGCCGCTTCATGGCCCAGCAGCGCCGGAAATTCCCAGGGCAGCTTGCCGTCTTGAATGTGCAGATCCGAATGGCACAGGCCGGTCGTCTTGATCTGCACCAGGACTTCGCCTGCGCGCGGCGCGTCCAGTTGCAAGGTCTCCATGACGAACGGCTGATTCGGGCCGTGTACGATCGCGGCTCGTACTTCCATTGTCACGATGCAGTTCTCCCCGGTGAGCGACTATCGCTGGTGCGGACGCGAGCGTACGCACATCGCATCGAGGGAGCAATCGATCAGCCAGAGATGACACGCTGACTCTCGATTCGCGCGACTGTGTTTTGCGAAACACCGCAGGATCGGGCAATCCCGTCGCAGTTTCGGAGGGTCAAGATTCGTGCCCCGCGGTAGCTCTCAGCCACCCCCCCGAGGTTTGCCATGCTCACGCTCGATATCAACGGTCGGAGGGTCGAAACGGACGCCGAACCCGATACCCCGCTGCGGTGACCTTGAAGGAAGGCCGCGTCGAACAGAGCAACTTCGATGACTACCCGGTGCTGCGTATCAACGAGATGCCGGCGATCGAAACTCACATCGTGCCCTCGAAGAACAAGCCGACGGGTGTGGGCGAGCCGGGCACGCCGGTGATTGCGCCGGCCCTGGCGAATGCGCTGGCGCAGATCGATGGCAAGCCGGTGCGCTCGCTGCCGTTGTCGGCGCAAGACGTGAGATTGGCCTGATGCCAGCGGTTGGCGGATAGCGGTTGGTGGCTGGTGGTTGGTTGGACAAGACCGCGAGTCACTAACCGCTAACCGCTAACCGCCAACCGCCAACCGCCGGCCATGCAGGACTTGCATGGACGACTCGCTCATTCGGGCGAAAACGGGCGGCGCCTCTTGCCGCTCGCGCGGGTCGTGGCAGGATGCGCCGATGACCTCAGCCAACTTCGTTTCCCGTCGGAATTTTCTGCTCGGTACGTCCTCACTCGCACTGCTCGGTCTGGCGCAGCGGGTTGCGTCCGCGAGCTCCCTCAGCGCCCGCGCCGAAGCTCATATTGAATCGCTGATCGCGAAAATGACCCTGCAGGAGAAGGCGGGGCAGCTCAGCATTTTCTCCGATGGCACGCGCCAGGTGCCGAAGATGCAGATCAATCCGGAGGCGGGCCCGCCGGTCGAAGGAAATCTCGCGCAACGAGTGCGCGAGGGGCGCTTGATCGGCGTGTTCAACGGGCTCGGCGCGGCCGGCGCGCGTGCGATCCAAAGGATCGCGGTCGAAGAATCGCGCATGAAGATTCCGCTGATCTTCGGCGCCGACGTATTGCACGGTCTGTACACGGTCTTTCCGATTCCTCTGGGCGAGTCTGCGAGCTTCGATCCGCAGCTGGCCGAGCGCACCGCGCGTGCTGCCGCAATCGAATCGACGGCCAACGGCTTGCACTGGACATTCGCACCGATGGTGGACATCTGCCGCGATCAGCGTTGGGGGCGCGTGGCGGAAGGTTCCGGCGAGGATACGTATCTTGGCTCGGTGCTGGCGGCCGCGCGAGTGCGGGGCTTTCAAGGCAAGAGCCTCACCGACGAGGACAGCCTGCTCGCCTGTCCCAAACATTTCGTCGCCTACGGCGCGGCCATGGGCGGCATGGACTACAACTCGGTCGAGATGTCGGAGCAGACGCTGCACGAAGTGTATCTGCCGCCCTTCAAGGCGGCGTTCGACGCCGGCGCATTGTCAACGATGAGCTCGTTCAACGACATCAACGGCGTGCCCATGTCGGCCAATCGCAAGTTGATGACGGAGCTGTTGCGAGAACATTGGAAGTTTCGTGGCATGGTCGTGTCCGACTACACAGCCGATATGGAACTGGTCGCGCACGGTGTCGCGAAGGACGATCGCGAGGCAACCAAGCTCGCCATCCTCGCCGGCATCGACATCAGCATGCAAAGCGACTTCTACAATCAATACCTGCCGGACCTGGTCACCAGTGGCGAGCTGGCGTTGGCCGTGGTCGATGAATCCGTGCGGCGCGTCTTGCGCACCAAGTATCTGCTGGGCTTGTTCGATAATCCTTATCGATCGCTCAATCCCGAAGTCGAAAGGCGCAACACGATGACACCAGAGTTGCGAGCTGTCGCGCGGCAAAGCGGTCGGGCCTCCATCGTGCTGCTGAAGAACGAAGACAACCTGCTGCCACTGCCAAAATCGGGACGGAAGATCGCGTTGATCGGACCGTTCGGCGCCGACACGCTCAATCTCGCCGGCCCTTGGGCACCGTTCGCCAGCTTGGACAATGTAGTGAGCGTGGAGCAGGGCATGCGCGCCGCGCTGGCGGACAAATCGCTGCTGACGGTTGTGCAGGGCTCGTTGATCGAAAAACCCCTGGACGGCGGTGTCGATGCCGCAGTGGCCGCGGCGAAGACAGCCGACGTCGTGGTGCTCGCAATCGGCGAAGGACAGAACATGTCCGGGGAAGCGCAGTCGAGAACCCAGATCATCGTTCCCGAGCCTCAGCAGCGGCTCGCGGAAGCGGTCGCGACTGTGGGCAAACCGATAGTCGTTCTGCTCCGGAATGGTCGCGCGCTCGCACTTGAAGGCGCCGTGCGTCATGCGCAGGCAATCGTCACTACCTGGTTTCTCGGTACCGAGACCGGCAACGCCATCGCCGATGTGCTGTTCGGCGATTACAGTCCCAGCGGCCGGTTGCCAGTGAGCTTTCCGCAGGACTCCGGACAACAGCCGTACTTCTACAATCGACGCACCACGGGCCGCCCGCAGGTTGACGCAAAGCCAGCGTACAAGGCGCGCTATCGCGAGGTTTCCAACGAAGCGCTGTATCCGTTCGGCCATGGGCTGACGTACTCGCGTTTCACTTACGAGCCGCCACAACTCGACACGCAGACGCTTCCCTGGAACGGAACGTTGACGGTCACCGCGAGAATCACCAACAGCGGCCAGCGTGAGGCCGAGGAAGTCGCGCAGCTTTATATTCGCGACCGTGTCGCCAGCATGACTCGTCCGATCCGGGAGCTGAAAGGCTTTCAGAAGATTCGACTGGCTCCGGGCGCGTCCGCCGAAGTGCGGTTCACGCTGACGCGGCAGGAGCTGGCGTTCTACAACCAGCAGATGGAATTCGTGGCCGAGCCTGGCGAGTTCGAGGTGTGGATCGCGCCGTCGGCTACGACCGGCATCAGCCGCCGGTTCGTGCTGGCGTCGACTTGACATTGCTCGGGCAACGACTGTCGAAGTTCTTGCCAAATCATCCGCGGCGGCGCATAAGCAATCCGGCAAATCAGTGGCCCGCCAAGCGTCTGCACGCTGCCGGCATGCAACTTGCTCCAGGTGACTCCGTCCAAAGTCGAGCCGCGATTCGCTAAATGTCAAACGCTTCGAGATCGGTACGCACCCTCGGTCGAACTGTCGCCCAGGCCCTCATTCCAATGCTATTGGCCGCCTTGAGCTCGCAGGCGGCGCATGCGACCTCTGGCTCGGCCGCGGCCCTGGAAGGCATGTGGTGCAGCGAGGACGCGAATGCCAGCGAGACCATCGTGCAGTACTCCGCCGCCGGCGCGGATATCACCGAGTTCACCGTGCTTTCCGAAGCCGATCCCCGGCGGATCGGCAGCCTGGCATCCATGCGTTTGACGGCGGAGGCGCCCAATGTCTTCGTGAGCCGTGCCTTTGGGGCGGATCAGGAATTCAGCGTCCAACGCGAGCGGCTCACGGTGAATTCTCTGTGGATCTGGAATCGCGGCACCAGCAACGAAACGCGCCAGGTGCTCGCCACGCGGACCTACTACAAGTGCGACGTGGGCCAGGCCTTCCGGCGCGCGCAGGAATTCCTGTCTTCACCCAAGGCCGAAGAAGCGACGCGACTGGCGGTTCAGCGTGAAGCCGATGCCGCGCTCGAAGAGCGCCGCAATTCGCTCAAGGATGCCTACTACGGCGGATTGATTCGTCAGCTCAATCTGGGACGCCGCGCGGGCTGATCTCAGCTCGCTGCCTCGAGCTGAGTGTCCGATGCGGTGGCTGGCGCAAGCTTGAAGCCGGCGGCGCCCGCATAGATCAACAGCTGCTCGATGTTCATGAGCATGAGCACCGGCTCTTCGGGGTGCTCGGGCCGGACCGCGCGATCGAGAATGGCCGCGCCGCGAGTATTCATCTCTCCAACCGGCAGGATGCGGTTGACCGCGATCTCCGGTATGTCGGCCAACTCGTCGACCAGCAGGCCGAACAATTGCCCCGTCCCTGCGGCGCGCACGGCGATCACATTGCGCGCGTCGCTGCCCCGGCCGGCATTGAGTAAACGGCCCAGATCGATGACCGGCAGCGGCGCCTCGCGATACATCAAGAGGCCGGCGTGCCAGGCGGGCGCGTTCGGAATGGGACGGATCTGAGTGCCATCCAATGCTTCGACGATTTCATCGCGCATCAGGCCGAGCCGTTGTTGGCCGCAGTAGAACGTGGCTACGTCGACTACCGCTTCATGCGCGGCCAGCCTGCGGTGGCTCTGCGCTTCGGCGCGGCGCAAAGTCACATGCTCGGTCGCCGCACCCAGCGGAATGAGGATGAGGCTGAAAACTCCCATGCCCGAGTACTCGCGATAGCCTGACGTCTTGCGCACGCCGATCGCGTAGTGCACGCCGTTCATGCATACGGTCTGCGGCGCACCTTCATTGGTGTTGAGGATCTCGCGAGGCAGATCGATCGTATCGCCGGGCTGATACCGAGATGTGGCCGCGACCACGCTCATGTGCGCATCGACGAACAATCCAATGCTGCCGCTCACCAATTCGCCCGACTCGGTGCGAGGCAGCGCGTCGCGAAGCATCGCTGTGAATTGGGGGGCGCAGTCGAACACGATGCCGATGCCGCCGACCACGCGGCGTGCCTCGTTGCGAATGGCGGCGCCATAGATCAACGTGTGCTGACCGTTGTACAGGACGCTCGGTGCAAACGCCGACACCGCGTACTGTTGCGAATCGCGCAGTTCGAGTGTCGCCGCGACCCAGGGTTCGCGAACGATGCTGCCAACTTTGCCGGCGTGCGTCGCATTCGAAACGGCGACGATGCAGCCCTCGCTGTCGAACAACACGATGTCATGATAGACGGTGTAGAGGCTGTTGATGTGCCGCAAGATCTCGCTCGGATCACGATCACCGCCGCCCTGCGAGAGATACCGGCTCAGCGCGCCGTTCAATGCCCACCATCGGCAATCGTTGGCGCGCTCGTAAAGATTGCGATCGAGCACGTCGACCGCCAGCGAAGCCAACAACCGTGCGTCATCGAGAATGGATGACACGACCGTTTCCTGCAGTTCGCTGATGGAGCGTTCAAATGTTTCCTGCGTGCGGCGGCCGGCATTGCCGATCTCGCGCAGCAGGACCTTGGTGAAGTCGCTGCTGGAGTCGGTGCTGGTCGCCAGGCGCACGTTGCCGTTCCACACCGTGCGATTCAGCTCGCGCTGAATGGCGTCGGCCTGCACGGGAATCTTGCGCAGGGCGGGGGAGAAGATGGTCTCGCTCTCGCGCAGCGCAGCCAGTAGCTCGCGGGAAATGTGCTTGCCGTCCGCGCCAGTCTGGGCGTCGAAGGCGTGTTCGATGGGTAGCATCGCGTGGCCGAGCCAGCCAGGTCCCATGTAGCCTTGATAGCCTTGAGTGCGACAACTGACTGCCAGGTACTCGCGGCCCGCGAACCTAACTATGCGGCCACCGGTGTCGAGCACCAGCGGTACTGTTGCGCCAATGGGAATCTGCCAGGCATCGCTGCTCGCAAGCACCGTGCCGTGCTCGTCGAGGAAGCAGAGCTCGGACCAGTCTTCTGCGGCCCGCAGCTTGGCGAAGATGCCTTTGACTTCATCGTCGAAGCGGAAGCAGAGGCACAGCACGGCTTCGGTGCGGGAGCCTTCGCCTACGCGAAACGAGTAGATGAGAGTGCGCTCCACGTCGGGCAGCAGGTCGACGCGGCCAAAGGTTTCCACATAGCCCTGGCGCGTGGTGAGCGTCTTCTTCAGGAGCTCGTGCGAAGTACGCGCGACCTCGTATCGCTCGTCGAGGCGAACCAGCACTTCACCGCTGGTGTCGAGCAGCACCACGTCGTGATAGACGGAGTACTTGCTGATGTATTCCCGAAAACGGCCGCGCAGACGATCGTTCAGTTCGCCTGCCTGCGAGCCATCACGGCGACGCTGGCGCAGGTAGTCGCGAATCTCATCGTCGATCGCCAGGAAGCCGATGTCGGCGGTACGCTCGAACAGGTTGCGGACGATCACGTCGATGGCAATCTGGGCCTTGGCCCGCAGGGCCAGCATGGCCTTCTTATAGGTTTCTTCGCTGAGGCTGTGCACCAGGTCGTTGGCCAGTGCTTCGAACGCCTGGCGGGTGCCGCTCATATCCGCGCCATCGCCACGTAGATGCGACAACAGCGACAGCGTGTCCCACGAGCCCTGCAGGCTAGCCAGGCGCGCGCGATAGTCCTCCACTGAGGACATATGCCGTACCATCGCTGCCTTCCCCATTGCTCGCGGCCCTCGTTGTCACCACCTTGGCAACTCTGTAACGGCGCGCAATGCAGCAACCTTGAAAAGTAAAATGGGCGCTGGTTCGCGATTTCTCGCGTCCAAAATGGTGCGTGCCGTTGAGTGGATCAGCGGTAGGTGATCAAGTGTCGCAACGGTGCACGATCCAGGTGCGGCAGGCCGTTGAACATGGACAACGAAACTCTCTCGACGCTGTAGATCAGTCGTGTGATCGAGGCGTTGTGAATGGCCCAGTTGAGCTCGAGGCCGGCATGATTGGAGAGGCCCAGCACCTGGGCGACCAGGGTGCCGATGACGCCGCCGGAGGTGCTGATGAGCAGGGTTTTCGAGCGGCCTTCGCTGCGCATGATGTTCGCAACGGCTGTGGTGACGCGGGCGTGAAAGCCTCGCCAGGGAATCATTTCTTCCGCTTCGATCCGTGCCTCCACCCAGGCGCGCGCGGCACGCTCGAGGAACAGCTGAAACTTGCGCCGGTCGGTGTGCAACCCGGGCCATTCGGCTTCCGCCAGTTCTTCGGGCGTCAGCGATCTTGCAAACGCCTGCAGTATGGCGTCGCTATCGTACTCATCGAAGGCGGGCTCGATGGCGATCGGCGGCGGATCCCCAAGGGCGGCCGCGATGAGTTGCGCCGTGTCTCTCTGCCGTTGCAGCGAGCCGGAGTAGATCCGGTCGATGCGCTCGCCCAACCCGGCAAAGTAGCTGCCGAGCAGCCGCGCCTGCTCGCGGCCGGTGTCGGATAGCTGATCGTAGTTGCCAGTGCCGAACGACGCCTGCCCGTGACGAATCAGATAAATCGTGCTCATGTGCGCCAGTGTAACGGGCGTGCTCGGGTATAGTCCCACCCGTCATCATTGGCAGGAGCCCACTGAATGTCCCTCACCCGCGTCGACGCCTACGAGGTGTTCTACTCTGCAAACGGATTTCCGCCGCGGATCGCCCTGAAAGGCGCGGGCAACTACATCGGTATGCTGGTGTTTCTACCGAACGGCGCGACGCTGCCGGCGGACACGCTGACCAAGGGGCAGGTGGTGCTCTACTACCACCTCGATCACTATCACAACGCCATCGACCTGCTGCGCAACGAGAAGCCCATTTATCTGTTCTACAACGGCTCGGGCGCGGGCTTCGAGAATGGCATCAAGACCATGGTCGAAAAGGTGGGCGAGGGCGAGATCACGCCGGCCGATTGATGGCAGGATCGATCCGCTGCTTCAATCGACCGGTTCGCTCAGTGACGCGCGCTCGCGGTGCGCTTCTCCGACGCCGGTTCGGCCGCGCCCAGGTCGGTGATCTCCACCGCCCAGGAGCGTTCCTGCAACTGGTTGATTTCGACGCTCGGTACGTTCTCGTCCGTATCGAGCAGCGTCGAGGATGCCCATAGGGCCGCGCCTACCAGCACGAATGCGCCGGCAATGCCGATGATTTGTTGAGACTTGATCGCCATGATGGACTCCCTTGTTGCTGCATCTTCGTGGACGCGTCGGCGGGGTCATCTTCCTGATCGGCTCGTTACAGCGGATCGATCGACGAGGCAACGATAGCCTCCTGAATATTCCAAAGCGTGCGGGACGTCACACCGTCATTTGCAACGCGGCGCAAAAAAATCACGAGTGAGACGCGGTTCTCAGCTCGCGCTTTGCCCGATGTCGCACGCCTGCGTTGCCCTGCAAATATTTGCAGAAATGTCCGCAAGTCACGTCGGCCAGCGCGACGTTATGCAATATGAAATAACAAAAGCTGCCGTGAACGTTGCGGCAGCTCAGGGAAGCGTGGGAGTAGTGGCCTGGAATCGGCCCGGAACGGATGCAGATGCGCGGCTAGAACAGCTCGATTTCGCCAGCGGTGGCGACGCGCAGCGTCTGCGTGCTCTGATGAATGTGGTCGCGCGCCTCGTCGGCGGATGCGCCTTCCACCATCATCTGGAAGAGCTGTTTCTCTTCCTCGGTGCGATACAGACGTTTGAGCGTGGTGAACAGGCGGCGCCACTGTTCGCGCTGAGTCGCCTGCTCGCGGTCGCAAACGAATAGTGCCAGCGTCGACAGGCTGTAACGCACGTGGCCGAGCCGCTGCGTCAGCTTGTCATAGAACTGGAACGCGACCACGGCGGAGCTCATCTGCCGGTCGATGGACTCCAGCTTCTTGATGATGTCCAGGTTGCCGAGCGCGGCGCGTTGTTCGGGAGTGAACGCAGCGGCGGCGGCCTTGATGGAGCGGGCGGTCTCGGCCAGGCCGGAGAAGGCCCTGACCAGAGAATCCACCGCGAGGTCGGACTCGCAGGTGGCCGACTCCATCTGCGCCTCGCACAGCTCGAGCATCTGCGCGATCTGTTGTTCGGGTGTCCAATCCGCCAGCGGCGCTGCTTCGGCGTTGGAGATTTCTATTGAGTTCGGCAGCATGGGCGGATTCACCGCGGCGTGAGCGCAGCGGGTCACAGCACTCGCGCGATGGTGGCCAGCAACTGGTCCGGATTGAACGGCTTGACGATCCAGCCGGTCGCGCCGGCCTGCTTGCCGCGCATCTTGGTTTCCTGGCCGGACTCGGTGGTGAGCACCAGCATCGGCGTGAACTTGTACGTGTCCAGGCCGCGCAACTCCTTGACCAGCGTGATGCCGTCCATGCGCGGCATGTTGACGTCGGTGAGGACCAGATCGACACCTCGCGTCTTGGCGAGGTCCAAAGCTTCGACACCATCGGCAGCCTGAATCACTTGGTAGCCAGCACCTTCCAAGGTGTAGCGGACCATCTGGCGCATGGACGCGGAATCGTCCACGGCAAGAATTGACTTCGAGGCTTCAGACATTACACATGCTCCAATGACACAAGCTTGCTCCGGCCGCCGCGACGGGAGAGGGACGCGACCTCGGTGTTTGACGTTTTAACGGCGCATGCTGCGCGGAATTGAGTCAGGGGTTTCCGGAATGAGCGACCGGTCGCACTCCGTGGGACATCGTGGATCGCTTCGTGAGGCGGTGCGCTGAGCGACATAACGTGGCTGTTTCGGGGGGTTGCTGAACCGCAGGCTGAACGAAGGATGCCGGGCGAGGGTTGGCTTGCACGCATGGCGGCGGCGAGGTCCGAAACTGCCAACTGCTCGGCAGAGGCGGAAAGTGTGACGCAGTACAGTCCCGCGCCAGACGAGACATAAGCAGCGCGCCTTGCGCGCTGCTTATCGTTTCTCTGGGTTCGAGAAGGGCGGGCGTGAAAGGGCTACGAGCCGGACGGCACAACGTCAAGGGACTTCGATGGGGCTTTCCGAAACCATTCTGGCGGCCATGATCGGTGCGTTGGCCACCGTCACCACGGCCCTGTTCCAGCTGTTCAGCACCTTCAAGGAGCAGCGTAGCAGCAAGGCGGACGTGCGCCCGAAAAAGCGCTCGACCCTGCGCTCGGTGCTGGCCGTGCTGGCTCTCATGGTGGCCTCCGGGGCTGGCGGATTCCTCTATTCCGAATTCATCAAGGAGCGGGCCGCCGAGGAAATGCGGGTGATGCGCACCGAGCTGAAGGAACTGCGCTCGCTGATCGCCAGCGAGAGAGAAGCGGCGCGCGCCGAAGCTGCTGACACTGCCGGGGCCGCGGACGAGAGCTACATTCCGATGACATTGCCGGTGGCCATGGAGGGCGTGGCCGATAGTGTCGAGTCGGTCGTCTATGTGCCGGCCTGCCGCGCTGGTGGAGCGACAGGATCCTGCGGAGAGCAGGATGCTCAGAGAATCGCCCTGTGCGGCACGATCCCGGCGTATGCGCGCATCGATGGCATCCAGCTGTTCGCGCAACCCAATGCCATGCAGGCCCCCTGGGACCAGCATCGCGCCAGCTTCGAGCAGGATCTCGGCGGCGCGCGCTTCACCGGCAGCTCGTTCGAATATGCGCAAGGCACCGATCTCAAGGCCGTGTGCGTGAACTTCATGCAATGGAGCAGCGAGCATCCGCATATCGCGCGAATCGTCGTGCGGTACGGTTTTGGCAACGCGCCCGCCATGCACGAGCAGGCCATGCCCGCGTCGGGCCCGCCGGCCCAGATCTCCCCACTGCCCCCGGTGCCATCGTCCCCGGCGCCGCTCGCCGAAACGCCGGCCGTCATTGCCGCCGACTCCCTGCCGGCGCTGCCCACGGCCGCTGCTCTGGCCGGCCCGGCGACCCCCCAGTAGCCCGACCGTCCGGCCGGTGCATCGGAAGATCCGCCGCGACAAGCACCCCCCCTCGCTTTTGTGGTATGACTCCGAAGCTACCAACAGCGACGGGGGAGACGAATGTTCGGTCTGATGATGGATCGGCCGCTACTGATCAGCAGCATTGCGCGGCACGCAGAACTACAACATCCGCACCGGGAGATCGTCTCGGTCGCCAACGACAATCCCAGGCACCGTTATACCTATCGTGATGCCTTCGCTCGCGCGCGCAAGCTGGCCAATGCGCTGAAACGCCTCGGCTTGCAGCATGGCGACCGGGTCGGGACGCTGGCCTGGAACGACTATCGGCATTTCGAAACCTACTACGCCGTGTCCGGCTCGGGTTACGTCTGCCACACCATCAATCCACGACTGTTCGAAGACCAGATCGCTTTCATCATCAACCACGCCGAGGATCGCTGGTTGTTGCTCGATCCGGTATTCGTGCCGTTGCTGGAGAAACTGCAAGCGCGCTTGCCCAAGCTGGAGGGCTGCATCGTCATGACCGACGAGGCGCACATGCCCGCCACGCAGTTGCCACGTGCTCGCAGCTATGAATCGTTCATCGCCGACGAGAGCGACGCTTTCGACTGGCCGGAATTCGACGAACGCACCGCCAGCTCGCTGTGCTACACCTCGGGTACCACTGGCGAACCGAAGGGCGTGCTCTACAGTCATCGCTCCACGCTCCTGCATTGCTACGCGTCGGCGTTGTCCGATGTGATGTCGCTGTCGGCCCATGAAGTCGTCTTGCCGGTGGTGCCGATGTTTCATGTGAACGCCTGGGGCCTGCCTTACTCGTGCCCGATGGTTGGCGCCAAGCTGGTGTTCCCCGGTTCGAAGATGGGCGATGCCGAAACCCTGCAAGCGCTCATCGAGGAAGAGAAAGTGACGTTCTCGGCTGGGGTGCCGACCGTGTGGCAAGGGCTGGTCGCCTATCTCGAGAAGACCGGCAAGCGCATCGACAGCCTGAGGCGCATCGTATGCGGCGGCTCCGCGGTGCCGGTGGCATTGATGAAGCAACTGGCCGAACAGCACGACGTGGAAGTCGTGCACGCCTGGGGCATGACCGAGACCAGTCCGCTCGGAACGCTTCGCTGCCAGACGCCGGAAGCGGACGCTCTGCCCGAGCAAGAGCGCGAGGCTCTGCGCGCCAAGCAGGGACGTACCGTGTTCGGTATCGAATTGCGAGTGGAGGACGACAACGGAGTCGAAGTACCGCGCGATGGCAAGTCGTTCGGCGCGTTGAAGGTTCGCGGGCCGTGGGTCGCCGCGAGTTACTACAAGCGAAGCGGTGACGACGTATTCGACGAGCGCGGCTGGTTCAACACCGGCGATGTCGCGACCATCTGCCCGTTGGGCTACATGCAGATCACCGATCGCACCAAGGACGTGATCAAGTCGGGCGGCGAGTGGATCAGCTCCATCGAGCTGGAGAACCTGGCAGTCTCGCATCCGGCGGTGGCGCAAGCGGCGGCAATCGCGATTCCGCATCCGAAGTGGCAGGAGCGGCCGTTGCTGGTCGTGGTGCTGAAACCGGGCGCCACGGCGACCGCGGCGGAGCTGCTGGAATTCATGGCCGGCAAAGTGGCGAAGTGGTGGCTTCCGGACGACGTGGTGTTCGTCGACAAGTTGCCGCTGACGGCCACCGGCAAGCTCAGCAAGCTGCAGCTGCGGCAGCAGTTTGCGGACTATCAGTTTCCCGCCAACCAGGCCGGGTAAATAAAAGGTTCCTGCCCGAGATGGCAGGAACCTTCGATCTCTGAAGCGATCTCCGAAGCAGTGGGCTCCGCCGTTGCGGCGGAGCCTCGCGCATCAACGCTGCTCTTCGACCTTGCCCTCGCCCTGGACCTCCACGGCGTCGCCGGGGTTGTCGAGCACGTACATCACCACGCGGCGATTCAGCGCACGACCGGCTTCGGTCCTGTTGTCCTCGATGGGCTGCGACTCGCCGTAGCCACGCGCCACCAGTTGAGTCTCGGGCACACCCTGGTCGACCAGGTACGTGCGCACGGCATCAGCGCGTTGCTGCGACAACTTGAGGTTGTACGCGTCCGCGCCCGAGCTGTCGGTGTGACCCTGCAGCTCGATCTTCAGCCGCGGATATTTCTTCAGATCCACAGCGACCGCGTCGAGCACCGAGCGCGAGTCCGGTGTCAAGCGCGCCGAGTTCAGTTCGAAGGTCACACCTTCCAGCGTGATCGAACCCTTGCGGGTGCAACCGTAGGCGTCGACCGCGACACCCGCGGGGGTATCCGGACACTTGTCAACGTTGTCGAGCACGCCGTCCTTGTCCTGATCGCCCACAGGCGGCGGCGGGGGCGGCGGAGGCGGCGGCGGCGGTTCCGGAGCCGGCGGCGGTGTTTCCACCGGCTTGGCCGGCGGCGCGCCGAACGAGAACTGGAAGCCGAGCATACCGAGGTAATCGCGATTGTTGTCGATGGCGCCGTCTTCGTCCCAGCGCACTTTCAGCTCGGGACGCAAGGCGAAGCTCTTCGCGCCGTCGCTGCTCTGCCAGGCCTTGATGAACATGCCGGCGCCGACCTGGCCCATCAAGTTGGTGGCGTTGCTGCCTGGGCTGCGCTCGTTCTGCAACACGCCCGCGCCGAAGCTCAGGAACGGTTCTACCGCGCCGCCACGATTCATCACCGTCAATAGATCGAGCGAGCCGCCGTACAGGCTGATGTCACCGCGGCCCGGGCCGCCCCCGATCTGCGAGCCGTTGAGATTCAGCTCCAGGTTGAGCGCCTGGCTGAGGTGTTTGCCAACGGCGACACCATACAGCCAGTCTTTGTCTTGCACCGGCCGATCGTTGTCGACCGAGATGCCGCCGATCTGCGGCGTGATGTACCAGTGGCCGACATCGTCAGCCGCGGCAATCCCCGGCGCGGCGATGACGAGCGCCGGCACGGACCAGCGCAATGCCGGCCGGGCCAGAGCACGTAACGCGTGAAACACCTTCATATCGAACCCTCTTGTTTATTCAACATCGTTCCAACATGCCGTTACACAGACTGTCGGTGCGTTGCGTCCGGTCCCGGCACGGGCGACACATTAGCGTTCCGTAGACCTCGAACAAGCTTTGAAAACCGAAGTACCGGAATACGGTACCCTTGGCACCATCGTACAAAACCTGTCGGAATTTGTTGCAGTGAACGAGACCAAGAACCTGTTGGAAACTTTGAAGCGTTGCTTGCGCGCTCGCGGCATGACCTACCAGAAGCTCGGGCGCGTGCTCGGTCTGAGCGAGTCTTCGGTGAAGCGATTGTTCTCGGATGAATCTTTTACATTGGTGCGCCTGGAGCGCGTGTGCGCGGCCATCGACATGACTGTCGCCGATCTGGTACGCATGTCCGCCGGTCCGCGCGAGGCGCAGAGCTTCAGCCTGTCGCTGGAGCAGGAGCGCATTCTAGCAAGCGATGCATCGTTGCTGGCCTTGTTTTACTTGCTATTGAATGGTCGTTCGGTGGAAGCGGCGGAGCGTCGCCTCAGCCTCAATGCCCGAACGATGCGCGCTCTGTTGACAAAGCTGGTCGAGGCGCGGTTGATCGACGTCGATGCCAGGCGCCGGGTCCAGTTGCACGCACGCTTGCCCATTGCCTGGCGTCCCGATGGTCCGGTGCGCAAGTTGTACGAGCGCCAGGTGCGGGCGGAGTTTCTGCAGGGGCCCTTCACGGCAGCCAACGAAGCACTGAGCTTTCACTCCGCCGAGTTGTCGCCGGCGTCGGTGCGCATCCTGCTCAAGAAGATCGACAAGCTGGCTGCGGACTTTGCCGACCTCGCCGCGCTGGATGTCCAGTTGCCCGCGCGTGAGAAGACCAGCGTCGCGCTGCTGCTGGCGTGCCGGCCGTGGGTGTTCTCCATGTTTTCGGCGTATCGAGCCAAAGCCGCGGCCTGAGAACGCGCTGAGCCCAACAGGCACACGTACACGCACCCAAAAGAGGCGCGGGCATGCCGCAGCGACTCAAGCTGGTGCGTGCGTGTGGCGCACGAATGACCCCGAGGGCGCGTGTAACTTCCGGACTGCCGCCAGTCACCGACACCTGTTTCATCACGCACGATATTTGCACCATGGAACGGATTCGTTGGCCGCACAAAACAGAGGCTTCCATGGCCACATCCATGAAGGTGTTCGAGAACCCGACCGATCCTGCCGAGGCGGCGGACCGTCCGTCCTACCAGGACGAACGGACCGCGCTGACCAAGGAAGCGTTCAAGCGCGCCTTCCTCGACAACCTTTTTTACGTGCAGGGCAAGTTCCCGGCGCTCGCGACCCGAAACGATTACTACCAGGCGCTGGCGTATGCCGTGCGCGACCGGCTGTTACAGCGTTGGATCAGCACGGCGGCGGCTTACACCAGGCAAGGCTCGCGCACCGTTGCCTATTTCTCGGCGGAGTTCCTGATGGGCCCGCACCTGGGCAACAACCTGATCAATCTCGGTATCTACGAGCAGGTCCGCGGGGCCATCGGCGAGCTGGGATTGGATTTCGATACTTTGCTCGCGCAGGAAGACGAGCCGGGCCTGGGCAATGGCGGCCTCGGCCGACTGGCGGCCTGCTTCATCGACTCGATGGCGACGCTGGAGATACCGGCGCTGGGCTATGGCATCCGCTACGAGTTCGGCATTTTTCATCAGGAGATCGTCGACGGCTGGCAGATGGAGCGCACCGACAAGTGGCTGCGCTTCGGCAACCCTTGGGAGATCCTGCGGCCGGAGTGGGCTGTCGAAGTGCGCATCGGCGGTTACACCGAACAGTACCGTGACGAGCACGAGCGCCTGCACGTTCGCTGGGTGCCGCGCAAAGTCGTGGTCGGCGTTCCCTATGACACGCCCATCCTGGGCTATCGCAACAACACTGCGAACACCCTGCGGCTGTGGAAGGCCGAGGCGCCCGAATCCTTCGACTTCTCCACCTTCAATCGCGGCGACTACGGCGGCGCGGTCCGCAACAAGGTCTGGTCGGAGACGCTGAGCAAGGTGCTCTATCCCAACGACGAGCAGATCCAGGGCAAGGAACTGCGCCTGGAGCAGCAGTATTTTTTCGTGTCGTGCTCATTGCAGGACATGCTGCGGATCATGCGCGTGCAGAAACTGCCGTTGGAGCGCTTTCACGAGAAGTTCGCCGTGCAGCTCAACGATACGCACCCGGCCATCGCGGTCGCCGAGTTGATGCGCTTGCTGGTCGACGAGCACCTGATGCCATGGGAAGAAGCCTGGTCGATCACCTGCAAGACGTTTGCGTATACCAATCACACGCTGTTGCCCGAGGCACTGGAGTGTTGGCCGCTCGAGTTGTTCAAGCGTGTGCTGCCGCGGCACCTGGACATCATCTTTGAGATCAACGCGCGCTTTCTCGACGAGGTGCGCATTCGCTTCTATGGCGACGAGTCGCGTCTCGCCCGCATGTCGCTGATCGACGAGCACGGTGAACGGTACGTGCGCATGGCACACCTCGCCTGCGTCGGCAGTCACACCATCAACGGCGTGGCCGAGCTGCATTCGGAGCTGCTGAAGCACGACGTGCTGAAAGACTTCTACGAGCTGTGGCCACACAAGTTCAGCAACAAGACCAACGGCGTGACGCCGCGTCGCTGGATGTCATTGAGCAACCCGCGGCTGTCGGGTTTGATCAGTGATGCGATCGGCGATTCCTGGGTCAAGAACCTGGACGAGCTGAGCCGGCTGCAGCCATTGGCGGAAGACGCGGCCTTCCGCGAGCGGTGGCGAGCCATCAAGCTCGCCAACAAGGCCGACTTCGCCGCCTTCGTCAAAGAGCGCAGCGGTGTCGAGGTCGATCCGCACTCGCTGTTCGACGTGCAGGTCAAGCGCATTCACGAGTACAAGCGGCAGCATCTGAACATCCTGCACGTCATCGCCTTGTATCACCGGCTGCGGTCGGAGCCGAACGCCGATATCCAGCCGCGCACCTTCATTTTCGGCGGCAAGGCGGCGCCGGCCTATCACATGGCCAAACTCATCATCAAGCTCATCAATTCGGTCGGCGATGTGATCAATCGCGACCCGGCCATCAACGATCGCCTCAAGGTCGTGTTCCTGCCCAACTTCAATGTCAGCAACAGCCAGCGCGTCTATCCGGCGGCCGAGCTGTCTGAGCAGATCTCCACGGCCGGCAAGGAGGCCTCCGGCACTGGCAACATGAAATTTGCCATGAACGGGGCATTGACCATCGGCACCATGGATGGCGCCAACATCGAAATCCGCCAGGAAGTCGGCGCCGAGAATTTCTTCCTGTTCGGCTTGACCGCGGAGCAGGTTGCGGAGATCAAGGCGCGTGGCTATCGACCTCAGGCTTACCTGACGCCGGAGCTGAAGGAAGCGATCGATCTGGTTGCCAGCGGGTTCTTCTCGCGCGGCGACACGCAGATGTTCCGCGACCTGATCGCTGGGTTGTTATGGCACGACCCGTATCTGGTGCTCGCCGATTTCCAGTCGTACCTGGAGTGTCAATCGCAAGTAAGCGCGGCGTATCGCGATGTCGATCACTGGACGCGCATGTCGATTCTCAACAGCGCGCGCAGCGGCAAGTTCTCGTCCGACCGCACCATCCAGGAGTATTGCCGCGACATCTGGCGTGCGCCCAGCGTGCCTATTCGTCTGCTCTCTCAGGAGGACGTCAAGGTCGGCTTCATGCAGTGAGCAGGCGCACCGCGAACACGGCCCACATTGCGTACAGCACGAAGCTGCTCGCCAGGAACAGCTGAAAGCGCCGGATGACTGTGTTGGTGCCCAAGTGCACGTATGCGTGGGCGGCGCGCAGCACGACATAGCCCCATGCGCTGGCCAGCAAGAACAGGTTGGTCAGCCCGGTGATGGCGAGGAACCCGCACAGCGCATAGAACAGTACGGGCACTTCGAACAGGTTGCGAAAGTGGTCGGACGCGGCCACGTTCTGCAGGGTCTCTTGTGTCGCCTTGGCGCTCGCCAGCTTCTGCGGATGAATGCGCCGGGCGCGAATTTCACCGATGCGGTCGAGATACAACCGCACGAACACGATGCCGGTGAGCAACACCAGGGCGGTGGGAGGCAACAGGATCGCGTATTTGATCTGCAGCGTGCCGTCCACCGCCGACTCCTTCTGGTTTTATACGACTTTGACTGGAATCCCGGCGATACGTTGGCGCCACTCCGCCGGGCCAGTCTCGTGGACCGACTCGCCGCGCGCATCGACAGCGACCGTCACCGGCATGTCCTTCACTTCGAATTCATAGATGGCTTCCATGCCCAGGTCGCCGAACGCGACCACGCGGCTGGAGCGAATCGCCTTGGAGACAAGATACGCCGAGCCGCCGACGGCCATCAAGTAAGCGGCCTTGTGCTTGCGAATGGACGCGATCGCTTCGGGACCGCGCTCGGACTTGCCGATCATGGCGATCAGGCCGGTCTTGCCGAGCATCATGTCGGTGAACTTGTCCATCCGCGTCGCCGTGGTCGGACCGGCGGGACCCACCACTTCGCCCTTCACGGGATCGACCGGGCCGACGTAGTAGATCACGCGATTCTTGAAATCCAGGCCCGGCGGCAAGGGCTGGCCGGACTCGATCAGCGTGCTCAAGCGTTTGTGAGCGGCGTCGCGACCGGTGAGCATCTTGCCCGAGAGCAGCAAACGTTCGCCGGGTTGCCACGAGGCCACGTCTTCGCGCGTGAGCGCGTCGAGATTTACGCGGCGCGAATCGGCGGATGCTTGATACGTGAGCTTGGGCCACAACTCCAAGTCGGGTGGGTCAAGCTTCGCTGGTCCGGAGCCATCCAGCACGAAGTGCGCGTGACGAGTCGCGGCGCAGTTCGGAATCACCGCCACTGGCAACGACGCTGCGTGCGTCGGGCAATGTTTGATCTTCACATCGAGCACGGTCGTGAGGCCGCCGAGCCCCTGCGCGCCGATGCCGAGCGCGTTGATCTTGTCCATGATCTCCAGGCGGAGCGCTTCGTACTTGTCTTTCGGGCCGTTCTCGCGGATCTCGTGGATGTCGATGGGCTCGAACAACGATTCCTTGGCCATCACCATGGCTTTTTCGGCGGTGCCGCCGATGCCGATGCCGAGCATGCCGGGCGGGCACCAGCCCGCGCCCATCTGCGGCACGGTCTTCACCAGCCAGTCGACGATGGAATCCGACGGATTCAGCATCACCATCTTGGACTTGTTTTCCGAGCCGCCGCCCTTGGCCGCGACCGCGATGTCGAGGGTGTCGCCCGGCACGACTTCCATATGAATCACCGCGGGCGTGTTGTCCTTGGTGTTCTTTCTATCGAATAACGGATCGCCGACGATCGAGGCGCGCAGCGTGTTGTCCGGATGGCTGTAGGCGCGGCGCACGCCTTCGTTGATCATGTCGCTCAGTGACATCGTGGCGTCGCCCCATTGCACGTTCATGCCCACCTTGACGAACACGGTGACGATGCCGGTGTCCTGGCAGATTGGCCGGTGGCCCTCGGCGCACATGCGCGAATTCACCAGAATCTGTTTGATCGCATCCTTGGCCGCGGGGCTTTCCTCGCGTTCATACGCGGCCGCCATGGCCTGGATGAAATCGGGCGAGTGGTAATAGGAAATGTACTGCAGGGCGTCGGCGACGCTCTGGATCACATCGGCTTGCTTGATGGTCGGCATGGTTGGCGATGGCTGGCGCCGTTTCGGTTGGCCAATCGGTTGGGATCGGCAGGAGGCGCGGAATCTACCATTCACGTCCTGGCCGGGCCACCACGCGGACCGCGAACGCTGCTATCACTGGATGCGAAAGCAGGGGGCCGGGCCGCTGACAGCGCCGGGCAGGGCGGGCGATTTAGCGGCCTCTGACCGGGCGCGAAGCCAGTCCCTGCACCCGTCGCAGATAGGCTTGCTCGTCGGGCGGCCGGCCGGCGCGCTGCGCTTCCCACAACGCTTCAGCCAGGCACTCGATGATTTGATGTTCAGCGTCGTGTGGCTCGCTCATGCGCCCCGCCAGCGCTTCGAAGGCGGCGCGGATTCCGGGCGGCCGATCGGTGCCGATCTGGTCGCGGACCGCGAGGTGCAGGCCCATGTGCAGGAACGGATTGGATTGCCCACCCTCCGGGCTGTAGTCGCGGTCAACGACGTCGTCCGAACGCTCCAGCTGTGCTTGATATTCAGGGTGGAGCGCGACCACGTCGGCAATCTGCGCTTCCAGCGGCTCCATCGGCAGACCCTCGCGGTGCTTGCGCCAGGCGTCGATGTAGGCGCGGCGCAGTTGATCGCGGGATTGGGTGTCGAAGATCGGCATGCGGCGAGTCCAGCCTCGGGCCAGATAGCTTTGGGTCGTTCAGCAAAATAATCAAGCGCGCTGCTTGCGGAGCTTCCGAGCGAGCTTGGGTTTGGTTGGCGCCACTTTAGGGCGCGGAGCGAAGATGCTGCGCTTGACTGGCTTGGTCTCGGGCGGTGTCTTCTGTTTGTATTCGCAGAGGTCGCGGATCACGCACTCCGGACATTTCGGTTTGCGCGCGATGCAGGTGTAGCGGCCGTGCAGGATCAGCCAGTGGTGCGCGTCGTGCGCATACTCCTCCGGCACGACTTTGACCAGGTGATCTTCGACCTGGCGGACGTTGTCACCGGGCGCGAGGCCGGTGCGGTTTGCGACGCGGAAGATGTGGGTGTCCACGGCGATGGTCGGGTGGCCAAACGCTGTGTTCAAAATCACATTCGCGGTCTTGCGGCCCACGCCGGGCAGCGCTTCCAGCGCTTCGCGTGATTCGGGTACCTGGCCGCCATGCTGTTCCACCAGGATCTTGCAGGTGGCGATGACATTCTTCGCCTTGGTGTTGAACAGGCCGATGGTCTTGATGTAACGCGACAGTCCCTCCACGCCCAGGGCCAGAATGGCTTGCGGCGTGTTCGCATGTTTGTACAGCTCGCGGGTCGCGAGATTGACGCTCTTGTCCGTGGCCTGCGCCGACAGGATCACGGCGATGAGCAGCTCGAACGGCGTGGAATATTCCAGTTCGGTGGTCGGCTTGGGGTTGGCGGCCTTGAGCCGCTCGAAAATGGCCGCGATTTTTTTTCTGTTCATGGATCAACACTGGCGTGAGAGTTGCGACGGCGGGCCAGCCAGTTGCGGGCCGCGATCAGCAGTCCCAAGGAAATGAAGGCGCCCGGCGGCAGCATGGCCAGCAGGAAGCCCATGTCGACGCTGAACACTTTGATCTCCAGATGTTCGGCCCAGCTGCCGAGCGCGCCCGCGCCATTCAGCAGTGAGCCTCGGCCCACCAGCTCGCGTGCAAACCCCAGCACGATCAGCGTCAGCGAGATGCCCAACGCGATACGCACGCTTCGGGATAGCTGCGCGAGGCGATCCTGCGCGGGTGCCTGAAGGTGATCGATCACCACGATGTTCACTGCGAGCAACGGCAGGAACAGGCCGAATGACTGACCGAGATCATGAAACCATGCTCTCGTGATCAACTCGGCAGCGGTTACGAGGCCTGCTGTAATCAGCAGGCTGGCCGGCAGGATGATGGTGTCGTCCAGCCAGCGGCGCACGATGTCGAACAGAAATGTTGCGAGCGGCAACAGCATCAACACGATGGCACTGAAGCCCACTGCCTTGACCACAGTGTCGCTGACTGCGAGCAATGGGCACAGCGCCAGCAGTTGCACTGTGCTGTTGAATGCGTGATGCCGCCCTCTTGCTGCAGCATCTGTCGACGGCTGCGTGCTCAACGGTGCGACGGTTGGCGGTGGCGTGTTCATTGTGGCCGGCCGTCCCGATACAAACGGTCCTCGTTGCCTTGATAGAACTCCAGAGTCTTACGCACTGCCCCGACGATGGCGCGTGGCGTAATGGTGGCCCCCGTGAACGCGTCGAAGTCGCCGCCGTCGCGTCGCACGCTCCAGCGCTGTTGGGGTGGGTTCGAAAGCGACAGTCCGCGAAACCTCTCCAACCAGCCGCGGTCGCGATTCTCGAACGCGTCGCCCAGCCCCGGCGTTTCGTTGTGGCGAATGATCTGCACGCCGAGCAACTGTCCGCCAGGGGCGATGGCCACCAGCAACTCGATCGGTCCTCGATAGCCATTTGGAGCAATCGATCGGATGGCTACCGCGACGGGCAGGCCCGCTTTGCGCATGCGATAAGCGGTTACCGGGGCCTGGGTGCCGAGCAAGCCAGGCGCGGTGACCTCGATCGTATCGGCGAGCGGATCGTTGTCGTAGTTGGGCGGAGCCACCAGCACGTCCAGATGTTCCTTGATCCACGCCTGCTGGTTGTGAACGATGCGCTCGCGCGTGACATTCGCCAGGACTGCAAGACCAACCGTAAGCACCGCGGCGATGCCGGCCAACGTCGCCGTCGGAACGATGAAGCTGCGCTTGTCAGCGGGCGTGGCCATAGATGCGCGGGATCGTATAACGATCGATCAACGGCACGGAGAGATTCATCAGCAGCACAGCGAAGGCCACGCCGTCCGGGTAACCGCCCCAGGTGCGGATGACGTAGGTCAGCACGCCGATGCCGACGCCGTAGATCAAGCGGCCGCGATCGCTGGTGGCTGCTGAAATCGGATCGGTGGCGATGAAGAACGCGCCGAGCAGGCTGGCGCCCGACGTTAGATGAAAGATCGGGCCCGCATACGCGCCCGGATCGATTACATACATCAGGGACGCGCAGACGACGATGGCACCGAGCATGGCGACCGGAATGTGCCAGCGGATGATTCGCAACGCCAGCAGCGCGATGCCGCCGGCGAGGGTGGCCAGGTTGATCCATTCCCAGCCCCGACCGCCGAGTGTGCCGAAGATCGGTGCCGCTTGGGCCTCGGCCATGGTCATACCCATCTTCAGGCTGGTGCGCAGCGCATCCAGTGGCGTTGGCGATGTAATCGCATCCCAGGTCAGTCGCGGCGGCAGCGAGCCGGTGAGGATGGTCTGGATCGTTTCACTGAGGGTGAGCCTGGCTTGCTCGGCATCCATGCCGGTGGGTGGTAACCATTGCAGCAACTGCACCGGAAACGACACGAGCAGCACGGCATAGCCGACCATCGCGGGATTGAATGGGTTGGCGCCAAGCCCGCCAAACAAATGCTTTGCCAGTAGAATCGCAAACGCGGTGCCGCTGACGACCAGCCACCACGGCGCGAGCGGCGGTAGGCACAGCGCCAGCAGCACGGCCGTGAGAATGGCACTGCCATCCTTCAAGAACGGCTCGACCGGCTTCTGGCGCAATCGCAACGCCACGGCCTCCGCAACCAGCGCGGTCAATGAGCCGAGCAAGATCTGCACGAGCAGGCCCACGCCGAAGAAGTAGACGTGCAGCACGATCATCGGCAGCAACGCATACAGCACGATGCGCATGACTCGCCCCACGCTGTTGGGTGCGACCACATGCGGTGCGGGTGAAGTGGGAAAAGTCATTGTTGTTTCGGCCGGCGCATGGCTGCGAGTTTGGCACGATGCTCGGCTTCCAGGCGCGCCAGGCGTTCGTTGCGAGCGTAGAAATGAGCGCGTGCCGTGTCGGCGCTGCGCTTGGCGTCGAGCTCGCGAACCAGCAAAGGTTTCCCTTCTCGGAAGCGTTCGGCGAGCGGAATCTGGCTCGGGCAGACGTAGTCGCAGCACCCGCATTCGATGCAATCGAGCAGGCCGTGTCGATCGAGTTGCGTCCCATCGTAAGGATGCAAATACCAATGGAGTTGCTGCGGCAGCAGAAAGGCGGGGCATACATACGAGCAGGCGCCGCAGCGAATGCACGGCATCTCCGGGCCGCGGGGTTGCAGGTCCAAGGCGGATGCGGCCACGATGCAGTTGGTGGCTTTGACGACCGGCATGTCGTCGTGAGGCAGTGACGCTCCCATCATGGAGCCGCCCATGATCAAACGTGACATGCGCTCGGTGTAGCCGCCGCAATCTCCAATGAGGCTGGCGAATGGAGTGCCAATGCGTGTTTCGAGGTTTGCAGGGGCGCTCACACCGTCCCCGGTGACCGTGACGATGCGGCTGATCAGCGGCTGGCGATCGCGAATCCAGCGCGCGACGGCGGCGGCTGTGCCGACGTTCTGACACACGATGCCGATATCCGCGGGCAGGCCGTCGTAGGGCACTTCGACACCGAACACGGACGCGATCAACTGGCGTTCGCCGCCTGCGGGATAGATGGCCGGCACGATCTTGATGCGGATTCTCGAATCGGCAGCCTTGTCGAGTGCTCGACGCAGCGCCTCGTGTGCTTCAGGAACGCCAGCTTCGATGGCAATCGTGCAACTGGGCGCACACAGTGCATGTAGGAGCGCACGCGCGCCGAATACGATGTCCTCGGCACGCTCACGCATCAGCATCTCGTCGCAGCTGATGTACGGTTCGCACTCGGCACCGTTGAGCAACAACCGCGGGCCGTCCTCGCACAGGGAGCTTTCGAGTTTGTTGGCCGTTGGGAATGCGGCGCCACCAAGGCCGACGATGCCGCCGCGTGCAATGTGCTCGCAGGCTTCGGTGGGCGAGATCTGTTCGAAAGAGACAACTGCCGCTGCGTTCTCGAACGGCTCGTCGCGGCCATCGTTCGCGATGACCAGGCTGAGCGTTGGCGCCCCCAGCCGATGAGGTGCAGGTCGAGGTTCGATGGCAATGACTTCACCCGACACCGGCGCATGCAGCCAGGCGCTGATGCCTGGAGCCGGCTGCGCGATCGGCTGATACATGCGCACACGCTCGCCAGCTTTCACCAGCGGCCGTGCGGGCGCCCCAGCATGTTGATCGAGCGGAATCACATGACGCTCGCTCGGGCTGGCGGCACGGATCGGTTGTTTGGTGGATCGCTCCTTGTGAGCGTCGAGCCTCAGCCCGCCCGGAAGTGCGTGACTCGGGATCATCGTGGGGCGGCAGGCGCGGGCTGCATTTCGATGCAGTCGACCGGGCAAGGCGGAATACACAGCTCGCATCCGGTGCAGTCGGCGGCGATGACGGTGTGCATGTGGCGCGAGGCGCCGATGATCGCATCCACCGGACAGGCTTGAATGCACTTCGTGCAGCCGATGCACGCGCTCTCGTCGATGAAAGCGACAGCGGGATAGTCGGGCACGACGCCGTATTCCTTGCCGACCGGCTTGGGATCGACGCCCATGAGCCGGGCCAGCGCCAAGGCGGTGCGTTCGCCGCCCGGCGGACATTGATTGATATCGGCGGTGCCTTGCGCGATGGCCTCCGCATAGGGACGGCAGCCTTCGAATGTGCAGCGCCGGCATTGCGTCTGCGGCAGCAACGCATCGATGCGTTCCGCCAGCGAGACTTCACTGGCACGACCTGCCGTCGCCACGGTAGCGACACCCGCCAGCGCGGTCAGAAAGACGATTGTGACAAGCGCCGTGATCATCCGTAAGAAAGAAGTGACTGGTGACTAATGAATAATGACTGGTCGGAGCGAGCCCGCATCACTCCTGAATCAATCCGCTAAAGCCCATGAAAGCGAGCGCCATGATGCCGACGCTGACGAGCGCGAGCGGCGCATCTCGAAAGACATCGGGCACGTCCGCGTGCTGCAGGCGCTCATGCATCGCTGCGAATGCCAGCAGCAAGAAGCCGAGTGCCGCTGCCGCCAGGATCGAGAATCCCACGGCGTCCATGATGTTTTGCATCCGGGAGTCCACCATCAGGGCCACGCCGAGCACTGTCGAGTTGGTGGTGAGCAGCAGCGGAAATCCCGGGCGTCGTGGCAGAAATCGTCCGTCGCGACGCATGGCTATCTCCACCAAGGGCGCAACGGCCACCGCGATGATGACGAAAGCCAGCGTTCGCAGATACCCAAGCTCGCCAGGCTCCAGCAGCAGTGCCGATACCGTCCACGTGAATGCCGCGACCAACGGCACCGCGACGAATGAAGCCACTGCCAGGGCCTGCGCGCCAGCGTAGATTCCAGTGACGTTCTCGAACGGCCGCCATGCCGGCATGCGCGTCAGCGCCATCACATTCACGAGCACGGCACTGAGCAGAATGAGAAGGAGCGCGGACATAACTCTCCGCGAGTGCTATTTCACCTTCATGCCCGCGGTCGCGCCGGCATCGGGCGAGAGCAGGAAGATTTCTTTGCCGCCCGGTCCGGCCGCCAGCACCATGCCTTCGGACGTGCCGAAGCGCATCTTGCGAGGCTTGAGGTTGGCCAGCATCAGCGTGAAGCGGCCGACCAGTTGCTCCGGCGTGTAAGCGGAGCGAATGCCTGCAAAGACAGTGCGCTGCGCGGTGCCCAGGTCCAATGTGAGCTTGAGCAACTTGTCCGCGCCTTCGACCGTTTCCGCGGCGAGGATCTTTGCGATTCTCAGGTCGAGCTTCGCGAAGTCGTCTATGGTGATCTCGGCGAGCGCGCCGACTTCATCGGAAGTGGCAGGCTTTTGTGCAGGGGTCGTGGACGCGACCGTCTTGACTTTCGCGGCCGGCTTCACTTCAGGCTCGCCCGTGTCGAACAGCGCGGCCAGTTGTTTCGGATCGACCCGCTGGAGCAGATGCTCGTATGCGCCAATCTCGTGACCCGCCGGCAACCAGCTGTGCTGGCCCCAGCGCATTTGCTCATCGCTGAGGCGCAGGAAACCCTGCACCTTGCGCGCGGTTTCAGGCAGCACCGGTGACAGCAGCACCGTGAGATACCAGAAGAAGTTCAGGCTGGTCGAGCACACCTGATGCAGCCGCTGTTCTTCGCCGGCGACTTTCGCGAGCTCCCAAGGCTTGGCGGTGTCGATGTATTGATTGACGCGATCGAGCAGGCTGCCGATCTCGCGCATGGCCTTGCCGAACTCACGGCCTTCATACAGTGCGCCGATGCGGTTCCAGCATTCGCTGTCGCTCGCGAAATCCTGCTGCAGCTGTTGGGCCGCCGGGTCCAGTGCGCCGAGCTTGCCGCCGAAACGTTTGGTGATGAAGCCAGCGCAACGGCTGGCGATGTTCACGTACTTGCCGACCAGGTCCGAGTTCACGCGAGCGACGAAATCGTCAGGATTGAAATCGGTGTCCTCGACATGCGCGTTGAGCTTGGCCGCGAGGTAGTAGCGCAGCCACTCGGGATTCATGCCGATGTCGAGATAGCGCACCGGGCTCAAGCCCGTGCCGCGCGACTTGGACATCTTTGCGCCGGATACGGTGATGAAACCGTGAACGTAAACGTTCTCGGGCGTCTTGCGCCCGGCGAACTTCAGCATCGCCGGCCAGAACAGCGTGTGGAAATAGATGATGTCCTTGCCGATGAAATGGATCTGGCGGACGTCATCGGCGTTGATGAATTCCTCGAAGCTGCGGGTCTCGCCGTTGGCTTTGGCCTTGCCGGTGGTGAAGTAGTTCTTCAGCGCCGCGAGATAGCCCACTGGCGCGTCCAGCCACACATAGAAATATTTGCCCGGCGCGTCGGGAATCGGAATGCCGAAGTAGGGCTCGTCCCGGGAGATGTCCCAGTCGCCCAGTTCCTGGTCGCCCTTGCCGCTGAGCCATTCGCCGGCCTTGTTCGCCACCGAAGGCTGCAGACGCTTGGTCCACTCGGTGAGGAACTCGACGCAGCGCGGATCGGACAGCTTGAAAAAGAAATGATCCGAGGTCTTGCGCACCGGCGTGGCGCCAGAGAGGGTCGAGTACGGGTTGATCAGGTCGGTGGGCGAATACACCGAGCTGCAGTTTTCGCAGGCGTCGCCGTACTGGTCCTTGGCGTGACAGTTGGGACATTCGCCCTTGATGTAGCGATCGGCCAGGAACATGTTCTTCACCGGATCGAAGAACTGCTCGACGGGCTTGCTGTAGATCAGTTCGTTGGCCTTGAGCGCGCGATAGATGTCCTGCGACAGCTCGATGTTCTCCGGCGAGTGTGTCGTGTGCCAGTGATCGAAGCTCAGCAGGAACCCGTTGAGCGCACGAGGCCGGCCGGCCGCGATGCGCGCGACCAATTCTTCCGGCGTGATGCCTTCGGCTTCGGCCTTGAGCATGATGGGGGCGCCATGCGCGTCATCCGCGCCCATCCAATGGACCTTGTGGCCCTGCAGGCGCTGGAACCGCACCCAGATGTCCGCCTGGATGTACTCCATGATATGGCCGATGTGGAACGGGCCATTGGCGTACGGCAGGGCGGTGGTAACGAAATAGTTGCGCTGGGTGGTCATTGAAAGGACAAGGGTTCGGCGGCGACAAGGGCCGAATTATGCCTCAATGGCCAGCGGTTGGCGGTTAGTGGCTGGTGGTTAGTAGGAAATGGACATCGCTGGACCGGTCTTCCTACTGACCACTAACCGCTGGCCACTAGCGACTAGCCGATGTCCTTCACGGCCTCGAACTTCGACTTGTTGATGGCCTTCAGGTACGCCGACTTGCCGGTAATGACGCCCTTGTCGAGCAGGTCCTGGATGGCACTGTCCATCAGCCGCATGCCGAACGCGGCGCCGCTCTGCATGGCGTTTTCGAGCTGGTCGAGCTTGCCCTGGCGAATCAGGTTGGCGACAGCGGGGGTATTCACCAGGATCTCGTGGGCCGCGACGCGGCCGGGCTTGCCCGCCCGGGGAATCAGCTGCTGCGAAATCACGCCTCGCAGCGATGTCGAGAGCATCGCGCGTACGTGCGACTGCTTATCGGCCGGGAACGCATTCACGATGCGATCCACGGTCGGCGCGGCGCCGTTGGTGTGCAACGTACCCATGACCAGAATGCCCATTTCGGCAGCCGTCACCGCGATGCTCATCGTTTCGTAGTCGCGCAACTCGCCGACCAGGATCACGTCGGGATCTTCACGCAGAGCCGAGTGCAGCGCTTCGGCGAACGACGGGCTATGCGTGCCGATCTCGCGCTGACTCACCAGGCAGTTCTTGCGCTGGTGCACGAACTCGATCGGGTCCTCGATGGTGAGGATGTGACCTTTCAGGCGCGAGTTCATGTCGTCGATCATCGCCGCCAGCGTGGTCGACTTGCCGGAGCCGGTCTTGCCGGTGACCAGGATCAGGCCGTTGTTCACTTTGCACAGGTTGCGGATCGCGTCCGGCACGCCGAGCTGATCCAGCGACATGGCCTTGGAAGGGATCGCCCGGCACACGCACCCCAGCCCGTACAGATGCCGCATGACGTTGACGCGGAATCGCGAGACGCCGGGAATGATGTAGGCAAAGTCGGCGCCATGCTTCTCTTCGAGGCGCATCTGCGCCGCGCGCGGCATGATCTCGCGCAATGTTTCTTCGACGAACTGCGGAGTCAGTGGCTCGGGCCGCAGGTTGTGCAGCTCGCCATACAAACGAATGCGCGGCGGATCGCCGGCGATGAAGTGCAGGTCCGAGCCGTTCTTGCTCAGCACTTCCTTGAGGAATTCATCGATCCGACGCGGCGTGTAAGTGCTCTGCGTCCCGGTAACTGCTTGGCTGGGTTCTGTGCTCATGATCAACCCGGCGCCAGGTCGAGTTTGGGCAGCACGCTGGTATCGGTGACGAAGCGCGCGAACACTTTCTTGTCGTTCGCATACACATACGCGTCGTCGGGGTCGATTTCCTTGGACTGCACGTTGGCGAGCAACGCCTGGTCGAGCATCTGCATGCCCAGGTCCTTGCCCATTTGCAGCTGCGAGGGAATCTGGTGCGTCTGGTCGGTCATGATCAGTTTGCCGATGGCGCGCGTCACCACCATGATTTCGCAGATCGCCTTGCGGCCACGCTGATCGGCGGTCTTCACCAGCACCTGGGTGATCACCGCGATCAAGCTGTTCGACAGGAACGCCTTGGTCTGCTCGCGCTCGTCGGCGGGCAGCGCGTCGACGATACGGTCGATGGTCTTCACTGCGCCTGTCGTATGCAGCGTGCCGAGCACCAGGTGGCCGGTTTCTGCGGCGGTCATTGCCCAGCGAATCGTATCCGCATCGCGTAACTCGCCGACCAGGATCACGTCGGGGTCTTCACGCATCGCCGCGCGGACGCCTTCGGAGAACGAGGGCAGGTGAGTGTTCAGCTCGCGCTGGATGACCTGGCTCTGCTTGCTCTTGTGTACGAACTCGATCGGGTCCTCGAGGCTGATGATGTTCAGCCGGCGCGTCGAGTTGAGGTAGTCGATCATCGCGGCCAGCGTGGTCGACTTGCCCGTGCCGGTGGAGCCGGTCACCAGGATCATGCCCTGATGGTTGTCGCACAGCTTCTTGACGATGGGTGGCAGCGACAGCCGGTCGATGGTCGGCACGTCGGAAGGAATGGCGCGGAAGGTGGCGCCGACGCCGGTTTCCTTGCGGAAGATGTTGACGCGGAAGCGTCCGCCGTTGCTGGAGACATAGGAGAAGTCGACGTCATGGCCCCGCCGCAGCTGGTCCTGGTTGGCGCGGCTCATGATCTCGACGATGTAGCTCTCCAGCTCGGCCTGGCTCAGGTCGCGAAACTTGATGGGCAGCAGGTCGCCATGCATCCGCAGCATGGGCGGCACGCCGACGGCGAAGTGGATGTCGGAGCAGCCTTGATCGGTGCCGAGCTTGAGAAAGGCGTCTATTCGGGCCATGCAGCAACGTTTACAGCGACGGAGATTCGCGGCGGCTGGAGCCTACCGTGTAAAGCCAGGCTGCCGCCACCCGGATTCTGACAGGCGGGGCTATCCGGGCGATCGGTGGTGAGGGAGTCTCAACCAGCCTGGTGGAGCGCAGTTCGGCGCGACTTCGCGCAAGATCGGCGCCGATCGGATCAGGTAAGCACTTTCTCCAGCGCCTGTCGCAGCTCTTCCATGCTCTGGAAGCGCTTGGTCTTGTCCACCGCCATGGCCTTGGAGACCAGGTCGGACAGCGCCTTGGGCAGCTGCGGGTTGACCTCGATGGCCGATTTCGCCTTGCCCTGGACGTGCTGGTACATGACCGACATGTGGTCGCCGCGGCTGTAGGGCGGCACGCCGGTAACCATCTCGTACAGGATCACGCCCACGCTGTAGATGTCGGCGCGGTCGTCGACCTTCTTGCCCAGGATCTGTTCGGGCGCCATGTACTTGGGCGAGCCGATGACATAGCCGGTCTTGGTGAGCTGGGTATCACCCTCCTTCTGCGCGGCGGCCACGCCGAAGTCCACGATCTTGAGCAGCCCTTCGTTGTTGATGAGGATGTTCGCCGGCTTCAAGTCGCGATGCACGATGCCGGCGTGGTGTGCGACGGTCATGCCGGTGCAGATGTCGATGCCGTATTGAATGGCGCGAGGCAACGGCAGTGGTTTCTCGTTGACGATCTCGCTACCCAGCGTGTGCGACGGAAAGTACTCCATCGAAATGGCGTAGTTGCCGCGCATGTACAGGAAGTCGTAGATGCGGATGACGTTCTTGTGCGTGATCTTGCGCGAGTAGCGCAGCTCGTGCACGAAACGTTTCATCATCTCTTCGTCCTGCGCCACGTTGGGATTCAGGAACTTCAGGATCAGCCGCTCCTCGACCACCGTGTCTTCCATGAGCAGCACGGTGCCGAACGCGCCCTTGCCGATCTTCTCGATGAACTTGTAGCGGCCCTCGACCACGTCGCCGGGCTTGAGCGTGCTGATATCGAGCTTGGCCGTGGCGGCCGCGGATTCTTCGACCTTCTTGAGGACCTGATCGACATCGCCGCGGTCGATGAGCAGCGTGCGTGCCGGTTCCGCCGAGCCGATCTTGCTGGCGCGCGCCGGTTCGGCGAGCGTGCGTCCCGATTTGAGGGCGGCAGCCACCGCAGTGCTCGAATAACGCAGATCGATGTCTTCGATGGCCCGAATCGCGGCGTGCTCGATGGTGGGATCGTTGGCGTTCGATCCTGCCGCTTGAATGTAGCTGCGCACCGCGTCGGCGCGCTTGTCGTCGGCGAGCCGGGCGAGGGCGTTGATGACCTCGACCTTGATCTCTTTCTCAGGCCGCTCCAGCAGGCCGACCAGCGATTCGATCACGCGTGTGTCACCGAGCTTACCGAGCGCGCGCGCCACGGTTGGCAGCGAGCGGGTGTTGTCGGTCTTCAGCAGCTCCAGCAGCGCGGGAACGGCCTTCTTGCTGCCGATTTCCGCCAGCGCATCGACCGCGCGCTCGCTGACCCACCAGTCCTTGTCCTTGGTGGCCTCGATCAGGAAGTTGATGGCGCGCTCGTCCTTGGTCTGGTTCAGGATCTCGATGGCGGCGCGGCGCACGTCCTCGTCTTCGTCGCGAATCAGCTCGATCACGGCATCCACGACCCGAGGACCGCCGATCTTGCCGAGCGCGTCGGCGGCGCGAGTGCGCACCCACCAGTCGTCGTCCTTGATGACGTGCAGCAGATGCTTGATGTCGTTGGCGGTGCCGAGATGGTTCAGCACCTCCACGCCGGCGCGGCGGGCGTATTCGTTTTCATCCTTGAGGACGTCGATGAGGTATTTCATCGTGTCCGGATCTTTGGCTCGGACCACGACGTCGATGGCGCGGTTGGCCACTTCCAGGTCCGGGTCGCGCAGCAGCTGGCAGATGGGCTCGATGTTGAGCGGACCATCCATCTTGGACAGCGCGTTCAGCGCGGCTTGCCGAATCATCTTGTTCGGGTCGCGCAGTTGCGTCTGGACGGCCTGCGACACCTCGGGCCGGTTGAAGCGCGACAGGATGTTGATGATGTGGATGCGCGCGGTCGAGTCCTTGCCTTCGATGCGGCTGATCAGCTCAGGCAGCGCCGCTTCGTCCGCGAGCTCGGCCACGATGCGGAATAGCGCGGCTTTTTCGTTGGCTTCCTGGCTGTAGGCGTGCTGCAGCAGGTCGCGCACTGTGAACCGGCCCTTCTGCGCGCCGATGACTTCGAGGAGCAGCGGCTTGGGCATGTCGTCGCGGCCGAGCAGCTCGATCAGCAGGTTGGCGCTGTAGTTGCGGCTGGCGGTCAGCGCCTGGCCGATGGCCGCGAGGGTGCGCGGGCTGCCCTCGGCCATGCCCTCGACCAGAATGGGAAAGCTCTTGTTGTCGATCAGCTGGCTCAGCACGTCGACATAGCAGGCCGTCTCCTTGCGATCGGCCACGGCCAGGGCATCGAGGATCTTGGGGATGGCGCCCGGGCCGATCTTGATGAGCTTCTGCAGCGCTTTCTGCGACTCGGGATGCAGCGGGTCCCCAATCCCGCGGATCTCGGCGATCAGGCGCTCGGCTCTGAGATCGGAAAAAAAACTCATCGAGTGTTCCGGTTATCCATTTCTTAGTGGCGCATCTTGGTGGCGCAGCTGCCGTGCGCGGCGAATATTGCCGCGCATTATGCCACGGCTGAAGTGCCCACTAGGTCCGGTCGGGCATTTCCTCTCGATTCGCTGTCTCTGCGCAGGGGCTGCGTCGACCCCTCGTCCCCCTGCGGGACGATCGGAAAAACCAGGCGCGGCGCGATCCGCTACAATTCGCGGCCACGTCCAACCTCCATGGGTCCGGACCTCCACGGCTGCCTGAACGTTCAATGCGATGAGCTCCGCCAACACGCCTCCCGAATCCGAGCTACGTCAGCTGCTGGGCAGCTACGTGGACCCTTATCTTGGCCTGACGCTCGACCGGGCGGGAACCCTCAAGGCAGTGCAGGTCAGCAACGGCAGCGCACACGTGAGTGTGGAGCTGGGCTTTCCAGCGGGGCGCTACGCCGCGCAGCTCGCGGCCGAATTGGAGCGGCTCGCCCGCTCGCTGCCCTGGATCACGCAAGTGAAGATCGATGTCGCCTGGCGCGTCGTATCTCATAGCGTGCAGAACAATCTCAAGCCCATTCAGGGCATCCGCAACATCATTGCCGTAGCGTCGGGCAAGGGTGGCGTTGGCAAGTCGACCACCGCGGCCAACCTGGCGTTGGGTCTGGCTCATGATGGTGCAGCCGTGGGGCTGCTGGATGCCGATATCTACGGGCCGAGCCAGCCGCAGATGATGGGCCTGAGCCAGGAGAAGCCCACCAGTCCCGACCAGCGGACCATGATTGCGCCCGAGGCCTATGGCATCAAGGTGATGTCCATCGGCTTCCTGGTGGATGTCGAGCAGCCCATGGTCTGGCGCGGGCCGATGGTGACCCAGGCGCTGGTGCAATTGCTCGAGACGACTCGCTGGGGCGAGCTGGATTATCTGATCGTGGACATGCCGCCCGGCACTGGCGATACGCAGCTGACGCTGTCACAGCGCGTGCCGGTGAGCGGCGCGGTGATCGTGACCACGCCGCAGGACATCGCGCTGCTGGATGCCCGCAAGGGGCTGCGAATGTTCGAGAAGGTGGCGGTGCCGGTGCTGGGCGTGGTCGAGAACATGAGCACGCATGTCTGCTCCAATTGCGGTTTCGAGGAGCACATCTTCGGCGCGGGCGGGGGGCAGCGCATGGCGCAACAATATGGTGTCGAGCTGCTGGCGCAATTGCCTCTGGATATTCGCATTCGCGAGCAGGTCGATGGCGGCCGGCCGACCGTGGTTGCCGAGCCCGACAGCAAGCTGGGCCAGGCTTATATCGATCTGGCGCGCCGGACGGCGGCGCGCCTGGTCGTGACCGGCTTGCAACCCACCGCCGCGTTCCCCAACATCTCGACCGAAGATACTTGAGCGGCGCTCGGGTTTACTCCGGCTCTTGTTTCATTACCCGTCATTCATCACTTCTCACATCTCCTAATGAGCATCAAATCCGATCGCTGGATCCGTCGCATGGCCGCCTCCGGGATGATCGAGCCGTTCGAAGCCGGGCAGGTCCGCACCGTCCGCAAGGATGGCGTGGAGGGCAAGATCATCTCGTACGGCACGTCGAGCTACGGCTACGACGTCCGCTGCGCGAACGAGTTCAAGATCTTCACCAACATCAATTCCACCATCGTGGACCCGAAGAACTTCGATTCGAAGAGCTTCGTGGATGTGACTTCGGAGGTTTGTATCATCCCGCCGAACTCTTTCGCGCTGGCCCGCACCGTCGAGTACTTCCGCATTCCGCGCAACGTGCTGACGATCTGCCTCGGCAAGTCCACCTACGCCCGCTGCGGCATCATCGTGAATGTCACGCCGCTGGAACCGGAATGGGAAGGCCACGTCACCCTGGAGTTCTCCAACACCACGACCCTGCCTGCCAAGATCTACGCGAACGAAGGCGTCGCGCAGATGCTGTTCCTGGAATCCGACGAGGTCTGTGAAACCTCATACAAGGACCGCGGCGGCAAATACCAAGGCCAGCAAGGCGTCACTCTGCCGCGCGCGTAAGCGCGATACGGTGAGCCGCCCGCGAGAGAATGCGCTGCGGCTTACTGGACCGACAGCAACGTCATGACCGTCTCGACCTTGCCTTTGCGCACCTGTTCGGCGCGGGCGGCGAGGTATTCCATCTTGGGGACCAGCCAGAAGCGGGACTGGCGGTTGGAGCCCTGGCGGGTGCTTTCGTAGAGGATGGTGTCGAGCTTGCCGAGCTTGGTGTCGATCGTGGCGGTGTCTTTTTTCTCGTAGCTGTAGCGTTTGATGCGGTTGTCATCGATGAGCGGGATGACACCGGGTTCCTGGCCGCGCAGCAGTGAAGTTACCACCTGGATCTGGATGGACAGTCGATCCTGCAGTCCGTCTTCCAGGGGCAGCTCGATCTTCTCGCCCTCGATTTCGCCGGTGGCGACCTGGTTGTTCCAATCAAACTGCAGTCGCCCGTCCCGGGCGGTGCTGGACTTGCCATCCTCCAGCTGCCATTGAATGGGCCGCACGCCGTCCGGACCGATTTCCATCACGCTGCGTTCCACTGCGGCGCTGCTGACGACGAACCGTGCGAGCAGCGATGGGTTTGCGGTGGTTTCGTAGATATAACGGCCGGTCGCTTCGTCGCGTGAGAGCTTGAACGTCAGCTGTCCGGCGCGCATGCCGCGATAGCTCACTTCATACGTGGCGGTGACGGGCTTGGGGAGAATGGCGTCGGACCTCGCGGCGGTTGCGAACGACAGCACCGCAAACAAACATGCGAATGAATATGTAGTCCACCGAGCCAGTCGCCGCATTCAGTACCTCGTCAGTCGTCCGCGGAAATGACTACTGGAGTATCCAACGGCCGGCCATCGAGCCAGGCTCGCTGCTCGCGCAGTTGCAAGCGCCCGCGCGCGAACCAGTCGATGGCTTGCGAATAGATCCTGTATTCCTGCTGCTGAACTCGCGCTGAAAGCGTGCTTTCGCTGTCATCCGGCCGTACTTTCACCTGCGCTTGAATAACGAGCGGCCCACCGTCAAGTTCCTCGGTGACGAAATGCACGCTGCAGCCGTGCAAAGCATCACCGGCCTCGAGTGCGCGCCGATGCGTGTGCAGGCCGCGATACAGCGGCAGCAGCGACGGATGAATGTTCAGGATGCGATCGGCGAAGGCGGCGATGAAGCCGGGGCTGAGAATTCGCATGAAGCCGGCGAGCACCACCAACTGCGGCTCGAAGCTCGCAACCAGCGCGGCGAGCGCCTGGTCGTAACTCGCTCGGTCCGGAAAGTCGCGCGCCGACAGCGAGCGAGTGGGAATGTTCATCGCTGCGGCCGTCGCAAGTCCCGCCGCCTCGGCCTTGTCGCTGATGACCGCGCGAATCTCGACCGGGACAGCACCGCTCGCCGCCTGCTGAGCGATCGCGTGCATATTGGTGCCGCGACCTGAAATCAGGATGACGATCGGAAGTTTCTGTTGCGGCGAGCCGCTGGCAGCGGAAGTCATCCTGATCTGGACTGCAGCAGGCGAGTTAACGGCGAATGACGACGCCGCCGTCGCCCCGGCGCACTTCGCCGATGACCACCGGCTTCTCGCCATGATCGGTGAGCGAGCGAATGGCCTTGTCGCAATGTTCGGCAGCGACGCACACCGTCATGCCGATGCCGCAGTTGAAGGTGCGATACATCTCCGCTTCGGGAATGCTGCCGGCCTTTTGCAGCCAGTCGAACACCGCCGGCAGTTGCCATGTCTGCGAGCTCAGCATCACTTCCAGGCCGTGCGGGAGAACGCGCGGAATGTTTTCAGTCAGGCCGCCACCAGTGATGTGAGCAAAGCTGTGTACCGGCACGACCTTGGTCAGTTCCAGCAACGGTTTGACGTAAATGCGAGTTGGCGCAAGCAGCGCGTCGTACAGCAGGCCGCCTTCGAGCTTCGTGGCGGTGGTGGCCTTGCTGGTCTTCAGCAGCTTGCGGATCAGCGAGTAGCCGTTCGAGTGCGGGCCCGAAGAGGGCAGGCCGATGATGACGTCGCCGGGGCGCGTGTTGCGGCCGTCGATGATGTGATCCTTCTCGACGATGCCGACGCAGAAACCGGCGAGGTCGTAGTCGCCATCCGCATACATTCCCGGCATTTCGGCAGTCTCGCCGCCGATCAACGCGGCGCCTGCCTGAACGCAGCCTTCGACGATGCCCTTGACCACCGTCTCGGCGACATCGACGCTGAGCTTGCCGGTGGCGTAGTAGTCCAGGAAGAACAAGGGCTCGGCGCCCTGCACCACGACGTCGTTGACACACATCGCGACCAGGTCGATGCCGATGGTGCCGTGCCGGCCGGTCTCGATGGCCAGGCGCAGCTTGGTGCCGACGCCGTCGGTGCCCGATACCAGCACCGGTTTCTTGTAGCGGTCCAGCGGAATTTCGAACAGCGCGCCGAAGCCGCCCAGGCCGCCCAGCACTTCGGGCCGCATCGAGCGCTTGACCGCCGGCTTGATGCGTTCGACCAGTTCGTCGCCGGCTTCGATGTCGACGCCAGCGTCCTTGTAGGTGATGGGCTCGGAGGGTTGCATGGGTCGGAATTATCGGACGGGGCTGAGGGCGGGAGTGGATGTGGGCTGTGTTATTTTACACGCCGTCGCGGCCGATGGGGCTGTGAAGCTTAACGGCCGCGATTCGCGTGTCTTTTTTAAAGGATGGGTAGGGCAGATGATCGGGACTAGGGCGTTGCTCCGCCGGCTGTCGTTGTGCGTGACCTGGATACTGGCCACGATCGCGACGCCCGTGGGCGCGGTCACGCTGAGCGACCTTTACGAGGCCGATCAGCCGGTCCTGAACAATGCGCGGGACGCTGCGTTCGTCGAAGCACTGAAGACCGTGGTGATCCGCGTCAGCGGCCAGCGCGATGCGCCGGAGCGCCTGGGGGCGGCTCTGAACGATCCACGCAAGTATGTCCAACGCTTCGGCTTTACCGTCGACAATGTGCTGCAAGTGGGGTTCGACAGTGTGTCGGTGGACCGCATGCTGCAGGAAGCCGGTCTGCCCATCTGGGGCCGCGAGCGGCCCGCCACGCTCGTGTTGCTGAACGTGATCGAGCCGGACGGTTACGCGCATTGGATCACCGGCGATCAGCCCAACGCGCAAAAGGACGTCCTCGGTAGAGCGGCCCGCGCGCGCGGTTTGCCGCTGAAGTGGCCGGCAGTCGATCCGCAGGGAATCGGCGAGTCGAACGCGCTCGAGGAAGCCGAGCGCTATGGCGCCAACGCGGCGCTGCTCGGTCGCGTACAAGGCGGCATGGTGCGGTGGACGCTGGTCACGGTGGACGGCGCTTCACAGATCAGCGGCGGCCTGGATGACGGGGTTCACATGGCGGCCGATACGTTTGCTCGCGTGTTCGCGGCGTCGGGTTCTTCGCTCGGCAACGTTCTCGTCGAGGTGTCGGGCATCGGCGATCTCGACGCCTATGCGAGCACGTTGAACTATCTGGAAGGCATGACGCTGGTGCGTTCCGTCGCGCTGGAACAAGTCTCGGGCGACACCATGCGCTTCAAGCTCGCCGTGCGCGGTGATGCGGCGACTTTGCGTCGCGCCATCGCGCTCGATAGCCGACTGGTCTCGCAGGACGACCAGACGGCACCGGCGGGCGAGCGGCTCACCTTCCGTTATCGCCCATAGACCATCGTCCTCGACCGAACCTAACGAACTTCAATCAGGCTCGATCCCGGCACGCCATGCGGCATATTCCCAATGCACTGTGCATTCTGCGCATGTTGCTGGTCGTGCCCATCGCATGGCTGCTGGGCATCGGCGAATACGGGCTCACGTTGTGGGTCTTCGCATTCGCGGGCCTCACTGATGGTCTCGACGGCTTTCTTGCCAAGCGCTGCGGCTGGAGGTCGGAGCTGGGCAAGATTCTCGATCCGCTGGCAGACAAGATCCTGCTGGTCAGCGTGTTCATCATCCTGGCCGTGCTCGACATCGTGCCGGTGTGGCTCGCGGCGACCGCGGTCCTGCGCGATGTCACGATCACCGCGGGAGCCATTACTTACAACGCCCTTTATGGGGACCCGCAGGGCAATCCCACCTTCATCAGCAAGATAAACACGCTGTGCCAGATCCTGTATCTGCTGCTCGCGGTCGCGGCGAAGGCTGGCGAGTGGACGCCAGATACAGCACTGCTGGTCCTCGGTGCGCTGGTGTTCGTGACCACCGTGGTGAGCGGCATCGATTACGTCCTGACTTACACGCGCAAGGCAATCGAGGCGAGCCGGCGCAAACGCGGCCTCGCGTGATGGTGCGTTCACCAGGACAACTGCCGCTCGGCATTCGTCTACCGGACAGCTCGGTATTCGAAAGTTATTTCGCCGGCCGCAACCAACCGGTGGTCGATGCCTTGCTCACGTTTCTCGCAATCGAAAGTCGTGCCTCGAAACAAACAGGCACGCCGACGTGCATCTGGATTCATGGCGCGCAGGGCACTGGCAAGACTCATTTGTTACAGGCTGTTTGCGCGCGAGCCAGCCGCGAAGGGCGCAGCGCTGCGTATCTGCCGCTGCCCGATGTGATCTCGCTTGGCGAAGAAGTGCTGGCGGGCTTTGGCGATCTGTCCGTCGTTTGCCTCGATGACGCGCAGGTGATCGCGGGGCGCGAGAATTGGGAGCGCGCCTTGTTTCGTTTGCATCAAGAGCTGCAGGAACGTGACGCGCGCTTGCTCGTCTCCGGTGCCACGCCGCCCGCCGCCCTACCGTTCAAGCTCCGCGATCTCGGCTCGCGCTTGAATGGCGGGTTGGTATTGACGCTGCAAGCGTTGGACGAACCCGAACAGATATCCGCGTTGCAGCTACGGGCTCAGCTGCGCGGCCTCGAGCTGCCCGACGAAACCGCGCAGTTCATGTTGAGGCGGTTGCCCCGAGACATGACTCACCTCTATGCCGTGCTCGATGAGCTCGATGCGGCGTCATTGATAGCGCAACGGCGGCTGACCGTGCCGTTCGTGAAGGAAGTGCTGGAGCGGCGCCTGGCCGATTAGCTCTGCTGACGCGTGACTCGCAGATACGCGATCAGCAACACGAACAACAAGAATGCGATCATGATGCAAAGCGCGGCCCATACTCGCTGCGACGGATTGGCGACAGCTTCGGTGATCCCTACCACCAGAAAAGGCGTGACCGCGAGCGTCATCCACGCATAGGTGCGCCGGTGACCCGCCAGCAGGCGGGGCAGTGCGACGAGCAAGGGCAATATCAGTACAACGATGAGCACGACATCGCCGACGCTCAGGCCCGTCCGGACACGCCAGATGATGAGACCCGCGATCAATGCACTGAGAGTGGACACGACCGCTATCCGGGCGCGCTGCGCCAGCACCTCGGCGGTGATGCTCATCGGGCGTTGCCGAGCCGGACTGCAAGCTCGGCGACTCGCTTGCCCAGCAGTGAGGCGAGCACACGTTCGTCATCCGTGAGCTTGCCCGGGGCGTTGGAACCTACAACATGACTGGCGCCATACGGCGAGCCGCCGGCGCGCGTCTGTGTCAGCGCCGGTTCCGTGTAAGGCAGCCCGACGATGTACATGCCGTGATGGATCAGCGGCATCATCATGCTCATCAAGGTGGTTTCCTGACCGCCGTGCATGGTCTGTGTGGACGTAAATACGCCGGCCGGTTTTCCAGCCAATGCGCCACTGGCCCACAACGCGCTGGTGCCGTCCAGAAAATACTTCAGCGGCGCGGCCATGTTGCCGAAGCGGGTGGGGCTGCCCATGACCAGGCCGTCGCACTCGCGCAGGTCGTCATGCGTGGCGAATGGCGGGCCTTCGCTCGGCACGGCGGGTTCTGGTTGCTCTATCACCGCCGTGACTTGCGGAACCGTGCGCAATCTGGCGCGCGCGCCGGGCACAGATTCGATGCCTCGGCAAACCTGTCGAGCCAGTTCGGCAGTGCTGCCTTTGCGTGAATAAAACAAAACCAGAATTTCAGCCATGCGCGCGGATGCTCCCAAAATCGATCGCTGCACGCGTCATGTGGGTGGAATGCAACGCGAGGCTCGCAGTCGAGGCGCTTGCATTGTATTCAGCGGCGCCTTGACGGTGTAGATTGCGATTGCTACGGTCGATTGAAAAAATCGCCATGGTAAGTCAGCTCGTCCTTCGTTGTTCCACTTTGCTCATGCTTGGAATGTGCATGGGGCTGGCCGCGTGCGCAGGCGCTCCCGTGCAGGAAATGAGCAATGCCCGGCAGGCCATCAAGGCCGCGCGCGATGCCGCCGGCTCTTCGGTCAGCGCACCGCCTTCGCTGGTTGAAGCCGAAGCCTTGTTGAACCGCGCCGAAGTCAGTCTGCAGCGGCGAGCCTACAAGCAGGCCCGCCGGGATGCGATTGCCGCCCGAGGCAAGGCCGCCGAAGCCCTCAGCTCGGCGCGCACCGCGGACGACCACGACGGCGGCGCCAGCTAAGCATTCTTCTCTCGCGCCTTGTCGATTTTCGTCCCCGCCCGCCTGGGTTAATCTCGCGCCATGTCGACCCTGATCGCGCGCCGTTGCTATGTTTCCGGCCGGGTACAAGGAGTGTTCTACCGCGCTTCCACCCGGCACAAGGCCACCGAGCTTGGCTGTTCCGGCTATGCGCGCAATCTGGCCGATGGGCGTGTGGAAGTGCTGGCGGTGGGTGAGCCCCAGGCAGTGCATTCCCTGCTCGAGTGGTTGTGGCAGGGCCCGCCCGCGGCGGAAGTGAAGCTCGTAGATGTGCTGGAGCTGTCGTTGGACGATCTCGGCGACGTGCCGGTAGGATTCGCGCAGCGTTAACCCCAATGGTGCTTAGTTAACCGTCTTTGTCGCAGCGGTTCGCGGATAGCGGATAGCGGATAGCGGTTACGGTTAGCCAGAAATGAGCTAAATCCTGGCCTCCGTTCTGCCCCAACCGCTAACCGCCAACCACTGCAGGGCGCTAACTAAGTGCCATTGGCGTCAACCCAAGTTAACGGTACTGCCAGCGATTGGCCAACCTGACCAGCACCAGGTCGGAGTAGTTGCGGCGCCCGACACTGCCGTTGTAGCGCGCCAGCGCCTTGGTGTAATCGCCTTTTTCCCGATCGAGGTAGAACTTCAGGATGGTGCAGCCCATGCGCACGTTCTGTGGAATGCGCACCAGCTCCTGATTGGTCATGCCCAGCTGATTGGGCCAGAACGGCATGACCTGCATCAGCCCCACGGCGCCGGCCGAGGACACGGCCCACCGGTCGAAACGGCTTTCCACGTCGATGACTGCCATGACCAGCCCCGGCGGCAACTGCAGGCGGCGCGCCTCGCAAAACACGTGGTGCAGGATCTCGCCGCGCTCTTTCTCGTCCTTGACCAGCTTGAGCAGCTTCGGCTCCATGGCCGCGAGCCAGACCTTCTTCTCGAATTCATCCTCGAAGCAGGGCGCTTCCTGGAGGGTTTTCTGCAGGAAGCGGCCGAGCGCCGGGTCTTGCTGGCGATCGGCGAGGGCGGGCAGGGCCATGAAGGCCATCATCAGCAGGAGCAGGCAGCCTGGTGCAGTCGCTGTTCTGTACGCCATGAGTCTGAACAGGTAGCTGAACGAAAGAGCTGAACCGTGTAGGTTGTGCGCGTTGCGGGCCGCACAATATCATGCGCGCCCGCGGCGGTAGATCGAGCTGCGTCACAGCCGGGATTCGCCATGAGGTCATGGCCGAGACTCATGCCCAAATGGAAGGGGTGGATCGGGAGCTGCAATGGCGGCAACCTCCCGGAACCTGGCGCGTGGCGACACATTCATCCTGCAGCGGCCGTCCTGCGATGGAAGCCACGCCGTTCGCATTCACTGGCCCAGAGTCCGAGCTAATCGTCCCAGCTAATTCATGAGCGCCGAATATCACAGCAGCGATCTTGACCCGGTGGAGGACTCCAACCAGCGGCCGGGCCGCGGCGTGTACTGGCTGCCCAATCTGTTCACCACCGGCACGCTGTTCGGCGGCTTCTACGCCATCGTCGCGGCCATCGACGGCAACTTCTCCAACGCCGGCATTGCCATTTTCGTGGCCATGCTGGCCGATGGCCTGGACGGACGGGTGGCCCGCTGGACCAACACCCAGAGCGATTTCGGCAAGGAGTACGACAGCATCTGCGACATGGTCGCCTTCGGCCTGGCGCCGGCCATCGTCGTGTACCAGTGGGGCATCGAGCGCATTTACGGCTACGGCACTTTCTGGGGGCGATTCGGCTGGCTGGCCTGCTTCTTTTACGCGGTAGCCGCGGCCCTGCGCCTGGCCCGTTTCAATGCGCGCGCCGCCGTGGCGGACAAGCGTTATTTCGAAGGCCTGCCGAGCCCGTCGGCCGCGGCCGCGGTGGCCAGCTTCATCTGGCTGGTCAGCGAGTTTCCAGTGACCGGCCTGCCGGCCCTGGCCCTGGCGTTCGCCATCACCATCTGTATCGGCGCGCTGATGGTCAGCAAGTTCTCCTATTGGAGCGGCAAGGAGCTGAACGTGCGGGGCCGCATTCCCTGGGTGTATGCGGCGCTGATTCCGTTGATCTACGTGGCAGTCTCGCTGGCGCCGGTGTCTCTGTTCACCTTGTTCGGGCTGTACGCGGCCTCCGCGCCGCTGCACTGGGTGTGGCGCAAGCTGACTCGCAGGAAGCGCGTCGCCGAGACGCCGACCTGACTGACGATTGCCGATGGTCTCGCCGGGCGGCTGCCGGTAAGCTTCCTCCATAACCATCCACACAGCATCGTCTCGCAATGGATTCCCGCCGCCTGGCCTACCTCAAGGCACTCGAGATCGACGTCTGGGAACGTCGAGACGGCAGCGCGCGCGCGGCGGTTGCCGAGGCGGTTCCGTCGCGGGCGGCCGACCCGGCGCCCATTCAGGCAACGCCCGAACCTGCGATGCAGTCGATGGCACCGGCAATGGCTCGTGCCAAGGCGCCGGCTGCCGAAGCCGACACTCCTCGTGCGCCGGTTCGAGAGCTGCCGGTCCGGGAATTGGATGAATCGGGCGTGGTGGGCCTGGGTTGGGACGAGCTTGCAACCGCGGTGCGTTCCTGCACGAAGTGCCCGCTACATGCCACACGCACCAACGGTGTATTCGGCGTCGGCGATCGGCGGGCCCGCTGGATGATCATCGGCGAGGCACCCGGCGTGGACGAGGATCGGCAAGGCGAGCCTTTCGTCGGGCGCGCCGGCCAGTTGCTCAATGCCATGTTGAAAGCCGTGGGCCTGAGCAGGGAACAGGTGTTCATCGCCAACATTCTGAAATCGCGGCCCCCCAACAATCGCGATCCGAAGCCCGAAGAAGTGCGTGCCTGCATTCCTTATCTGTACCGCCAGATCGAGCTGGTCGATCCGGCGCTGATCCTGTGCGTCGGGCGCATCGCCGCGCAAACCTTGTTGGATGTGGATACACCGATTGGGAAGTTGCGGGGCACGGTGCATAGAATCGCGACCAACCGCCCGATGGTGGTGACCTATCATCCGGCTTATCTGTTACGCAGTCCGGTGGAGAAACGCAAATCATGGGCCGATCTGTTATTGGCCATGCGTACCTTCGAGACGTTGCAAAGTGGGGCGATGGCGTGAGCGCCGAGATCGACCGCAGCGCGCTCTATCAAGCGGTCCGTTTCCGGCCGATGACGCTGGTCGACGTGCCCGCCGTGGTGACGGTCGAGCGAGCGTCGTACTTGTTTCCCTGGAGCGAGGGCGTGTTTCGCGACTGCGTGCGCGTCGGTTATCTGTGCCGCGTGGTCGAGCTCGAAGGACAGGTCGCCGGTTACGGCATCATGTCCTACGGCGCCGGCGAAGCGCACATACTGAATATTTGTATTCGCAACGACCTGCGCGGCATCGGTGTCGGCCGGCGCCTGATGGATTTCCTGCTGAGCCGCGCCAAGGAGGCGGAGATGCAGGACGTGTTCCTGGAAGTGCGCCCCTCCAACCCGGTGGCCATCAAGCTGTACGAGTCGCTGGGCTTCGTCAAAGTCGGCATTCGCAAGGCGTACTATCAGGCCGCGGGCGGCCGTGAAGACGCGCTGGTCTACAAGCGTGTGTTGAACGCGCCCTGAGTTTCGAGCCTGCCGCGGGCACGGCATGAGTCCTTGATGTGAGGGTGCTTCGCACCCGTGGTCGCCGTGTCGGGCTCAGTGTTTACTGATTTTCGACAAAGCTCGTTACTACCTCGGGGTAGTAGCACATGTAGCCGGTTGCGCAGTGCTCGGGCGAGGGGCGCAGGTTCCGGGCCAGCTCCGCGACCGCCCGCTCCGGCGCGCCGGCAGCTGCCGCCTCCACAATCTTTCGCACCATCTTGACGCTCGCGACCTTGCGAGCGGTGGACGCCTCGCGCCCGGCGATCTTCACAGCACTCACGCCGCCGCTCCGCAGGCGCGGCACTGCGCATAGCGCGCAAGGGCCGTAAGGCAGTCCATCCGGCGTGCTCGAGAACCCGCAGGAAAAGCGATACCACAGCCACTTCTGATACTCCCGATCCGTTTCCGCCGCCAGTCGCTGCAGCCGCGCGCTCAGGTCGCGCCCGTCGCGACGCCGATAGACGTAGTGATACTTGTCGAGACAGATCGGCCCGCCGAGCTGGTTCGGCAGGTGGATGGTGTTGCACACACCTTCCTCAAACACACACCCGTCGTTCAGCACGAACACTTCGATCTCGACATCCGGGACGTCCGCGGCGATCTCGACGGCTTCCTCGAGCATCACATCGCGCGGCAGGATCACCCGCGCGGCGCCGAGCTTCTGGTAGAACCTCACCGCGTTGGCATTGCGACAAGTCGCCACTGAGCTTACGTGGATGCGTGCGGAGGGCAGGCTCTCAGACACGGCCTGCATCAGGCCGAGATCACTGATGATCAGCGCGTCGCCGCCCATTTCGAGGAAGGCTGCCGCGATCTCGAGGGCTGCGGCCGTCTGATCAGCGGAGTACTGCTGCGCGTTCAAGGTGAGAGCCAGCGTACAGCCGTGTTCGTGCGCGGTGGCCACTGCGCACCGCAAGTCCTCGCTGCTGGCGAGATTGCCGGTTGGTCTTCGATTGGCGGTGGCCGCTCCAAACGCCTGCAGCCACTCTCTGGGGACGATGCCGCAGTACAGCTCGTTCGCGCCCGCCCGCGCCACTGCTTCGATATCCGGGATCCGGCTGATGGGGGCAACGATTTTCACAGCGGCTCCACCGGCGCGATCAACCTCGTGATGCGCCCGTCGGCAACTGCCGTGGCCACGGCATCGAGCATGCCTCGGGAGTGCTGACTCATAATCGTGTTGCCGAGCTGTACGGTGCGGTAGCTGTCGACCGCCGCCGGACGAGTCATCGTCGCTGAGACATGCAGGCATTCTTTGCGACACCGGCGTCCCGGCGCAAAGCGCTCGGGACCCTGCCGGGACATCGAGCCGATGCGGCACATCCGGCCCTTCGCGACCACCGCGAACGGCACGTGCACGCCGGCTGGCAGAGGCAGACGCGAGAAGGACTCGGCAGTCGCAAATGGCGGTACGTCGATCTCGAGGCGGCGGAATCCTGCCAGACGGAAGGTGCGCTGCAGGTGTTCGGAATCGAGGCTGTGGGCGCAGTGGGGCGCCCATTCGGTGCCCGGCAATCGCGGGTCCCGGATCATCTTGCAGAGCAGGCGACCGGCGACCAGCACGAGTGCGGGAAAGTGCTCGCGAGCGAAGTAGGCGACGCCCCAGTCGTTGACGATGACTTCCGTGCCATCAGGGAGCAGCGGCAGGAGATCGGCCAGCTGGCGTATTGCGCCCGGCGAGCTGATCGGCGTCAGAAGCGCAATCTGAAGCCCACGTCCCGTCGCGCAGTCGATGGCGGTCCGCACGGTCCGCCTCGAAGGCAGCAACTCCTCGCAGAGCTCGCTTCCGACGTAGAGATGAGTCGGTGAAAAGCCGGCGAGCCAATCGGCAAGCGGCGAATCGCCGAGAATCTTCCGCCAGCGACTGGCGCGCCGGTCGCGTGTCTCGGCGGTCCATTCCAAATCCCTCGGACGCAAGGCAGTGATTGCGAGCTCCGTCACTCCCATACTGAAGGATTCCTGAATGGTGGTAAGTCGGATCTTCCTTGAGCTTGGCAACGCGCTGTGCCGCCAGCGTAAGCGCTCAACAAAGTGAGATTTCCCAGATATGATTTGAATGTCACACGCTTGCGCGATTGTGACATCTCTAACTGGGGCGGCCACGTGGTTCGATCTTTTCGCCGACCGCAGCCGAAGTCAAGCTTGGCTGCCCTCGCCGGCAACGATTGCAGCTCACAACGATGGTTGCCACGTTGCGCTCGACGCTCGCCACGTTCGGCGAAAGCTACTGGCCTGCGCGGCAGCGGTGTCGGCCGGCGCCTGATGGATTTCCTGCTGAGCCGCGCCCAGGAGGCCGAGATGCAGGACGTGTTCCGGAAGTGCGCCCCTCCAACCCGGTGGCCATCAAGCTGCACGAGTCGCTGGGCTCCGTCAAAGTCGGCACTCGCATGTTGAACGCGCCCTGAGTTGAGCCTGCCGCGGGCACGGCATAAGTCCTTGATGTGATTGGGGGCTGCGCGCCCTCGGGTCAGCGAGCCGTCTGCTTTCCCGGTCATCGTGCCGACAGCGTTCTGGGCTATCATTCGCCCCCTTTTACTCGTGCAGGCGCGCACTGCCGGTGCGCTCAGAGGTTTCTTGACGATGGCGAATGGCCCCTTATCCGAGGAAATCGGCAGAAGAAGAACTTTTGCCATCATCAGCCATCCGGACGCGGGCAAGACCACGCTGACCGAAAAGCTGTTGCTGTTCGGCGGTGCCATTCAGCTGGCGGGCACGGTGAAGGGGCGCAAGGCCGCCCGGCATGCGACCTCGGACTGGATGGCGCTCGAACAGCAGCGCGGCATCTCGGTCACCTCCTCGGTCATGCAATTTCCCTACGAAGGCCGGATGGTCAACCTGCTCGACACGCCGGGCCACGAGGACTTTTCCGAGGACACCTACCGCACGCTGACCGCGGTGGATTCGGCGCTGATGGTGATCGACTGCGCCAAGGGCGTCGAGGAGCGCACCATCAAGCTGATGGAAGTGACCCGCCTGCGCGATACGCCCATCATGACCTTCATCAACAAGCTCGACCGCGAGGGCCGCGAGCCCATGGAGCTGTTGGACGAGATCGAGAAGGTGCTGAAGATTTCCTGTGCGCCCATCACCTGGCCCATCGGCATGGGGCACGATCTGCGGGGCATCTATCACCTGCTCGAAGATCGCATCTATGTCTATCAGGCCGGCGAGAAGGGGCGGGCGGGCACGCACGCGACCATCGACAAGCTCGATAGCGATGCGGCGACGGAGTTTCTCGGCGACCGGGCACAGGCATTCCGTGACGAAGTCGAGTTGGTGCGCGGTGCCGCGCCGGAGCTCGATACCAAGGAATATCTGGCCGCGCGACAGACGCCGGTGTTCTTCGGCTCGGCCATCAACAATTTCGGTGTGACGGAACTGCTGGCGTCGTTCGTGAGACATGCGCCGGGGCCGCAAGCTCGCGAGACCACCAGCCGCGTCGTGGAGCCGATGGAAGAAAAGCTCACCGGCTTCGTCTTCAAGATCCAGGCGAACATGGACCCGGGACATCGCGACCGCATCGCTTTCATGCGCATCTGCTCCGGCAAGTACACGCGTGGCATGCGCTTGTTCCATGTGCGGCTCGGCAAGGAAATGCGCATCAACGATGCGCTCACGTTCCTGGCCGCGGACCGTCAGCATACCGATGAAGCGTTCGCCGGCGACATTATTGGCTTGCACAATCATGGCACCATCAACATCGGCGACACCTTCACCGAAGGCGAATCGTTGATGTTCACCGGCATTCCCAACTTCGCGCCGGAAATGTTCCGTCGTGTGGTGTTGAAGGATCCGCTGCGCATGAAGGCGTTGCAGAAGGGGCTGGATCAGTTGTGCGAAGAGGGTGCGACCCAGGTGTTCCGGCCATTGCGCAACAACGATCTGATTCTCGGCGCGGTCGGCCAACTGCAGTTCGACGTGGTCGCCTTCCGCCTGCAGGATGAATATTCCGTGCAGGCCGCGTTCGACAACGTCAACGTGTACACCGCGCGCTGGGTGTACGGCAAGGATGCGAAGAAGCTGGAGGAATTCCGCGCCAAGGCTTATGAGAACCTGGCGATCGACCACTCCGGCGCACTGGTCTATCTCGCGCCGACGCGCGTCAATCTGCAACTCACCCTGGAACGCTGGCCGGATCTGGATTTTCGCGAGACGCGCGAACATCTGGCAGCCGCCGCGTAACGAACTCATCCGACATGAAGTCGCCGCTGATCACCAAGAAGGTCTTTGCCTGGGCGCTGTACGACTGGGCGAACTCGGCATTCGCGACCACCGTGATGGTCGTGTTCTTCCCGCTGTTCTTCAAGCAGTACCTCACGGCGGGGCAGGACGCGACCACCAGTACCTTCTGGCTCGGCATCGCCAACGGTGTTTCCAGTTTCGTGCTGGCCGTCATGGCGCCGTGGCTCGGTGCGCTGGCGGATCGGACCAGTGCGCATCTGCGTTTCCTCGCAGCGTTCACTGCGATCGGCGTCATTCCGACCGCGATGCTCGGGTTCGTGGGCGTCGGCGATTGGGTGGCCGCGGCCGTGTTGTTTGCGGTGGCGTCGCTCGGCTTCTGGGGCGGCCTGATTTTCTACGACTCCATGCTGGTGAAGGTCGCGCCGCCCAAGCGCATCGATTCGGTGTCCGGCTTCGGCTATGCGTTGGGATATCTGGGCGGCGCGCTGTTGCTGACGATCAATGTGCTGATGTTCGCCAAGCCGGGCATGTTCGGCTTGGAGAATCCCGAAGCGGCCATTCGCGTTGCTTTTCTTTCAGTCGCCGTGTGGTGGACGTTGTTCGCCATTCCCATCTTTCGAACGTTCCCCCGGACGCAGGACCGCGCGCCCATCGGCGCTGCGCGCGCGTTCCGTGAAGGATTCGAGGAACTGGCGCGCACCTTCAAGGAAGTGCGCAAGTATCGCCCGGTGATTCTGTTCCTGCTCGCATACTGGATGTACATCGATGGCGTGAACACCATCATGAAAATGGCGGTGGACTACGGCCTGGCGCTGGGCTTTCCGGCCGACAGCCTCATCTCGGGCATTCTGATGATCCAGTTCATCGGATTCCCGGCCACGTTGCTGTTCGGCACGCTCGGCGATCGCTTCAGCCCGTTGGTGGGCATCTTCGTGGGTATTGGCGTGTATTGCGCGGTGACTTTCTATGCCGTGTTCATGACCAGCGTCACGGAGTTCTATGTCATGGCCGCGGCCATCGGCTGCGTGCAGGGCGCGGTGCAGGCGATGAGCCGTTCGTACTACGGACGTTTGATTCCCGCCGATCGCGCCGGCGAGTTCTACGGTTTCTACAACATGATGGGCAAGTTCGCCGCGGTGCTGGGCCCGCTGCTGATGGGCACAACGGCGCTGCTCACCGGCAATTCACGCATGGCCATTCTGTCGGTGGCGTTGTTGTTCGCCGGTGGCGCGATCGTTCTGTTCCTCGCCACCCGAGTGGCGAGTGGCACTACGCCTGCAGCTGGTTTACCAGAAACTTCAGCCGGCTGAACTGAGTCGGCAACGGCGCCGGGCCGTAGCGCAAGCCCACATACACCGAAACGAACTCCGACAACTGTGCGGCCAATTCGGGCCGCGCTTGCGCGGCGCGCGCGACATAGTCATTCGGTCCTTCGTGGGGTAAGCGAGGCACGCCCAGCTTCGCGAGCTTGCGGCACAGCTGCTCATAGACGTGCGCGACGGGATCCCGCGCTCGCGGCTTGAACTTCCAGGCGAGATACGCGGACAGCACGCCAAAGAATCCGAGCAGGGCAACGATCATGGCCACGCCCAGATATTCCCAACGCGGATCCTTGACGTTGAGCTTCTCCAGCAGCCAGCGTTGCTGGACTTCGCCAAACTGCACGACCTGATCGTTCCAGAACGTATTCGCCGCGTCCCACAGCATGCGGGCCTGGCTGAACAGCGCGCTCTGGCGTAGCTCTCTGCCGGGCACGTCCTCCTGTTCGGAAATCGCGGCGTCCAGCCCGCGCTCGATGCGCTGGGGAGCGATCGCCGCGGTGGGATCGATGCGCTGCCAACCTCTGCCTTCCAGCCACACTTCCGACCAGGCGTGTGCGTCCGACTGGCGCACGATGAAGTAGTCGCCCATTGGGTTGTACTCGCCACCCTGGTAGCCGGTCACGATGCGAGCCGGAATTCCCGCGGCTCGTGCCATGACGGTGAAGGCTGATGCGAAGTGCTCGCAAAAGCCGCGCTTGGTGTTGAACAGGAAGTCATCGACCGCGTTCGAGTCCAGCGCCGGCGGCTGCAAGGTGTAATAGAACTCTTCGCTGCCGAACTTGGTGAGCACCGATTGTATGAAAGCCTCTTCGCTGCCCGCGCGCTCGCGCATCTGCCTCGCGAGCTCAACGGTACGGGGGTTGCGATTGTTGGGCAGCGCGGTGTCGAAGTATCGCAGGTCATTGCGCAACGCCGTGGTGGTGACATAGGTCGGCGACGACTCGAGATCGAACGACGTGAGCACGGAGATTTGAGGTTGCCGCGCGTACAGCTGGAAGTCACCCGTGCGGAATGCGCGCTCGCGGCTCCAGCCAGTAACCATGTCGAGCGGAAAAATCCAGTTCCGTTCCTGTGGCTCCAGCGTGATGCGATAGCGATAAGTGGTGCCCGAAGTCGCAATGTCCTGCTGTGAGTACGGCGTGGCGACGCGCCGCCACGTGCGACCGTCGAAGTGATGCAGCACCGGGCCGCGCCAGTAACGTTCCCGGGCCGGTGGCGGTTCGCCTTGGAACTTCACCCGGAACGCGATCGCGCTGGACAGGCTCAGCTCGGACACATCGCCCGGCGTCATCTCCTCGCTCAAGCCAGTCAAGGCCTTCTCGCGCGGCGGCACGGCCCAGAACTGCCCGGGCAAGCGAGGAAAGAACAGGAACAGCAGCACGGCCAGCGGCAGTGCCTGCAGAATCATTTTCGCAGTCGTGCCGGCCGCTTCGCGAATCGACATGGCCTCCGCCTGATGGACCCGCATCAGCGTCGCCGTTATCAGCCACGCCGTGAGCATCATGTACGGCAGCAACATGATGTTCTGGTTGTAGAGGAAGGCTGCGAACAGCGCGAAGTACGAGAGAAAGACCACCACGGTCAGGTCACGAATGGACTGGGTCTCCAGCAGCTTCATGCCCGCCATGAGGATCAGCAGTGATGTGCCGGCATCGATGCCGTTGATCGTGCGGAAGTTCGCGACCACGCCGAGCAGCGCCGCGAACGCGACCAGTGTGCGAATCCATTTTGGCGGCAAGGGCCAGCGCTTCAGCTCGATGGTCATCCGCAAGGCGGCGGCGACGCCGGCAATCAGCAACGTCCAGGCTGGAATGTGCGTAACGTGCGGCAGCACCGATAACGTCAGTCCCGCGATCACCCACGCGAGCCGCTGGCCGAGCGGCGTGAGCTGTTCCAGTCGATGATCCAGGGTGACGGCGTTCATTGGTCGAACAACGCCAGCGCGGTGAGGCAGCGCTGGCGATGCGCCTGCCCGATGTTCGCCGGGATCTGCAGATTCGGCAGCTTCAGTGCGAAGGCGCTGCCGGCGGCATGAGCGTCCTCGATCCATCGGCACAACTGTGACAGGCGAGCTTCCGTGCCGAGGCCGGGCAGTGCGTCCCAATCGAAGACGTGCGAGGTGACTGCCGTGCCGGCATACACCTTGACCTGCAAACCCTGCTCGCGCGCGTAGGCCTTCCAGGCAATTCGCCTTGGCGAGTCGCCTGCCTGGAATGGACGCATGCCGGCGAATTCTTCATCGCCCAACAGCGAGTCCTGCGCCCCGCCGGTGTCCGTTTCCACGGGCGGCGGTGTGATGCCGCGCGGGCTGGGCTTCGGATACACGACGCACGTGAGATTCATGTGCAGGTGAGACCACGCACGAAACAACCCGAATGGATGTCGCGTGATGGTCTCGAAATGGTTCAGTGTCAGCAGGCCACGCTTGGGGGCAGGCAACGGCAACTCGAACACGGCCCGTCCGTTCGCCGGTACGCGTTGCGGCTCGGCCATGCCATGATCGTTGGCGACAGTGAGCTCGTGCCGGGCCAGCGGCGCGGTGTTCTCCAACGCAATGTGAAATTTCGCGATGCCGCCGGCGAAGACCGGCTCGCTGGTCGCGGACCGGATCACCAGGCCGGCCAGATTGCGATGACAGTAGTGCATGGCGGTGAGCGCCAGCGAGCCGAGCAGGAATGTGAGACCCAGCGCCAGGTTGTTTGCGTAGTTCATCGCGCCGATGAACATCGCAAATAACATCAGTGCGAACGCGACGCCCAGTCCGGTGGGAATGATGTAGATGCGCCGGCTCGACAGGGTCAGCGGGTCCGGATCCACGCCGTGACGCTTGAATGCCCAGCGCCGCGAGAACTGGCGGATGCGACGAACGATGCCGAAATCGAGATTGATGGGCATGCGAGGGTCGGCGAGGTCCGGCGCCGCGGTGGCTAGGGCACCGGCACTTCTTTGAGAACGAACTGACCTACTTCGGTCGGCGTTTTCGGCGCGGCGTCGTCCCGTGGCTTGAGGCGATGGCCGACGACAGCGGCCAGCACTGCTTGTACGTCTTCGGGTATGACGCCCTGATGGCCATGAATCAGGGCCCACGCTTGAGCCGCGCGCAGCAGACCGATCGAGGCGCGGGGCGAGATGCCCGATTCAAACAAAGGAGATTCGCGAGTGTAGCGAACGATCGCCTGCACGTAGTCGAGCAAGGCTTCGGACACGTGCACCTTCGGCACCATGGTCTGCATCAGCAACAGTTGCTGCGGTGACAGCGTCGGCGCCAGGGTGGCCAGCAGATCGCGACGGTCCTGGCCGAGCAGCAGCTGGCGTTCCAGCGCCGGATCGGGATAGCCCAATTCGAGGCGCATCAGGAAGCGATCCAGTTGCGATTCGGGCAGCGGGTAGGTGCCGATCTGATACACGGGGTTCTGGGTCGCGATCACAAAGAACGGCGCGGCCAATGGATAGGTGTTGCCGTCGGCGGTGACCTGATGTTCTTCCATCGCTTCGAGCAGCGCGCTCTGCGCCTTGGGCGTGGCGCGATTCACTTCGTCCGCCAGCACCAGTTGCGAGAACACGGGGCCTTTGTGGAACTGGAAGCTGCTGGTCTCGCGATCGAACACGGACACGCCGATGATGTCGGCGGGCAGCAGGTCGCTGGTGAACTGGATGCGCTGATACGACATGCCCAGCGATTCGGCGAGCGCATGCGCGAGCGTGGTCTTGCCGACGCCCGGGATGTCCTCGATGAGCAAGTGGCCGCGCGCCAGCAGGCAAGAAATGCAGAGTCGAACCTGGTGTTCCTTGCCCAGGATCACCCGATTGAGTTGCGCCGCCGTGGTAGCGATCAGCTCGATGGGGTCGGCCTGAGTGATCAGAGTAGGAATCGCGGAATTCATGCGCTCTCCGGCTTCTTCGCCGGCCAGTGTCTGTAGTACGGCGCGAAATGCAAGTAGGTAGTTCGCATTCGCGCCATAGCACACGGCGGATTCGCAATATGCCGACACTACCGGAACGAAGAGTCGGCCTCAGTGGCTTGCGTCGCCTGCGATGGGTATGTCCTCCCGGCACCGCGCACCCGCCGCCGCCCGCTATCGCGGCCGGCGCTGCTTGCACATCCCTGTGGCGCTGCTACGAAAGGTCCCTGCTTTTCGAAGCTGCCGGGAGGACATACCCATCACAGGCGACGCCTCCGGCGGCGGTGGTGGCTTTGGGCGGATGGAGATTAAAAACCCAAGAGCCGCACTGAGGTGTGCGGCTCGGCTTCTCTTCTCTGCAAAACTCTTCTTACAATCTGCTGACCATCTGCTCCTGCTCATCGAGTTGCGCGATCTGGCGCTTGAACTCGGCGATGCGCTCGTGGACTTCCGCGACCACTTCCGGTTTCGCGTTGGCGACGAAGTTCGGGTTGGCGAGCTTGCCGTCTTCGCGCTTCAAGTCCTGTTCAACCTTGGCTTTGCGCTTGCGCAGGCGCGTCAGCTCGGCCTGGGGATCGGAGATGAGGCCGGCCAGCGGCGAGGAGATGGTGCGGCGGTCGATGATGGCGGTGGCGGAGGGCGGCAATGTGGCGTCGCTGGGCAGCAGGTCCAGCCTGGCGATTCTGGCGACGGCGGTGACCACGTTGAGACTGGCCTTCAGCGATTCGTTGTCAGTTGCTTCCGGCGTCTGGAACGCGACCGCGATCTCTCGCGACTGAGGAATATCGAGCTGGCCACGAATCTGTCGTGCGCCAAGGATTACAGCCTTGATCGGCGCAATCGCACTCTCTGCATCGAGATCTCGCGGGAACTCCGCTGCGGTCGGATACGGCTGCAGCATGATGGTCTCACCTTTGCGTCCCGCGAGCGGTGCCACCGACTGCCAGATTTCTTCAGTGATGAAGGGCATCATCGGATGTAACAAACGCAGGTACGACTCCAGCACCAGCGCCAGCGTTTCGCGGGTGCCGCGCTTGTGCGCATCGCTTGACTGGTCGGATTGCAGCGTGGGCTTGGATAGCTCCAGGTACCAATCGCAATACTCGTACCACGCGAATTCATACAACGTCTGCGCGGCCAGATCGAAGCGGTACTCGGCGAGGCGGGCGCGCACTTCTTCGATGGTCGCGCCCAGGCGCGAGCGAATCCAGCGATCCGCGACGGAGTATTCGACCGGCCCCGACGCCGACGCGGGAGGTTCCTTCTCCAGATTCATCAGCACATAACGAGCCGCATTCCACAGCTTGTTACAAAAGTTTCGGTAACCCTCGATGCGACCGAGGTCGAAACGAATGTCGCGGCCCATCGTCGCGAGCGCGCAGAACGTAAAGCGCAGCGCGTCGGCACCGTATGAGGGGATGCCATTCGGGAACTGCTTGCGCGTGGCCTTCTCGATCTTGTCCTTCAGATGCGGCTGCATCAGGCCGGAGGTGCGCTTGGCGACCAGCGACTCCAGGTCGATGCCGTCGATGAGATCCAGCGGATCGATGATGTTGCCCTTGGACTTGGACATCTTGTCGCCGTTCTCGTCGCGGATCAGGCCGGTGATGTACACCTCGCGGAACGGCACGTCGCCGGTGAACTTCAGGCCCATCATGATCATACGGGCCACCCAGAAGAAAATGATGTCGAAGCCGGTCACCAGCACGCTGGTGGGATACAGCGTCTTCAGCTCCTGGGTTTGCTCGGGCCAGCCCAGCGTGGAGAACGGCCACAGTGCGGAGGAGAACCACGTGTCGAGCACGTCTTCATCGCGGGTGAGCTCGACGTCGCGGCCGAGCTTGGCGCGAGCCTGCTGTCGAGCAAGCTCTTCCGTGCGGGCGACGTAACAATTGCCCTGGTCGTCGTACCACGCCGGAATCTGATGGCCCCACCACAGCTGGCGGCTGATGCACCAGTCCTGGATGTTGTGCATCCATTGGAAGTAGGTCTTGGCCCAGTTCTCGGGCACGAACCGGATGCGACCGTCTTCGACGCACTTGATCGCCGGCTCGGCCAACGGGGCGATGCGCACGTACCACTGATCGGTGAGCCACGGCTCCAGCACCGCGTTGCTGCGATCGCCGCGCGGCACCTTCAACGCGTGCGGCTCGATCTTTTCGACCAGCCCCAGCGCTTCGAGATCGGCAACGACTTGCTTGCGCGCCACGAAGCGGTCGAGCCCGCGATATTTCTCGGGCACTTGCTCGTTCAGCGCGGCGTTCGCGTCGAAGATGTTGATCAGCGGCAGCGAATGGCGCCGGCCGATTTCGTAGTCGTTGAAGTCGTGGCCCGGCGTGATCTTGACGCAGCCCGAGCCGAATGCCGGGTCGACATAGGCGTCGCCGACGATGGGGATCAGCCGGCCGGTCAGTGGCAGGCGGATCTGCTTGCCGATGAGATGTTTGTAACGCTCATCCTCCGGATGCACGGCCACCGCGGTGTCGCCGAGCATGGTTTCCGGACGCGTGGTGGCCACGACGATGTGCTGGTCGGTGCCTTCGATGGGATACCGGAAATGCCACAACGAACCTTGCTCGTCGGACGGCAGCACTTCGAGATCGGACAACGCGGTGTGCAGCACCGGGTCCCAGTTGACCAGGCGTTTGCCGCGATAGATCAGGCCCTCTTCGTACAAGCGCACGAAGACTTCGGTCACGGCATGCGACAGGCCTTCGTCCATGGTGAAGCGGTCGCGCGACCAGTCCACCGAGTTGCCGATGCGGCGCTCCTGGCGCGAGATGGTGTCGCCGGACTGCGCTTTCCATTCCCACACGCGCTTCACGAATGCCTCGCGGCCGATGTCACGCCGATGTATGCCCTCGGCGTTGAGCTGCCGTTCGACCACCATCTGCGTCGCAATGCCCGCGTGATCCGTGCCCGGCTGCCACAGCGTGTTGTCGCCCTGCATGCGGTGCTGGCGGGTGAGCACGTCCATCAGCGTGTGCTGAAAGGCATGGCCCATGTGCAGCGTGCCGGTGACGTTGGGCGGCGGAATGACGATGGAATAGGGGGCGCCCCGGCCCGAGGGCTTGAACCAGCCATGCTGCTCCCATCGCTGGTAGATGCGCTGCTCGAGGTCCTTGGGGTCGTAGGTCTTTTGCATGATGCGAACGGAGGCGGAAAACAGCTGGCTAGTATAGCTGGCAGGTCCGGGATCCGGCCGCCGTGCAGGCGATCGGGGCTGTCGTTGTAGGGCTGGTCGCTGGCTTTCGTGGCGTGATGGCCGCTTCGGGTCGGGTGCCTTGGCGGGATTTTGTTAACCAGATCAAGGCTGTAGTGTGCGTGTGCTGGGCGGTTCTCGCTTGATCTAACGCCCGCGGCGGCGCGGCGGCGCACGCTATCATTTGCCGATCCAGTGTCGAGGAGAAATGACGATGAGCCGATTCCGCTATTTTCTACGCACGCGCTACAACGAATGCGATGCGCAGAAGGTCGTCTTCAACTCGCGCTACGCCGAATACACCGACGTGGCCGCGGCGGAATTCTTCCGGGCGCTGGGCTATGAGAAGGAAATGCAGACGGGTGAGCTCGACTATCAGCTCGTCAAGCAAACCACGGAGTGGCGGGCACCGGCGCGGTATGACCAGGTGCTGGAGATCTCGATTGCCACCAAGCACGTGGGCAATACGTCGTTTACGTTGGCGACGGAGTTTCGGATCGCGGGGGAGGAGCGGGTGATTGTCACGGTGGAGACGGTGTATGTGCACGTAGATCATCACACGTTGCAGAAGGCGCCGTTGCCACAGTCGGTGCGGGCGGCGCTCGAGCGGGGTGCGGAGAATGTGACTATCGATCATGCGGCGTATCTTGTTTGAGTGATGTCATGGGGCCATTTCATGCCAGAAGACCCACCCCCGGCCCCTCCCGTGTACGGGAGGGGAGAGTAATTTCTTAATTTTTCTTATTTTCGGAAGAAGAGAGATTCCGTCCCGAAATGTCAGCGGGATCGGGGCTCACATGCGCGCTGCGCCAGCCACTGACACATCAAGCCAATCTCTAATGACCACTGACGCGTCAAGCCAATCTCTTGTGACCGCCGACGCATAAACGCCAATCAGAGGTTGTGAGACTCCAGAGTGCAGCCCAGCTCGCGATACTGTTTGTATCTTTCACGAGCACTGCGCTTGCGTTCCGGATCGACGTCGACGATCTCCGCGATGCGTTCGTAGGCATTCACGTCCGAAGGCATTGCCTCGACCAGATTGATCAACAACGAGCGATGGGATGCCGGGCCGGCATCCGGCCCCAGCATCACCTTCACCCGCTCATGGGACGCCGGCTGACCACGGTAGATCTCGTGCGGCAGGAAGCTGCCGTCACTGAACGTCCACAGCATGTCATCGACCCGCTGCACATCCTGCGTCTGGATGTACACGTGACAGCCTTGCTCGACGGCGCGCTCCGCCAGCCTGCACGCATAGCGCAGGCGGGCGTCGGGTGCTTCCGCGGAGAGGACGTAGAAGTCCACTCGGCTCATGTGCCAGTCGCTTACTTCTTGTTGATCAGATAGTCGACCAGCAGCGGCACCGGCCGGCCCGTGCTGCCCTTGTTGGCGCCCGACTGGTACGCCGTGCCGGCGATATCCAAGTGCGCCCAACGCAGGCCCTCCGTGAACTTCGACAGGAAGCAAGCCGCGGTGATGGCGCCGCCTTCGCGACCCGCAACGTTGGCGAAATCCGCGAAGTTGCTCTTCAACTGCTCGGCATATTCCTCGCCGATGGGCATGTGCCACGCGCGATCGTCGGCGCGTTCACCAGCCGCCTTCAGGGCAGCGGCGAGAGCGTCGTCATTGCTGAACAAGCCGGAGAGATGACTGCCCAGCGCGATCACGCAGGCGCCCGTCAGCGTCGCCAGGTCGATCACCACGTCGGGCTTGAAGCGGCGCGAGTAGGTGATCGCGTCGCACAGGATCAGGCGCCCTTCGGCGTCCGTGTTGAGCACTTCGATGGTTTGACCCGACATGCTCTTGACGATGTCGCCTGGCTTGGTGGAGCGGCCGCCCGGCATGTTTTCGCAGGCTGGCACGACGCCCACGACGTTGATCGGCAGCTGCAGCTCCAGCACGGCTTTCATGGTGCCGAACACGCTGGCGGCGCCGCTCATGTCGAACTTCATTTCATCCATCGCCGCCGGCGGCTTGAGCGAGATACCGCCGGTATCGAACGTCACGCCCTTGCCAACCAGCACGGTCGGCGCTTGGCTGCGCGGCGCACCGTAATACTCGAACACGATGAAGGCGGCGGGTTGTTCGGTCCCCTCGGTCACCGAAAGGAACGATCCCATGCCGAGCCGCTTGCACTCGGCTTCATTCAATACACGGACGTTGAGCTTCTTGTAATCCTTCGCCAGGTTCTTGGCCGCGCGGGCCAGATAGGTGGGCGTGCAAACATTGGCGGGCTGGTTGGCCAGGTCGCGCATCAGCGCCATGCCGGCGACGATGCCCTGGCCGTGGGTCAGGCCGCGCTCGGCCTGGTTCTTGTCGCCGCGGCTGCCAACCGCCAGACCGAACTTGGTCAGCGCCGGCTTGGGGCGCTTGTTGGTCGTCTTGTGATCGGGAATGCGGTACTGCGACGCCGCCACGACTTCCACGGCGGCCCGCGCCTGTGCGTAAGCGTCGGCATCGGCAATTTCGTCCAGGCCCAGATAGCTGACCGCATCGCGCGCGCCCGTCTTGGAAAGGACGCTCAATGCACTGGCCAGGGCCTTGCGGTACTGCTTGCGCTTGAAGGCGCTGCGAGTGCCGAGGCCCAGCACGATGACGCGTTCGCAAGGGCCACTCAGGTCCGCCAACAGCACGGCGTCACCGCTCTTGCCGCGCAGGTCGCCCCGTTTGACCAGCTTGGCGATCCGGCCGCCGATACGCGCATCGAGCTCTTCGGCCGCAGTGGACAGAACGCCCTTGTCGTACACGCCGACGATGGCGCAATCGGTGCGTTGCCGGGAGGGGGAGGCAGTGCTGACAAAAAATTCCATGAACCTTCCTCGCACAAAGGCGCGAAAAAAACGTAGTCTACTCCATTCGCGGCGGCGCCTGACCCGCCGCGCAAAAACCAACTTCCCGCTGCGGGAAAAAGACCTGCCGATAACCGACGCGGAACGAGCATTGCGGACCTTGGATCGATATCTCCTGCGGGAGGTTGCGGAAACCTGGCTGGCCGTCACCGGCGTGCTGCTGGTCATCCTGCTGTCGAATCAGCTGGCCCGGGTGTTGTCACAGGCAGCCGCCAACGATTTTCCCCGCACCGTGGTGCTGCAGCTCATCGGCCTGACCTCGGCCGGTTACCTGACGGTGGTGGTTCCCATCGGCTTCTTCCTGGCCATCATGCTCACCTTGGGGCGGCTCTATCACGAGAGCGAAATGGCCGCGATCCAGTCGTGCGGCGTCGGGCCCTCGGGCCTGTATCGGCCGATCTCGTATCTTGGCCTGGCCATCACCGCGCTGCTGCTGTGGCTGTCGTTCTGGGCGATTCCGCACGCTTCGGCGCGCGCCCAGGAGATTCGCGTGCAGGCATTGCAGGAAGCCCAGTTCGGGTTGTTGGAGCCCGGCCGGTTTCGAACCTTCGGCGGCGGCAACGTGGTGTTCTACGCCGAGCGGGTCGATGACAACGGCATTCTCCACAACGTCAATGTCTTCGTGGACCGCACGCAGGATGCGCAGAGCGAAGGCGAGCTGGAGATCTGGGTGGCGACGCGCGCCGAACAACGTGGCGCGGGTCAGGCGGATCAGATGTTCTTGCTGTACGACGGTGAGCATTACAAAGGTGTGCCGGGGCGTGGCGACTGGCAGATCACCCAGTTCGCCGAGGGCGGCTATCCGATCCGCCTGGGCGAGATCACGGGTCGCGCCGGCAAGGCGGCGATGAAGCCGACGGCCGAGCTGATGGCGTCCGAGGATCTGGCGGATCGTGCCGAACTGCAGCGCCGGATTTCGACGCCGCTGATGGCCTTGATCCTCATGCTGGTCGCCGTGCCGATGGCACGTGTGCGGCCCCGGCAAGGCCGGTTCGGACGGATTGGCATCGGCATTCTATTCTATTTCGTCTACTCGCTGCTGCTGGACGCAGCGCGCACCTGGGTCGAAGGCGGTGTGGTTCCCGAGTGGGTCGGACCCTGGTGGGTGCATGCCATCGCCATCGCGGTGGGTTTGTGGCTGCTGTGGCGTGAGGCGCCGCTCGCCAAGGTCCGGACCGTGGCGGTGCCGGCATGACTTCCATTCTGTCCCGTTACGTGATGAAGGCGGTGATCGGCAACACCGCGCTGGTGATGCTCGTGCTGCTGGCGTTGAGCGCGCTGTACCTGTTCATCACGCAGCAGGACGACATCGGTGTGGGCACGTACTCGGTTGAGGACGCGTTGATGTTCGTCGGCTTGAACCTGCCGAAGTACGCGTTCGATCTGTTGCCGATTGCCGCGCTGATCGGCGCTTTGCTTGCGCTCGGCAATATGGCGCGCACACTCGAGCTCATCGTGGTCCGCGCCGCGGGTGTGTCGACGATGCGGATCGCGCTGTGGACGGCGATGGCGGGCGTCCTCTTGATGATCTTCACCGGCATCCTCGGGGAAATGGTTGCGCCGCCCATGGAACAGTACGCCCGGCAGTTGAGGACCTTTGCCAAGTTCAACGACTTCAGCATGGCCGGCAATCGCAGTGCCTGGGCCAAAGATGGCGACATGATGATTACCGTGCGCCAGCAGTCGGCGGACAATCGCTATGGCGGCGTCTACGTGTTCAACTTCGATGCGCAGCGCCGGCTGAGAAGTGTCGGGCATGCCAGCAGCGCCAGTATCGATGAGAACAATCGCTGGCAGCTGGAAAATTACGTCGAGTCCCGCATAGGTCATGAGCGGGTCGATACGCGCAAGGAAGCGGAAACGCATCTGCAGACGCGGTTGTCAGCGGAGTTTCTGGGGCTCGCGGTACTGGAGCCGGAGTCGCTGCCCGGCCGCGGCTTGTATAGCTACATTCAACATCTGAGGCAGAACGGGCTCGATTCGCGCAGCTATGAAACGGCCTTCTGGGCCCGGATCGCGCGCACGGTGGCGGTGGCCATCATCGTGGTGCTCGCGGTGCCATTTGCATTCGGGCCAATGCGATCGACCGGCACGGGGGCACGCACGGTCGTCGGTATCATGATCGGCGTGGTGTTCTTTCTGTTGGCGAAGATGTTGGAAAGTGGCGGTGAAGTGTTCAACATGCCGCCCCTGGTGGTCGCCTGGTTCCCCACGGTCCTGTTGGCGGTCATTACTACCGTTGCCGTTTCACGCGTCCGTTAGCCATGACTGAAGTTCCTCCGACCGAGCGCCTGCCTGGCGCCGGTGTCCTGCGTCGCCTGGGCGCGATGCTCTATGACACCCTGGCAATCATTGCGTTGATGATGGTGGTCACGGCGGTGTTGCTGCCGTTGACGGGCGGGGAAGCGATCACGAGCGAGCGTTTCGGCGCGTGGGAATATGCGTATCAGGCGTTGCTCGTGGCCATCGTCGTTGTGTTCTTCGGCCTGTTCTGGACGCGCCAGGGGCAGACGTTGGGAATGCTTGCCTGGCGGCTGCGAGTGGAGCGAGAGGATGGCAGCTTGTTGAGGTGGGGCGATGTGATCAAGCGCCTCGCCGCGGCGGCGGTGTCGCTCATGTTGGCGTTCGCGGGGTATTTGTGGATCTGGGTGGACCGGGACCGGCTGGCCTGGCCGGATCGGTGGACGCGGACTCGCGTGGTGGTATTGCCGAAGAGACGTTGAGAGGGAGGCCAGGGGCGAGCCTGGCCTCCCTCTGGACGGTTATTTCTTGATCAACTCGTCGACGGGTTTGAAGATCGCGTCGTACTTGTAGCCCGGGACCTCGTACACCCAGCCGCTGAGCTGTGCGTTGGCCTTGGTCGCTTCTTCTTCGACGTTGCGAGTCTCGGGTTTGGCGGTCTTCTCCTCGGCGGGCTCGTCCGCTGCGGGAGGAGCGCCTTCGCTGTCGGTGGCGGCTGCGTCTTTCTTGTCGCCCTCAGCCGCATCTTTCTTTTCCGTCTCCGCGGTCGCGACTTTGAATTTCTCCGCCAGCGCGGCGTCGTAGGACGTCTTCAGCGCAATGTAGTGCTTGTCGTCGGTCTTCCAGCCGGCCGCTTCGACCACCAACCCGTCGAACGTTTTGAACGTCGTCTGCGCGCTGGGCTTGTCGGTCAGCTCGCTGGCCGGCTTCACGTCGTTCAGCGTGAGGCCGGAGAGCGCCGAGGCAAAGTTGTATGCGGCAGAAGGCGAGCTGAGCTCCTTGCCTTTGGGCAAGCCTTCAACTGCAAACTCCGCATCGGCGCGCGTCTTCTTCAGCGCGGTGTAAGGCTTGGCGTTGCCAATCTTCACTTCGGCGGACTGCACTCGGTCGGCGGACACATCGATGATGTCCCTGCGCAGCCACTGATCGGCCGAGGACGAGGTGTCGAGGCTCTTGTTGATCAGCCAGCTCTTGGGTTCGTCGGCGCGGCGGACGTAGTGCGACGACGCACCCGAGGCGTGCTTGCCGACGATGAGCTTCACCGGCGCCTTGGTGCCCTCGATCTCCAGTTGCATGCCGCTGGCATCCGCGTTGCTGACGTCTTCGACGCCGAGCGTCGAGTAGCTTTCCGGATTGGAGGTCTTCTCCTCGATCACCTTCGCTTCCGCGACGCTGGTGAGCAGCTTGCGCAGCCTGGCTTCGTCAGCCGGATAGTTGTTGCGTTCGCTGACGGTCCAGCCGCCATCGCCACGCTTCAACTCGACGGCCGGCGTGCCGCCTGCTTTGACGATGCGCACGGTGGTTACGGCATCGAGCTGTTCCTTGAGATCGGGATACAACGCCGCCGATTCAGTGGCGGGCGTGGCTGCCTGCCGGCCAGCCAGCCAGACGCCGGCTACCACGGCGAGCACTGCAACCAATCCGAGAATGGAAAGATTTCGTGACGTCATGATCAACCTCGAGCCGTGTGAGCCGCGGCGCGGCCGGCTTGCAGCCGGCGGCGACGGAGGAACCAAAGGGAGAGGGCGCCGATCGCGAGCAGCGTGGGCACCAGTGCGATGTTGATGATCGCCAGTCGCGTGCCGAGCTTCTCGATTTCGACATTGAGGCTGCGCTGCGTCTCACGCAGTTCCTTACGAATGCGCAAGCGCTCTTCCTGGAAGCGCTCCAACTCGGCTTGCTGTTCAGGCGATAGCGAGAACGAGCCCTGGTCGCCGCGCGCCGCTTCCAGCGCGGACAGTTTCTGCTCGGTCTCCTTGAGCTCCTGATCCAGCTCCTTCTCCTTGGCGCGCAACTGATCGCCGGCCTGGCGGCGCAGCTCTTCGACCTTGGTGAATGGACGGAAGAAGCTCTGGCGGCCGCGCACACTGATCAGATCGGCGCTGCCGGCCAGGTTGTCGACCGAGTTGGCGAGGAAGTCGCCGTTGTTTGCCCAAGCCACCGCGAAGCGCTGACCGAACACGCTCTGCGTGCGGACCCACAGCGGATCGGCGAGGATGTCGGTATCGGCGACCAGGATGATGTTGGCATCTTCCTTCGACTCGGTGAGATGCTGGCCCGCGGCGCCTTCGGCGTCGGGCTTGCCGTCCGGGAACGCGGACTTGAGCTTGCCGTGAACGCGCGCGGCGATCGTGTATCGCTCGCCCGTGGCCTTGAAGCCATCGAGCAAAGATTCGCTGTCCGGTAGGAACATCAGCTTCGCAGCCGGCAACAGCGCGGCGTTGGCGCTCGACTGGATCAGCGGCTCGAACTCGATGGCGGCGCCTTCTTTCTTCGACAGGGCGCCGGCGGTCATTACGTTGACGGTGTCGAGCGCCGACACGGTCACGTCCTTCGAGTTCATGCTCTGCCGGTTCAGGCCGATGATGGCGATGTGTTGCGAGGGCGGCTGGCCCTGGCGCAGCGACACCGTCAATCCCAGCTCGCGATCGCCGACGATCTGTGTGGGATCGAATTTCACGCCCCACGCCTCCAGCAATGGCCCGAGCGTGGAGGAGCGATCACCCATCGGAGGCATACCCGGCTGCGCGCCGGCATTGTCGTTTTCCGACTGCGGATCGATGAAGGCGATCAGCTTGCCGCCGCGCATGACGAATTGATCGATGGCGTATTGCGCCTGCGTGCTCAAAGCCTTCGGATGGACGACCATCAGCACGCCGATGTCGGCGGGAATCTCGTTGCCGTCAGGCTGCAGCGTGCGCACTTCAAGCAGCTCGCGCAGCTGTTGAATGCTGGCCCAGCCCGGCGCCATCTGACCGCTCATCTGATCGAAGCGGGCATCCACCGGCAAGCTCGACATCAAACCGACGGTAGCGCGCTTGGTGTTGCCCAAGCGATAGATGAGGCTGGCGACGTCGTACTCCAGGAACTCCTCCTTGTCGGGCTGGAACAGACCGATGATCTCGCGGCCGTCGGTGGAGTTGGTGCCGGCCAGGCCGAAGTACACCGGCTCGCCACCCGGAGTGAGCGATGCCGTCTGCAGGCCGAACTCACTGGCGCGATCTTCCTCCTCCGAGAACGGTTTCGGATCGATCACGGTGAGGCGCAGCTTGCCGTCGGATTCGCGGCTCATTTCTTCCAGCATTTCCCGCACACGCTGCGCGTAGGCGCGCAGCTGCGGCGACTGCGCGCTCGCTTCCTGCGAAAAGAAGAAATACAGATTCACCGGCTCGGCCAGCGAGCTGACGATCCGTTCGGTGCCCGGCGCCAATGAATAGAGCTTGCTCTCGGTGAGGTCGATGCGCGCGCCGCGCAGGACGAAAGTGATGAGGATGGTTACGCCGATGAACAACAGGGCGAGCGCCACGAGCGCGGTCGCGCCATAAGTCTTGCGGCTGCGTGAAGTGGTGTTCATGTCAGTCAGCCTTCTTCATGTCGAGCACGATCGTGGTGGCGGCGAGCCAGACGCCGATCACGGTGGCGAAATACAACAGGTCGCGCAGATCGATCACGCCTTTGGAGATCGACTGGAAGTGCGTGAGGAACGACAGCGACGCGATGCCGTCGACGATGGGCTGCGGCCAGCCGTCGAACAATCCCAGCACGATGGGGAAGCCGGACAGCAGGAACGCGAAGCACAGCACGACCGTGAAGATGAAAGCGATCACCTGATTGCGCGTCGCGGCCGACAAACACGCGCCTATGGCAAGAAAGCCGCCAGCCATCAGGAAGCTGCCGATGTAAGCGGCCAGGATCGCGCCGTTGTCCGGATCGCCCAGGTAGTTGACGGTGATCCACATCGGAAACGTGAGCGCCAGCGCCACGCCGGCGAATGCCCAGGCGGCGAGGAACTTGCCGATGACGGCCTGCCAGGTGGTGATCGGCAGCGTCATCAGCAGCTCGATGCTGCCGGACTTGCGTTCCTCGGCCCATAGCCGCATGGAGATCGCGGGAATCAGGAACAGATAGAGCCAGGGGTGATAGCTGAAGAACGGCGCCAGATCCGACTGGCCGCGCTCGTAGAAATTGCCGAACTGGAACGCGAACGCCGCGGCCAGCGCCAGAAAGAACACGATGAATACCAGCGCGAGCGGTGTAGCGAAGTAGCTGCCGAACTCGCGGCGGAAGATGGTTTTGATGTTGTGCATGGCTCGCCTCAGGCCGCGGCTTTCTGGCCAGTGGTGATTTCACGGAACACGTCATCGAGGCGACCGCTCGGCGCGCGCGCTGCGAGCTCCTTGGGCGTCGCATCGGCCAGCAGCCTGCCGCCGGCGATGATGATGGCGCGATTGCAGACCGCATCCACCTCTTCGAGGATGTGCGTGGAGATCACGATGATCTTGTCCTTGGCCATGTCGTTGATGAGTGTGCGCACCTGGTGCTTCTGATTGGGATCGAGGCCGTCGGTGGGCTCGTCGAGAATCAGCACTTGCGGATCGTGCAGCAGCGCCTGGGCCAGGCCGACGCGGCGCTTGAAGCCTTTCGAGAGCGTTTCGATCATTTGCTCCAGCACGCCGCCGAGCGCGAGCCGGCCGATCACGTCATCGAGGCGGGCCCGGCGGCGCTCGCCGCTCAGGCCGCGCACATCCGCGATGAAATTCAGGAAGCCGCGCACCGTCATCTCTCCATAGCTCGGCGCGCCTTCGGGCAAATAGCCCATCACGGCCTTGGCCGCGAGCGGCGCGTCCTGCACGTCGTGGCCGCACACGCTGATGGTGCCGGAAGTGGGCGCCAGGAAGCCGGTGATCATTTTCATCGTGGTCGACTTGCCGGCGCCGTTGGGACCGAGAAAGCCGAGCACCTGGCCGGGGCTGACGCTGAAGGAAATATCGTTGACGGCAGTGAGCGTGCCGTAGCGTTTCGAGAGGTTTTTGATCTCTATCATGCGAGGGCCCTGCTGTTCAGCAATGTCACGGGGGTCATCAAAGAGGTCGGATCATCCATGGTCGAGGATCGGCCTACTAAAAAATTTTTCCATGAGACTGCGCCGCGCCGCCCGGGTTCCTGCCGGCGCTCGGGCCGACGAGGAGGCCGGCGCCGGCGGCATGCGCCTGGTTGGAGTTGTGGCGATGCGCCTGCGGCGCTGGAGAGGGCCGGGATTTTTTCCGGGTGCGGCGGCTTTTTCAAGTCGTGCGGCGACCCCTTGCCAGGCCCCTTCATGACGATCTCTTAATGATGAAAAGGAGGCGCAAAAGGAGTCGCCAGGGTCGCAGGGAATTTTGCGGTTCGGGCGCGGTCGAATCTGCCCTGCTCGATGCATTGGTGGATTGGCGCCGCTTGCCGACAGAAAACCGCTGGCGGGCGCGTCGGTCCAGAAATATTTTGCAACGCAGCAGTTGTACCGCGTCGCAAACTCGGGTATCTTTGGCATCGCAAAATAAATGCGATAAATGACTGCCGGGTCGAGCGCCAAGAGCTGCGCCGGACCCCTTGAAGAGTCAGTCAGCGACCGCATTTAGGATTGCAACGAATTTGTAGGCTGCGCCGGGGACAATGGCGGCAGCCGTTACCGAATCCCCCTGTTGGCCGGATCACTTCTACAGTATCCGGCCTCTTTTTTTGCCCGCCTTTTGTCGAAGGGGACTGCGGCAGCTGTCAGCGCTGCGCCGCCTTCTCGATTTCGCTCTTGTGGGCCCGCAGCACCTTGCGGATCTCGGCCGCCGAGGGGCGCTCGGCGATGCGCGCGATCAGCTCTGCCAGCTCGTGCCAGGGCTTGCCCCATTTGAGCAGGCGGACCGCGTCCGCAATGATCTTGCCCTTCATATCCAGCGGCGCGGGCTTTGCAGCTTCTGCCTGGGCTGGACGAGCGGCGGCGACAGACCGGGCCGCGGCCTTGGCGGGTTGCGCAGGGGGATTGCCCTTCTTCACCTGCGGGGCGGGTCGTGTGGAAGGTATCTGCTGTGCCGGTACAGCGACTGGCGCCACCAGGTTTGCGGGGGCCAGCTCCTCGGTGGCATCCAGCAGGGGCACTTGTTCTTCCGGTTTGACCCGGACGGTCTTGAGCCGCGGCATTTCGCGCGTCGGATCTTCGGCCGGGGCTCGAGACCGCTGCGGAGCTGCGCGAATGACCGTTGGCGCTTCCACGGTCTGGCTGGTGCCCGCGGCCGCGTCGGCCTTGGCGGGATCGGCCAGCGGAATGAAGCGCTGGATATGCTGAATGCCGACCAGGTTGGCCAGGAACGCCATCAGCTCCAGCGACTCGGAGAACTTGCCATCGCCCATGGCCTGGCGGGTTTCGCAGTGCTGTTTCAGCTCCAGCACCTTCTGGCGCGCCACTTCCAGCACCCACCGGGTCGGCCGGTCGTGCTTCTGCCAGGGCTGCACGCGCGCATAAGCGGCATCACTCAGCTCGACGTACTGCAGATGCAGGTCGATGCTGGTGAGCCACTTATCGATGAGCTCCGTGATGCGGCGGTCCGCTGGCGTCATGTCGACTCCGGGTCAAGTGGGCGCATTATGCACAAGCAGCCTGCGAGAGCAGCTGAAAGGCCCGGAATGCTGCGTGTTTCTGTGCGCTGCTACCGCTTGTGCCGGCCGGAATGCCGGATGCGTGCCAGGAAAGCCGACGCCCCTCCTTGGGATCGCATGGGATCGGGAGGGGAGTGGCGCTCCCACGGGGATTCGAACCCCGGTTTAAGCCTTGAGAGGGCTCCGTCCTAGGCCTCTAGACGATGGGAGCGTATTAGAAGGCTGGCACTGACGTGCCGAGAAGACGCGGTATTATACGGCCCGTTTTTCGCGGCTCAAGTTTTTGACACCGACGGACGGTCCGCTGCTATTGAACGATAACAACTCCCCGGCCGAGATCGACGCGGCGAGCACCCCCCGTGTGGTGCCTCGCGATCAACATCCGATCTCGCGCGCCAACATATCCTCGAATGCGTTGAAAGTCCTGTACCGGCTCAAAGAGGCCGGCTATCAGGCTTTTCTCGTGGGCGGCGCCGTGCGCGACCTGCTGCTCGGCCTGCAGCCGAAGGATTTCGATGTCGCCACCAACGCGCATCCGGACCAGGTGAAGCAGCTGTTTCGCAATTGCCGCCTGATCGGCCGGCGCTTTCATCTGGCGCACGTGCGCTTCGGCCACGAAATCATCGAAGTCGCCACATTCCGCGCGGCGCACACGACCATCGACGAGGACAACAGCGTCGATGAGGCGGGCCATCGCGTGCTCGATGAGCGAGGCCGCATCTTGCGCGACAACTTGTACGGCACCATCGAAGAAGACGTGTGGCGGCGGGATTTCACCGCCAACGCGCTCTACTACAACATCAGCGACTTTTCGGTGTGGGACTACGTCGGCGGCTACGAGGACGCGCTGGCGCGCGTGCTGCGTCTCATCGGCGATCCGGAAACGCGCTATCGCGAAGATCCGGTGCGCATGCTGCGAGCGGTTCGCTTCGCAGCCAAGCTCAATTTCGGTATCCACATCGACACCGCGACGCCCATTCCGAAACTTGCGTGGATGCTCGATGGCGTGCCGCCGGCACGCTTGTTCGATGAAGTGAACAAGATGTTTCTCGCCGGCTACGCGATCCGCTCGTTCGAGTTGTTGTGGGATCTCGGGCTGCTCGAGCATCTGTTCCCGGATCTCGCGGCGGCGTTGGCTGCGGACAAGAACAGCGTCGCGGTGAGAGTGCTGCGGCTGGGCCTGGAAGGAACGGACGAGCGCGTGCGTGCGGACAAGTCAGTCACGCCGACCTTCCTGTTTGCGGTGCTGATGTGGCCGTCGATCTGTCAGGCATTCGAGAAGCTGCGTCCGGAGCAGGGTGCTGAGGTTCCAGCGTTGTTGGCGGCGTGTGATCAGGTGACGGCGCGTCAACAGGCGCGCGTCGCTGTACCGAAACGGTTTACGTTGCCACTGCGCGAGATCGTCGGCCTGCAGCCGCGCTTTGCATTCCGCGAAGGACGCAGAGCGTTACGCTTGCTCGATCATCCGCGCTTCCGCGCAGCGTATGATTTTTTGTTGTTGCGTGCGGCAGCTGGCGAGGTCGATCAAGAGCTGGCGCAGTGGTGGACGGACATTCAAACCAAATCCGTGGAGGAGCGGACCGCGCTGGTCGAAGAGGGCAGCGGTCACGGTCAATCCCCCGCCGGACGTTCGAGGCGGCGTCGGCGCCGGCGTCGGCCACGTCCGCCAGCCGCTTGAGCAGCCTTTCTTCCAATCCGGCTGCATTGTGGTTCCCCGCGTATGTAGCGCTCGGTAGCAACCTCGATCAGCCTGCTGCTCAGATCGAGCGGGGTTTCTCGGCTCTGGCGAGCCTGGCACATTGCCGTCTGATCGCGCGCTCGCGGCTCTACAGGACGCGGCCGCTGGGGCCGCAGGATCAACCTGAATTCATCAACGCGGCGGCCGGCTTGCTGACGACGCTCGCGCCACGCGAGTTGTTGGTCGAGTTGAAAAGATTGGAGCGCGAGCTGGGGCGCGCGCAGCCGGTGGTGCGTTGGGGCCCGCGAGTGATCGATCTCGACCTGCTGGTGCACGCCGATGCGCAGATTTCGGAACCCGACTTGACGGTGCCGCATCGTGGCCTGCCTGAGCGCAATTTCGTCCTGTATCCTTTGCGCGATATCGCCCCCGAGCTGCTCGTTCCCGGTCACGGGCGTGTGAGCCGGCTCGCGGCACGCGTCGGAGGCGCCGGCTTGGCGCCGCTCGCCGATGCTCCCGGCGTTCCATGAACCATTCAGCGGTGGACATGACCGAGAAGTCTCTCATTCCAGCGCCGCATCGCCTGATCGTGGTCGAAGGGCCGATCGGCGTCGGCAAGACCAGCCTGGCGCGACGCCTGGCGCGCAGCTTCGGCAGCGAGCTGATTCTGGAGCAGGCCGACGAGAATCCGTTCCTGGAACGCTTCTACAAGAACCCGCGCTCGGCAGCCTTGCAGACGCAGTTGTTCTTTCTGTTCCAGCGCACGCGTCAGCTCGAGGACATTCGCCAGCACGACCTGTTCGACACGGTGCGCGTCGCCGACTATCTGCTCGACAAGGACAAGCTGTTCGCGCAGCTGACGTTGGACGAGCAGGAGTTCGCGCTCTATGAGCAGGTGTATGCGCGGCTCGCGGTCGACGCGCCAGTGCCGGATTTAGTCATCTATCTGCAGGCCCCTGTCGACGTTCTGCGCGAGCGCATCGAGCGTCGCGGCATCAAGTACGAGCAGAACATCGAGAAGAACTACCTCGAGCGTCTGCAGGAGATCTACGCCCGCTTCTTCCATGAGTATGACGCCTCGCCGCTGCTGATCGTGAACGCCGCCCAGGCGGATTTCGTCAACAACGACCTGGACTACGGGCAGTTGCTGGAACAAGTCATGCGCACCCGGCGCGGCCGGCACTATTACAACCCGCTGAAGAGCGCCGTGTAGTGGGCAGCGGTTGGCGGTTAGTGGTTGGTGGAGAGGCGCTTTTTCCAGTCCAACCACTAACCACCAACCGCTAACCGCCGGCCTGATAGGGCTGTCATGTTCCGCTGCCGGCGAGCGGGGTTTGACTGTCGGGTCCGCCCTGGGCATTCTTCCCGCCCCGCCGTAGCTCACCGCCATGTACAAGCACCTTCAAGAGCGTTACGCACCGCGCCCGCCGGTCAACGTAGGCACGCTGGTCAAGATGAAGGCCGACGGCGAGAAAATCGCCTGCATCACCGCCTATGACGCCAGTTTCGCCACCCTGGTGGACGATGCCGGCGTGGACGTGGTGCTGGTCGGCGATTCGCTCGGCATGGTCATCCAGGGCCATGACACCACCGTGCCGGTGACACTGTCGGACATCGTTTATCACTGCCGTGCCGTGGCCAAGGGCCTGTATCGGCCGTTCCTGATCGCGGACATGCCTTTCATGACCTACGCCTCGCGGGAGCAGGCGTTGGATAACGCGGTGCGCCTGATGCAGGAAGGCGGCGCCAAGATGGTGAAGCTGGAGGGCGGTGCCAGCCAGGTCGAGATCGTCGAGTTCCTGGCCAGCCACGACATCGCGGTGTGCGCGCACCTGGGTTTGAAACCGCAGTCGGTACATAAGGTCGGCGGCTTTCGCGTCCAAGGCCGGGAAGAGGAAGCCGCCGAGCGCATGCTGCGGGATGCGCAGGCGTTGGAAGCTGCGGGCGCGGATATCGTACTGCTCGAGTGCATTCCCGCGGCGTTGGGTAAGCACATCACCGAGCAGTTGCACGTGCCCGTCATCGGTATCGGCGCGGGCCCCGATACCGACGGCCAGATCCTCGTGCTGTACGACGTGCTCGATATCACCTCGGGACGCAAACCGAAGTTCTCGAAGAATTTTCTGGCCGGCCGCGACAGCGCGCTGGAAGCCGTCAAGGCTTATACGCAAGCCGTGAAGAGCAAAGAGTATCCAGGTCCCGAACACTGCTTTTGAGCATCGAGCTGACGAATCGGGCATCCTGCCAGCGCGCGGCGCGATGGAAATAATAGGTAATGGCTAAGTCGCTAGAAGTGATAGCGCGTCCGGCGCAGTTGCGGGAGCGGGTGATGCAATGGCGCCGCAAGGGCGAGCGCATTGCATTCGTTCCCACCATGGGCAATCTGCACGCCGGTCACGGCAGCCTGGTCAGCCGGGCAGCGCAACTGGCCGAGCACGTGATCGTCAGCGTGTTCGTCAATCCGTTGCAGTTCGGTCCGAATGAAGACTTCGCTGCGTATCCACGCACGCCGCAGGACGATCAAAACCTGCTGCGTTCGCTGCACGTGGAAGTGTTGTTTGCTCCGGAAGTCGACGACATTTACCCGCGAGGCCAGGAAACGACGGCGCGCGTGCACGTGCCGGGCCTCGAAGACATTCTTTGCGGCGCTTTTCGGCCAGGTCACTTCATGGGTGTCGCTACGGTCGTGACCAAGCTGTTGAATCTCGTGCAGCCCGATGTGGCGGTGTTCGGTGAAAAGGATTTTCAGCAGCTGATGATCATTCGTCGCGCGGCGATCGATCTGTGTATGCCGGTTGAGATCGTAGGCGTGGAAACGACGCGCGAACCGGATGGCCTCGCAATGAGCTCGCGCAATCGTTACTTGTTGCCCGAGCAGCGTGCCGTGGCTCCGCATATCTTCGCGGCGTTGGATCGCGCTCGGCAGGCGATTGAGTCCGGTGCGACGGATTACGCCGCGCTGGAACAAGCGGGTACTGAAGCCTTGAAGGAGGCAGGTTTTCGCGTCGACTACTTTGCCATTCGCGACGCGAATACGCTGCAGATGCCGAATGGCGACTCGAGCGATCTGGTGGTGCTCACCGCCGCCCGTATCGGGCGGGCGCGACTGATCGACAACGTTCGCGCCAGGCGGCCACCGGCCAAGTAATCACATCACAAGTAATCACAGCCCAAGTAATCACAGTCAGTCCAAGTAATCAGGGCCTGTATCACGCAGCTTGGCGGTGCTGGGCGAGTGCCCAGTCCACATGTTCTCGTATCAGCTCTGAGGCGTCCTCGCGGCGCGCTTCGAGCGCGCGAATCACTTCCTCACTGGTCGGCGCATTGCCCAGTGCCACCGCAATGTTTCTTATCCAGGATTCATGACCGATGCGGCGGATGGCGCTGCCTTCGGTGCGCTCCAGGAATTGCTGCTCGGTCCAGGCGAACAGCTCGACCAGTTTGCTGCCGTCCAGGGCATGCCGCGGCACGAAGTCCGCTTCGCTGCTGACGCGCGCGAACTTGTTCCAAGGACACACCAGCTGGCAATCGTCGCAGCCGTAGATGCGATTGCCCATGGCCTTGCGAAAAGGCTCGGGAATGGCGCTGCGCAGCTCGATGGTCAGATAGGAAATGCAGCGGGTCGCATCGAGCTGGTAAGGAGCGACGATGGCCTGCGTCGGGCAGACATCCAGGCAGGCGCGGCAGCTGCCGCAATGATCCGTTTCCGGCGTGTCCAGCGGCAGCGGCAGGTCGGTAAGAATCTCGCCCAGAAAGAAATACGAACCGGCGCGCCGGTTGATGAGGTTGGTGTGCTTGCCGATCCAGCCCAGGCCGGCGTTGCGCGCGAGCGCCTTTTCCAGCACCGGGCCGCTGTCGACGAAGACTCGATGCGACTGCGAAGCGCTGTGTGCCTGAATTTTCTCCGCCAGTTTCGCGAGTCGACGGCGCAGCACTTTGTGATAGTCGCGACCGAGCGCATAGCGTGAAACGTAGCCGCGTTCGGCGTCTTCCAGCACTTCATCTGCGTCCTGTGCGTTCGTAGGTAAATAGTCCATACGAACCGAGATCACGCGCAGCGTACCTGGTACCAGCTCGTGTGGCCGGGCGCGGCGACGGCCGTGACGCTCCATATATTCCATGGCGCCGTGACGGCCCTGTTCCAGCCAACGCATCAGGCGTGCTTCGTCTTCGGACAGCTCGATGCCGGTGATGCCGATCTGCTGGAATCCCAGCTCCCGACTCCACTGTCGGATCGAGCCGGCCAGCCCGGTGTAGTCGTGAGGCGGGTGGGACATGCCGGGATTCTCGCAGAACAGCCGACCGTTTTTTATAGGGTTTTGATAGGCTCTGCATATGAAGCCGCTGCCACTGGCCGTTCACACTGCCGCGCAAGTGCGAGCCCTCGATCGCCACGCGATCGACGATCTGCACATTCCGTCCTACACGCTGATGACCCAGGCCGGCGAGGGCGCAGTGGTGGCACTACGCAGTTGCTGGCCTTCCAAGCAGCGCATCGCCGTCGTGTGCGGGCCCGGCAATAACGGCGGCGATGGTTATGTGCTCGCGCGAGTGGCGCGCTCGATGCGCATCGATGTCACGGTGATCTCGCTCGGCGATCCCGCCAAGCTGCAAGGCGATGCGCGGCGTGCTCACGATGATTTCGTCGCCGCGGGCGGGGTGGTTCAGGGTTGGAGCGAGGATTGCCTGGCCAAGGCCGAGGTCATCGTCGACGCCATCTTCGGCACCGGCCTGTCGCGCCCGCTCGAGCCATCCATGATCGAGCGCATCAACGCCATCAATGAGTGCGGCGTGCCGATCCTGTCACTCGATATTCCTAGCGGCCTCGACGCGGACACGGGCCGTGTGTGGGGCGCGGCCATCATGGCCGAGCGCACCATCTCGTTCATCGGCTTGAAGCTGGGGTTTTATCTGGGTGAGGGCCCTAATTACACCGGCATCGTGCTGTACGACGATCTCGATCTGCCGCCAGGCGCGACGGACTTCGTGCCGCCCTCGGCGCTGCGCATCGATGAGCACACGCTTGCCCAACTCTTGCCCCGGCGGCGTCGCACGACACACAAAGGTCAGCAGGGAAGCGTGTTGGTGATCGGCGGCGGCATCGGCATGGCAGGCGCCGCGCGCATGGCCGGTGAAGCCGCTTTGCGAGCCGGCGCGGGACTGGTGACTGTCGCGACCTGGCGCGAAAACGTCGCGTCGATTACTGCGAGTCGTCCCGAGCTGATGTGTCGTGGAGTTGAAGGTGCCGGCGACTTGTCGAGCCTGCTGGAGCGATCCGATGTCATCGCGGTCGGGCCGGGGTTGGGTCAGAGCGAGTGGGCCAGAGCGCTGCTCGATGTCGCTTTGGAAAGTGACAAGCCCACGGTGATCGATGCGGACGCGCTCAATCTGCTGGCGCAAGCGCCATGCTCCAACTCGAAGTGGATTCTGACGCCGCATCCGGGCGAGGCCGGCCGCTTGCTCGGCATCAGCACTGCCGACGTACAAAGCGATCGTCTGCAGGCGGCGCGTGACATCGCCGCACGCTATGGCGGCACGGTTGTGCTGAAAGGAGCCGGCACACTGGTCGTCACTGGCGATTCATTGCCGTACATCTGCGATCAAGGTAATCCGGGCATGGCATCGCCTGGCATGGGAGACGTGCTCACCGGTGTGATCGCCGGCATCGCGGCGCAGACCGCCGATCTGCCGGGCGCCGCTCGCGCCGGAGTGCTCGTTCATGCGATGGCTGGTGACATGGCCGCACGCCGGGGTGAGCGCGGACTTCTGGCGACCGATCTATTTGGATATCTGCCCACGTGCGTGAACCCGGCACAGAGATTCTGAACGTCGCTTCTGCGGAGCGGATGCAGACCCTGGGGCAAGCGATCGGGGCAGCGATCGAACATCCAGATGTCATCGCGGATCAGCCGTTCATCATTGCGCTCGAAGGTGAGCTCGGCGCGGGCAAGACGACGCTGGTTGGCGGAATTTTGCGCGCGTATGGAATTGCCGGGCCGGTTCGCAGTCCTACTTACACATTGATCGAGCCGTATGAAACGCAGCGGCGGACGCTCTATCACCTGGATCTGTATCGACTGGTCGATCCTGGCGAAGTCGAGCCGCTGGGGATTCGCGATCTGCTCGCCACGGCCGCGGTGCTATTGATCGAATGGCCCTCGCGGGCCGCGGGGGCCATTCCACCGGCCGACCTGCGGATCGAGATCGCTTATCCGCCTGGGGGAACCGAGGGCCGTGAAGTCAGGTTGATCCCCAATTCTGCGCCGGGGCTGAACGCCGTGCGACACATCGTTGCAGAAATACCGGAACTGCGTCAGCTATCCTCATAATTTCGTTGAATACTTGACATGTGGCGCGGTAGATTACCGGCCATATGCGAGGGTCGCGAGCAACTGTATTCTGTTCAATGCTGGCAGGGGGGCTGGGCTTGGCTCTGGCTGCCTTCGGCGCGCTCGCCGCCAAGCCGGTCACCATCAAGGATGTGCGCCTGTGGGCCGGTCCCGATGGCACTCGCCTGGTCTTCGATCTGAGCGCGCCGACCGAACATTCGCTGCTCACCCTCGACAATCCCGATCGCGTGGTCGTCGACATTCCCGCTGGCGTTCTCCAAAGCGAGCGCGTCCTGCCGCAAGGCCAGGGTTTCGTGAAGCAACTGCGCGCTGCATCCCAGCCGAACGGCGATCTGCGAGTCGTCGTCGATCTGAGCGAGCCCGCGCAATCCAAGACTTTCGCGGTGGGCCCGCAGCAGTCGTATGGTCATCGGCTGGTGCTGGATCTCAAGCCCTCGAAAAAATCGGCGTCGCCGCCTTCGGTCGTCAAGGCTGTCGCGGATGCGCATGGCCGAGACATCGTCGTCGCCATCGATGCGGGGCACGGGGGTGTCGACCCCGGCTCGATCGGCAAGCGCGGTACTTATGAGAAGCATGTAACGTTGGCGATCGCTCGCCGCTTGAAGAATCGCATCGACCGCGAGCCTGGAATGCGCGCAGTTCTGACTCGCGACGACGACACTTTCATCGAGCTGCGCGACCGCATCCGGCGGGCGCGTCGGCAGCAGGCTGACATGTTCGTGTCCGTGCATGCGGATTCGTACACCGATCGTTCGGTGGCCGGTTCGTCCGTCTATGTGTTGTCCGCGCGTGGCGCGAGCGACGAGTCGGCGCGCTGGCTGGCCGATCGCGAAAACGCAGCGGACCTCATTGGCGGCGTGAAGCTGGATGACAAGGACAGCGTGCTCGCCTCGGTGCTGCTGGACCTGTCGCAGGGCGCCAGCATGAGCGCCAGCATCGATGCCGCCGACAAGGTCATGCACGAGCTTTACAAGATCGGCAACATCACCAGTCGCGGCGTCAAGCACGCCGGCTTCCTGGTGCTGAAGTCGCCGGATATTCCCTCGCTGCTGGTGGAGACGGCGTTCATCTCCAATCCCACCGAAGAGGCGAGGCTGCTGGATCCCAAGCATCAGCAGCGCCTGGCGGATGCCATCCACGCCGGCGTGCGCTCGTACTTCTATAGCAACCCGCCGCCGGGCACGCTGGTGGCGGAGTTGCGCGCGAAGCAGTCGGGTCCGACCGTTATCGCCAGCACGGGCGAAGGCGAAAAAGCTGCCGGTACAGCCCACTAAGGCTTATTCCAGGGCTGAGCTGTCAGTCCGTCCTCCCTTGGGGCTGTCCCCCCTCACCCCGGCCCTCTCCCCAAGGGGAGAGGGAGATGGGAGTTGAGTCTTAGCCCCTCTCCCTTTGGGAGAGGGGTTGGGGTGAGGGCCGTGCGATAATGGCGCGCCTCTCCACCAGCACCCCCGATCCTGATGCCGATCCGCGTACTGCCCGAGCAACTCATTCACCAGATCGCCGCCGGCGAGGTGATCGAACGGCCCGCCTCGGTGCTCAAGGAGTTGATCGAGAACAGTCTCGATGCCGGCGCCAAACGCATCGAGATCGACATCGAGGACGGCGGCGCGAAGCTGTGCCGCGTGCGTGACGATGGCTGCGGCATCGAGCGCGAAGAACTGGCGCTGGCGTTGTCTCGTCACGCCACCAGCAAGATTGCCAGCATCGATGACTTGGAACGGGTTGGCACGCTGGGCTTTCGCGGCGAGGCGTTGCCGAGTATCGCGTCGGTCTCGCGTACCAAAATCACTTCACGCACCGCAAACCACTCGGTGGGGTACAGCATCAGCTCCGACAACGGCACGTTGAGCGAGCTGGAGCCGGCGCCGCACTCGGTCGGTACGACCGTCGAAGTTCGCGACCTGTTCTTCAATGTGCCTGCGCGTCGCAAATTCCTTCGGGCCGAGCGCACGGAAACTCAGCACATCACGCGCATGGTCGAGCGGCTCGCGCTGTCCAAGTTCGAAACCGCGTTTTCGCTGTCGGCCGCGCGCCGTTCACTCGCAGATTTCCCGGCGGCAAGATCGCAAATGGAGCGCGAGCGACGCGTCGCGCAGATCGTCGGCGACGAGTTCATGGCGAACGCGCTGTACGTGGAACACGAGTCATCCGGCTGTCGTCTCACGGGGTGGCTGTGTCAGCCGACCTATGCTCGCGCGCAGCCGGACCTGCAACATTTCTATTTGAATGGCCGCATGCTGCGCGATCGGTTGATCACCAGCGCCATCCGCCTGGGTTATCGGGACGTGATGTATGGCGGGCGGCATCCGGCGTTCGTGCTGTTCATGGAAATCGATCCGCGACAGGTCGACGTGAACGCTCATCCCGCCAAGCTCGAAGTGCGCTTCCGGGACGGCCGCCACGTACACAACTTTCTATTCAAGACTGTCGAGCGGGTGCTGCAGGAAACATATGCGGGCGCGGCCAGCGCCGCGCCACCGCCGACCGATGCGAATTCGCTCGTGCCGCCGACGGATTCCGTCTCGATGTGGCCAATGCGCGGGCCGAATCAAGCATCGCTCGGCTTGCGAGTATCGGAGTCCGCGCCGCCCGCATATTTCCGGCAACCGATGGCCTCATACACGGCGCCAATGCCGTACACGGCATCTGACCAAACGGTGTTCGCGCCGAGCGGCTCGGGTGCAGGCGAGGCCGAGTCGCAAGCCGAGACTCCGCCGCTGGGCTTCGCGCTTGCGCAACTGCATGGCATCTACATTCTGTCGCAGGCGCCGGACGGACTGATCCTGGTGGACATGCATGCCGCTCACGAACGTACTACTTACGAGCGCATGAAAGCGGCCTTGTCCAATGGCGGCATCGCCAGTCAGCCGCTGCTCGTGCCGTTGTCCGTTTCGGTGTCGCCGGGTGAAGCCGACGTGCTGGAAGAGCATGCGGCGGCGTTACATCGTCTCGGGCTGGACGTGCAGCGCTCCGGACCTGCGAGCGTGCAGATTCGTGCCGTGCCGGCTTTTCTGGCCCAGAAGGATCTGGATGAGTTGCTGCGACGGATCGGTGCAGATCTGGCGGCCGACGGCACGACACGCGGCATCGAGGAAGCGCTCAATGAAGTGCTGGGCACCATGGCCTGTCATGGCGCCGTCCGCGCGCACCGCAATCTTGCCGTGCCCGAAATGAATGCGCTGTTACGCGAGATGGAACGCACGGTACGTAGCGATCAATGCAACCACGGCCGGCCCACCTGGACCTATGTGAGCCTGGCTGATCTGGATCGCATGTTTCTTCGCGGCCGATGAGCGCCGGCGAGTCAACGCACGTGCGATCCGGGCCCGTGCCATTGATCATGGGACCGACCGGCGCGGGAAAGACCGACCTGGCGCTGCGCCTGGCGGCGCGCTATCCCATTGAAATCGTCAGCGTCGACTCCGCAATGGTCTATCGCGGCATGGATATCGGTACGGGTAAACCGACGCGCGATCTGCTGGAGCGCTTTCCTCATCACCTGGTCGACATTCTCGATCCGTCCCAGCCGTACTCGGCAGGGCAGTTCGTGCGCGATGCGCTGCAAGCCATCGCGGCGATTCGCAGCCGCGGGAACCTTCCTCTGCTGGTCGGGGGAACTATGTTGTATTTCCGTGCTCTACGACGTGGCCTCGCCGAAATGCCTCCGGCCGATCCGCAGGTACGACAGGAAATTGACGCGGAGGCGGCACATGCGGGTTGGCCCGCATTGCATGCGCGGCTGGCATTGCTCGATCCTGTGACCGCCGCGCGAATCCAACCGAACGATGGACAGCGAATACAGCGGGCGCTCGAGGTTCACCGGCTCACCGGTCGAACGTTGAGTGAGCTGCACTCGCAAACCCGGCCGGCGGCGCCCGATATGACATTCGCGGCCTTTGCCTGGGCGCCCGCGGATCGGGAACGTCTCTATGCCGGCATCGAGCGACGTTTCGAACAGATGATGCAGGCGGGCCTGCTGGAGGAAGTACGACGATTGCAGCAGCGCGGCGACCTGCATGCCGAGCTGCCGGCGATCCGATCTGTCGGTTATCGGCAACTGTGGGAACATTTGCACGGCCAGGAGTCTTTAGCGGATTCGGTGCGACGAGCGATTTTCGCAACCCGGCACCTGGCCCGGCGACAATTGATCTGGTTACGTGCGGAACACGACTTGCGGTGGTATGACTCCCTTGATTCCGGCGCCGCCGACCAGATAGAGCGAGACATCGAGGCTCTGCTCGAGACGTTTTAGACGACGAGTCGGCGGCATTTTGTTCGAAGGCAGCCGGCGTGATGAACTACTGATTGCGGGCGGGCGCAACGGTTCTTTCGTGACGCTGATGCAGCTGCGTATTGAAGCAAAGGCAGCTTCGGCGGGAACATCGCTGTGGTAAACTGCGGCATCGCAGCGGTAACCGGATGGTGCCCGTCGGCTGTCGTGCAGCTGCAGGGAAGCGGCATTAGTCGGCAAAGCTCAACCAAAGAATTCGAAGGCATAACAAGGAGATAAATGATGGCCAGAGGGCAATCATTACAGGATCCGTTCCTGAACACATTGCGCAAGGAGCGCGTCCCGGTCTCCATTTACCTGGTGAACGGCATCAAACTACAAGGGCAGATCGATTCGTTCGATCAGTTCGTCGTCTTGCTGAAGAACAGCGTCAGCCAGATGGTCTACAAGCACGCGATTTCCACAGTCGTTCCGGCGCGAGCAATCCGTTTGCCGACGAGCGAAGAAGAAGGCGCGGAGTCGGTAACTGCCAGCGAGTGATGCCGGTCATGTGGGAGCTCGTTGTTGTTTGAACGTCCCCGTAGCGGTGAACGTGCGCTCCTGGTCCGAATCGGTCTGGGATCTCCTCCCGGTAAAGATGAGCTGAGTGAGTTCGAGGCGCTGGCACGATCGGCCGGCGCCGAAGTGCTCGAGACCATTACCGGCACTCGCAAGGTGCCGGATCCCCGCCTGTACATCGGCAGCGGCAAGGCCGCAGAGATCCACGGTCGAGTCAATGAGCTCGGCGCGGACCTGGTGGTGTTCGACCACGCTTTGTCGCCGAGCCAGGAACGCAATCTCGAAAGGCTGCTGCAGTGCCGGGTGCTGGATCGCACCGGCTTGATCCTGGACATCTTCGCGCAGCGCGCCCGCAGTTTCGAAGGTCAGCTGCAAGTGGAGCTGGCCCAGCTCAAACATCTGGCCACGCGCCTGGTGCGAGGGTGGACCCACCTCGAGCGCCAAAAGGGTGGTATCGGCCTGCGCGGTCCTGGTGAAACGCAGCTGGAAACCGACCGTCGATTGCTGGCGGCGCGTATCCGTACATTGAACTCGCGGCTCGACAAGGTGCTCACACAACGTGCGACCACCCGCCGCGAACGCAAGCGAGCCGAGATTCCGACCGTCGCATTGGTGGGCTACACCAACGCGGGCAAATCGACTCTATTCAATAGACTCACTGGCGCGGGCGCCTACGCGGCGGACCAGCTGTTCGCGACGCTCGATCCGACCGTGCGCCGGCTCGAATTGCCCGATGCTCGTTTCGCGTTGCTGGCGGACACCGTCGGCTTCGTTCGCGAGCTGCCGCACGAGCTGGTGGCGGCCTTCCGCTCGACCTTGCAGGAAGCGCGCGAGTCCACTCTGCTGCTCCATGTGATCGATGCAGCCGATCCGAATCGCGGCGAACGCATTGCCCAGGTCAACCAGGTGTTGGGCGAAGTGGGCGCGGGCGACCTGCCGCAGATTGAAATCTTCAATAAGGCCGATCTCATCGGCGAAGCGGCGCATGTGGAACGGGGCGAGGACGGCGCGCCGCGACGAGTCTGGCTGTCGGCCCAGACCGGCGAGGGCACCGAGCTGCTGATCGATGCCATCGGCGAATTTCTGGGGCCCGAGCTGGTCCATCGCCACATCGTGCTGAAACCCGAGGCGGGGCGGGCTCGCGCCCGATTCTTCGCCGCCGGAGCAGTGCTGGCGGAACAGGCGTTGCCGAGCGGCGCGGTCGATCTCGAGGTGTCCATGCCGCGGCGGGCGTTCGAGCATTTGTGCCGGTCCGAGGGACTGGCGGAAGCGCTCGTCGAGGCCTGGGGTGGTTAATGCTTGTGCCGGCCCCGGGGCATTCCTAAAATCGACCGTTTGGAGTTCGGCAGGCCCATGAGCCGGGTGGAAATTTCTCCCGGGGTGGCTGCGGCCAGGCCGGGCACCGCTGATTCCCAACTTTTCTTGGCTGCAGACACATAAAGTCATCCAACATGGCGTGGAACGAACCCGGCGGTAATTCCGGCGGCAAACGCAATCCCTGGGGGGGCGGCAACAAGCCCGAGCAGGGACCGCCCGATCTGGACGAAGTCCTGCGCAATCTGCAACGGCGGCTGGCGGGCCTGTTTGGCGGCACCGGTGGCGGCAATCGCACGGTGGGCGGCGCCGGTCCGGGCCGTGGCTTCGGGATCGGCTCTATCGTGCTGGTGCTGGCTGCGATCTGGGCCTTCAGCGGCCTGTACACGGTGGACGCCGCCGAGCGAGGAGTGATCCTGCGCTTCGGCAAGCACGTCGCGACCACCACGCCGGGCTTGCGCTGGCATCTGCCGTGGCCGATCGAGACCAAGCAGATCGTCAATATCCAGACCATCGAGAGCTTCGCCGAGCAGACGCGCATGCTGACCTCGGACGAGAACATGGTCGATATCAACATGGAAGTGCAGTTCCGCCGCGCCAGCCCGCTGGACTACGCCTTCAACGTGCATCGACCGGAAGAAACGCTCAAGGAAGTCAGCGAGAGCGCCATCCGCGAAATCATCGGGCGCAGCAAGCTGGATGCCGTGCTGGAGTCGGGCCGTCAGGAAATCGTGGCCAAGACCCGGGAGCTGATCCAGCGCACGCTGGACGCGTACAAGGTCGGCCTGGAAGTCACTGCCGTCAACCTGCAGGACGTGAAAGTGCCCAACGAAGTGGCGCCCGCCCAGCAGGATGCGATCAAGGCCCGTGAAGACCGTGATCGTCTGTCGCTGCAAGCACAGGCCTATTCCAACGACCTGATTCCTCGCGCGCGCGGCGCCGCGGTTCGTCAGGTGCAGGACGCGCAGGCCTATCGAGCTCGCAAGATCGCGAACGCCGAAGGTGAGGCGAATCGCTTCCTGGCGCTGCTCGGCGAATATGAACAGGCGCCGGCCGTGACGCGCGAGCGCTTGTACCTGGAAACGATCGAGCGCGTGCTCGCGTCCAGCAAGAAAGTCGTGCTCGCCACCCAGGGCAATGCCGGCAATCTCATCTACCTGCCCATCGACAAGCTGCTCGAGCAGGGCCGTCGCGTGCCGCGCGTGAGCACGACCGAGTCCGGCGTCACTTTCGAGAGCACCGAACCGGGCGACACCACCACCGTCACTAGCGACCGCCGTACGCGAGGAACCCGCTAATGGCCAGCCGCGGATTTCTAGTTCTGATTCTGGCGGCGGTAGTGGCCTTCACTCTCGCCATGTCGACCTTCACCGTGCGCGAAACGGAGCTTGCCATCAAGTTCCGTTTCGGCCAGATCGTGCGCGCCGATTACGACCCGGGTCTGCATTTCATGATCCCGATGGTCAACAACATCCGCAAATTCGAGCGTCGCATCATCACGCGCAACTATCCGTCCGAGCAGTTCCTGACCAGCGAAGGCAAGATTCTGCGCATCGACTTCTATATCAAGTGGCGCGTGTCGGACGTGTCGACGTATTACCAGGCGACTTCCGGCGGTGACACGGAAATTGCCGCAGGCCGTCTCGGCAGTATCGTCAAGGACGGCATCAAGGGCGTGATCGCCCGCCGTACCATTCAACAGGTGGTGGCGGCCGAACGCGCCGAGTTCACCGGCGAGATCCTGAAGCTGGCCGAAGACAGCACCCGCGGCCTCGGCTTGCAACTGGTCGACGTGCGCGTGAAGAAGATCGACCTGCCCGAGGAAGTGAGCGAGTCGGTGTTCAGCCGCATGCGCCAGGACTTCGATCGCCAGGCCAAGCGGCTGCGCGCCGAGGGCGAGGAGAACGCGGAAAAGCTGCGCTCCGAAGCCGATCGTCAGCGCACCGAGATCCTGGCCGAAGCCTACCGCGAGTCGGAAATCATCCGCGGCGAGGGCGACGCCAAGGCGGCCGATATCTACGCGAGTGCGTACAGTCGCAACGCCGAGTTCTATTCGTTCCACCGCAGCCTGCAGGCTTATCGCGAATCCATCGGTACCGACAACGACGTGCTGGTGATTTCGCCGGACAGCGAGTTCTTCAAGTACCTCAATCGCTCCACCCGGCGCTGACAGTGCCGCGCCGATGAACTGGTCGGACCTGTTCGCGGCGCTGGCGCTGTACCTGGTGCTGGAGGGCATCATGCCGTTCCTGAACCCACAAGGGATGAAGCGCCTGCTGCTGGCCCTGGCCGGTCTGCAGGACCGGGCGCTGCGCCTGTTCGGACTCGTCAGCATGACCGCCGGCTTACTGCTGCTCTACCTGGTGCGTTCCTAGAATTCTTCCTTTCGAGTCGTGACTCCCATGAGTAGCCATCGCAATGTCGTCGTCATCGGTGCCCAGTGGGGCGATGAGGGCAAGGGCAAGATCGTCGATCTGTTGACCAACCGCGTCGCCGGCGTGGTGCGCTTCCAGGGCGGCCACAACGCCGGCCACACGCTGGTGATCAATGGCCGCAAGACCATCCTGCGGCTGATTCCTTCGGGCATCCTGCACGAGGGCGTCACTTGCTTCATCGGCAACGGCGTGGTGCTGTCACCGAAGGCGCTGTTCGATGAGCTGGCCGAGTTGCAGCGGGCGGGCATCGACGTGCCCAAGCGCCTGCGCATCTCCGAAGCCTGTCCGCTGATCCTGCCGCATCACATCGCGCTAGATAAGGCGCGTGAAGAAGCGGCGGGTGCTGCCAAGATCGGCACGACCGGGCGCGGCATCGGTCCGGCCTACGAGGACAAGGTCGCCCGGCGCGCCATCCGCGTGCAGGACCTGTTCGCTCGCGAACGCTTCGCCGCCAAGTTGGGTGAAGTGCTCGATTATCACAACTTCGTGCTGCGCAATTACTTCAAGCAGCCGGTCATCGATTTCCAGCAGACGTTGGATGAGGCGCTGGCCTTCGGCGAGCGTTTGCAGCCCATGGTTGCCGACGTTTCCGGTGAAGTGAATGCATTGATCCGTGCCGGCAAACCTTTGTTGTTCGAAGGCGCGCAGGCGGCGCTGCTCGACATCGATCACGGCACCTATCCGTTCGTGACATCCAGCAACTGCATCGCCGGCCAGGCGTGCGCCGGTGTAGGCGTTGGCCCGCAGCAGTTGCACTACGTGCTCGGCGTGGCAAAAGCGTACGCGACACGCGTCGGCAGCGGTCCGTTTCCCACCGAGCTCGATGACGAAGTGGGGGAGCACTTGCGCGTGAAGGGCAACGAGTATGGTTCGGTCACCGGCCGGCCGCGCCGTTGCGGCTGGTTCGACGCGGCCAGCCTGCGCCGTGCGGTGGAGATCAATGGCATCACCGGCCTGTGCATCACCAAGCTCGACGTGCTCGATGGTCTGGACACGGTGCGGGTGGCGGTTGGCTACAAAGTGCGTGGCGAGCGGCGCGATCTGCTGCCGGTGGGCGCCGATGCGCTGTCGATCTGTGCGCCGATCTACGAAGAGCACCCGGGTTGGAAGGAAAGCACAGCGGGCGTGAAGACGTTCGAGGAGCTGCCGAAGAATGCGCAGACCTACCTGCGCCGCCTGGAAGTGCTGGTCGGTGCGCCCATCTCCATCATTTCGACCGGGCCCGACCGGCTCGAAACCATCGTGCTGAAGCATCCCTTCGATTGATTCGTCAGCGATGATCGGGGGCGCTGGCCGGCCGGCCAGCGTCTCACTCCTCAATGGCGCAATCACGAGCCGGTCGCCAGCAATTCGGCCAGGGCGAGCCAGGTGTCGGGGCGTGCAGACAGGGCCCCGACACCCTCCCGCATCCAAGTAAAAACTCAGCAAAAATCTTAGCCGCGAAGCGTCGATCGCTTCACGTATTGCATGCTCATCGCCCCCTAAAGTGCGTCCGGGCACTTGAGGTCAGGTAACAAGCATGAGCGATTCGTCCGCGTCAGACGCACCGGCCGCAACCGCCACCCGCGGCGGCATTTTCTATCTCTACAAGCATCTCTGGGCGCATTCGCAAGGTCGCCGCAGCCTGTTGGTTGGCGCCATCGCGCTGCTGTTGACGGCGCAATGCGTGTTGTTGAGCGTGCCGTACTTCGCCGGCCGCGCCATCAACACTCTGCAGACCGACGGCGCGTCCGGCATCGGTCAGGCGGGGATTTGGTTGGTGCTGGTGGTCGCTGCCACCGCACTCAGTTGGGTATTTCACGGCCCGGGCCGGATGCTCGAGCGCAATGTCGCACTCGAGGTTCGGCGTCGTATCTCGACCGGCTTGTTGGAGCGGCTGCTGTCGCTGCCATTGTCCTGGCATGAACGTAACCATTCCGGCGTGACCACGCACCGGCTGCAACAAAGCAGCGCCGCGTTGTCGGCATTCACGCAGAGTCAGTTCATCTATCTGAGCAGCGCGGTGCGGCTCATCGGCCCTGTCATCGCACTTTGCTTGCTGCAGCCGGTCGTGGGAATGAGCGCGATCGTCGGCTTCGTCATCATCTGCATTTCCGTTGTGAGCTTCGACCGCGCCATGATTCGTCTCGCGCATCGCGAGAACGATGCCGAGCGCCGCTACTCGGCATCGCTGCTCGATGCGCTGGGAAATATCACCAGCGTGTTCGCGCTGCGCCAGACGCGTGCGATGGGCGGCCTGGTGCAGCGGCGATTGGAAGCGGTGTTCGCGCCAATGCGCCGTTCCATCGTGCTGAACGAAGCCAAGTGGTGCACGGTCGATGTTTGCAGCAAGGTGTTGAGCTGCGGCCTGGTGGCCTTGTTCGCCTGGCTCGCCGTGCGCAATGCCGGCGGCGGTATCGGTCAGCAGACCATCATGCTGGGCAGCCTGTTCATGGTGTGGGAGTACGCATCGCAGGCGAGTGGTGTGATTTCTGCGCTTGCTTCGCACTTCCAGACGTTCGCGCGCCAGCACGCCGATTTCGCGAGCGCCGATCCTATTCGGGAGGCGGAGGTGAAGACGCCAGAACCGGTCACTCCCGAGTTGCTGCGTCCGTCCTCTCCGGATTCGGAGTGCTACATGGTGCGCGACCTGGTGTTCAGCCATCCGGGGGCGCGTGGCGAGCGGCCGACATTGAATGGTGTTTCCCTGACGTTGCAGCAGGGTCGTCATTACGCACTGATCGGTGGTAGTGGCTCCGGTAAGAGCACGCTGCTACGTGTGCTCTCCGGCTTGTATGAGGCGGATCGCATCGCTGTCGACCGGCGCAATGGTCCGGCCGTGGTCACGCCGTCAGCGGCTGCGCAGATGCTGCGGGCCAATGCGACGCTCGTGCCGCAGGATGCCGAGGTGCTCGAAGGAACAGTGGCGGAGAATCTTGCGCTGTGCGCCACTCAGGCGGGCGAGCCTGCCGAGGCGCAGTATTCGAGTGCAATGAAGATCGCGTGCGTGACTGATTTCGTGCCAGCGGACGCCAACGGTTTGAACACGGCAGTGGTCGAGCGCGGTGCCAACTGGTCAGGGGGACAGCGTGCGCGCATCGCTCTGGCCCGAGGCATCCTCGCCGCCTCGGATAGCAACCTGGTGCTGTTCGATGAACCGACCGCCAGCCTGGATTCCAGGACCGAGGCGCGCGTTTACGACAACATCTTCGCAGCTCTGCCGAACGCGTGCATCGTCTCGTCCATTCACCGGCTGCATCTGTTGGAGCGCTTCGACGAAGTCATCGTGATGCATGAAGGCCGCGTGGTCGCCCAAGGACCTGCGCCGTTGCTCGCTGCGACCTCGCCCGACTTTCGTCAGCTGCTGGCGATGTACCACAAGGAAGATGGCGTGCAGCAGGCTCCAGCGTCAGCCGTTGCTTGAAGCGCCGGGCCCGGTCTTGAGCCAGGCCCGCAGTACCTCTGCGACGCTCCACGCCTGGGCTACGCAGCCGCCGGGAGCGAAGGGCTCCTCGGCATCGAAGATCTCGCTGATGCTGCCGATGCCCGCATCGCAGAGATGCGCAGGAAACGCATCCAACAACGCGCGCGCCGCGGCTGGGTCCGGGTACACACGTAGATAGGCATCGATGTAATGGCCGATCAGCCATGGCCACACGGTGCCTTGGTGATAAGCGGCGTCGCGCGCGCGCAGGTTGCCGCGATAGTGAGTCTTGTAGTCCGGATGATCTGAGCTCAACGTGCGCAAGCCATACGGCGTGAGCAGCTTGTCGTGCACCGTATCCACGACTTGTTTCCAATGTCGTTGGTAGAGCACGGGATGCTGCAGTGACAGCGCGAATATCTGGTTGGGTCGGATGGCGTCGTCATTGCCTTCCGGACCGTCGATCACGTCGTACAGGCAGCCGCGCTGTTCATTCCAGTAGCGTTCGTTGAACGAGTCACGCACCTGCGTCGCCAGCTGTTGATATTGGTCGTGCGGTTGACGCAGCTCGGCAGCCCATTGCGCCATCAGCTTCAAGGCGTTGTGCCACAGCGCCTGGATCTCCACGGGCTTGCCGCGGCGTGGCGTGACCACCCAGCCGTCGACCTTCGCGTCCATCCAGGTCAACTGCAGACCTTCGGCCGCAGCGGCAATGAGTCCGTCCTTCGGGTCGGTGTGGATGCCGAAGCGCGTGCCGTCGATGTGATGCTGGACGATCGATTGCAGTACCGGAAAGAGATTTCGCAGTAGCTCGCGGTCGGCCGTCGTGTCGACGTAGCGTGAGATCGCGTGGAAGTACCACAGCGTTGCGTCCACCGTGTGATACAGCGCCTGACGCTCGCCCTCGGGAAACAAGTTCGGCAGCAGGCCGTCCTTCACGTAATGCGAGAAGGTGCTCAGGATGGCGCCGGCCTCGCGATAACGTCCGGTACTCAGCGTGAGCCCTTCGAGGCTGATCATCGTGTCCCGGCCCCAGTCGCCGAACCAGTGATAGCCGGCATAGATGCTGCGCAGCTCGCCGCCGCTGGCTTGAGCAAGCACGCTTTCATCCAGGCGGCTGCCCGGCAGCACGATGAATTGATCGGCGGCCATCGCCAATTGTTCGGCGACGGGGTCGTCTCGCACGGCCGGTGCCAGCCTCAGCAAGTTGCGCAGCCGCCGTTGCTCGGCATCGAACACGGCCGTTGCATCGAAGTCGAGTCTCTCCCAGAGGTGCGACGAGGCGACGAACACCGCCGGCTGATCGGGTCGCAGGCGGGCGATCAGGTAACCCGGGCTGAATGCGCTTTCGAATTCCGGATCGCCGCGGTCGCGCTCGATGCGGTACACGAAATTGCTTTCTTCCAGCTCTTCCGTGACGAATGCGGTCGGGCCGGGCCGCAACAGGAAGCGCAATTTCATGTCCGATTCGGTGTGGCAGACCTCGTGCCTGCCGCGCCTGACCTCCAGGACGAAGTTGCCCGGCTCTTTGTGCGGTGACTCGTCGTGGCGGCGGAAAGAAACAAACGGGCGCACCTGCAGGTCGAGCGCCTCGCCTTGCAACAGCCGATACTGCACGCACACGGTGTTCTGATTGTGGACCATGGTGATGCTTTTCTCGAACACCAGGCCTTCGCATTCGAAGGTCCACACCGCGATCCGATGGTCCAGGCGGAACTCTCGCAGGAACAGGTGCGACTCGCCTTCGAAACGTTCGGCCTCGTACTCGGCGCCGCCCAGGTGCAATTGCCGGCCATTGATGGTCAGGCACTCGTCGCAGCGGGAGATGAGAATGTGCCGGCCCTTGGGCGAGGCCAGGTTGGGCACGAACAGGCCGTGGTATTTTCGAGCCGGGATGCCCGCCAGGGTGCCGGAGGCGTAGCCGCCCAGGCCGTTGGTGAGCAGCCATTCGCGGTTGCGCAGGAATGAAGGGTCGCTGTCTTTGTTCCAGGTGAGGACGATCTGTCGATCGCGAATCATGCAGGTACCTCGGCAATGACGATGCGTGGTGCCGCCACCAACAGCACCGCGCATTCCGCTTGAAGGCGCCAGGCGCCGCGTCCGTGTTCTGCGGCCGGCTCGAACCAGCCCAATCCTCCGTAGCGAGGGGCTTCGCTGTGCCAGTGCACTTGCCAGCCAGCACCGCGCGGTGGCGCGAGCAGCGGCTCGGCGATGGAAGCGGGCAAAGACTCGGCTCCCAGGTTGACGATCAGCAACCGGTCACCGTGGTCGACGTCGAACCAGCGCAGCACGAAGCTGTACTCGCTCAGGGTTGCGCCGTCGATCGCGTCGGCGTCCTGCCGTGAGATCACCGGGTCGCTGCCGCGTAAGCGCAGCAAGTCGCGATGCAGTTCCAACGTCGCGACATTGCGCTCGAGCTCGGACCAGTCGAGCTTGGAGTCTAGAAAGGTGCGTTCGTCGCCGGGATCCGGAATCGACTCCTGCAGCTTCGCTTCCGCGTAGGTCTGAAACTGGGTCACGAACTCGCGGCGGCCGGCATGTATCAGGCGCGCAAGCTGTTCAGTGTGGTCGGCGAAGAACGTAAACGGCGTCATCGCGCCGAACTCCTGTCCCATGAACAACATCGGCGTTTGTGGTGCCAGCAGCGTCAGCGCCGACAAGGCGCGATAGCGAGCCGGCGCGCAAAGCGGAGGCAGGCGAACGCCGCTGGCGGTGTTGCCGACCTGATCATGGTTCTGCAGGAACACGATGCAGGCCGAAGCGCCGCGACCGCGCAATGGCGAGCCGCGACTCTTCTTCTGCCATTCGTACCATTGGCCTTGATACAGGAAACCGCGCTGGACGCATGAGAGAAATTCCTGCGCGCGACCGGTGTAGTCGTGGAAATATCCATCGCGACTGCCCGTCAGCGCGACACGTGCGCTGTGATGAAAGTCATCGTTCCACATCGCATCCATGCCGAAGCCGCCAGCGCTCACCGGCAACAAATGCTCGCTGCACTGAGTCTCGTTCTCGGCGACGAAAATGATGTGTCGGGGTTGCGCGGCGGCACGCGCTCGTTGGGTCAGTTCAGCGAGCAGGTGCGTCTGGCTGGCATCGTAGATCGACTGCGTGGCGTCCAGTCGAAAGCCGTCGAGATGGAACTCGCGAATCCAATAGCAGGCATTGCCGATGATGAGCTCGCGCACGCCGGCGTTGTGCTCGCCATCGAAGTTGAATGGCTCGCCCCACTCGGTGGAGTAGCGGCGACTGAAATAGTGCGGGCTGAAGCATCGCAGATAATTGCCGTCGGGACCGACATGGTTGTAGACCACATCCAGGATGACGGCCAGGCCGAGTGCGTGTGCTCGATCGACGAATCTTTTCAGCGCTTCGTGATCGCCATAGACATGATACGGCGCGTAGATCTGCACGCCGTCATATCCCCAATTCCAGCGTCCCGGACATTCCGCCACCGGCATGATTTCGAGCACGGTCACGCCGAGAGCGCGCAGGTGTTCGAGCTTGTGAATGGCGGCGTCGAATGTGCCTTCCGGTGTGAACGTGCCGATGTGCAGCTCGTAGATGACTTGACGTTCGATATCTATGCCGCGCCACTGCGCGTCGGTCCATTCGAACGCGTTGGGATCGACCAGCAGCGACGGGCCGTGAACGCCTTGCGGCTGGAAGCGGGAGCAGGGATCGGGCCAGGGCTCGTTGTCATCGACCCGGTACTTGTAGTGCCGGACAGCGGTGCCGACCGTACCGGAAAAATAACCACCTTCCTCGCGAGTCAGCGGGTGCTCGGCGCCACCTTCGAATACCACACTGACCTGGCTCGCCTCGGGTGCCCAGACGCGAAATCGAGCCATGCCATCCGTGCAGACCGCGCCAAGCAGTTCAGGGTGCGGGTGAAGCGACATGCGAATCCTGGATTGCGGTGATTGACAGCCAGTGCGGTGGGCACATGAGTCAAGCACCGGCGCTGCAGGTGAGTTCCGTCGCCGGGTTGGACCGCGGGGCGTCTACAGGGACCGTCTACAGGGGGGCGCCTGAAGGGGATCGCACCCGGTGGGTGCGTCCGCCCGTCCATCTGCCAACTGGATCCGCCTGGGATGAGTTATGATGCCGGCCTTCGGGCTGGTTCTTGTTTTGGAGATGGTGCCCAGGAGAGGACTCGAACCTCCACGGATCGCTCCACTGGTACCTGAAACCAGCGCGTCTACCAGTTCCGCCACCTGGGCAAGGAAGGGAACGCGGGGCTGCCCCCGCAAGAGGCGCGCAATGTACCGATGCCATTTAGGGCTGTCAATGACAAGCCTGGCTCCTGCGGACGATTTCTTTCGAAACCTCCGCCGAACGTCCCAATGAATACTCATGAAGCCAAGAAAAAAAACTCGTAAACCCCAAAAAGCCTCGACCCGTGCAAGTCATCGACCCGGTCGACCGGCCACCCGGTCCGACCACCGGCCGCGGTCATCGCGTGACCAGTCGGCCATCCCTCAAGTCCTGCAGGCCGCCGGCCGGCCGCTGAATTTCGATGAGCTGGCGGCCCGCGCCGGACGCAATGGCGCTTCGGCCCGCAAACGGCTGACCAAGGAACTGGAAGAGCTGCTGCAGTCGGGCGTCATCATTCGCAACCGGCGCGAGGAATACTGCCTGCGCGAGCGTTTATCGCTCATCGTCGGCATCGTCAGCGCACACAAGGACGGGCATGGATTCCTGTTGCCCGAAGACCGTTCGGCGCCCATCTATCTCGCACCACGACAGATGCTCGAGACCATGCATGGCGACCGGGTCGCCGTGCGCATCAGCGGAACCGATCATCGCGGCCGGCCCGAGGGCTCCATCGTCGAGGTCCTGGAGCGCAACACCAAGGAGATCGTCGGCCGGCTCTATGACGAGTCGGGTATTTGTTTCGTCGTGCCGGACAACCCGCGCATCAGCCATCGTGTGCTGGTGCCTCGCCAGCATCTGAGTGGCGCGCGTGCGGGGCAGGTCGTGCTGGTGAAGTTGATCGAGCAGCCGTCGAGAACGGCGCAGCCGCTTGGACATATCACACGCGTGCTCGGCGAGCATGCGGCGCCCGGAATGGAAACCGACATCGCGATTCACTCGCACGGGTTGCCATTCGAATTTCCACATGAAGTCATTGCCGAGGCCGAAGCGTTCGGCAGTTCCGTTCCGGCGGCTGCCAAGCGAGGCCGCGAAGATCTGCGCGAGGTGCCGTTGGTCACCATCGATGGCGAGGACGCCCGCGATTTCGACGACGCGGTGTATTGCGAGTCATTGCGCGGCGGCAGCTGGCGGTTGCTGGTCGCGATCGCCGACGTGGCTAGTTACGTTGCTCCCAATGCAGCGCTGGATCGCGAGGCACAGTTGCGTGGCACTTCGGTTTACTTCCCCAACCGGGTGTTGCCGATGTTGCCGGAAGCGCTGTCCAACGGCCTGTGCTCGTTGAATCCGCATGTCGATCGGCTCTGCATGGTCTGCGAGATGCGAGTGAATGCCGAAGGCAAAGTCACTCGCGCGCGGTTCTTCGAAGGGTTGATGCGCTCGGCGGCGCGGCTGACGTACACGAAGGTCGCGGCCTATCTGGTCAATCCGGCGGCCGTTCATGATGCTGAAGTGAGTGCGTTGGGCGCGCAGCTGCAAGACCTGTACGGCGTCTTCAAAGCCTTGCATCGTGCGCGGCTGAAGCGCGGTGCACTCGATTTCGACGCGCCCGAGCTGAAGGTGCACTTTGATGCGAACGGCAAGATCGCTTCGCTGGTGGAGTCCACGCGCAACGATGCGCACCGCTTGATCGAGGAATGCATGATCGCCGCGAACGTGCAGGCGGCGCGCTTCCTGAAGAAACATCGCATTCCTACGCTGTATCGAGTGCATGGCCAACCCGAAGAGGACCGGTTGGAACAGCTGCGCCAGTTCCTGCAGGGTTTCAACATTCACTTGCCCACGGATCGTGAGTTGGAGCCGCACGACTTGAGCGCGGTGCTGCAGCGGGCGGTGGGTCACGAAGAAGCGCACTTGATCCAGACCGTCGTCATTCGCTCCATGCCGCAGGCGGTGTATCAGCCGGAGAACATCGGTCACTTCGGTCTGGCGCTGACCGAATACGCACACTTCACTTCGCCGATCCGGCGCTATCCGGATTTGATGGTTCATCGTGGCATTCGCCACATCCTGCGAGGCGGCAACGCCCAGACGTTCCCCTGGACGCTGGGCATGATGTCGACGCTGGGGCAGTCGTGCTCTCACACCGAAAGGCGTGCCGACGAAGCGACTCGCGATGCGCTGTCGTGGCTGAAGTGCGAGTACATGCAGGACAAGATCGGCGAGGAGTTCGATACGCTGGTCACTGGCGTGGTCGACTTCGGTCTGTTCGTGCAAGTCAAAGGGCTGCAGATCGACGGGCTGGTGCATGTCAGCGCCTTGGGTGCCGACTACTTCTCGCGCGACAAGTCCGGATATCGCATGGTCGGGGCGCGCAGCGGCCGCATCTTCAGGTTGGGTGACCATTTGCGCGTGCGGTTGATCAACGTGGTCATCGATGAACGTAAAATCGACTTCGAGCTGGCCGAGGCGGGCGGCGGTCAACGCATGGTGCGTGGACCCTGGCAGCGTCGACGCAACCAGCATCGAGGCAGAGGATGAGCGAGCTCACGCTGATTTTCGGGCTGCACGCGGTGCGGACCCTGCTGCAGCAACGACCCGAGCGGGCCGCGTTGCTGATCCTGCAGAAGGATAGGAAGGACGCGCGGATCAACGAGCTGGTGCAATTGGCGCAGGCTCGATCCATCAAGACGGAGTGGCGCGACGGTCGCGAATTGGACCGGATGGCAGGCGACGAGCGCCATCAAGGTGCGTGCCTGCAGATTCGCAGTGTCGGCGCGCTGGGTGAAGGCGCGCTCGATGACTTGCTCGATGCCTGCACGACGCCGCCGTTGCTGCTGGTCCTGGACGGTGTGCAGGACCCGCACAATCTGGGCGCCTGTCTGCGAACTGCGGATGCTGTCGGCGTCACCGCGGTCATCGTGCCGAAGGACCGCGCGGTCGGACTTTCGGCCACGGTCCGCAAAGTTGCCTCCGGCGCAGCGGAGACCGTGCCTTTGATTCAGGTGACCAATCTGGCGCGCACGTTGCGCTGGTTGAAGGAGCGCGAGGTTTGGATCGTCGGAACCGACGACCAGGCGGAGCACTCGCTATATTCGACCAAGCTCACCGGCCCGCTGGCCGTCGTGCTCGGTGCAGAAGGCACGGGATTGCGAAGGCTCACACGCGAGAATTGCGACGTGCTGGTGAGCATTCCCATGCGCGGCGTGGTGGAGAGCTTGAATGTGTCCGTCGCGACCGGCGTCCTGCTGTACGAGGCGCTGCGCCAGCGCCAGTGACGGGTGTCAGACCGGGATCATGAGGCGGCCGTGCGCCGCTTTCGCGGTACATAAAGCCGGCTCATGGTGGCGAGCGGATCGAATTTGCCGCCGTTGTGGGCGCGAATCATTTCGGCGAATTCATCCGCGCTCATCGCCGGGCTGCAGAAGAAGCCTTGATACTGATCGCAGCCCAGATCGCGCAGCAGCTGCAGTTGCTGCTCGGTCTCCACGCCTTCGGCGATGACTTTCAAACGCAGGCTGTGCGCCAGCGAGATGATGGCGTGCACGATGGCCGCGTCTTCGGGGTTCGCCACCACGTCCTTGATGAAGCTGCGATCGATCTTCAGCTTATCGAGCGGGAAGCGGCGCAGATAGCTGAGGCTGGAGTAGCCGGTGCCGAAGTCGTCGATGGAAATGTGCACGCCGATGCGGCTGAGACGCTCCAGGATCGCGGCGGAGGAAGCGGCGTTGTGCATGACCGCGCTTTCCGTCAGCTCGATCTCCAGATAGGTCGGTTCGAGATCGGCGTCCGCCAGCGCCGACTGCACGATGTCGACCAGATTCTTCTGCCTGAACTGCAGCGCCGACATGTTGACGGCGACCCGCACCGGCGCCAGGCCCTGCAGTTGCCATTCGCGCGCCTGGCGGCAGGCCTGGCGTAATACCCATTCGCCGATTTGCAGAATCAGTCCCGTTTCTTCCGCGAGCGGAATGAAGTCGCCCGGCGGCACCAGGCCTCGCTTCGGATGACGCCAGCGGATCAGCGCCTCGGTACTGCTGATGTGGCCGCTGGTCACGTGTACCTTCGGCTGGTAGTGCAGTTCGAGCTCGCCCTTGACCAGCGCCCGCCGCAAGCCGTTCTCCAGCTCCACGCGTTCCTGCGCGAACTCATGCATGGAAGGCGCGAAGAACGTATAGGTGTTGCCGCCGACTTTTTTCGAGTGATACATCGCCGCGTCGGCGTGTTTTATCAGGTCGCTCGCGCGAGCGCCGTCCTGCGGATATACGCTGATGCCGATGCTCGGCGACGTGTGGATGTCGACGTCGAGAATGTGGAACGACCTGGCGAAACTTTCGAGCAGCCGCTGCGCGAGCTGTTCGGCGTCGCTCTCGCCCTCGATCTCATCGGCGATCAGCACAAACTCATCGCCGCCGGTGCGGGCAAGCGTATCGCTCTTGCGCAGCATGCCGCGCAGGCGATTGGCCGCTTCTTTCAGCAATTCATCGCCGCCATGATGGCCGAGCGAGTCGTTGATCATCTTGAAACGATCCAGATCGAGCACCAGCACGGCGATGCGGCCGCCATGCCGCTCGGCATAGGAAATCGCCTGTGACAGGCGATCATCGAACAGCAAACGATTGGGCAGCTCGGTGAGCGAGTCATGCGTCGCCAGGTGTTGCAGGCGGGCGTTGGCACTTTCGAGTGCCGTTGCATGCTGGCGTGAGCGCGATTCGAGGTGCGAGTCGTAGAGCAGCAGGATCATCGTTATCAGCAGCCCGCCGAGCGAAAAGCCTGCGATTATCAATGCAAGCCACGTGCTGTTGGCTGAAGTAGCGCCGACACAGTAGGAGTCCGGTGCGAACTGCGACGCGAACATGCCCGTGTAGTGCATGCCGCAGATCGCAGCACCCATCACCAGCGAGGCCAGGGTTCGTTGCACCAGAATGCGCCACGAAGCGCCGCCGCGTAGCTGGAAAAACAGCCAGAGCGCGACGAACGACGCCAGGATGGCGATGACGATCGAGGCGATCAGCAGCTTGGGCTCGTAAGTGATCAGCGGCACGATGCGAATCGCGCCCATGCCCGAGTAATGCATCGCTGCGATACCCAGGCCCATGACGACCGCGCTGCCGGCGAGCCGCACCAGGCTGGCCCGCCGACGAGTGACGATGACGAGCGCGAAGCCGGACACCAGCACGGCGATCAGCAGCGAGATCAGGGTCTTCGGAATGTCGTAGGCGAGCGGGATGGGCAACGAGAAGGCCAGCATGCCGATGAAGTGCATCGACCAGATGCCCACGCCCATGGCGACCGCACCACCGGCCAGCCACATGCCCACGTAGCGGCGCTGGGCAGTCGCCACACGCGAGGCCAGGTTCAGGGCCGTGTACGAAACGCAGACCGCCACCACGAACGATAGCGTCACGAGCCAGGCGTTGAAGGAGCCGTTCACTATGTAAAGTCCTGCACCGAAGGGCGCACAGGTTGTAGCGGCGGCTCACCCCGCGTCTTGATGCAGTCCAGCATCGAATCAGCGTCGTACCGGCAAGGCAGCTAGGGAAATGTCTTAGCCGTGCTGGGGCCAAGCGGGCGATCGAGCCTGAAAATCGAGCCGCGCACGCCAATTGCGTTGCCGCGAGCGCTTGGCTAGAATCCGCGGCCCTGTTGCGCCCGGGGCCTGGCTCCGCGCGGGCAGTTTCCTTCAACTCCTTGTCGCACCGGACTCTCGACCCGGGCGGCATACCCATGAGGAGCAGCAATGCGACACTACGAGATCGTTTTCCTGGTGCACCCTGACCAGAGTGAACAGGTTCCGGCCATGCTGGAACGCTACAAGAGCATGATCGCGGCCGGCAACGGCACCGTGCATCGCCTGGAGGACTGGGGCCGTCGGCAGCTGACGTTCCCGATCGCCAAGGTCCACAAAGCCCATTACGTGCTGATGAACATCGAGGTCGACGGCAAGACGCTGGCCGAGCTCACTGGCGCGTTCCGCTTCAGCGATGCCGTGCTCCGCCACCTGGTCATCAAGATGGACAAGGCCGTCACCGAGCCCTCGCCGATGGCGAAGGGCGACGAGGAACGCGACGAGCGCTTCTCGCGTGACGACGAGGAAGAAGGCGCGTCCGCCTCGACCTGAAGCCCACCATCCGTTCACTTTGAGGGTTAACCCATGTCCCGCTTTTTCCGCCGTCGCAAGTTCTGCCGCTTCACCGCCGAAGGCATCGAGCAGATCGACTACAAGGATCTCGGTATCCTGAAGAGCTACATCACCGAGACCGGTAAGATCGTCCCGAGCCGCATCACCGGCACCAAGTCGCACTATCAGCGTCAGCTGGCGACCGCCGTGAAGCGCGCTCGCTTCCTGGCGCTGTTGCCGTACACCGACCAGCACTAAAGAGCTCTCGTTCCACGCCCACGCCCCGAACGGCGGGGCGGGGGCACGTTCATGCACCGTGCAATCGCCGACTGGCTGACAGGTCATCCTTGGCGCGCCGCCTTCGCGAGCGCCATCAGCGGAGCGCTTTCGCCGCAGATGCCGCTGCCCTTCCTGGTGTTGGCCGGTGCGATTGCCGTCCTGGTGGCGCTGCGCTTCGATCTGCGCTACGCCATCGCCATGGCGGTGGCCGCCGGCACCGCGGCCGGCTGGGTGGTGCTGTCGGTGGCGGGATTCAGTGCCTGGCTGGTGTTTGCCGTCGGGCTGCTGTATTTCGGACCTGTGCTGTTGGGCAGGCTGCTGCGGTGGAGTCGCTCGCTGAACCTGGTGTACCAGGTGGCGTTGCTGGGTCACGCGGTGCTGCTGCTCGTGCTGTTCGCGGTGCTGCCCGATCCGGTCGGCATGTGGCGCGAACAGATCGAGCTGGTATGGACGTCGATGACCAACGCCGGCCTGCGACTCGAAGGCGACCGCGACCTGATCATCGCGGCGTGGTCCCGGACCATGTGGGGCGCGCTGGCTGCGTTGTCGCTGGCGACGATTTTCGGGGCGGTGCTGCTGGGCCGGTGGTGGCAGTCGCTGCTGGATGCTCCGGGCTCGTTCGGCTCCGAATACCGGCAATTGCGCCTGGGGCGCACGCTGGGCGTTGCGACCACGGCCCTGTTCATCGCGGCCATGCTGACCGACTCGGCCCTGCTGGCATCGCTGGCGTGGGTCGCCTTCGCGGCGCTGGCTTTTCAAGGACTGGCAGCCGCTCATCGTAGCAAGGCGGTGGGGCGGTTGGATCGGGGCTGGTTGGTGGCAATATATGTATTGCTGATCGTGTTGCCGGTCACCTCGATCGTAATATTCATGCTTGCGCTATGGGGCTTCGCGGACAACTGGCTGCGGCCGCGCACGCAGAGCGTTTAACTGAGGCCTCTTGATAGTGAGGAAAGGTTCATGGAAATCATTCTGATACAGAAGGTTGCCAACCTCGGCAACATCGGTGACAAGGTCAAGGTGAAGTCCGGCTATGGCCGCAACTACCTGCTGCCGCAGGGCAAGGCCACCCTGGCCACGCCCGAGAACGTCGCCAAGTTCGAGGCGCGCCGCGCCGAGTTCGAGAAGGCGGCGAAGGAAGAGTTGGCCAGCGCCCAGGCGCGCGCCGCGAAGCTCGAAGGCTTCAAGCTGACGCTCACGGCCAAGGCCGGCGGCGAAGGCAAGCTGTTCGGCTCGGTCGGCAACAGCGACATCGTCGAGGCCCTGCGCAAGGCGGGTCACACGGTCGAGCGCGCCGAAGTGCGCATGCCGAATGGCCCGATCCGCCAGGCGGGTGAGCACGTCGTGCAGCTGCATCTGCACACCGACGTCAACGTCGATCTGCCGGTTGTCATCGTCGGCGAAGAATAATCTTCGCCGCGCCACCGATGGCCGAAGCCGACAACAAGGTTTCGTTCGCGGGCGCGCGGCGCGCCCGCGATAGAGCGGTGGATGATATTCGAGTCCCGCCTCACAACATCGAGGCGGAGCAGGCCGTGCTCGGCGGCCTGATGCTGGACAACCGCGTCTGGGACAACATCGCCGACCGCATCGTCGCCGAAGATTTCTATCGCCGCGATCACCAGATCATCTTCGAAGCCATCTCCGAGCGCGGCGCGCTCGGCGAGCCTTCCGATGCAGTCACGCTGTCCGAGTGGCTGGAGCGTAAAGGCCTGTTGGCCGAAGTCGGCGGCCTTGCCTATCTGGCGCAGCTGGTTCGTGACACGCCCAGCGCCGCCAACGTTCGTGCCTATGCCGATGCGGTTCGCGAGCGCTCCACGCTGCGGCAGCTGATCTCGGTCGGTGGTGAAATCGCCAACGGCGCTTACGATCCTCAAGGCCGCAACGCTGCCGAAATTCTCGACGAAGCCGAACGGCGCGTATTCGAGATCGCCGAGAGCCGTAACAAGACCGGCTCGGGCTTCGTGCCGTTGCGCAACGAAGTCGGCAAGGTCATCGACCTGATCGATACGCTGGCGCAGAACCCGGGCGCCATCACCGGCTTGTCCACCGGCTTCAAGAAGCTCGATGAAATGACCGCCGGCCTGCAGAAAGGCGATCTGATCATCGTCGCGGCCCGTCCTTCGATGGGCAAGACCACCTTCAGTCTCAACATGGCCGAGAACGCCGCCTTCGGCCCCAAACAGGCCAAGGTCGGCGTGTTCAGCATGGAAATGGGCCGCGAGCAGCTGGCGTTCCGCATGGTCTCTTCGTTGGGGCGCGTCGATCAGACCAAGCTGCGCACCGGCCAGCTCGATGACGACGACTGGTCGCGAGTGCAAATGGCCATCTCCATGATGAAGTCATCGAACATCTACATCGATGACACGCCGGCGTTGTCTCCTACCGAAGTGCGCGCTCGTGCGCGGCGTTTGAAGCGCGAGCACGGGCTGGATCTGATCGTGGTCGACTACCTGCAGCTCATGCAGGTGCCCGGCAACAAGGAAAACCGCACCGCCGAGATCTCCGAGATTTCGCGCTCACTGAAGGCGCTCGCGAAAGAATTGTCGGTGCCGGTAATCGCGCTGTCGCAGCTCAATCGCGCGGTGGAGCAACGTACCGACAAGAGGCCGGTGAGCTCGGACCTGCGCGAGTCGGGCGCCATCGAGCAGGACGCGGACGTCATCATGATGATCTACCGCGAAGAAGTTTATAACCCGGAGACGCCGCGCAAGGGCATCGCGGACATCATCATCACCAAACAGCGTAATGGCCCGACAGGCGACATCGAGCTGACCTTCCTCGGCAAGTTCACGAAGTTCGAGAACTACGTGCCCGAGATGGCTTACGGAGATGGACCTTTTTGATGACAGCGACTCGGGCATCCTGCCACTCGCGCTGTGGGCGTAGAGAGGAAAAGGCGCGACTTTTCCTCCTGCGCTCGCCGCCTGCGGCAGCGGGCACATCCCTGTGCCTGGGGCGGCTCGAGTTAGGTTCCATTGGGCGGGACTGTCTGTAGCCGGGTCATGAGCTTTCCCGTTGCGACCATCGATGCGTCGGCACTGCGTGCCAACCTGGCTGTGGTGCGGCGGATGGCGCCTCGTTCCCGCGTCATTGCTGTCGTCAAAGCGAATGGTTACGGCCATGGGATGGTCCGCGTCGCTCGTGCGCTCGCGGATGCTGACGGCCTGGGTGTCGCTCGTTTGGCCGAGGCTGTCGCCCTTCGTGAGGCTGGCGTCACTCAGCGCATCCTGCTGTTGGAAGGTGTGTTTGGCGCCGAGCAGTTCGCAATCGCCGCCAAGGAACAATGCGAGATCGTCGTGCACTCGCCCGAGCAGCTCGACGTGTTGGAGCAATTCGCCGGCTCGCATCGTTTCGTGGTCTGGTTGAAGCTCAACAGCGGAATGAACCGGCTCGGCTTTCGCGCCGGCGACTTCGCTGCGGCTCATGCACGATTGCAGCGTTGCTCTGCAGTGAGTTTGATTCGAGTGATGACGCACTTGTCGTCGTCGGAAGAGCGCGCTGATGTTCCTCCAGTCGGCGCTTCCAAAGCGGTGTTGTCTTCCAACGCACGGGGCGGCGACAACTCATTGCCTGTGGGCAGTCGCGGCGATGCTACGGCCGATCAATTGCGCCTGTTCGATGAAGCAGTTGCGCCGCTCGGTTTGGAGCGCAGCGTCGCAAATTCCGCGGCCGTCATTGCCTGGCCCGAGTCGCATCAGGACTGGGTGAGGCCGGGGCTCATGCTCTATGGGATGTCGCCGATGCCGGGCAAAACCGCGGCCGATTTCGGACTGCGTCCGGCGATGACGTTGTCCACGCACTTGATTGCGGTTCAAGACATCGGCGTGGGCGAGGCTGTCGGTTACAACGGCATCTGGCGCGCGCAGCGGCCATCACGGATCGGCATCGCGGCCATCGGTTACGGCGACGGTTACCCTCGCGGCATGCGTGGCGGTGCGCCCGTGCTCGTGGCGGGCAAAGAGGCGACGATCGCCGGGCGGGTATCGATGGACATGATTGCCATTGATATCACCGATCTGCCTTCTGCGAAGACAGGAGACGAGGTTACCGTTTGGGGCGAGGGGCTGCCCGCCGAACGACTCGCGCCATACGCGGACACCACTTGTTATGAGTTGGTGTGTCGCGTGACTTCACGCGTGCCGCTGATCTGGAAGGGAGCTTGATCGGCTCCTTCGGAGCCGCTCCGCCCAGAAAAGAAAAGTTCCATTTTTCTTTTCTTTTTCGGAGCAAGACGAGCGCCCGATTGCTGCAAAAAACTGCGGCGGCGTCATGAGCTGACGCTCAGCTTTCGAAGAATCCCATCTTCACGCCCGCCAGCAGAATCACATCGTTGTCCACCAGCTTGCGAGCCTGCTCGCCGATGGCGGTGCCGTTGACGGACGGATAGTCTCCGGGTTTGCCGCTGTCGACGTGGACGATGAAATAACCGTCGGCGCGGCGGGTGATGGCGGCGACTTGGACGCCGGGGCGTCCGAGTGTGGTCAAAGCCTTGTTCAGCTCCAGCTCGCGGCCGGCGAACGCACCGCTCAGCACCTGCAACTTGGCCTTGGGCAGAGCGACGCCGGCGCTGTCGCCGGTGGCGCTCGCGCTGCCGGTGGGCGGCATGGGGCGAGTGAGCGGAGCAGAGGAAGTCGAAACGGGCGTCGGCGCGCCCGCAGCCTTCGGAGCAGGAGCAGGTGGCGCCACGGCCGAAGCTTTCTTTGCGGCGATCGCGGCCACGGCGGAGCCGGGCGTGATCACCATCGTCTTCTCGAATTCATCCGGCTCGCCATCGGTGCTCTGCGTATCGACGAAGCGCAGCTGATGGTGGCCGACGGTCACGACGTCGCCGTGCTGGAGCGCGTGCTTCTTGATCAGCTTGCCGTTGACGTAGGTGCCGTTGGTGCTATTCAGGTCTTCCAGGAAGGAGTCGTTCAGGATGTTGATCACCAGCGAGTGGTGACCGCTCACGGCCGGGTTGTCGATGCGAATATCATTGTCGGGGAGCCGGCCAACGGTGTACCGCTCCTTGTTCATGTTGTATTCGGCCAGGACCTGACCGTCCAGGCTGAGGATCAACCGTGCCATTTGCTCGTCCCCGCGAAGTGCCAGTGCGCGACCAGTAGACTCAACCAAACCAGCGCAAGATTCTGTCAACTACCCCTGTCCGCGCTGCGAACGAGTCCACAACTTGCGCAAGGATGATCGAGACGTTGTCGCGACCGCCGTTGTCGTTCGACAATTGAATCAATTGCTTAGCTACCGTTTCAAGGCTAGCACTAAAGGTGCTCATAGTTAAGTGAATGTCGTCGTCTTCGACCATGTCGGACAGCCCGTCCGAGCACAGACAGAAGAAGTCGCCCTTATCCACAGGCTGTTCATGGACCTCGACGTCGACGGTGGGCTCCACCCCCAGGGCTCGGGTCACATAGTTCTTGTTGGTGGCCCGCTGAGCTTCGGCCTGGGAATAGAAACCGCGGTCGACCAGCTCCTGCAATAGGGAGTGATCCATGGTCATCTGCTCGAGCCGATTGGCGCGCAGCCGGTACAGGCGCGAGTCGCCGACGTGGGCAATGGCCACGCGGTTGTCGAAGAACAGGCAGGCGACGATGGTGGTGCCCATGCCCTCGCACTGAGGCTGGGTCTTGGCGGTCTGGTAGATGATCTTGTTGGCGCGCGCGATGGAATCCCGCAGCACGATGCTGGGCCGGGCCATGCCGGTCTCCGGATCGGAGGTGGTCATGTCCTGGTGCTCGACCGCTTCCTTCACCAGGCTCATCACGGTCTTCACGGCGATGCCGCTGGCGACCTCGCCGGCGTTGTAGCCACCCATGCCATCGGCCAGCACGAACAGGCCGATGTCGGCGTCGACGCCGATCGTGTCCTCGTTGTGCTCACGCACGCGCCCGACATCGCTCAGGCCCACGGAGCGGATCTTGCCACGCACCTAACGGACCCTCCCTGGAACATACAACTTGGGAGCACACAGCTTACGAATCTTGCGCGGAGTCACGGTAGCAGCCACTCGTGCTCGGCCTGCTTGGCGTCCTGTTCCAGCGAGCCGGCCACGGCGCGCAGCGCCACGGCCATTTCGGCGCAGGTCACATAGCGGTCGTCCGCCGACTTGGACAGCGCGCGGTCGATGATGTCCTCGATCTCCGCTGGCAGGTCGGGGCGAATGGTGCGAATCGGGGCGTGCGGCTCCGTGGCGATCTTGTGCATCAGCCGCGGCATGGAGTCGGCGCGGAACGGCAGTTGACCACACAGCAGCTGATACAGGCTGACGCCCAGCGCGAATTGATCGGAGCGACCATCGAGCGTGCGGCCTTCCAGCTGTTCCGGTGACATGAATGAGGGTGTGCCCAGGACGATTCCGGTTTTGGTTCGGCTTGTATCGGTCAGGCGTGCGATTCCGAAGTCGGTGATTTTCAGTTCATCCGTTTCGGGATTGAACATTATATTAGCTGGTTTGATGTCGCGATGAACGACGTTCTGCCGGTGCGCATAGTGCAGCGCTTCGGCCACCCGGGCGACGAGCAGCATCACGGTTTTCGGCGGCAGCAACTGCTTCACGTCGGTGTGGGTGCTGAGATGATGGCCCCGCAGGTACTCCATGGCGATGTACGCAAGGCCATTGTCCTCGCCTGCATCGTAGACCGTGACAATGGCCGGATGGTTCAGCCGGCCCGCCATCTCCGCCTCGCGGAAGAAGCGCGCCCGCGCTTCGGCGAGATCCTCCTCCTCGAACTCTTCGGCGAGCGGAATGGCCTTGATCGCCACCACCCGGTTGATGTTCGGATCGCGCCCCAGATAGACGATGCCCATGGCGCCCTTGCCCAGCTCGCGCTCGATCTCGTAGCGGCCCAGCTTGCGCTTGGACGACGGACGGCCCGGCGGGGCCAGGTCGGGCAGATCGGGCACGGTTTCTTCGTGGTCTTTGATATCGAACGCCGGTTGCCGCGAGCGTATCGGCCGCGGTGGTTCGCGCTTCATCGGCGGAGCGGTAGGCGGTGGCGGTTCACGCGTTACCGATTCGCGGGTCGCGGGCGCGCGAGTGAGGGGTTCCTCGCGGACGCGCGCGCGCCGAGCCTTCAGCTCGCGATAGTTCGGATCGCGCGTCGCGATATAGGAGTACACGGCCGACGCCTTGGCCAACTGTGCCCGGCGCTCGAAATCCATTCCAAGGTTATACAGCGACTCCATCGTCGGTGCGTCCAGCGCGCAGCGTTGATAAGTCTCGAATGCTAGATCCAGTTGTCCCTGCTTGTGGAATGTCTGCGCCAGCGTGCGCAGGTTCGCGGCAGGGTCGCGCGCAGCTTCGGTTCTGATATTGGCGCGCCGGATCAGTTCGCTCAGCAGATATAACCCGTAACCCGCGGCCAGTGCCATACAGGGAAGCATGAGGTGCAGCACAGTCTGCGATGAGCGCAGCAGCATGACCTCTGTGCCGGCCAGCAGCACCGTGAACAAAAACGTGGTCATTCCGCCGATCGCCGCGCCCAGGGGAGGCAAGCCGAATGCGCAGAACAACAGCACCAGCACGATTGCCGACCATTCGATCACCGGCGCATAGGAGGGCCGAGCATACGATTGACTGGCGAGCGCGCTCGCCACGGCGCTGGCGATCGCCACCACCGGCGGCGTGACCTTGCTGACCGGGGTGGCCAGGGTTTCATCGGTCATGTCGCTGTTCATCAAGCCGATGAGCACCACCTTGCCGCGCAATTCGCCCTTGGGCACGCCGCCCGACAACACTTGCCAGTAGGGATATTGCTGAAATGCGTGCACGCCGCTGGCCGGGAAGTAACGCGGACGACTGTGCAAACTGGAATCCAGCGGCGTACGGCGAGTTCCCAGGGTCACTACATTGCTGGAATGAAACGCCATCTCGTTCGCGGCCACGCCGAGCGCGCGGCTCGAGATCACGGTAGCGAGCGATGGTACGAGGCCGCCACCGGCACGCACTGCCGACAGATTCGTGCGGACGATGCCATCCGAGTCGGTCTCTATATAGGTGTGACCGATGCCGCTGGCTTCGGCAAGAAACACCGGCGCGGGCAGCATGGAGATCTCGGCACCCGCGGCACGGCGTACCACCGAGGGATCGGCTGCGGGCGAGAAGCGCGCGGGAATCTGCGTGGTATCCGTCGCGGATTCGTTGAGGCGGATATGCACTGGCAGAACCACGTTGCCATGAGAGGCCATGGACTTGGCTAGATGCGCGTCGGGATCGCGACCCGTGGCGGATGCGCCCAGCAGCTTGCGCAGTTGGCGCGCCTGGTCGGAATTGCCGAGATTGCTGGATTCGAGCAGCGCGAGCGCAGCACGAACCTTCTCGCGCTCGCTCGTAAAACGCGCCGTATCGAAAGGGACCGTGAAGGCGACGACTCGCGCGCCTTCCGCTTTCAACTTGTCGATGAGGCTGGCGTGGACATCGCGCGGCCAGGGCCACTCGCCCAGCTGCGCCAGGCTGGCGTCATCGATGGCGACGATGGCCACCTCCCGCGATGGTGCCGCCGAGACGGCGCTCATCATCCGGTCGTACACGCCGCGCTCCAGCGGCAACTCACCCGGGGAGTAGATCCACTGGCCCACGGCTACCGCCAGGGCTGCTGCCAGCCCGCCGGGAAGCCAGGAGAAACGCGCCAGTTTTGCCGCCACGAATGGGTACCATGTCAAATTGCGGCGCGAGTATAGCGAAGGACGATAGGTTAAATTGCCGGTAGCGTCACACCCGCAATTGCCCCGTAGTCGGGCTTTGCCGGCCAGGAGCAAAGTCCGTGCCCCGGTGCTGCCGAACGGTTCACAGTCCTCTTAAAGTCGCCCGCTCGTGCGGGTATTCATCCACGGGCGCCGGGCAGGCGTTCCCCTAACGACGACAGCATGGCCAAAACCAAGGAAATCTTTGTCTGTGAGCAATGCGGCAACGAGAGTCTGCAGTGGCAGGGCATCTGTCCGTCCTGCGGATCTGCCGACACACTCAAGCGCATGACTATCGGCCGTGGCTCGCGCTCTGGCGCGGACCGTCGGCCGCTGACCGCTGGTAGTGAGCGACCGCGTCGGCTGGCGGAGGTGAGCGAGGCCAGCGATCCGCGCATCGCCACTGGTCTGGAAGAGCTCGATCGCGTGCTCGGCGGAGGCCTGGTGCTGGGTTCGGTGACCTTGCTTGGCGGCGATCCCGGCATCGGCAAGTCGACGATGCTGTTGCAGGCGGGCGATGCGCTCAGCCGCGCCACCGCGACGCTCTACGTCACCGGCGAAGAATCGTTGCAGCAGGTGAGCTTGCGCGCGCGCCGTCTCGGTGTGGTGAGCGATACCCTGCAACTCCTGGCGGAGACCAACGTCGAGAGCATCATCGGTCACGCGCAGCAATGCGGTGCGCGTGTGCTGGTCATCGACTCGATTCAGACCATGTTCGCGAACGACGTTGAATCTTCGCCGGGCTCCGCCTCGCAGGTGCGCGAATCGGCCGCGGCGCTGGTGCGCTTTGCCAAGTCATCAGGCGTGTCCGTGTTGATCATCGGCCATGTCACCAAGGAGGGAGTCATCGCGGGGCCGCGCATCCTCGAGCACATGGTCGACACCGTGCTCTACTTCGAAAGCGATGCCGGCAGCCGTTTCCGTCTGGTGCGTGCAGTGAAGAACCGCTTCGGGGCGGCGAACGAAGTCGGCGTGTTCGCAATGACCGAGCAGGGACTGCGCGAAGTGAAGAATCCGTCGGCGATCTTTCTGTCACAGCACCCGCAGCCCGTAGCGGGTAGCGCGGTGATGGTGGCGCGCGAAGGCAGTCGACCGATGCTGATCGAAGTGCAGTCGCTCACCGATGAAGCGCAGGGCATGAATCCGCGTCGCGTGGCGGTGGGACTGGAGGCGAATCGTCTGGCGCTGCTACTCGCCGTCTTGCATCGGCATGGTGGAGTGTCGACGGCGGGCCGCGATGTGTTTCTAAACGTCGTCGGCGGCGTGCGCATTTCCGAGACGGCCGCGGATCTGCCGGCCGTGCTGGCTTCGGTATCCAGTGTGCGCGATCGTCCGCTTGCGCCGCGACTGGTTTGCTTTGGCGAGCTCGGGCTTGCGGGTGAGGTGCGGCCTGTTCCTTACGGCGAGGAGCGTCTGCGCGAAGCCGCGAAGCACGGCTTCGAGCGCGCCATCGTTCCGGAAGCCAACAAGCCGCGACGCGAGATCGAGGGGTTGCAGGTCATCGGAGTGGAACGGCTGGACGAGGCGTTACGCAACGCCTTTTGACGCCGGCGCTTCTTGCTGGCCGATCGGCCGCACGCGCGCGGTCTTCACCGAATTCTCGGCGGTCTGGAGAATCTCCACCGACAGGTCGCCGAGTTTCAGGCCGGTGCCCGGCTGAGGAATGGTTTCGAGATATTCGAGAATCAAGCCATTCAACGTGCGGGGGCCGTCGGTGGGCAGATCCCAGCCCAGCGTGCGGTTCAGCACACGAATGCTGATTGCGCCGTTGATCACGTAACTGCCGTCGGGTTCGCGGTGAATGTCCTGGTGTAACGCCCCCGGCGCGCTGGTGAAGTCACCCACGATTTCTTCGAGGATGTCCTCCAGCGTCACCAAACCGCGAATGTCCCCATATTCGTCGACCACCAATGCGATGCGCCGGCGGTCTCGTTGGAAGTTCAGCAGCTGTGCGCTGAGCGTGGTGCCTTCGGGAACGAAATAACCTTCGCGTTCGCGAGCCAGCTCCAGCAATCGATCGCGCGTCAGGTCGCTGCGCGCCAATGCGTGTGCGACCTTCTTCATATGCAGGATGCCGATGATGTTGTCGAGATTGTTCTCGCACACCGGCAGGCGTGTATGCGGAGTCGTGCGCAGCGTATCGATGATGGTGTCCCAGTCGTCGCTGATATCGATGCTCGCGATCTCGTTGCGAGGAATCATGATGTCGTCGACCTTGATGGTGTCGAGGTCGAGCAACTTGTCGGTGAGGCGGCGGTGTGGACCTTCGCCGGACGATGGTGCGTGATCGCGGCGCTGCTCTCGAGCCGGCGCACGCGTGACCGCGCGGCCCACGAAGAATCCGACGAGCGCGGCAACGATCACCGCCAGCACCACCCACACGCTCATCTACTCGATCTCATACGACTCACGAAGGAGGAGAACACGGCGGCCGCCATCGACGCCATCAGCCCCAATGCCGCCCGAGAATGGTTTCGAGCACGATCTTGGAACCGAAATAGGCCAGGCCCAGCAGCGCGAAGCCGCTGAGCGTCCAGGTGCGCGCGACACGGCCGCGCCAGCCGAAACGCCAACGGCCGAACAACAACACTGCGAACACGACCCATGCGAGGCAGGACAGGACGGTCTTGTGGATGAGGTGCTGCGCGAACAGGTCGCGCACGAAGATGAATCCGCTGAACAGCGCGAGGGTGAGCACCGCGAAGCCCGCGCCGAGCGCCTGGAAGGTGGCCGATTCGAGCGCCTCCATCGAGGGCAGGAACATTAGTGTGCCGAGCGGGCGGCGATGGCGCAGACGACGGTCGAGCAGCGCCAGCGCGAGGGCCAATGCCACAGCGATGGTCAGCAGCGCATAAGCCAACGTCGAAAGCACGATGTGAACCGCGATCTCCCAGCTCGGCTGTTCGAGCGTGTAGCCGGCATTGCCTTCCACGGTGGTGGCGGCGACCGCGCCGGCGATGACCAGGAGAATTGAGCTGATGCCGGCGAACCGCGGCCGCATCGAGGTGGCCACGAGCGCGATCAGGCCGGTGGGCCAGCCGATCAGCGAGGCTGTTTCGGCGACCGTGAAGGCCAGCTCGGGCCTGGTGAATACGCTCTGCCAAAGCAGGACGGCATGCAGCGCCACTGAGATGGTGCCGAGCGCCAGGCCCGCGATACGGCGGCCGCGCGCGGCATTCTCGTCGGCGCGGTACACGCTCGAGGCAAGCCATGCGGCGCAAGCCAGGTAGCAGGCGAGAACGACGATGGACAGCACTGCGGTTGGGCGAACCAGGAATATGGATGACGCCGTTAGGATAGCGGATCGCGGTTAGCGGTTGGTGGTTAGTCCGGGAGCGGCGCTTGGACTGGATTTGCGGCCGACTGTAGCCATCATACCTATTGGTCTTACACTAACCCCCAACCGCTAACCGCCAATCGCTGCAAATTCATGTTCGACAAACTGACTGAACGCCTGCAAGGCGTCATGGAGAGCCTGCGCGGCCGCGGGCGGCTCACCGACGAGAACATTGCCGACACCCTGCGCCAGGTACGCATGGCGCTGCTCGAAGCCGACGTGGCCTTGCCCGTGGTGAAAGGCTTCATCGAGGCCATCCGCGCCAAGGTGGTGGGCCAGGAGTTCGACAAGAGCCTGACCCCCGGCCAGATGCTGATCAAGCTCATCCACGACGAGCTGATCGCGCTGATGGGCGCCGGCGTCCGGCCGCTGAACCTGCGCGCCCAGCCGCCGGTGGTCATCCTGCTGGCCGGCCTGCAGGGCGCGGGTAAGACCACCTCGGCCGGCAAGCTCGCCAAGTGGCTGAAGGAAAACGAGCGCAAGAAGGTGCTGCTGGCCAGTACCGACGTTTATCGGCCCGCCGCCATCCTGCAGCTGGAGCGGCTCGCGGCACAGCTCGACGTGGCGTTCTTCCCGTCCGATCCCAAGAAGTCCCCGGTCACCCTGGCGCAGGAAGCGTTGGCAGAGGCGAAGCGGTCGCTATTCGATGTTCTGATCATCGATACCGCCGGCCGATTGCACGTCGACGATGAAATGATGGCCGAGATCCGGGACATCAGCAGCGTGGTATCGCCCACGGAGACGCTGTTCGTCGTCGATAGCATGGCAGGTCAGGATGCCGTGAACGCGGCTCGGGCCTTCGGCGCGGCGCTCACCTTGACCGGTGTAGTGCTCACCAAGACCGACGGCGACGCCCGCGGTGGCGCCGCCCTGTCGGTCCGGCAGATCACGGGCGCCCCGATCCTGTTCATGGGCACGGGCGAGAAGACCGATGCTCTGGAGCCATTCCATGCTGAGAGAGTCGCCTCGCGCATCCTGGGCATGGGCGACGTCCTGTCGCTGGTCGAAAAAGTCACCCAGAACGTTGATCGCGAGCAGGCCGAGAAGCTGGCTCGCAAGCTCAAGAAGGGCAAGGACTTCGACCTGGAGGATCTGCACGACCAACTGCAGCAGGTCGAGAAGATGGGCGGCCTGAGCGCCCTGATGGACAAGCTGCCGGCGCAGCTGGCTGGCAAGGCGGCGCAGATGCCCCAAGGCAATGAAAAGGAGATCAAGCGCCAGCTGGCCATGATCCGCTCCATGACCCCGGGCGAGCGTCGCTACCCCAAGACCATCGATGCTTCCCGCAAGCGCCGGATCGCGGCGGGCTCGGGGGTGCATGTGTCGGAGATCAATAAGCTCCTGAAAAATCACATGCAGATGCAGAAGATGATGAAGACTTTCTCGAAGGGTGGGGGTCTGCGGAGGTTGATGAGTGCCTTCGGCGGCGGTGGCTTCCCGCGGCCTCATTAGGTCGTTGCTGCGTAAGGTTTTCTTTTACGCCGAAGAGCCCACCCCCTGACCCCGTCCCGTGCCCGGGAGGGGAACTAAATTTTTTGTAAATTTATTTTTTATCAAGAAGATGGACGTCGGGTGGCCCCCGCCACCCGGGCATCCGTCGCCTGTGGGATGGCAGGCAAGTGCAGGCGGCGATTGGTAAATCGCGACGGCGCAGGCAAAGCAACCTTCGCCTTCCGGGCCCGCCGCAGGCGAAAATTAAGCGAAAAATTAAAGAAGAAAGAATTCCCCCTCCCGGCACGGGAGGGGGCGCAGGGGGAGGGTTCTTGGGCCGGCCAGCACCCCAGCTCCAAAACCCAGGTGGCCCCAAAACCCCAGGCCCCAAGCCAACCGCAGCCCTTCCCCAACCCACCCGTTTTCAGTATAGTTCGCGCCCTTTTCCGGGAGCTCCGTGCCCGGACGCCCGGCTTTACCTATCGAATTCGAGGCTTTAGTAGCATGGTCACGATCCGGCTCACCCGCCGCGGGGCGAAGAAGTCGCCCTTCTATCACATCGTCGTCACGGACAGCCGGACGCGTCAGGGCGGCATGACCCTGGAGCAGGTCGGGTTCTTCAACCCGATTCCGACCGGCAAGCAGCGCCGCCTGGAGCTGAAGCTGGACCGCGTCGACTACTGGGTCGGTAAGGGTGCCAAGCCGTCCGAGCGCGTCGCCGAGCTGGTCAAGACGCATCGCAAGCAGCAGGCCGCCGCGGCTTAACGAGGCGTCCGCGCTGCCCGAGCGCGCGACGTGACTGCGGCAAGCGTGCATGAGCGACCAGGGCAGCGAGGTTGAGAAAGCCGGGCCTGCGAAAGAGCAGGGCGGCGACCGCTGGGTGGTGCTGGGCAAGATCGGCAGCCCGTTCGGCGTGCAGGGCTGGGTTCGGATCACCTCGTACACCGACCCGCCCGACAACATTCTGGACTACGACCGCTGGTACCTGAACCGGGCCGGGCAGTGGCAGCAGGTCGAAGTCGAAGACGGGCGGATGACCGCCAAGGGCGTGCAGGCCAAGCTCGCCGGCATCGAGACTCCGGAAGATGCGCGTTTGCAGACGGGCGTGGAGATCGGCGTCCCGCGCAGCCAGCTGCCGCCGACGGAGCCTGGAGAGTATTACTGGAGCGACCTGGAAGGGCTGGAAGCGCTGACCCCGGGCGGTGAAACGCTGGGCCGCGTGGATCACTTCCGCAGCACGCCGGGCGGCGACGTGGTGGTGATCCGAGGGGCGAAGGAGCACTGGATCCCCTTCGTCAAGGATCGCATCGTCAAGGTCGACCTGGATGCCGGACGCATCGTGTTCGACTGGGGCGTGGACTGGCTGGACGATTGAGGCCGGAAGAACAATGCGCATCGAAGTGGTGACGCTGTTTCCGGAGTTCGTGGCCGAAGCGGTTCGAGTGGGTGTGCTGGGCCGCGCCATCGAGCGGGGCACCGTGACGGTAAACGCCACGACCCCACGCGAATTCGCCACGGATGTGCACAAGACCGTCGACGACCGCCCCTATGGCGGCGGGCCGGGGATGGTGATGAAGATCGAGCCGGCGCGCACGTCGATACGAGCCGCGAAGGCGCGATTGCCGGCAGGCAGCCGCAGCGTATATCTCGCCGCCGATGGGGCGCCGCTGAGTCACGCGAAGGCGCAAGAGCTGGCGAAGCTGCCCGGCCTGCTGTTGCTGGCGGGGCGCTATGAAGGTGTCGACGAGCGGCTGATCGAGTCGGAAATCGACGAGAGCGTGTCCATCGGCGACTACGTGTTGTCGGGCGGCGAGTTGCCCGCGCTGGTGTTGATCGACGCCGTCGTCCGGTTGCTGCCGGGCGTGCTGGGCGACGAAGCATCGGCGCAGGAAGATTCGTTCGTCGCCGGACTGCTCGACTGGCCGCACTACACGCGGCCGGAAGTGTTCGAGGGGCGGGCGGTGCCCGCGGTGCTGGTCGGTGGCAATCACGCCGCGATCCGCCGCTGGCGCGAGAGCCAGGCGCTCGGGCGCACCTGGCTGCGGCGGCCGGACTTGATCGAGAAACTGGCGCTGACCGCCGAGCAGCAGCGCTTATTGCAAGAATTTTTGGCGGAGCGCGAGAACAAGTCGCCGCCGCCGGTTTGAAAGGATGGGTAGGACCATGAACATCATCGAAAAGCTCGAGAGCGAAGCCATCGGCCGCCAGATTCCGGATTTCTCGCCCGGCGACACCGTCGTGGTGCAGGTGAAGGTGAAAGAAGGCGACCGCGAGCGCACGCAGGCCTATGAAGGCGTCGTGATCGCCCGTCGCAATCGCGGCCTCAACTCCTCGTTCACCGTGCGCAAGGTTTCGCACGGCGAAGGCGTCGAGCGCGTGTTCCAGACCTACAGCCCGTCGATCGGTGACATCACCGTGAAGCGTCGCGGCAATGTGCGTCGCGCCAAGCTGTACTACCTGCGCGATCTGACCGGCAAGGCCGCGCGCATCGAAGAAAAGGTGTAAGAGGGAAGCGGTTGGCGGTTGGCGGTTGGTGGTTAGTGAAGAACTGACCTCGCCTCCGTCGACTAACCGCCAACCGCTAACCGCTGGTCTCCGCGGTGGTTACACTGTGTCTTCCCAGAGGAGACACCATGCCCATCTCGCTCCACCGCCTGCTGTTCAGCTTGCTGTCGCTGTTGTTGGCGACGGCCGCTGCTGCATCTCCGGCTACGGACAAGGTGCTGCAGAACGTTCGCCTGCCCGCCGGCTTTCAGCTCGAAGTTTTTGCCGATAATGTGCCGTCCGCGCGCTCCATGGCGTTGGGCGCGCAGGGCACTTTGTTTGTCGGCACGCGCGGCACGACTGTATACGCCGTCAGCGGTACGCCTGGTACCGGCCTGAAGCCAACGGTGCATGTGATTGCAAACAAACTGAACATGCCGAATGGCGTCGCCTTTCGCGACGGCGCCCTGTATGTCGCCGAGATCAATCGCATCCTTCGTTATGACGACATCGAGTCGTCATTGACCAACGTGCCGGCGCCGAAAGTCGTGCGCGATGACCTGCCGAAAGATCGCCATCACGGTTGGAAATACATTGCGTTCGGACCGGACGGCAAGCTGTATGTGCCGATCGGTGCGCCCTGCAATGTTTGTAACGAGCCGAAGTACGCCAGCCTCACCCGCATGAACGCCGACGGCTCGGGCCACGAAGTGTTCGCGCGCGGCATTCGCAATACGGTGGGTTTCACCTGGCATCCGGAAACCAAGGAACTCTGGTTCACCGACAATGGTCGTGACTACATGGGTGACGATCAGCCGCCATGCGAGTTGAACGTGGCGCCGCGCGCCGGGCTCGACTTCGGCTTTCCTTACTGCCACGGCCGCGACACCAAGGACCCCGAATACGGCAAGCTCGGCGATTGCGCTCGCATGACGCCGCCGGTGCAGACGTTGGGCGCACACGTCGCGCCGCTCGGAGTGAAGTTCTATACCGGCACGGCATTCCCGGAGAAATATCGCAACCAGGTGCTGATCGCCGAGCATGGCTCGTGGAACCGCCGCACCAAGAGCGGCTATCGACTGACGCTGGTGCGTCTGGATGGCCACGACGCGCAGGCGTACGAGCCTTTCATCACCGGCTTCCACCGCGGCGACGAAGTGTTCGGCCGTCCGGTCGACCTGCTGGTGCTCGATGATGGCTCGATGCTGATCTCCGACGACAGCGCCGGCGCGATCTACCGACTGACCTATTCCGCTACCTGACCACTGGCATACGGCTGCTCCATGAAAGCAATCGCTGGCATTCTCGGCTTCATCTGGCGCGGCCTCGATGGCGTGCGCAAAGTGCTGCACTTCATCCTGTTGCTCGGTCTGTTCCTGATCATCGGCGCGGCGTTGTCGCCGAGCATTCCCATCGTTCCTGCCAGAGGCGCGCTGGTGCTGGCGCCGCAGGGGGCGCTGGTGGAGCAACTTGCCGGTGATCCGTTCGAGCGCGCGATCGCCGAAGCGTATGGCACGAATCGTCCTGAAACGTTGCTGCGCGATCTGATCTTCGCCGTCGACGCGGCCGCAAAGGACAAGCGCATCGAGTTGATGGTGCTCGACCTGTCCAGCATGACCGGTGGCGGCATCGCCAAGCTGCAGGAGCTGGCGCAGGCGATTCAGCGCTTCCGGGCTGGCGGCAAGAAGGTGTATGCGTTCGGCGAAAGCTTCGACCAGTCGCAGTATTACCTGGCCGCGCATGCCGACGAGATCTATCTCGATCCGCACGGCCTGGTGCTCATCGAAGGCTTTGGTTATTACCGCACGTTCCTCAAGGGCATGATCGACAAGCTGGCGGTCGATGTGAACGTGTTCCGCGCCGGCAAGTTCAAGTCGTTCACGGATCAATTCAGCCGCAGCGACATGTCCGAGCAGGAAGAGCAGGAGAGCCTGGCCTGGCTCAACGCGCTGTGGGCTCAGTATCAAGCCGGCGTGACCAAGGCGCGAGGTCTCGACGAGGGCGCCATCGCTGCCTATTCCACTGAATACGCCGAGATCGCCAAGGCACATCGAGGCGACCTTGCGACCGCGGCACTCGAACGCAATCTGGTCACCGAGTTGAAGTCGCGGCGCGAGTTCGAGGAACAGATCAAGGAACTGGTCGGCGAAGACAAAGAGCATACATTCAAGCACGTGGCGCACTGGGACTACCTGGCCGCGGCGCGCTCCGGCGAGCGGCTGAAGATCGAAGGTGACCACATCGGCGTGGTGGTCGCGGCGGGCGAGATTCTCGACGGCCCGCAGCCCCCGGGCACTATCGGTTCGGATTCGACTTCACGCCTGCTGCGTGATGCGCTCCACGACGACGACGTCAAAGCGGTCGTGCTTCGCATCGACAGCCCGGGCGGCAGCATGCTCGCGTCCGAAGTCATTCGTCGCGAGATCGATGCACTGCGCGAAGCCGGCAAGCCCGTGATTGCCTCGATGAGCAGCACGGCGGCCTCGGGCGGTTATTACATCGCGATGGACGCCGACGAAATCTGGGCAAGCCCGGCCACCTTGACCGGCTCCATCGGCGTGTTTGCGGTGTTCCCGACCATCGAGCGCACGCTGGAGAAATTCGGCATCACCATCGACGGCGTGGGCACCACGCCGTTTGCCGGCTCGTTGCGGCTGGATCGCACTTTGAACGACGGCGCGAAGACCATCCTGCAAAACTCCATCGACCACGCGTATTCCGTGTTCGTCAACAACGTGGCGACGGCGCGCGAGAGATCGTTCGATGACATCGACGCGGTCGCGCAGGGCAGAGTGTGGGCTGGCGTGGATGCCGCCCAGCACGGCCTGGTCGACAAGCTGGGTTCATACAAAGACGCGCTGGACGCCGCCGCCGAGCGCGCCGGTCTCGGCAAGGACTACAAGGTCAATTACATCGAACCGCCGATGGGCTGGCGCCAGGCACTGGCCATGCGCGCTCAAATACTGGCCGCGCGCATCACTCGGGCGCTGGTCCCGGAACAGCAGTTGTTTGCTGACGCGCGCAGGATTCTGGCGCCGCTCGAGGCCGAGTTGTCGCGCCTGGCCCGCTTCAACGATCCGCAGAACGTTTATTACTACTGCCTGTGCTCGGCGCCGTGATGTAACCGCTGGCTCTGGCGGGCCCGCCCTCCGTGGCCCGCCAGAGAATCAGCGTTGCTCAGCTAGAACTTGAACCCCACCTGACCGAACAGCACGCGGCCGCGCGGATCATAGAAGCGCGCGTCGTAGCCGATCTGGAAGTTGGCCGCGGTCAGTGACAGCGGCGGTTCCTCATCGAACAGGTTCAGCGCGCCCACCGTCACCTCGACCCAATCGGTGATCCGCCAGGTCGATTGCCAGTCGAGCGTGAAGTAGTCGTCCACGTCCAGCCGTACGGTGGCGACTTCGCCGTTGAAGTTGCCGTCCGCGTCGATGCCGTCCACCGTGGTCGATATGTCGCGGTAGCCGCTCTTGTAGTTGGCGGTGATGGTGTGCGCGAAGGCGCCATGGTCGAACGATGTCAGCACGCGCCCCACCCAGCGGAATGTCGGCAGGTCCAGCGCCGTCGAATAACTGCCGATGTTGCGGTAGTACGGACCATCGGAGGTCAACTGCAGTTTGTTGGTGAGCATGTAGGTCGCCACCAGTTGCATGCGCAGCCGCCCCGGACCGACATCCCAGTTGGCATCCGAATTGAAGTCGATGCCGCTGTAGTACTCCTTGCCGGTGTTGAGGTTGGTCTGGTTGTACGCGAGGTAGGTCGTCCCGGTGCCGATGTCCCTGAAGGTCGTCCAGGAATCGGGATACAGCGTGGGATTGGCGAAGGCCTCGGTCTCCTCGATCTGACCGAATGCGTCTTCGATGGCCACCCACCAGTAGTCCATGCCCACCGAGAGCCGCGGTGAGAATTCGAACACGGCACCGAACATTGCCTGGCGCGACTCTTCCGGAGTGAGCGCCGGGTTGCCACCGGCGAAGACATCGTACTGCGTCTGTGGCGGCCGGCAGATTGCGCCCAGGCTGGCCGCGATGGCCGCGAGATCCGCGGTGCAATCATAGGGATTTGCGGTGACACCGTAGTTCTGCAGGGACGCGTTGAGCTGCGGCACCGTGGGTGCATGGAAGCCCGTGCCATAGGAGCCACGCAGCAGCAATCGATCCAGCGGCGTGAGCTTGAAGCTGATCTTGTAATTGGTCGTGTCGCCGACGTCGTCATAATCGTCATAGCGTCCGGAGCCGGTCAGTTCCAGCCATTCGAGCGGCTGCACGACGACTTCGGTGAACAGACCCCAGACCTTGCGGTCGGCGCCGTACGGAATGGATGCAGCGGCGTCGCCGAAGCGTTGATCGCCCAGGCCCGGCCCGGCCGCGGCGGGAGTGCCGGCGACGGGATCGTCGAGATTCGCCTGCGCGAACTGGCTCGGCTTGGAGCGGAATTTTTCCCGGTAATGGCTCACGCCCGCCGCGAACAGCACCGGCTTGCCGTTCGGCAATTCGAACAACTCACGCGAGGCGCGCAACTCGGCGGTCTCCATTTCCGAGGTGCCGCCGTCCCAGTAGCCGCGATAGTTGATCGAGGCCAGGTCCGCCAGGCCCGCTTCGGTCTGCTGTCCGGGACCGACGAACGGATTGATGTTGCCGCGTGCCAGCGCGGCGGCGAAGGCGAGCGCGCCGGGATAGCCCGAGATCACGCCTTTGACGTCGCTTTCCGATTTCGACAGGGCGAAATCGTAGTCCCATCCGGCGATATCGCCTTCGATGCCGGCCACCACGTGATAGAACTTTGCTTCGTCGTCGTTGATGCGCTGGCCCAGATCGAAGGCACGATACGGCGCCACGATCGGGTCGATGGCGCCATCGCCATCGGCGTCCACGGGCCCGAAGATCGGCGTGCCGGTGTCGTCGGTCACGCCAGCGAGATATTGGTTGTATAGCGGCGAGCCGATCGCGATGGCCAGTTCTCCCGGCACCGGCGCGATCTTGGAGGTCTGCTGAGTCTCCGACCAGAGCACGTCCACGAACAGGTTGTGCACTTCGCCCAGTCTGACGTTGAGCGATGCGGTGGCGTTCTTGCGTTCGCGGTCGGGATAGAGCTGGATGTTGCGTACGTAATCGTAGTAGCACGCGTTCCCCACTGGCGCCGAACCTTCCGGGCAACTGCCCGTGTTCAGGAAGTCCAGGCTGACGGCCTCGCCGGCCAGGGCGCCGGTGGTGGCGATGACGTTGGCGGGAATGTTGCGCGAGGAACCATTGAAGTAGGTCCAGCGCTGCCCGCCGTAATTGAAATTCACGATCGCCGAGTTGGCGAAGTCCCGGTCGCGCGAGTTGAGCTCATCGCGCGTGTCGTAGGCCAACGCGGCGAACACGTTCCAGCCATCCGACTCGTAGTCGCCGATGCCGCCGCTCAGGCTGACGCCTCGTTCTCTGGCGCCATCCTCGGGGCCGTAGTAGCGGACCGAGGCGTCACGATCCACTGTCTTGTCCTTGGTGATGAAGTTGACTACGCCGGCAACGGCATCCGAGCCGTACAACGACGATGCGCCAGAGGTCAGGATCTCGACGCGTTGAATTGCCGACACCGGAATGCTGTTGAGATCCACCGCGGCCGCGAAGCCGGTGAGCGTCTGCCCGCCGAACTGAGCCATGCGCCGGCCATTCAATAACACCAGCGTGCGGTTTTCGCCGATGTTGTGCACCGACACACCGGAGAAGCCAAACGTCGCCGCGCCAACCGAATCGGCTTCGACCGTCGCGCCTTGAATCGTCGGCAAACGCTGCATCAAGTCCACGACCGATGCAGCGCCGGTGCGCGCGATCGCCTGCGAGTCCAGCACTTGCACCGGCAGCGATGCTTCCGCTTCTACGCGCCGGATCGCCGAACCCGTGACTATCACTTCTTCGATCTCGCTGCGCGAAGCGGGCGGTTCCTGCGCCATCGCGGCGGCCGCCGCGAGAATAGTCGGGCCCGTCCAAAGCGCGCAACGCACTGCTCGTCGCAAAGAGTTACTGCTGGCCATGTGCTTCTCCTGCTCGGGAATCGGCAGACATCCATTGCTGTTGCAGGTGATGTCTGACCGGAGAAATGAGGACAAAGGCGAGGCCGCTCGGCGGAAGCCAGCCGGATGAAACATTCGACGCTTGTCGGCCAGGGGCGGCATGGGCTCGCCTTGCTCGCAATGAATGCGACTTACATGTATCTCGACAACGACAGATGTTCTATGTTGGTTCCATACACTCGTCGCAAGTGCATTGCGACGAGCATTGGACGAATGAGCAGCTCGATCGGGCGAGCGCGCCTGTAGCCAGCAAGCCACAGGCGGAGGAGGGAAGCGCGGCTTGGCTTTACCGAGACGGTTTCAATGCGACACCGCGTCGTCGTTATGCGGATTCCCAGTTCATCACCACCTTGCCGGATTGCCCCGCGCCCATGATTTCGAAGGCACGCTGGTATTCGGTGTAAGGCAGGCGGTGGGTGATGATGGGGCGAACGTCCAGACCGCTTTGCAGCAGCGCCGCCATCTTGTACCAGGTCTCGAACATCTGCCGGCCATAAATGCCTTTGAGGGTGAGGCCTTTGAGAATCACGTCGTTCCAGTCGATGGCGACTTCCGTCGAAGGAATGCCGAGCATCGCGATGCTGCCGCCGTGATGCAGCGTTCGCAGCATGTCGCGTAGCGCGGATGCGTTGCCCGACATCTCCAGGCCGACGTCGAAGCCTTCCTGCATGCCCAGCTGTTTCATTGCGTCGTCGAGCGAATCGCGCGTGACGTTCAATGCCAGGGTCGCGCCCATCTTGCGAGCCAGGTCCAGGCGATAGTCGTTCACGTCGGTGATGACGACATTGCGCGCGCCGATGAAACGAACGATGGCTGCGGCCATGATGCCGATCGGGCCCGCGCCGGTGATCAGCACGTCTTCGCCAACCACGTCGAACGCGAGTGCCGTGTGCACGGCGTTGCCGAGGGGATCGAGGATCGACGCGATCTCGTCATCGATGGCGGCCGGTAGCTTGAATGCGTTGAATGCCGGAATCACCACGTACTCGGCGAACGATCCCTGACGATTCACGCCCACGCCGACGGTGTTGCGACACAGATGCCGGCGTCCTGCCCGGCAGTTGCGGCAGTAACCACAGGTGATATGGCCCTCGCCGGAAACGCGGTCGCCGGGTGCGAAGCCCGAGACTTCGCTGCCGACCTCCACGATCTCGCCGCTGTACTCGTGACCGACGGCCATCGGCACAGGAATGGTCTTCTGCGCCCACTTGTCCCAATTGTAGATGTGCATGTCGGTGCCGCAGATGGCGGTCCGTTTCACACGGATCATCACGTCATTGGGGCCCACCGTGGGTTTCGGAATGTCCTGCAATTCGATGCCAGCAGCAGCACGGGCTTTGACTAGTGCGCGCATAGTGTTTAACGAGAAGTGACTGATGAATGGTGACTAATGAACGGTCAGAAGGAATGAGGTGGCTTTCTGACCATTCACCAGTCATTAGTCACCATTCACTTCTTTCTTAAATGACGCCGAGCTCCTTGCCTACCGTGGTGAATGCCGCCACGGCCTTGTCGAGTTGTTGCGTGGTGTGAGCAGCGGACATCTGCGTGCGAATGCGGGCTTTGCCATGGGGCACCACCGGGAACGAGAATCCGATGACGTAGACACCGTGTTCCAGCAGCCGCTGCGCGAACTCGGCAGCGACCTTGGCATCCCCGAGCATGACGGGGATGATGGGATGTTCGCCCGGCACCAGATTGAAGCCGGCCGCCGTCATCTGCTTGCGGAAATGTGCGGCGTTATCCCACAGGCGCGAGCGCAGCTTGTCGTCCGCCTCGAGCAGATCGAGCACGCGCAGGCTCGCTGCGGCAATGAACGGTGGAATGCTGTTGGAGAAGAGATAGGGGCGGGAGCGCTGGCGCAGCCATGCGATGATTTCCTTGCGGCCGGCGGTGTAACCGCCGCTTGCGCCGCCCAAAGCTTTGCCCAGGGTGCCGGTGATGATATCGACTCGATCCATCACGCCTCTGAGCTCATGTGTGCCGCGGCCTTTCTCGCCGACGAAACCGACCGCGTGCGAATCGTCCACCATGACCAGAGCGTCGTAGCGATCCGCCAGATCGCAGATATCTTTCAAGCGGGCAATGACGCCATCCATGGAGAACACGCCGTCGGTGGCGATGAGCCGCACACGAGCATTCGCGGCTTCTTTCAGGCGCGTTTCCAGCTCGTCCAGGTCGTTGTTGGCGTAGCGGAAGCGCTGCGCTTTGCACAGCCGGATGCCATCGATGATGCTGGCATGATTCAACGCGTCGCTGATCACGGCATCCTGTTCATCGAGCAGGGTCTCGAACAAGCCGCCGTTGGCATCGAAGCAGGAGGAGTAAAGGATGGTGTCCTCGGTGCCGAGGAAACGGCTCAGCCGTTCTTCCAGCTCCTTGTGGACCTGGTGGGTCCCGCAGATGAAGCGCACCGAGGCCATGCCGTAGCCATAGCGGTCCAGCGCCAGCCGTGCCGCCTCGCGTACCGAGGCATTGTTTGCCAGGCCGAGATAGTTGTTGGCGCACAGGTTCAGGACTTCATCGCCGCCCACCACTCGCACCGACGAGCTTTGCGGCGAGATCAACACACGCTCGGGCTTGAACAGGCCCTGCGTGCGCAGTTGTTCAGTGTCAGCCGCCAGCCGATCGAGAAAGTCACGCTTCACAAATGAACCTCCTGCCGAGGAAGGCGCGGATTGTGCCACTGTGCGGATGACCGCTAGCAGGTCAGCTAGGTCCCGCGGGCTGGAGTACAGCTTAATAGAGGTTCAGTTTAGCTTTATGTGGGTTCAGTTCCTAGGGTCGCAGCGAGGTTCTGTCGTGCGGGATTTCCCGGACAGGGGCGCCTGGCGCCGGACGGTCGGGCTATGCTCGTCTCACAGGGCCGGTTCGGATCTGCTCCATTGGGTCACCGCGGCGTGCAATACGTCGATCGGCACGGGCCCCGAGCGCAATACCAGATCGTGAAAGTCGCGCACGTCGAAGCGCGCTCCCAGGTGCTGACGTGCCCGTTCCCGGGCGGCGCGGATTTCCGTGGCGCCGACCATGAAGCTGCAAGCCTGGCCTGGATACACGCAATAGCGGTCTATTTCGCGCTGAGCGGCAGCAGCCGGCTCGCCCGCATTGTTCATCATCCATTCGACCGCCTGCTCGCGGGTCCAGCGATGATGATGAATGCCCGTGTCCACCACGATGCGCGCGGCACGAAACAATTCCGATTGCAGCAGGCCGATACGTCCCGCCGGATTGTTGTCATAAATGCCCAACTCGTCGGCAACGCGCTCGGCATACAAAGCCCAGCCTTCCGTGTATGCCGAGAAACGCACCAGACGGCGGAACAGGGAGAGATCTCCGGCCTCACGCAGCACGCCGGCTTGAAAGTGATGACCGGGAATGCCTTCGTGGTGAGCCAACGTCGGCAGCCGCCACAACGGCAGCTCGGCCGGCGACTTCAAATTCAGCGAGAAGGTGCCGGGCTGACCCCCCACCCCCTCGCTGTAGAACGCTCCCGGTGCGCCGTTCTCGATGGCCACCGGAGTGCGTTTGACCAGCAACTCATCGTTGGGGATCGTCTTGAACCCCTTGGGCAGCAGGGCACGGATCGAATCGAGCATCTTGCGAGCGGCAGCCAGCAGTTGCTCACGTCCTGCATCGTTCTCGGGAACCAGGAAACGAGCGTCGGTATCCAGCGCTTTGATGCGCTGGGCGACCGAGCCGCTCGTCAACCCTTGCTGTCGCAGGCTGCGATCCAGTTGCGACGTGATATCGGCGACGAGTTGCAGGCCGCGCTCGTGCAGTGCTCCCAGAGCAATAGTCGTGGTGGTGTTCGAATGAACGGCGCCGGCATAGTAGGCATCGCCGTCAGGGAGAGCCCACACGCCTGCCGATGCCTTTGCCTTGGGCGCCAGTGTTTGCAGCGCTTGTATCTGCCGATCCAGAGCCGGTGCTATCGTGGCCCGAAATATTTGTTCCGCGCGCGGACCGATGTCACCAGGTTTCTTGGCGCGGGCACGTTCCACCGCTGGGCCGATCAGCGTTGTCTGCGCGGGTGGAGCGTCGCGCAAAGCCTGGATCTGCGCGATCGTTCGAGCAATGACGAACCTCGGCGGAATCACACCGATGCCCGCATCGTGACGAATTCGCTCCGTTTCCTGGTCGAGCGCGCGACCGAGCGCCGTCAGCCGAGAGAAATACGCATCCACGTCGCGCGATGTTTCCAGCGGATGACGCGAGCCGAGTGTCTCGGGTAACCAATAGTAGACCCCATTCATCTGACTGACCGGGTAGGGGCTCGGGCGCAGATTGATATCGACTGTGCCATAGCGGGCCGTCAGTTTCTCGAGCGTCGCGTACACGAATACGGCAGTGTCGTAGTCGAGTTGTCGGGACGCGTCGAGCTTGCTGCGATCGATGCGGTCGAGCTCGACGAGCGCACGTTTGGCTGATTCGTGATCCTCGGCCGACGCGCCCATCGAGCGGTCGTCGAGTTGTGCGCGTAGGTTGGCGTTCGCGCCAACGTCTAGCTCAAATTGTGTGGCTTCCTCCGGACTGCGGCGCAGATACTGTTCGGCGAGCCGTTGTAGCAGTTGGTCGAGACTCGATGCGGGATCACTCGTGGCGAATGCTGGCAGGCCGCTGCAGGCAGCCAGGCCAGCTGCGACAGCGGTGCGGATGAGCGTGCGGCGGTTCATGCAACTTCCAAAAGCGATTGCCAGAGCTTACCGGACTGCCGGTGACCCTGGCCATGCAAGCCACGCTCAACTTGATTGCGACTCGAACAACTGCGCGACGCGGCGGCGCTCCAGCTCGTTCAAATGCAGGCCCAGCTTGGTTCGACGCCACAGTACGTCATCGGCGCTGCGCGCCCATTCATGCGCAACCAGGTAGTCGATTTCCGCCTGCGTGAGGCCGGCGCCGTAATGCTCGCCGAGATCCAACATCGCTTGCGCCTTGCCGAGAATTTTTTCCACTCGTGTGCCATAGGCATGCGCGAGCCGGTCGGCAAGAGGTCCAGGGAGAAAGGGCCAACGTTTCTGCACGCCTGCGGCGAACGCCGGGAAATCGGCGCGCGGCACGTCGCCGCCTGGCAGCGGAGCCTGGTCGGTCCACTCGCGGTCGCTGCTGTTCAAGTGAGGCTGCAATTTCTCGAGCGCACTTTCGGCCAGCTTCCGATAAGTCGTGATCTTGCCGCCGAAGATGGAAAGCAGTGGCGGAGCGTCGCGCGTGGTCTCGGTGATTTCGAGCCGGTAATCGCGCGTCACCTTCGATGCGTTCCTGGATTCGTCGTCCGAGAGTGGCCGCACGCCGGCGTAGCTCCATTTCACATCGGCAGGCGCGATATGTTTACGAAAGTAGCTGTTGATGGTGCTGCAAAGATACAGCACTTCGTCTGGCGAGATGCTCACCTTGGTGGCGTCGCCGGTGAACGGCACGTCAGTGGTGCCGACCAGCGTGAACTGCTGCTGATAGGGAATTGCGAACACGATGCGGCCATCGGCGTTCTGCAGCATGAAGGCGTGCTCGCCCTGGAACAGGCGTGGCACGACGATGTGGCTGCCCTTGACCAGACGTACCTGCGCGCTGACCTCCATTTCGGGAAACCTTTGCAGCACCTGCTGTACCCACGGACCGGCCGCGTTCACGATGGCGCGCGCGCGGACCCGGGCAGCTTCGTTACTCTTCGAATCTTGCAGGTTCGCGACCCACTGCGAACCTTCGACTCGAGCGGAGAGAAAGCGAGTACGAGTGCGAATGGAAGCGCCACGCTGCGCAGCGTCGAGCGCGTTGAGTACGACCAGCCGGCTATCGTCGACCCAGCAATCCGAATAGGCGAAGCCGTGATCCAGACCGGGCCGCAAGGGGCCGAATGCGCCATTGGCGAGGCGCACGCTGCGAGAGGCGGGCAGGATCTTGCGGCCGCCGATGTGATCGTAGAAGAACAGTCCCAGGCGCATCAGCCAGCGCGGCCGCAATTCCGGAACGTGCGGCAAGATGAATTGCATCGGCCGGATGATGTGAGGTGCGATGCGCAACAGGCGTTCACGCTCGATCAGCGCTTCGCGCACCAGCCGGAACTCGAAGAACTCCAGGTAACGCAAGCCGCCATGAATGAGCTTGGTGCTGGCCGAGGAGGTGGCCGAAGCGAGGTCGTCCTGCTCGACCAGCAGCACCTTCAGGCCGCGCCCGGCAGCGTCTCGTGCGATTCCGGCACCGTTGACACCGCCACCGACGATCAGCAGATCGACATCAGGAAAATCGACGCAGCGCTGCGCCGAACCAATGGCGGGGCTGTCGCTGGCGCTCACCGCTGCGCCCATTGTCTTTGGCTCGCCCTCGCTCATGGCTGGAAGCAGTTGACCCCGAAAGTGCTGACAGAGTGACCAGAATACTGGGAGTGCCGGGAAATGGAATGGTTCCAGGTACGCACTGGCTGCGAACTTGCCGCAACGACGCGTTAAACTTCTGTCATGACAGATCAGAGTTCGAGCGGCGAGCGGGCTGGCCTGCGAATCGACAAGTGGCTGTGGTTCGTGCGGTTGTTCAAGAGCCGCTCGTTGGCCACCGATGCCGTGGCCGGTGGACTGGTGCACGTGAATGGCGAGCGCGTGAAGCCGTCACGCGTCGTTCATGTGGATGACCGGCTACAAATCACCAAGGACGAAACACGATTGGAAGTGATCGTCCGCGGAATGCCTGTGCGCCGCGGGCCGGCGCCCGAAGCTCGCCTGTACTACGTGGAGACCGAGGAGAGCATCGCAGCTCGGGAAAAGCAGCGCGAGCGCAGTCGACTGGCGGCGCCGGCGCCCGAAGGCCGGCCCGACAAGCACGCCCGCCGGGTGCTGCGTGACCTGCGCCGAGGCTGACTTCAACCGGCGACGGTCTTGCTGAACGAGCCGCCCTCGCGCCCGGCCATGAAGGCTTGAATTTCCGCTACGATGGCGAGCGCGATGGTCTCCGGCGACCTTGCACCAATATCGAGCCCGATCGGTCCGTACAAGCGGCCGCTCAAGCGCGCCGCCTTGTCGCCAATTTCGTGCAACAAACGAATGCGCCGCGGCGCCGGGCCGAGCAGACCCACATAGGGAATGGAGCTGTCGGCCAATGCGGCGAGATAAGCCTGGTCCGACAGCAAGTGATGACTCATGACAACCGCGGCATCGTACTTGCCGGTCTCCAGTTCCCGCGGCAATTCGCTCGCCGCCATGAGAGCGACCCGCCGTGCGCGTGGAAAACGCTCGGCGACGGCATACGCGGGGCGATGATCGAACACGCTGACCTGCCAGTTCATCAAACCCGCGATCTCCACCAGCGGCATGGCGTCCGGTCCGGCACCCAGCAGTAACAAGCGGGGCGGCAGCTCGATGGGTACGACCAGGAATGTCGCATCATCGGCCACGACCGTTGCGCTCGTCGGCCCCGCACCGCGCGGCGTGGAGACATTCATGGCAGTTGCAACGTTATCGGGAGCGGAATGTTTGTTCTGCGACCAGAATGCCGTGCCCAATGGGAGTGCAGGATTGCGCGACTCGGTGACTATCGCGAAATGCGCGTCCATCTGATCGAACCGGCAGCGCGCCGCGAAGTTGAACGGCTGATAGTCGTTGCCACGGTCCAGGCGGCTCAACAGAATGGTCATCGCGCCTTCGCAGCCGAGCCCGATGCCCCAGATCACGTCATCGGAGCTGCGGGTGTCGTAGTGAACGGTCGCCGGCTCGCCGGTTTGCAGGACGATACGGGCGCGCTCCATCAAGTCCGCTTCCAGGCAACCGCCGCTCAGCAGGCCCGCGACACGCCCATCCCCTGCGATGAGCATCTGCGCACCGGCTTTGCGATACGTGGAACCGAGAGTCCGTGTCACGGTGGCGAGCACCAAGGGCTCGCCGCGGTCGAGGTAGTCGCGAAAGAATTCGTCGGCGGCCACGCCGCTATGGATCAAGCCGGGCTGGTTCATGGAGCGCAAGTTGGTTGCCTGAACCGGATTGTTACAGCTTCGGCGCGACAGCGCATGCCAAAAGCGGGGGCAGTGCTTGCCTGATCCGGCAATTGTGACCGGACCGATAGTCGCTCGACACCGGAGCGCCCGGCCGGGAACTTTTCGCGGTTCCGGCACCCGTAGAATGGGATGGTCTCAACTGACGAGCATCATGCGAGGGGAGGACTGCATATGCCTGGCTCGAGCCGGATCATGCTTGCGACCTGGATGACCGTGCTTGGCCTGGTGCTGTCGCAACCGGCGGCAGCGGCCAGCATCCGCTGCACCATGAAGTTCACCATGCAAGGCTGGTCGGCGTTCTACAAGACCGCCAAGGGCAGCGGCACGATCCGCTGCAGCAATGGCCAGTCGTTCAATGTCAAGCTTTCGGCCAAGGGCGGCGGGCTGACCGTGGGCAAATCCTCCATCGAGGACGGCCGCGGCAAGTTCTCGGCGGTGGCCAGCACCGATGAGCTGTTCGGCACTTATGTCGCTGCCGAAGCGCATGCCGGCGCGGTCAAGTCCTCCGGCGCCCAGGCGATGACCAAGGGCGAAGTGTCGTTGGCGTTGAGCGGCACCGGGCGCGGGTTCGATCTCGGCATTGCCTTCGGCAAGATGACCATCTCGCGTTGAAATTTCACATAGCGGGACGGCAGCGCCAGCATCACTCGACAGGCGCTCGCGCTGTTTCGACATGCACCCCTGGCCGCATACAATGACTGGCCGCTAATCAGGGGGACGACGAGCAATGCCGCAGACCGGGACGCAATCGCAAGCGTTGGCGAAAGGGTCGGACGTTGCCGTCATCGACGTACTGCCGCAACACCGCTTCGACGAAGCGCCGCTCTGGCAATACTTGCAACAGCACCTGGATGATTTCTCAGCACCCGCGCGCCTGCGCCAGTTCCAGGGGGGACAATCCAATCCCACGTTTCTGATCGAGACCGCCAGCAAGAAATTCGTGCTGCGGAAAAAGCCGCCTGGCAAGCTGCTGCCGTCGGCGCATTTGATCGAGCGCGAATATCGCATTCTTCGAGCGCTGCCCGAGACCGCCGTTCCCGTGCCTCGCGCGCGCATGCTTTGCGAGGATGCAAGCATCATCGGCACACCTTTCTACGTGATGGATCATGTCGAAGGGCGCGTGATCACGAAAGTAGCGCTGCCGGACCTGACGCCGGCCGAACGACGCGCGATCTACACGGACTATGCCCGCATTGGCGCGCAGCTGCACGCTGTCGACTACAAGGCTTGCGGCTTGAGCGACTTCGGCAAGCCCGAAGGTTACGTGGCTCGCCAGCTCGATCGCTGGACCAAGCAGTATCTGGCGTCGAAGACCGAAGAGAACGCCGACATGAACCAGCTCATCGCCTGGCTCGGCGCGCACCTGCCGGCCACCGACGAAACGGCCATCGTTCACGGCGATTATCGTATCGGCAATACGATTCTGCATCCCACCGAGCCGCGCATCGTCGCGGTGCTGGATTGGGAGCTCGCAACGCTGGGTCATCCGCTCAGCGATCTGGCCTACGCGTGCATGTTCTATCGGATTGCGCCCAGCGAGCTGGGCACCGGAGGACTGCAGGGTGTCGATATCGTCGCGCTCGGCATTCCGGACGAACAGGAGTTTGTCGGACTGTACTGCAAATTCTCGGGTCGAGACCGCATCCCCGACTGGCCGTTCTTCCTGGCGTTCGCTTACTTTCGCATGGCTGCAATCACGCAAGGCGTATATGCGCGCGCCTTGCAAGGCAATGCCGCGGATCAACGCGCAATTCAATATGGAGAGCACGCCAAGGCTTTCGCCGCCGCCGGCCGCGGCATGACGCAGCGTGCAAATGATTGAGTGCTTCGGAGACGAACATGTCCGCACAAGTCGAATCAGATCAAGAACTGGAAACATTCCGGCGCGACACGCGCGCGTGGTTGGAAGCGAACTGTCCGGTCGAGATGCGCCAGCCGGTCGTCGATGAATACGACACCTGCTGGGGTGGCCGGCGGTTCCAGTTCAAGAACGATGCGCAGCGTGTGTGGCTGCAGAGAATGGCCGAGCGCGGCTGGACCGTGCCGGAATGGCCGAAGCAATACGGCGGCGGTGGGCTGAGCAAGGAACAGGCTCGCGTGCTGCGCGAGGAAATGGCGGCGTTGAAATGCCGTTCGCCGCTCACCTCTTTCGGTATCTCCATGCTCGGGCCGGCGCTGCTCAAGTATGGCAACGAGCAACAAAAGAGCGAGCATCTCCCCAAGATCGTGCGCGGCGAGATCCGCTGGTGCCAGGGCTATTCGGAGCCCGGCGCGGGCTCGGACCTGGCATCGCTCAAGACGCGCGCCGACGATCACGGCGATCACTTCGTCGTGAACGGCTCGAAGATCTGGACCAGCTATGGCGACAAAGCCGATTGGATCTTTTGCCTGGTGCGCACCAGCTTCTCGGGCAAGAAGCAGGAAGGCATCAGCTTCCTGTTGTTCGACATGGAGTCGCCCGGCATCACCACCCAGCCCATCCGCCTGATCTCGGGCTATTCGCCGTTCACCCAGACGTTCTTCGACAACGTCAAGGTGCCCAAGCAGAACCTGGTCGGCGAGTTGAACAAGGGTTGGACCATTGCAAAGTACCTGCTCACGCACGAGCGCAACATGATCGGCGGCTTCGGCATGCAGCGCGCAACCCCACTGAGCCAGTTGGCGGTCAAGAACATCGGCCTGGCGGCTGGCCGCCTGGCCGAGCCGGCACTGCGCACCGATATCGCGCGGTTCGAAATGGACGCGATGGCGTTCGCGCTCACCATGCAGCGGGTGACCGACGAAGCCAAGGCCGGCAACGAGACCGGCGCCATGTCCTCGATGCTCAAGTACTACGGCACCGAGCTGAACAAGCGCCGCGCCGAGCTGACCATGTCGGTGGCAGGTAGCGAAGGCTTGAGGTTCGGCGATGCACCGGGCGAGGAGCAACTGGCGGCGATGTGGCTGAGGACCAAAGCCAACTCCATCGAGGGCGGTACGTCCGAAATCCAGCTGAACATCATCGCCAAGAACGTGCTGCGTCTGCCGGGCGCGTGACGTCGAGGAACCATTCATGACTCTGATACTTACCGACGATCAGCAAATGTTCCGGGACGCGGCCAAGCGCTTCGTCGCCGAGCGTGCGCCAGTCGCGCAGTTGCGCAAGCTGCGTGATGACGCAGACCCGACCGGATTCAGCCGGCCGCTCTGGAAGGAGATGGCGGAAATGGGCTGGGCAGGGGTGCTCGTGCCCGAGGAGTACGGCGGCGTGAGTTTCGGCTTCGTCGGCGCCGGGCTGCTTGCCGCCGAGATCGGCCGCAACCTGAGCGCGACCCCGCTGCTGTCGAGTGCCGTACTGGCTGTGACCGCTTTGCTACGTGGCGGTACTCCGGAGCAAAAAGAAACATTGCTGCCCGCAATTGCGGGCGGCGACCTGGTGGTTGCTTTCGCCACGGACGAGTGCGAGCGCCACGCGCCGTACCAGATCTCTACGCGCTGCGCTGGGAAGTACAAGGTCAGTGGCCGCAAACCGCATGTGCTGGACGGTCATGTGGCGGATCGACTGATCGTTACCGCGCGCACGTCAGGCGATATCGGCTCGCGCGATGGCATCACTCTGTTGCTGGTCGATCCGAAGGCGGACGGCGTGACGATTTCACGTTCGTCGATGGTCGATAGCCGCAATAGTGCGGTGGTGGAACTGCGCGACGTGATCGTCGACGAAGCCAATGTCATCGGCACGTTCGACAAGGGAGCAATCGTGCTGGATGCGGTGCTCGATGCCGGACGCGCAGTGCTGGCGGCCGAGCTGCTCGGCGTCGCTGAAGAGGCATTCGAACGCACGCTCGCTTATCTGCGCGAGCGCGAACAGTTTGGCGTCAAGATCGGCACGTTCCAGGCTCTCCAACATCGTGCGGCACACTTGTTCTGCGAGATCGAGCTGGTGCGCTCGGTGGTGCTGCGAACGATGCAGGCGCTGGACGCGCAGGACCCGACGGCATCCTCACTCGTGTGCCTCGCCAAAGCCAAAGCCAGCGACGTGGCGCGCATCGCGACCAACGAAGCGGTGCAAATGCACGGCGGCATCGGCATGACGGACGAATTCGACATCGGATTCTTCATGAAGCGCGCCCGCGCCGCCGCCGAGACTTTCGGCGATCAGTTCTACCACACCGACCGGTTCGCGCAGCTGGCAGGCTATTGACCTCCGATCGAGCTGGAAGGATCAAACGCCAGCCTGCCGGCTTGACGGGTCAGCTCGCTGCTGAAGCTCGCGACGCGCACGTCGAGCAGGGCTCCAGGCATGAAGCAGCGGCTCGGTCATCGAGGTCTCCCTACAGCGGAACCTACGCTCGACGCCAGGCATTAAGCTCAAAGCGTGCGCGATGCCGCGGCTTCGCGCGCTGGACGAGTTGATGTATCGGCCTTGTGATCCGCCGCTCATGACCCCACGAGTTGGAGCAGGTAGGGTCGCACGGTCGTTGGAGCCGACGAGTAGAGATTATGACAATCGAGCGCGAATACGATCCCGAAGCGACGGTCGAGATGCCCCGCCCGGTACAGATCGATCCGGAGTTGGAAGACGAGGATCCGGAAAAGACCCTGGTCCGGGAGGACTGGGAGAGCACCGTGATCCGTCGCGTTGCTCCACACGTCGCGGCCGTACAGAGATCGGTTGGCGAGGATGCAGCTATTGAATCCCGCTTCGGCTGGGAAGCCGAAACGCTGCGTCTACTGTCGCGCGCCGTTGCTCGCGAGCGCGAGGGGTAGCGGCAGGAAGATCGGCCCGCCGACGGGCCGGATGATTTGGGTCGAGCGAGACTTCAGGCGATGCTCGTCTTGCTCGTGCCCACGGTGAATTCCAGCTGCTGACCCACCTTCAATTCCTTTCCCAGGCCGCTCGTCAGGATCAAGTTCTGACCGAACAAGACACCGCGTAGATTGCGGTCGAAGCGAAACTCCTTCAGCGTCCGCAACGGCTCCTCGCCGGTGCGCTCGCCGGTGAACTGATCGGTGGTCGTGATCACGCAGCGATCGCAGGGCTTGGCAACTTTCAGCCGCACCTCGCCGGCCACGAATTCATCCACGCTGTCCTCGCCGAACGGCGGCAAGCCATTCACCACGATGTTCGGGCGGAAGCGGTTCATGGGCAGCGGCTGATCCAGGCGGCGGTTCAACTCCTCGAGCGACCCTTCCGAGATCAGCAGGTACGGAAAGGCGTCGGAAAATTGATTCAATGCCTCGACGTCGCCGGCCCACTTGCTGTCGCTGGCGCGCTTGTGACGTTTGTCGAAGCGAACCAGGCGCGACGGCTTGCCCAGGTGCTCGGTGAGCCAGTTGGCTGCTGGCTCGCCTGCGTCGAACGCGGCCACCTTGGAGCGCCAGATCGTGACCTCGACCTCGGGCCCCGTCATATCGAGCGGCAACGAGAGCTCGGCGCCCTGCGGCTTGCGAAGTACCAGCCGATCGTCAGTGATGGCCGTCTCGATCTGCGCCAGCAGCGGTTGTTCACGCTGGGTCAGGAAACGGTATTCCGGTGTGACCACCAACCACTCGCGATCATGCGCCAGGCCGGTCTCGGTGGTGCGCGCTTGCGTCAGCGCAATGCCCCGGCATGACTTGACCGGATAGATGTTCAGCCCTGTGATTTGCAGCATGATCCCGAGCTTCTGAAGGAGAAAGGGAGGGCAAGCATAACCGGTTCGTGCCGGGGCGGCAGCGCACCAGGTGGTGCATACTCATGCATCAGTGGAACTCGAATGGCACCCCGAGCAAAGCATGGCACTTGACCGACTGGCACGAGCTACGGATGCAGGCCTGAATTCACCCACTATCGGCCTGCCGGCGAGGGAACATCCCGTGTCCAATCGAGCCGCGCGCCTGTTCGTGGTCCTGGCGGCATTCCTGGTCTGCAATGCCCTGATCGCCGAGTTCGTCGGCGTGAAGATCTTCGCGCTCGAGCCGACGTTGGGGCTCGATCCCTTGAATTGGAATCTGTTCGGACAAAGCGGCTCGCTGTCGTTCACCAGCGGCGTGCTGTTGTGGCCGTTCGTCTTTCTGATGACCGATATCATCAACGAGTATTTCGGCCGCCGCGGCGTGCGCTTCATTTCGTGGCTGACCGTGGCTTTGATCGTCTATGGCTTTCTGGCCGCGTATGTGGCGATCTCGCTGGCACCGGCGGGGTTCTGGGTTGCGGTCAACAGCGAGCGCGGCGTGCCCGACATGCAGGCCGCGTTCGCCAACATTTTCGGGCAGGGGATGTGGACCATCGCCGGTTCGGTGACTGCATTCCTGATCGGCCAGCTGATCGATGTGGCGGTGTTTCACCGCATTCGCCTGATGACCGGGGAGCGCTGGATCTGGCTGCGAGCAACCGGCTCGACGGCGGTGTCACAGCTCGTGGATAGCTTCGTCGTGTTGTATATCGCGTTCGTGCTCGGGCCGCAGCAGTGGCCGGTGCCGTTGTTTCTCGCGGTGGGCAGCGTCAACTATGGTTACAAACTGCTGATGGCGTTCCTGCTCATTCCGTTGATTTACGTGACGCGGCGGATCATTCGCGCGTATCTTGGGAACGAAGCGTCGGAACGGTTGCAGGCCGTGGCGCGGGCCAAATAAGAATAACAACCGTGGCGGCGTCATGAGCTGACGGCGAGAGCTCAAAACAGCAGGCGCGCCATTTCCTTCCGAGTGCGCCCGACGATGGGGTCCGCGTCTCCGATCAGCTCGAACGCCTGCAGCAGGCTGCGCCGCGCCAGGTCGTCTTTGTAGTTGCGATGCTGCCGCAGCATGTCCAGCCAGGTCTGCAGCGCCGGTTCGACATCACCGCCCAATAGCTGATGCACAGCCAGTGCATGCCGCAAATCCAGATCGCCTTCATTCGCCGCCACGCGCTCGCGTAACGAACGCACGTCGGGATGAGCGGCGACTACGTCGCTGAAATTCAGCAGCGCGGCGAGTCGTTTCACCGAGGGGTGGTTGGGCTCGATGCCCTGCAGACGCGCCAGCTCGCTGTGCGCGCCTTCGAGATCGCCATCCAGTGCATGCAACTCGGCGAGCTCGGTCAGATAGATGATGTTCTGGGGATCCGTCGCCAGCGCTGCTTCGATGAGCGTGCGAGCGCCGGCGAAATCGCCGCTGGCTTTGAGGGCCTGCGCGCGCTCCAGAGGGCCGTCGGATTTGGTGGGCAGATGTTTGTCCAGCATCTGCCGGATCTGCGCCTCGGGCACCACACCCATGAAGTGATCGACGGACGTGCGATCCTTGAATAGCACCACAGTGGGCAAGCTGCGGATGCCAAGCTGTTGCGCCAGTTCCTGCTGTTCGTCGGTATTGACCTTGGCGAGGCGGAAGCGGCCGCCATACTCCTGAGCCAACCGGTCCAGCACCGGCATCAACTGTTTGCAGGGCCCGCACCAGGGTGCCCAGAAGTCCACCAGCACCGGCACCCTGGCCGAGGCTTCGACCACTTCAGTCATGAAGGTATCAGCGGTGACGACGCTCGCTTCGTGACTCACGCGGCTCTCCGGGGATGGGGTTTTCTGCAAACGATCTGTACATGATTGAGTCCCGGCCACGGGAATTCAAGCGCCCGAGCGGTTGTCGCCATCTACGTACACCCGAGTCGCGGCTCGTTGTGTACCGTCTATGGCGTCGCAACCAAACGACGCGAGAATAAATCGCATGTGTGCCGATCGCCTCTCCCGGCCGATTGCCGATGCCATCAACCGCAACTATCTCGGCGACGAGGAACGGATCGTGCGCTCATTGGCGGACGCCGCACGAGTATCGGAAGTCCAGCGCGCCAGGATAGCCACTCGCGCCCAGGGCCTCGTCGAAGGTGTGCGCAACCATCAATCGCGCCGCACGGGCCTGGATGCCTTCTTGCGAAAGTACGATCTGTCTTCGCAGGAAGGCGTGATTCTGATGTGTCTCGCCGAGGCATTGTTGCGCATCCCCGACGATGCCACCGCGGACCGGTTGATCGCCGACAAGATCGCGGCGGGCGACTGGGCTGCGCACTTGAGCGACAGCGAATCATTGTTCGTCAATGCATCCACATGGGGGCTGATGCTCACCGGCCGAATCGTCCGCCCGAGTGATGCAGATATTCATGATCCTCGCGGTGTGCTCGCCCGCATTGCCGGCCGCATTGGCGAGCCAGTGCTGCGCGCGGCGTTCCGTCAGGCCATGCGCATCATGGGGCATCAGTTCGTCATGGGGCGCACCATCGACGAAGCCTTGGACCGTTCGGTGGATGCGGAGAACAGGCTGTTCCGTCACTCGTTCGACATGCTCGGAGAGGCTGTGCTGACCGACCCGGACGCGCGGCGCTATCTCACGGCCTATCACGAGGCCATACAAAAGATCGGCGCACATTCCAGCCGCAGGTCTTCAATCGAGGGTGCACCAAGCATTTCAGTGAAGTTATCGGCGCTGTTTCCGCGCTACGAGTTCACGCAACGAGATCGTGTGCTGAAAGAGCTCGCGCCTCGGTTGCATGAGTTGGCCGCTGCCGCGCGCGGAGTGAACATTCCGTTGACGGTGGATGCCGAAGAGGTTGAGCGCCTGGAGTTATCGCTGGAACTGGTCGAACACGTGGCTCGCTCGCCGGAGCTGGCGGACTGGGAAGGTTTCGGCTTGGCTGTGCAGGCGTACCAGAAGCGCGCGCTGGATGTGATTCGCTGGCTTATCGGACTCGCCGATTCGACGGGCCGGCGGCTCAACGTGCGTCTTGTCAAAGGTGCGTATTGGGACAGTGAGGTCAAGCGCGCGCAAGAGCGCGGACTAGCCGGATATCCGGTGTTCACTCGCAAGGTCAGCACGGATGTTTCCTATATCGCTTGTGCGCGCGAGCTGATCGCGGCGGGGCCGCTCATCTATCCACAGTTCGCAACTCACAACGCACAGACGGTCGCGACCATCATCGAGCTGGCCGGCGAGGCTGGGAGAAAGTTTGAATTCCAGCGTCTGCACGGCATGGGAGAGGAACTGTATGCGCAGATTGTCGGTCCAGAAAAGCTCGGGATTCCATGCCGGGTCTATGCCCCCGTGGGCTCTCACGAGGATTTATTGCCGTATCTGGTGCGACGGTTGCTCGAGAATGGAGCCAACACTTCATTCGTCAACCGTGCTGTTGATGAGCAGCACGCGGTGACGGAGGTCATTCGCGACCCAGTGCTCGAAGTGGATGCTCTGAAACAAATACCTCACTCACGTATTCCATTGCCGCGGCTGTTGTATGGCTCGGCTCGGCTGAATTCGCTGGGCGTGAATCTCGCCGATCCTGCGGAATGTGAGCCACTGCTTGGCAAGATCCAGCAGGCCGCGCGACACCGTTGGGTTGCCGGACCCCTCGTGAATGGGGATCTGCACGATGCCGCCCCAGTAGAGGCGCGCAATCCTGCCAATCGTTCCGAAGTCATTGGCGTCGTCAGCAACGCGGACGCGGCGCTCGTCGACAGGGCCATTGCCGCGGCGGAGCTGGCGCAACCCGCATGGAATGCCACGCCCGCCACCGAGCGCGCCGAGATTCTGGAGCGCGCAGCGGATCTCTATGAAGAGCGGATGCCGGAGCTGATTTCCTACTGCGTGCGAGAAGGCGGGCGCACTATTCCCGACAGCATTTCGGAAGTACGCGAGGCCGTTGATTTCCTGCGCTACTACGCCGACCGTGCCCGCAACGAGTTCGGCGCCGGCGTTCGATTGCCGGGGCCGACGGGCGAGAGCAACGAGCTGAGGCTGCACGGTCGCGGTGTGTTCTGCTGTATCAGTCCCTGGAACTTTCCATTGGCGATCTTCACAGGTCAGATTGCCGCTGCGCTCGCTGCGGGCAACTCCGTCCTGGCCAAGCCCGCTGAACAGACACCGCTCATCGCAACGCGCGCGGTTCAGATACTACTGGAAGCTGGCATTCCACCCGACGTCTTACATCTATTGCCGGGTGATGGAGCTGTCGTCGGTGCGCGCATCGTTGCAGACCCGCGCATTGCCGGCATAGCCTTCACCGGTTCCACCGAGACGGCGAAATCGATCCACCGATCGCTGGCGAAACGCGACGGCGCCATCCCTGTGCTGATCGCCGAGACCGGCGGCCAGAACGCCATGATCGCCGACAGCTCCGCCTTGCCCGAACAAGTCGTCCTCGACGTAGTGCAGTCCAGCTTCAACAGTGCGGGGCAGCGCTGCTCGGCACTGCGTGCGTTGTACGTGCAGGACGAGATCGCCGATCGCGTCGCCGCGTTACTCGCCGGCTATATGGACGAGCTGAGCATCGGCGATCCGATGCTGCTGACTACGGATGTCGGCCCGGTGATCGATGTTCCTTCCTGCGACATGCTGCGTACTCACGCGGAAAACATCACTCGCAAAGCACGCTGGAGTCATGCGTGCAAACTGGGTCCCCAGCACCAGCGTGGCACGTTCTTCCCGCCCCAGGCGGTGGAAATCGACGCTCTATCGCAACTCGAGGGCGAGGTGTTCGGTCCTATCGTGCATTTGATCCGATATGACGCCCACCAGATCGACAACGTCATCGAAGCGGTAAACGCCACCGGCTTCGGCCTGACGCTGGGTATTCACACTCGCGTGGACGCCACGGCTCGTTACATCGCCGCTCGTGTATGCGCCGGCAACGTCTACATCAATCGCAACATGATCGGCGCCGTCGTCGGCGTGCAGCCTTTCGGTGGTCGCGGCCTGTCCGGCACCGGTCCCAAGGCCGGTGGCCCCTACTATCTGCACCGCTTCGCCACCGAGCAAACCGTGACGATCAACACCGCCGCGGTCGGGGGCAATGCCAGCCTGCTGGCAATGGAGGGGGAGTAGCGGCGTCGGACGCGGTTCTCAGCGCCACGATCAACGTTTCGCGAGCGGGACAGTTGCGAGATGGGCTTCGAGCTTGCCGATGATGTGCTTGGTCAGTGGCAGATGTTTCTTGTTTGCCATCCACTGCTCGCGGAACAGGGAGACTGTTTCCCGTGCCGTATCGATCACCAGCGTGCGTGGCAGGCGCGCTCGGTCGGCAAGATGGGATAGCTCGTCCTCCGTGAACTGGTCGAAACGCTTCGTGCGGCTGACGGTGAGGGCTGCCGACTCGTCATCGAGATAGCCGACGGTCGAGACAAAATCATAGGCGGGGGCGAGTGCGGCGCTGCGCCGGTCGGGATAGATCATCGACCAGTTCTTGAGGTGCATGTCGGCGTTGCCTATCAGCGCATTGAACGTGAGTCGTCGAACGAACTCGGCTACATCGCTTGCCGAGCCCTCCGCCGCGATGACGCTTGCAATGTTCACGTAGCTCGCCTTCCGGTACTTGTCGTGCGGATAGACGCGGAAGATCTGCGCAAAATCTTCGATATGGACGCTGCTGCCATCCTTCAGCCGGTCAAAGCGCTCGATGACAAAAGCGTTTCCCTGGAGAGTCCCGAGACCTCCCGGCAGATTGCCGATCGCGCCGACATCCACGAGTTTGACAGGCGGCACGTCAATGCCGACCAGGCGCGCCAGCGTCATCATTGAATACTCGTTTTCCGGTACTCCTTGGAACTCGCGCGACGGTAGCTTCACGATCCAGGAGCCGCCGACGCCGTTCGCGCGAATCGTAAGACTGTGGCGTGCTTCTTCGACGGCAGAGAATTTCAGCTGGACACCCGCGAGTGAGAATCGCAGCACGTTCTCGTCGCTTTGTATCTGCGCCATGGAAGAAGAGCTCTCGGTTCGCGGCCAACTGTCTGCATTCGCAGATCGGATACTCAGCGCGCCCGGTAGATCCTGTCCCAATGCCCAGACCAGAAAGAATTCGCGCTCTGAGCTCACGCCCGCGCGCTCGGCCAGATAACGACGCAGATGGCCTTCCGGAAGAAGGTTGGAGAAGAATGGCATGAGTCGAGTCTGTACGGCTCGATGATCGGTGATCAGTCCGCCGAGACTGTCTTTGAAGCCCAGGCTCAACGTTGGCCGGGCACTATCGGCGATATAGGACGCGTCAAACGCAAATAGCGTGCGATCGTCGCTGAAGCGAGTCAGTGTACCGATAGGCTCGCCGTAGAGCAGGACATCGAGAATGGCGACGCTATCGGCCACTCTCGTCATCCTCCAGCGAATAGGCCGGACGCACTTCGCCGGGGGAGGGAGCACTGATCCTGTTGTGCACAATCTCGCTGCGCAGCTGTTGGAGCCGAGTGAGCGCGCGTTGCAGCGGTTCGAGATTGTCCGTGCCCCGTACTCGCGACAGGATTTTATCGACCTCGTTCAGTGTTTCGTGATCCTCAGCAGTCAGCGGCAAGTTCATGAGGTCGCGCATCTGACGTGTGATCTGCGCCAGTTCGACGCTCTCCGGGAACAAGCGAGTCAGCGCGGCGAGGCGGCTGAGCAGGCGAGCCACTTCCTTGGGCTTGGGGTGTCGGGAGGAGCCCTGCGTTCGTTCGCCATCGTCCACGGCTCGGAGAATGGACTGAACGGCCGGCAGGCTCTTCCTCGGCACCAGGGCCAACTCCAGGTCGAGCGCGCGCGCCAGCTCGATCAGGCTCGAAAGGCGTAAGTCGACCGTCCCGCTTTCGATCCTGGAAATATGGCCTTGCGGCACGTTGACGAGATTGCTGAGGTCGCGCTGGCTCAGCCGCTTCGTCTCGCGAGCGGCTCGGAGCGCAGTCGCGAAGTCTGCTGCCGAGGAAGACATGGGGTCCAGCCTTACCGATATATCAATACATATCAAAAAATAGAGTTGATGCGTATCTACATATCAGGTTGGACCGATGTTGTCAATTTGTGATCTATTTAAATATATCAGTTGCGTCAATTGATCCATCATAATGGATCAAAAATGGCGTGACCGGCTCTGGCTGCCAGCCCACTGATCCTTCTCAGATTTCGTCGAAGTCGCCGCAGACGTCGTCGCCGGTCAGTTGCTGGAAGGGCGGGAGCTTGGACTCGAATCGCTCGCGGGATCGAGGCTCCGATAGGGCGGCGGCGAGGGCGCAGTTCAGCTCGTACACGTTGGTGTCGTAGCCGGCCTCGCGCATGGCGCGAGTGAATGCATCGACATGGGCGGCGCCGGCTTGATAGACCATAGGCGCGAACTCCGGATCGATGTCGAAGTTGTCGGGGTCCTGGTAGGACGCCTCGCAGCCGGCGGCATCGGTTGCGTGGTAGTTGCGACAGGTTTGTGGACGCGCTGCGTAGATGGAGCAGCGGCCCTGGCTCAGGAAGGGGCATTTGACGTTGCGTCGCATGCGTTCGATCTCATCCATGCCATCTAACGCCGTGCTGTTGGCGCGGATCTCCGAGTACACGCGCGCTTTCTCCTCGTCGGGCAACGAGCGCTCGACGAAGTCGAGAATGCTGAAGGCTTCGACGGCCCGCACGTCGACGCTGAAATGGCAGCACCAGGTGCAGCCGGAGCGGCAGGCGAGGGTTCCGATATCCGGTGCGGCGGCGATGCGTGAGTCGTGGCGTTCGCGGGAGTTCTCGTAGGCGCGCACTACGCCGACATCGCGAATTTCGTCCCGCGCACGTGCATGCTCCTCAGCAATGAGGCCACGGACGAAAGGGATGTCGATATCGATTTCCACGGAATGTTTCTATCAGTTCGCGCACGCGCGGCGCACGTATGCGCGCGAGAGAGGAGTAGGCCGTTAGCAGGAGCTGCAGTTCTTGGGATAGTCGAACTCGGCGTTGATGCCACTGTTCCAATCGAGCTCGCTCCAGGACTCGATGTCGAACTCCAGCGTGTAGACCGCGCAGGTCGGCATGTTGTCGATCTCGCGCTCGGCTGAGAGACGGTCGGCGAACTCGGTCAGGCCGGGGTTGTGTCCGACGATCATCAGATGCTGCGCATCGCCGCCCAATTCGCGCACGACTTCTTTCAGCACCTTGGGCGAAGCGAGATACAGGCGCTCATCCTGCAGCAGCTTCGTCGCCGGCAGATGCAGCTCGCGGGCGAAGATCTCCGCAGTGGTGAGAGCACGCACCGCTGGGCTCGTGATCACCTTGTCAGGCTTGAGCTTGCGCTCACGCAGCCGGCGAGCCATTTCCGGCGCGTCTTTCTGCCCGCGCGGCTCGAGCGCGCGATCCCAATCTTCCTGTCCGGAATGCTGAGCCTCGGTTTTGGCGTGTCGAAGCAGAGTCAGGCGCCGCATGGAGCTCCTTAGTCGTCGGCTTGAATCTCGACCATCCCGTCGTCGGTAACTCGCGTTTGGTAGGTGCGCACCGGCTCGTAAGCCGGGGGCGTGAGCGCCGCGCCCGTTCGCAAACAGAAGCGCGCGCCGTGGCGTGGGCAAATGACAACGTCACCTTCGACCGCGCCACCGGCCAGCTCGCCGCCATCGTGCGTGCACAGATCGTCGATGGCGTAGAACTTGCCGTCGATATTGAACACGGCGACGAGCCGAGCGTCGATCTCGGTCTGCGCGTAGTCGCCCGGAGGGATGGAGGCGGCCGGAGCCACGGGATGCCAGGTCATCGTCACATCATTCCTGTCTGCAAACGTGCCGCTTCCGACATCATGGTCTGGTTCCAGGGCGGATCGAACACCAGCTCGACATCGGCGCGGGTCACCGTGGGTACCAGCTCGACTTTGTCCTTCACGTCCTGCACCAGCACCTCGCCCATGCCGCAGCCGGGCGCGGTGAGCGTCATCTTGATGTCCGCGATACGTTCGCCTTCGGGCGTGCGAATGATGTCGCAGGAGTACACCAGGCCCAGCTCGACGATGTCGATGGGAATTTCCGGGTCGTAGCAGCTGCGCATCTGATTCCACACCAGCTGTTTCACATCTTCGTCGGTGGCGTTCGGAGGCAGCTCCGGCGCGAGACTCGGCTCCTTGCCGAGCGCATCCGCATCCTTGCCGGCGATGCGGAACAGGTTGCCCTCCACGTACACGGTGAAGCTGCCGCCCAGAGCCTGGGTAATGAACCCCGTTTTGCCATCGCGCAATGTCACCGGGATGCCGGCGGGAACCATGATGGCTTCGACGTCGCGCTGTAGGGTTACAGGTTCGTTGTCGTGGCTGTGCATGAAGACCAGAAGTGACTAATGACTGGCGACTAGGGGGAGGATCATTCGGTGGTCACGGGTTCGGCCGCACGGTCGAGCGCGGCGTTCAACGTATGCCAACACAGGCTCGCGCACTTGACGCGAGCCGGAAACTCACGAACACCCGACAAGGCGGCGAGCTTGCCCAGCCTGGCGGGATCGACGGCCGCATCGTGCTGGGTCAGCAATGCGTGAATGTCGTCGAACAATGCCTTGATCTCGGACCGGGTCTTGCCCTTGACGGCCTCGGTGAGCAACGAAGCCGACGCGACCGAGATCGCGCAACCGCTGCCCTCGAACTTCACATCGGTGATGTGCTCGCCTTCGAGGTTCGCGTAAACCGTCAGGCGATCGCCGCACAACGGATTGTGGCCATCGGCGTGCACGTCGGCAGGCTGCAGCTTGCCGAAGTTCCGCGGATGGCGGTTGTGATCGACGATGACGTCGCGATAAAGGTCTTTCAGGTCCATGTCGATATGAGATAACGAGGGCTCAGCCCAACACCTTGCGAGTATGTTCGAGGGCGGCCACCAGCCTGTCGATCTCCTCGCGAGTATTGTAGAACGACATCGACGCGCGCGCCGTGGCGGGAATCTTGAAGAACTCCATCACCGGCATGGCGCAATGGTGGCCGGTGCGAATCGCCACGCCCTCGGTATCGAGGATGGTGCCGATGTCGTGCGGATGAATGCCTTCCAGCGTGAACGACACGACCGCAGCCTTGTGCTCGGCCGTGCCAACGATCCGCAGGCCCGGTACCTGGCACAGCCGCTCGGTGGCGTACTCCAGCAACTCGTGCTCGTAAGCGGCAATGCGGTCCATGCCGATCTTTTCCAAGTAATCGATGGCCGCGGCAAGGCCGATTGCGCCACTGATGTGCGGCGTGCCGGCTTCGAACTTCCAGGGTAACTGGTTGTACGTCGTCTTTTCGAACGACACCGACAGGATCATGTCGCCGCCGCCCTGCCAGGGCGGCATGGCTTCCAGCAGCTCGCGCTTGCCGTATAGCACGCCCATCCCGGTCGGGCCGAGCATCTTGTGGCTGGAGAAGCAATAGAAGTCGCAGCCCAAAGCCTGCACGTCCACGGCGGTATGAGGAATGGCCTGCGCGCCATCGAGCAACACCGGCACGCCATGCTGTTTGGCGACCGCGATGAATTGTTCCACCGGCACGATGGTGCCGAGCGCATTCGAAACATGCGCCAGAGCCAACAGCCGCGTGCGTGGACCGATGAGCTTCTCGAACTCGATGAAATCGACTTCGCCCTGCTCGCTGATTGGAATGACCTTCAACACCGCGCCCACCTGCTCGCGCAGCATTTGCCACGGAACGATGTTGGCGTGATGTTCCAACGCCGAGATCAGGATCTCATCGCCAGGCTGGAAGCCGGTACGCAGAAAGCTTTGCGCGACCAGGTTCACCGCTTCGGTGGTGCCGCGAACGAAGACGATCTCCTTCGTGTCACGCGCATTGATAAAACGGCGAATGGTCTCTCGCGCGCCCTCGTAAGCGTCCGTAGCGCGCTGGCTCAGCGTGTGCACCCCACGATGCACGTTGGCGTGGTCCTGCTCGTAATAGCGGGAGATGGCTTCGATTACCGACTTGGGCCGCTGGCTGGAGGCAGCATTGTCCAGATACACCAGCGGTTTGCCGTTCACTGTCTGGTGCAGGATCGGGAAGTCGCGCCGGATGGCAGCGACATCGAGCGTGGTAGCACTGCGCGGTGCTGTCACAGCGGCATTCATGCATTGGCCTCGCTAGCTGGCTTGAACCGCTCATCGATCTGCTTTTCCAGCGCGGCGCGCAGCGGGGCAAGGTCGATGGTCGAGAGAATGGATTCGGCAAAGGCGCGGATCAGCGCCGCCCGGGCGTCCGATTCAGACAAGCCGCGCGAACGCAGATAGAAGAGGGCGGTCGCATCGAGTTGGCCGGTGGTCGCGCCGTGACTGCACTTCACGTCGTTCGCATAGATCTCCAGCTCGGGCTTGGAGTCGATCTCGGCGGTGGGCGACAGCAGCAGGTTGCGGCTGGACTGGCGAGCATCGACCTTCTGCGCATCCGGGCGGACGATGACTTTGCCGTTGAAGACACCGCGGCCTCTTCCGCCGGCGATGCCCCGATAGTCTTCTTCACTGGTCGTGTGAGCGGCGATGTGGTCGAGGCGCGTGTGCGCGTCCAGATGCTGATTGCCCATCGGCGCGAACATTCCCAACAGCGCGGCGTGCGAGCCACTGCCTTCGAGCAAAACGGCAATGCCGTTTCGGCCCAGACTCGCGCCGAGCGCGATGTCATGAATCGAATAGCGAGCGTCCTTCGCCAGTTTCGCCTGCACGTGGCCGATGTGGAAAGCGCGCGGCGCTTCCTGCTGAACGCGAAAATGCTTCACAGCGCCGCCAGCGGCGATTTCGAATCGCACTACTGCATTGGTGAAGTACTCGGCTTCGTTGGCGCCGAGATAATGTTCGATGATGGTGGCGCGGCTGTTGCGCCCCGCACGGACGATGATTCTCGGGTGGCTCATGCGTTGTGCGGCCGAGCTGGTCGACTGATGCACGATATAAATGGGTTCGTCGAGCGACGCGTGGTCCGCGAGATTCACCACCACGCCATCCTCGAAGAAGGCGAGGTTCAACTGCTCCAATGCGTGGCTGCCGAGTTGATCGTGTTCCTGCAGATATGCCGCGACGGCGGCAGGTTCGTGCTGCATCCACTGCTTGAGCGTGAGCACGGTGACGCCGGGCGGTTGCGCCTTCTGTGAAGACAGGGCAGGCAGGCAATGGCCGTTGACCAGCACGATGCGCGTGCCGGCCGTCGTCAGCCACTCCGGCTGATAGGCGTCGAGCGCAGAAGCTTCCGCCGGTGTGAACGAGCGCGATTCGAGGCGCCGCAGGTTGGTGTACTTCCAATCCTCGTCACGCTGCGTAGGAAAGCCCGTGGACAGGAACTGCTCTAGCGCTGCACGTCGCAGCGTGGTCAGGGTGTCATCGCCCTGCCAGCGTGCTTCGAACGCAGCTTTGTAACGTTCGACGGGCGATGCAGTGCTCTTGGCGCTTACCGCACTCACGCAGCTGCCTCCTGTTTGACCCAGTCGTAGCCGCGCTTCTCCAGCTCGAGTGCCAGCGACTTATCACCGCTCTTGATGATCCGGCCATCGGAAAGCACGTGGACATGATCCGGTTCGATGTAGTCGAGCAGGCGCTGGTAGTGCGTCACCAGCACGATGGCGCGCTCCGGGCTGCGCAGGCTGTTGACGCCGTTGGCGACGACGCGCAGCGCGTCGATGTCCAGGCCGGAGTCGGTTTCGTCGAGCAGCGCGAGCGACGGCTCCAGCACGGCCATCTGCAGAATCTCGTTGCGTTTCTTCTCGCCGCCGGAGAAGCCTTCGTTCACGCCGCGATTGAGGAAGCTCTCGTCCATCTGCATGAGCTTCATCTTCTCGCGCACCAGCGTGAGGAACTCGAACGCGTCCATCTCGGATTCGCCGCGATGTTTGCGGATGGCGTTCAGACCGGCCTTCAACAGATACACATTGTTCACGCCGGGGATTTCCACCGGGTACTGGAACGCCAGGAAGACGCCCTCGCGCGCACGCTCTTCGGGCGGCAGCGCCAGCAGGTCCTTGCCTTTATAGGTGACGCTGCCCTCGGTGACCGTGTAACCCTCGCGGCCCGCGAGCACTTGCGCGAGCGTGCTCTTGCCGGAGCCGTTCGGACCCATGATGGCGTGCACTTCGCCCGCGCCGACTTCCAGGTCGAGACCCTTGAGCACCTGTTTTTCGCCGGCGAGCGCGTGGAGATTCTTGATACTGAGCATGATGAGTAGTTGCGGTTAGCGGTTGGCGGTTAGCGGCTGGTTGGGGTGCGGTGGAGGCAGTGAGTCGTTCTGACTATCCGCCAACCGCTAACCGCCAACCGCTGCTGCAGAGCTGTTGTCATCCCACAGACCCTTCCAGGCTCACGGCGAGCAGGTTCTGCGCTTCGACGGCGAACTCCATCGGCAGCTCCTTGAACACCGCTTTGCAGAAGCCGTTGACGATCATGTTCACCGCGTCCTCTTCGGAGATGCCGCGGCTCAAGCAATAGAACAACTGGTCGTCGCCGATCTTCGACGTCGTGGCTTCGTGCTCGACGCTCGCGGTCGGCGTGCGCACTTCCATATAAGGGAAGGTGTGCGCGCCGCACTTGTCGCCCATGAGCAGCGAATCGCACTGAGTGAAATTGCGCGCGTTGGTGGCGCTCGGCAGGATCTTCACCAGGCCGCGATAGGCGTTCTGCCCGCGCCCGGCCGAGATGCCCTTGCTCACGATCGTGCTGCGCGTGTTCTTGCCGATGTGAATCATCTTGGTGCCGGTATCGGCCTGCTGATAATTGTTGGTCACCGCCACCGAATAGAACTCGCCCACCGAGTTGTCGCCGGTGAGAATGCAGCTGGGATATTTCCAGGTGATGGCCGAACCGGTCTCCACCTGCGTCCAGCTGATCTTCGAGTTGGCGCCCCGGCATTCGCCGCGCTTGGTGACGAAGTTGTAGATGCCGCCGCGGCCCTGCTCGTCGCCGGGATACCAGTTCTGCACGGTCGAATATTTGATCTGCGCACCTTCCAGGGCGACCAGCTCGACGACCGCCGCGTGCAACTGGTTCTCGTCGCGCATCGGGGCCGTGCAGCCCTCGAGGTAGCTCACATGCGAGCCTTCCTCGGCAACGATGAGCGTGCGCTCGAACTGGCCGGTCTTGGCGGCGTTGATGCGGAAGTAGGTGGACAGCTCCATCGGGCAGCGCACGCCCTTGGGCACGAACACGAACGAGCCGTCGGTGAACACCGCCGAATTCAGCGTCGCGAAAAAATTATCCGTGTAGGGCACCACCGTGCCGAGATACTTCTCGACCAGCTCCGGATGTTTCTGCACGGCTTCGGAGAAGGAACAGAAGATCACGCCGGCTTTGCTCAGCCGCTCCTTGAACGTGGTCGCCACCGACACGCTGTCGAACACCGCGTCGACCGCGACACCGGCAAGGCGGGCGCGCTCGTGCAGGGGAATGCCCAGCTTGTCATACGTCTCCAGCAGCTTCGGATCGACCTCATCCAGGCTCTTGGGCGCATCCGCCTTCGGCTTGGGCGCCGAATAGTAGGAAATCGATTGGTAGTCGATCGGCTGGATGCGCAGGTGCGCCCAGTGCGGCTCGCGCATGGTCAGCCAGTGGCGGTACGCCTTCAGGCGCCAGTCGAGCATGAACTGCGGCTCGCCCTTCTTGCGCGAGATGAAGGTGATGATGTCTTCATCGAGCCCGGGCGGTACCGTGTCGGATTCGATGTCCGTGACGAAGCCGTGCCGGTATTTCTGGGCAACCAGGGCTTCGAGCGTGGGGTCTGTTTGAGGATTGCTTGCCATTGGAAGTTACAACGCAAGAGTTAACCGTGCGGAGCGCGCAGCCGGGTCAGCGGCACGGTGGTGGTCGTCACCCCGCGCTCGGTGCCCGCGAGTTGTGCGAGCGAGATGTCGTTGAGCGCGCGGCGGATGGCGGCGTTGACCTTTTGCCAGGTATGGCCGACAGAGCATTTCGGCTCCAGACCGCAGGTGCTGTGTGCGCCGCTGCATTCGGTGATGGCGAACGGCCCTTCGAGCGCGTCGAGAATGCGGGCGGCGGTGATTTCACCCGCTGGCTGCGCCAGCTGGTAGCCGCCGTGACTGCCTCGGGTGGACGCGACCAGTCCGCTGCGTTGGAGCTTTTTCAGCAGTTTGCTGACGGTGGGCAGGCCGATGTGCGTGGCCTCGGCCACTTCGGCCGCCGTCCACAAGCGGTCGGGCTGGCCGGCGAGCCGGGCCAGGATCACGGTGCCGTAGTCGGTCAGCTTGCTGATGCGAAGCATGGTGGTGGCGATTCCGTGGTTGGGACTGCGGAAGGAGGAAATGGGACCATTCTAGTCCCAATACAAGCCCTCTCGCCACTGTCTGACCCACTGTCTGGACCACTGCCGGGCTGGATCGAAGCGCAACTGGCGAGGTTATGTCCGGAGAGGTCGTGGCTGGCGCGGAACCCGCCGAAGCCGCATGCAGTCCAACGTTGTCGTTCCTACACCACAAGGGAAGCCCGTGAGGCTGAAGGCGATTTGGTATCCTACGCCCCCCATAACTTGAGGCTTGCCGGCCGGGCACACGCCGCGGAGGCGTTGGCCGCGCGCAAGCTCACCCCTGAAGGCGGAGGATTTATGAATCGTACCGAGCTCGAATCGATCGCGCGCGCAATGGTTGCCAAGGGCAAGGGCATCCTGGCGGCCGACGAATCCAGCGGCACCATCAAGAAGCGCTTCGACACCATCCAGCTGGAGTCGACCGAGGAAGCGCGCCGCACTTATCGCGAGCTGTTGTTCACCGCGCCGGACGTGGCGAACTACATCAGCGGCGTGATCCTCTATGACGAGACCATCCGCCAGAAGACCAAGGACGGCACGCCGTTCCCGCAGCATCTCGCCAAGCTCGGCATCGTGCCGGGCATCAAGGTGGACCTGGGCGCGAAGCCCCTGGCCGGCTTCCCCGGCGAGACCATCACCGAAGGTCTCGATGGCCTGCGCGAGCGCCTGGCCGAATATCACAAGCTGGGTGCCCGCTTCGCCAAGTGGCGTGCCGTGATCGATATCGGCAAGGACATTCCGACGCAGTTCGCAATCGACGCGAATGCGCATGCGCTGGCTCGTTACGGCGCGCTCTGCCAGGAAGCGAACATTGTGCCGATCATCGAGCCCGAGGTGCTGATGGATGGCGATCACTCCATCGAGCGTTGTGAAGAAGTGACGAGCGCCGTGCTGCAGTCGGTGTTCGCGCAGTTGAATTCACATCGCATTCATCTGGAAGGCATGATCCTGAAGCCCAACATGGTCATCTCGGGCAAGAAGAACACCTCGCGCGCCGGCCGCCAGCAGGTCGCCGAAGCAACCGTGCGCACGCTCAAGCGCTACGTGCCGAGCGCCGTGCCGGGCATCGCGTTCCTCTCCGGTGGCCAGAGCGCCGCGGAAGCGACCGAGCACCTGAGCTTGATGAACCAGATCGGCAATCTGCCTTGGGAGCTGACGTTCTCGTATGGCCGTGCTCTGCAGGACGAAGCGCTCAAGGCGTGGGGCGGCAAGCCCGACGCGTTCGTTGCCGGGCAGAAGGCGTTTGCCCGCCGTGCCAAGTTGAACAGCCTGGCGCGCTCCGGCAGCTACACCGCCCAGTCCGAGCAGGCCGCCTGAGGCCCTGTGGCATATCATAGGCAGCTAAGGAACAGCTAATGATGGGCGGCGACAATGCATCGTGTGGTTACCTTTGAGGTCTGAATGGTCTCTGCCGTTAACGCCTATGCGTCGTCCGCCCATCCAGCCGCTGCCTCCGAATCCCTGATCGAGATTCGCGATCTGCATTATTCGGTCGGCGGCCGAAGCATCTTCGCCGGCCTGAATCTGTCGATTCCACGCGGCCGAATTACCGCGCTCATGGGACCGAGCGGCACCGGCAAGACCACGCTGTTGCGTTTGATCACCGGACAGATCAAGCCGAGCAGCGGCCAGATCCTGTTCGACGGCATCGAGGTGTCGTCGCTCAAAACTCGCGAGCTGTACGCGCTGCGCCGGCGCATGGGCATGCTGTTTCAGAACGGAGCGCTGCTCACCGACATGGATGTGTTCGAGAACGTCGCGTTTCCCTTGCGCGAGCACACCGATCTTCCCGAATGTTTGATTCGCAACGTGGTGCTCACCAAGCTGCAGGCCGTGGGCTTGCGGGGCGCGGCGCGCCTGATGCCGTCGGAGCTTTCCGGCGGCATGAATCGCCGTGTGGCGCTGGCGCGCACCATGGCGACCGATCCCGAAGTGTTGATTTACGATGAGCCCTTCACCGGCCTCGATCCCATTTCGATGGGGATGATCGTGCGCCTGGTGCGGCACATGAACAACGCGCTGGGCATCACCAGCATCGTGGTCTCGCACGACGTGAAGGAGCTCTCGGAGCTGTCCGATACCAGTTACATCATTGCCGGCGGCAAAGTGGCGGCGTCAGGCGAGCTGAAGAATCTCAAAGGCCACGAATCCGACATCGTCAACCAGTTCCTCAACGGCCTGCCCGACGGCCCGGTGCCTTTTCACTATCCGGCGGCTGACTACTACCAGCAGCTGCTCGGGACCGACGCATGAAGCTACTGCGAGAGCTGACCGACAACGCGGGCAATTTCACGGCGACCGTCGGCGGCGTCACATTGTTTCTCGGACGCGTGCTCGGCCAGGTGCCGCGCGCGTTGCTGCGCCCGTCGCTGATCATCGACCAGGTCCACAATGCCGGTGCATTGTCGCTGGTCATCATCATGACTTGCGGACTGTTCGTCGGCGCGGTGCTCGGCCTGCAAGGCTATGACTTGTTGTTGCGCTTCGGTTCGGAGGACGCGCTTGGCACGGCTGCCGCGTTGGCGCTCATCAAAGAGCTGGGGCCGGTGGTGACGGCGTTGTTGTTTGCCGGCCGGGCGGGCACGGCACTCGCGTCCGAGATTGGCTTGATGCGCGCGACCGATCAGCTCACCGCGATGGAAATGATGGCGGTCGATCCGATTCGCCGCGTGGTGGCACCTCGTTTCCTCGGCGGCTTGATTGCCATGCCGCTGCTGACGCTGATCTTCATCGCGATCGGCATCTTCGGCGTGCAGGTGGTGGGCGTGCAGATGTTCGGCGTGGACACGGCGTCGTTCTGGTCGCAGATGCGATCGAGCGTGTCGTCCGACGATATCGCCGAGGGTGTCATCAAAGGTTGCGTGTTCGGCTTCGCGTGCAGCCTGGTCGCGGTGTACGAGGGTTACACCGCCATCCCGACCGCTGAAGGCGTGGGCCGTGCGACTACTCGCACCGTGGTGATCTCCGCGGTGTTGACCTTGATGCTGGATTACATGCTCACAGCGGTCATGCTGTGATTGCCGGAGCGACTATGCGTTCGACTCGCGCTGTAGAAATTTCAACTGGACTGTTCGTGCTGCTCGGCTTTGCCGCGCTGTTTTTCATGGTGACCCAGATCACCAACCGGGAATTGGCGGTGGACGGCGCCAGCTACGTGGTGACCGCACAATTCGAGAACATCGGCAGCCTCAAGCCGGGCGCCGCGGTCTCGATGGCCGGCGTTACGGTGGGGCGCGTCGATTCCATCGCCTTCGACCAGAATGTCTACAAGGCGGTTGTGAAGATGCGCATCGCCTCCAGCTACAACCGAATCCCGAACGACAGCGATGCCGCCATCATGACGTCCGGGTTGCTGGGCGGCCAGTACGTCGGTATCACAGCCGGCGGCTCCGAGGAATATCTCAAGAACGGCGACCGCATCGAGCTGGTGCAGGACGCGTTGGTGTTGGAGAACCTGATCAACCAGCTGGTCGCAAGCTTCATGGGCAAGCGCGACGAGCAAGGATCGAGCTCGGGCAATGCCGATCAGGGCGCCGAGGGCGGTCAGAACCAGACGGAGGAACCGAAGCAATGACTAAGTTCATGAAGCGGGGGCTGTCCCCAGTGTTGGCACTGCTGGCGTCCGTCGCGCTCTTTGCCGGCGCCGCCCGGGCTCAGGATGACGCGGCCAAGCTCGGCCCGCAGGAGCTGGTCGCCAAGGTCGCGAACGACACCCTGAAGGATCTCGACGCCAATCGTGCCGAGTACGCCAAGAACAAGGCCAAGGTCCGCGAGTTGGTCGACAAGAACATGCTGCCGTACTTCGACACCGCGTATGCCGCGCAGCTGGTGCTCGCGAAGCATTGGCGGACGGCGACACCGGAGCAGCGTAAGCGGTTCGTCGATGCTTTCTATCAATCGTTGTTGCAGAACTATGGCGAGGCGTTGCTGGAGTTCACGCCCGACCGCCTGAAGATTCTGCCGTTCCAGGGCAACCCGACCGACAAGATCGCCACGGTGCGCACGGAAATTCGTCGCGACAATGGCAGCCGCGTCCCGGTGAACTATTCGCTGCGCCAGACCGACAATGGCTGGAAGGCCTACGACGTGCAGATCGAAGGCGTGTCGTATGTGAAGTCGTTCCGCACGGACTTCGGCGCGGAGATCCAGCAGAAGGGTCTCGAGGCTGTGATTCAGCGGCTGGAGTCGCAGGTCGCGAGCGGCACGGTCAAGAAGCCGACCGCTTGAGTACCGCCACGAGGCGCGGCCAACAACGATGAATGCGAAACCTGCGCAGACTCCAGGTCCCGCCAAACTTGAAGCGCTCGGCAACGGGCGCTTCAAGGTGTTCGGCGCATTGAACGCGGAGACCGCCACCGACCTGCTCAAGCGCAGCGACGCGGCATTCAAAGAGGCGGGCTCGTCACTGGAAATCGATCTGGCCAATGTTCCGGAAGGCGACAGTGCCGGCCTGGCCCTGCTGATCGAATGGCTGCGCCTCGCGCGGCAGCGTCAGCAACAGATTCATTTCAAGAATGTGCCGCAGCAGATCGCGGCCCTGGCGCGCATCAGCGAAGTCGAAGCCCTCCTCAACGGCAACTGAGCGGGGGCTCTGTCCCCGTTTCCAGGGTCCCTGTTTCCGCAGAACAGGCTCATAATGCGGCACTCCGATGCTCTGGCGCCGCCGCTCATGCTCGCTCAAGTCGATCCCTTTCAAGCCATCGCCATCAGTCGCCTCGCTTACGCGTTGCAGGCGCAGGGACGTTCGGTCATTCACATGGAATTCGGGCAGCCTTCGACGGGGGCACCGCGAGCTGCGATCGAGCGTGCACATCAGGTACTCGATAGCGATCCGATGGGATATTGGGAGAGCACGGCGCTCAAAGCGCGCCTGGCGCGTCACTATCTCGATAGCTATAGCGTCACCGTCGATCCCGAGCAGTTTATTTTCTCGTCTGGCGCCTCGTCCGCGCTGACGCTCGCGTTGACTTCTACGTTCGCGGCTGGCGACCGCATCGCTATCGCTCGGCCGGGTTATGTTGCTTACCGAAACACATTGCGCGCGTTGCATCTCACGCCGGTAGAGATTGCGTGCGGGCCCGAGTCTCGATATCAATTGACCGCTGCAAGCCTGGTGGCGCTGGATCCGGCGCCCCAGGGCGTCATCGTGGCGAGTCCAGCCAATCCCACCGGCACCATCATCGAACCCTCGGAGCTTGAAGCTATCGCGCGCGTGTGCCGGGAGCGCAAGATCACCATCATCTCCGACGAGATCTACCACGGCCTGAGCTACGTCGGTCCGGCGCGCTCCATGCTGGAGTTCGAGCCCGAGGCGCTCATCGTCAACAGCTTCTCCAAATACTTCAGCATGGTGGGCTGGCGGCTCGGCTGGCTGCTCGTGCCCATGGAACGGCAACCCCGCGCGCGTGCCTTCATGGGCAATCTGTTTCTAACCGCGCCGTCGCTGAGCCAGCACGCCGCGCTGGTCGCGATGGATTGTCGCGAGGAATTGGAAGGCTACGTGGCTACCTACGCGCGCAATCGCGAGTTGCTCTTGGAAGCGTTGCCTCGCCTGGGCCTGACCAACATCGCACCGCCGGACGGCGCTTTCTATATCTACGCGAACGTTGGCCATCTCACCAACGACAGCATCGAGCTCTGCAAAGCGCTCCTGCAAGACACCGGCGTCGCCACTGCCCCCGGCGTCGACTTCGATCCCGTCGAAGGCCACCGCCACATACGCCTCAGCTTCGCTGTCTCCACCGCCGAAGTCGAAGACGCCATTGCTCGCATGACGCCGTGGTTCACACGGCGCCGGTAGTCAGCTACTGCTGCGGCTGAGCGTCCTGCAACTCTTCCTCTTCGGGCTCTTCCTCGAGGTCCAGGTCTTCCAGCGTCTCCGGCGGCGGGTTGCCGTCGAAGATGTTGAATTCACGTTGCTGCACCCAGGCATCGCGGATGAAGGCGTACGGGTCGTAGGTGCGTCGTAACGTTTCGTCCAGCGGCAGCAGTTCCGAGCGGCTGTGGACGACGTTGATCACGCGTTGGCCCCATTCGGCTTCCCAGGGCAGATCGCTGTACTGCAGCGGATTGGTGAACCAATCGACCACGCGTGACGGAGCGTCGCGCATGGAGGAGGGGCCGAACAGCGGCAGGTTCAGGAACGCGCCGGAAGGCACCCCCCAAACGGCTAGCGTCTGGCCGAAATCCTCATCGTTCTTTTCCAAGCCCAGCGGCGTGGCCACGTCGAAGATGCCGGCGATGCCGAGCGTGCTGTTGATCAGGAAACGGCCGGTGTCCTTCAGGCCCAGCAGGAACTTGCCCTGCAGGAACTGGTTGATGAACGTGCCCGGGTACTCGATGTTGCTCAGCACGTTGCCGACGCCACTGCGCACGAACTGCGGAGTGACCTTGCGATAGCCCTTGGCCACCGGCTTCAACGCCGCGCGATCGAGCGTGTCGTTGAACTTGTAGACGGCACGATTGAAGCCCTCGTAGCGGTCGTCATTGGTGGTGCGGCCCGGCGCGCTGGCGCATCCTGCGGCAGCGAAGGCGGCAAGCAACAAAGGCGCGGCGCGCGTGATCTTGGACATGCGACGTGAATCCTTCAAAACAGGCGACCAGTATTGGTTGTAGCCCGGACAGTCGGATAGTACGCGCCGGTCAAATCAATCGTGGCGCGAAGGCAAGAATGTTGCCTCCCTGGCGGGCGCCAGGATTGTATCAATTTACGCGGCGGCCGCCGTTGCTCGCTTCCATGGCGCGACGCGCGGGACCGCGCTTGGGCAATGCTTGCTGAATTTCGTCCAGGCGGGCTTCGAAACGCGCCCGCTGCACGTCGGAAATCTTCGGCACGGCCAAGGCCAGTTGCAGCTGATTGATGGCCAGCAACAGCTCGCCGCTCATGATGTGATACTCGGACATGTAGTAATACGAATCCGCAACGTCGCCGGCCGCATTGGCCGCACGAGCGGTGAGCTTGGCTTGCTCCGGCGTCGGCGGCACGGTGTTGAACAGGTCCAGCAGGATCTCGTGCGCCTTCTTGGCGTCGCCCTTTTGCATCAACGTTTCGGCGTAGCGGGTGGTGACCGCCACATTGCGGGGGAACAGCTCTCTCGCGCGCTTCAATGTTTGCAGCGACGCGTTGCCGTCGCCGGCCAGCAACTGTGCCTGTCCGAGCGCGGTGTGATACTGGAGCAGCGTCGGATCGGTGGCGCGCAGCCGCTCGAAGATCGGCACGGCCTTGGCGGCCTGGCCCGCCATCATCAGCGCCAGACCTTGACCATAGACCTGCGCCGGTGTCGCGTCCGGCTCGTTCTTGACGATTGCGGCGTAGTACGAGCGCGGATCTTCGCCCGCCGGCGTCGAGAGCACGCGCAAGCGCTCGCGCGTCAGCGCATAGCTTGCGCTCTGCGGATCGGGCGTCACATCCAGCTGAGCTGCTCGCTCCTTGGTCTCGGCGATACGGTTGGTGCTCACCGGATGCGTGCGAAGCATTTCGGGAATGTTCATTTCGCCGCCGCCGGACAGACTGCTCATGGTCTCGAAGAACGCCGGCATGCCGTTCGGATCGAATCCCGAACGGGCCAGCAATCCCAGGCCGACGCGATCCGCCTCCGATTCGTTGGCGCGCGTGAAGCTGATCTGCTGCTGGATGGCCAGACTCTGCGCTGCCGCCACACCGGCCATGGCCGCATCGCCACCGCCTGCCGCCGCGCCGACCAGAATGGCGGCCAGCATGGCCGCGGTCGAGACCAGACTCGAACGGCTTTGCGCGGCAATACTGCGGGCAATGTGCCGCTGCGTAACGTGTGCGATTTCGTGCGCCAGCACGCCCGCGAGCTCGGCCTCGTTCTTGGTCTTGAGCAACAGGCCGCTGTTCACACCGATGAAGCCGCCGGGCAACGCAAAGGCGTTGATGCTGTTGTCGCGAACCACGAAGAAGTTGAAGCGCTGGGAGCCGTCGTGCGCCTGGCTGGACAGCTTGTAGCCCAGCGAGCGGATGTACTCGGTGACCTCCGGATCCTCCAGGATCTGATCCTGGTCGCGCAGCCCGCGCACGATCATGCGGCCGATCTGGTACTCGTCTTCCAAGCTCAGCATGGCCTGAGCCGGGCTGCCGATGTCGGGCAAATCCTCCGGATCGGCGTGGCTGGTGCCGCCAACCATGACCAGGCAAGCCAGGGCGGCGCACAGCAGGGCCTTGAACGTGGCGAGGGTGGGTATTTTCACAGCTAGCAGTGTGGTGTGGCCGGGGGAGGCTGTAAAGCGTCACAAGTTCGACCCCGATGGCCGCTGTACGTTCATTGCCGGCGCAAATTCCGCGCTCCGTCAGGCCCTTGGCGGATTGCGGCGGTATTCGGCATCCGCTCCCGGAGCACCGATGGGCGGCCCCCTGGCGGGCCGCGGACCAGACTGAGGTAGTTCCGGCTCGCACGCAGCGGGTATTCGCGACCGCTTTGTCGAACGGATTCCGGTGTCGCCGGCCGGCGCCACCTCCCGCTGCCCTCCATGTGAACCAAACCCCTTTCTCGCCCGGTGCGACTCCATTAGAATGCCGCGCCCCGCACGGAGAGGTACCGAAGCGGTCACGAAGGTACTAAATCTCTCCTAACTCCCTATCCGGCTTAGCAAATTCAACACCAATAATTCTGGCCGTTGATAGGGGTGTGAGCCTTTCCCCTGTGCCTCTACTGAGGCGCAAGCATGTACCTAGAGCGACGTAGCGGCCGTTACTACTGCGTTCTCAAAATTCCGACCCACCTCCGAGCCCAACTCGGCCAACGTGAAATCAGGCTCAGTCTGTACACGTACCATCGGTTACAAGCCAAGGAAATGGCCCATGCCTGTTGGCTGGCACTTCGGGAAATCTTGAAAAATTCCGAGAATTTTAAATTTTCGACGATGGACGAATTGAAGAGCCACATCCGGGAAGCTGCTATGGCTCATTCCCCGGACGGATACACCAGCCTGATCGAGCTGACGGGATCGGCCGACAACGCCAAGCTGGCGACGGCTATCAAGGTGCTCATGGCGTACAGCGCTGATTTTTTCGTGATCGCGCC
>NZ_DASWVW010000036.1:0-10431 GCF_036406195.1 Steroidobacter sp.
CGAGCCCATCTTGTCGATCTCATCAAGGAGGAAGAGCGGGTTCGTCCGCTTGGCCTTCTTCATCGACTGGATGATCTTGCCGGGCATGGAGCCGATGTACGTACGCCGGTGGCCGCGGATCTCCGCCTCGTCGCGCACGCCGCCGAGCGACATGCGCACGAACTCGCGGCCCGTGGCATTGGCGATCGACTTGCCGAGCGAGGTCTTGCCGACGCCCGGCGGGCCGACCAGGCAGAGGATCGGGCCCTTCATCTTGTCGACGCGCTGCTGGACCGCGAGGTACTCGAGGATGCGCTCCTTCACCTTCTCAAGGCCGTAGTGCTCCTTGTCGAGCACCTCCTGGGCCTCGTTGAGGTCCTTCTTGACCTTGCCCTTCACGCCCCACGGAATCGACAGCAGCCAGTCGAGGTAGTTGCGCACCACCGTCGCCTCGGCCGACATCGGGCTCATCTGCTTGAGCTTCTTGAGCTCGGCCAGAGCCTTGTCGCGGGCTTCCTTGGAGAGCTTGGTGTTCTCGATCTTCTCCTCGAACTCGGCGATGTCGTCGCGCTCGTCGGAATCGCCCAGCTCCTTCTGAATGGCCTTCATCTGCTCATTCAGGTAGTACTCGCGCTGGCTCTTCTCCATCTGCTGCTTGACGCGGCCGCGGATGCGCTTCTCGATCTGCAGCACATCCATCTCGCCTTCGATCAGCGCCAGGATGTGTTCGAGACGCTTGCGCACGTCCTGGATCTCCAGGACCTTCTGCTTCGCATCCAGCTTGAGCGACATGTGCGCGGCGACGTTGTCCGCGAGGCGGCCCGGCTGCTCGATGCCAGCCAACGCGGTCAGCACTTCCGGCGGCACCTTGCGATTGAGCTTCACGTACTGCTCGAACTGCGAGGTGACCGAACGCGCCAGCACATCCATCTCGCGCTCGTCGTAGTTCTCGATGTCCTTGAACGGGCTGATGTCGGCGGAGAAATACTGGCCGGTGACCAGCTTCTCGATCTTGGCGCGCTCGGCGCCTTCCACCAGCACTTTGACCGTGCCGTCCGGCAGTTTCAGCAACTGCAGAATGGTTGCCACGGTGCCCAGACGGTACAGGTCCTGCGCACTTGGATCGTCAACGTCGGCCTGCTTCTGCGCGACCAGCAGGATCTGCTTGCCGGAGCGCATCGCCTGATCGAGCGCAAGAATGGATTTCTCGCGCCCGACGAACAGCGGAATCACCATGTGCGGATAGACGACAACGTCACGCAACGGCAGGACGGGCAGTGCCGCCGGCGTCGCCTTGTCGGATTCGGGAGCGTCAGGAATGTCGGTGCTCACGCGCGGTACCTTGTGGTGAAGCGCCGGCACGAACTCACCGGCGCCGAGAAAAAACGGTAATCAGGTTGCGTTCGAAAATACCGGAAGCTACTCAGCCCTGCTAGTTCTGTGCCACGTAAATGCGCTCGGGTTTTCCGATGTATGGAAAATCTGTGAGCCCGTGCGTGTCGCGACAAATGCGAATTACAGGGTTGGGCTGATTGATCGCGCCCGGGGAAGAATTCGGCCCGCCGCCTACGCAATGAAGCGGCGGGCCGTTGGCTGTTAGTGATCGCTGCCGGTCGGCCGGCGTTCTTCAACGGCCGCGAGTCGACCATCGTCGGCGTTGCCGTACAGGATATACGGCTTGCTCTCTCCAAGGATGACCTGCTCGTCAACCACAACTTTCTGCACGTTGCGCAACGACGGCAATTCATACATGGTTTCGAGCAATACATTCTCCAAAATAGTCCGCAGGCCGCGCGCGCCGGTCTTGCGCTGCATGGCCTTCTTGGCCACCGCCTTCAGCGCATCGGTGCGGAACTCCAGCTCTACCCCTTCCATGTCGAACAGCTTGCGGTACTGCTTGCTGAGCGCGTTCTTGGGCTCGAGCAGGATCGACACCAGCGCCGCTTCATCCAGCTCGTCCAGCGTCGCCACGACCGGCAGACGGCCGACGAACTCGGGAATCAGGCCGAACTTGATCAGATCCTCGGGCTCGACTTCATGGAATACGTCGGAGCCGTGCGGCCGCTCGCTGGTCTGCCGCACATCGGCGGTGAAGCCGATGCCGGTCTTCTGCGTGCGGTTCATGATGATCTTTTCCAGACCCGCGAACGCGCCACCGCAGATGAACAGGATGTTGCTGGTGTCCACCTGCAGGAATTCCTGCTGCGGGTGTTTGCGGCCACCCTGCGGCGGCACGGAAGCAATGGTGCCTTCGATCAGCTTCAGCAGCGCCTGCTGCACGCCCTCGCCCGACACGTCGCGCGTGATGGACGGGTTGTCGGACTTGCGCGAGATCTTGTCGATTTCGTCGATATAGACGATACCGGTCTGCGCCTTCTCGACGTCGTAATCGCACTTCTGCAGCAGCTTCTGGATGATGTTCTCGACATCCTCGCCGACGTAGCCCGCTTCGGTCAGCGTGGTGGCATCGGCGATGGTGAACGGAACGTTGAGCAGGCGCGCCAGCGTCTCGGCGAGCAGCGTCTTGCCGCAGCCGGTGGGGCCGATCAGCAGGATGTTGCTCTTGGCGAGCTCGACTTCGTCCTTGGCGCGGGCTTCGGAAGTCTTGGTCTGCAGACGCTTGTAGTGATTGTAGACGGCAACCGAGAGCACCTTCTTGGCGCGCGGCTGGCCGATCACATACTCGTCCAGGACCTTCTTGATTTCATGGGGGCGCGGCAGTTTGTCGCGCGTGCGCTCGGCGCGCTCTTCGAGCTCTTCACGAATGATGTCGTTGCAGAGCTCCACGCACTCGTCGCAGACGAACACCGACGGGCCGGCGATGAGCTTGCGTACTTCGTGTTGGCTCTTGCCGCAGAACGAGCAGTACAGAAGCTTGCCGTCGTCGTGTTTGCCGCGTGAATCGTCGGACATGCATTACCCTCGAAAGCCAAGGCGAATCAATCACTTCTATCCACCCTCCGCGTCCCTGGAGGCGCCCCGGCGTGTTACGAAATCGCGTCACGGTCGCGACACTATTGCGTTCGGGCTATATAGCACGCGCTGCCGTCAGGCTGCAAAGACGCCCTTTCCGGCCTTTTTACAGGTTTATCCCCCGCTGTCACCGGGAGGCAAACCCTGACGGACTGGCGCCACCGGCCCCGCCTGGAGCTGCCCCGGCGACGCCTTCACGACCGTTCATGAGGCTGTCGGAGGCGGCCTTCAATGGGGCCGGCCGAATTAACGGTTCACTGCGGCGGCGAGGGCCGGCTGGCCCCGCTTTTCCATTACGAGGTCGATCAAACCGTATTCCACCGCCGCCTCACCGCCCATGAAGTTGTCACGGTCGGTGTCCCTGCTGATCCGCTCGACCGTCTGGCCAGTGTGCTTGGACAGAATACGGTTGAGGCGCTCGCGAGTTTCCAGCACCTCGCGGGCATGAATGTCGATGTCCGAGGCCTGGCCCTGGAAGCCGGCCAGGGGCTGGTGGATCATCATCCGGGAGTGCGGGAGCGCATAACGCTTGCCTTTGGCCCCGCCCGCCAGCAGCACCGCACCCATGCTGGCCGCCTGGCCCACGCACATGGTGCTCACGTCGGGCTTGATGAACTGCATGGTGTCGTAGATCGACAGCCCCGCGCTCACCGAGCCGCCCGGCGAATTGATATACAGCGAAATGTCCTTATCGGGATTTTCCGATTCCAGGAACAGCAGCTGCGCCACCACCAGGTTGGCCATATGGTCCTCGATCGGGCCCACGATGAAAATCACGCGCTCCTTCAGCAGCCGCGAATAGATGTCATAAGCGCGTTCGCCGCGAGCGGTCTGCTCGACGACCATCGGGACTAGATTCATGGTGGCCATCTGTATGCTGACTTGCCTGTAAATGACTACTGCGTGAAAGCGGTGTGTGGGGGCTAGTTTAGAAGAGGCAAGTGCCGCTGCGATAGCAACCACGATCCGCGCATCGCACCCTCACCACCGCCCCCGTCATCAGGCGCCGAAATTCATGATTTCCTTGAAGGTCGACGGCTGGTCCGTCACCTGGGCGCGCTGCGTCAGCCAGTCGATGACCTGATCCTCCAGCACCGCGGCTTCCATCTGCCGGCGGAACTGTGGGTTCGAGCGGTACTGCTGCAGGGCCTGGCCCTGGTCCGGATACTGCGCGGCCAGGTCTTCGAACCGCGCCTGCACCTGCGCCTGATCGACCTGGATATTGGCGGTGCGAATGATCTCGCCGATCAGCAGCGACAGCGCAACCCGGCGGCGAGCCGTGTCCTGGAAGCCTTCCGGAGGCGGAATCTGCGAGGCATCGCGCGCGCCCATGCGGCGGGCGGCGTCGATCTGCAGCTCGCGTACCTGGGCATCGACCATGGCCTTGGGCAGGTCGATCGGATTCGCCTCCAGCAGCCCGTCGAGGATCTGCTTCTTGACGCGCGCCTTGATGGCCTCGCCCAGCTCGCGCTCCATGTTTTCCTTCACTTCGGCGCGCAGGCGCTCGATGCCGCCCTCTTCCACGCCGTACAGCCTGGCGAATTCGTCATCCAGCTCGGGCAGCTTGCGCTCCTCGACCTGCTTCACGTGGACGGCGAATTTGGCCTGTTTGCCGGCCAGATTTGCCTGGTAGTTCTCGGGGAAGGTGAGCTCGATGTCCTTCTTGTCACCGGCCTTGACGCCGCGCAGGCCGGCTTCGAAATCGGCCAGCATGCGGCCGGCGCCGATGTCGATCGGGTAGTCCTCGGCCTTGCCGCCATCGAACGGCTGGCCGTCGATGGTGCCCTCGAAGTCGATGGTCACACGGTCCTTGTCGCCTGCCTCGCGCTCCACGACCGAGTAGGTCGGACGCTGCTCACGCAGGTTCTCGATCATGGCGTCAACGTCGGCCTCGGACACCTGGGCGCTGGGACGCTCGACCTTCAGGCTCTCGATGCCCTTGAGCTCGATCTGCGGCAGGACCTCGAAAATGGCGCGATATTTCAGGTCGCCGCCCTGCTCGAGGTTGATGGGCTCGATGCGCGGACCGGCGGCCGGTGTCAGCTTTTCCTGCACGACGGCTTCGTTGAAGGTGGTCTGCATGACATCGCCGAGCACCTCCTGCCGGACCTGCTGGCCGAACTGCTGGCGCACCACCTTGACCGGCACCTTGCCCGGGCGAAAGCCCTTCAGGCGCACGGTACGACTCATGCGCTGCAACCGCTCGTCGACCGCCTTTTCGACGCGCTCGGCCGGAACCTGCACTTCCATCCGGCGCTCCAGGGCCCCGGTCGATTCAACTGAAACCTGCATGGTCGAAACCTGCCTCAAATCACGAATGAGTAATGTCGCCACCTCTACCAGCGGGGTCGGCCTTGGTGCGAAAGGAGGGACTCGAACCCTCACGGGGTTACCCACTGGAACCTAAATCCAGCGCGTCTACCAGTTCCGCCACTTTCGCGGCCACACCAGCCGCTGTACCGCGGCCCACTGCTGTCGGCGGGGCCCGCCAGCCGCCCCCCCACATATATATGAGTTTTGGCACTGGATGAGCCGGCCGCCCTCGCGGGGGCCGCGGAGTATACCCGAGCAGCCCCCGCCGTTCGAGGACGCCGCCGTAGGCCGCCAGGATGGGCCCAATCCCGGCCGGGCCCGCTTCCCCACGGCAGACTTCCAGGTGGGGATGGCAGAAATGCTGTGACTTCCGGGGGTCTACGCTGCCCGGGCATGGGCCGCGCGGCCACCTTGTTCGAAGTTCGCGGTCGCGGCGTCAATTGAGCCGCGACCGCATCCTGCAAGCGAATCAGGACGGACGCAGCTTCTCGTTGAAGAAATCGATCGTCCGCTTCCAGGCCAGCGCGGCAGCTTCTTTGTTATAGCGGGGCGTCGTGTCGTTGTTGAATCCGTGCTGCGTGCCCGGATAGATGTACGCTTGGTACTTCACACCCGCCGACTTCAGTGCTGCTTCAGATGCAGGCCACGCCGCATTGATGCGCTCATCCGTCTCAGCGAATTGCAGCAGCAGTGGCGCCTTGATCTTGTCTGCATCTTCCACCGCCGGCGGGTTGCCGTAGAACGGCACGGCCGCTCCCAGATCCGGCACCCGACTGGCAAGAAAGTTGGCGATGCCGCCACCGTAGCAGAAGCCAACCACGCCTACTTTGCCCGTGCCCTCAGGCAGCTTCTTCAAGTAATCTGCGGCCGCGATGAAGTCCTCGCGTGTCTTCGCCTGATCCAATTTCTGGAACTGCTCGCGCGCCTTGTCTTCATCGCCCGGATACCCGCCGAGAGGAAACAAAGCATCCGGCGCGAACGCGATGAAGTTTTCCAGCGCCACCCGACGAGCGACATCTTCGATGTGAGGATTGAGTCCTCGGTTCTCGTGAACCACCAGGACCGTCGGCAACTTGCCTTTCGCCGACGCCGGCTTGACCAGATAGCCACGCAGCTTGCCGTAGCCCGGAGCAGGAATCTCCACGTACTCGCCTTTGATACGAGCATCCGTCGGCGCAACTTGCTGCGCTTCGGCAAACTTCGGATTGAGGGCATCGAGCATCGCCGCGCCGCTCAGGCCGGCTACCGCATACGCTCCTGCCCGGTCGATGAACTCGCGCCGCGAAATGGCTCCGTGCACGTACTTGTCGAACAGCTTGAATACTTCAGGCGGGAAATGCTGGGCTTCGTTGTTGCTCATGATTGGGCCTTCGTTCCGTGGGAAGCGCTTCGTCGATCTATAACACAGATTCAGATTCGACCGCCGTCCGCGCATGCTCTACTCGCCCGAGCCGGGCGGAACGCCAAATCCTATGCAAGCGACTGGTGGCTGTAGCGGCAAAAATGCATCGTCGCAGCGATATCGCGCAGCCGCCTGGCGGCAGCGTGGCCCGGTTCCGATGCCGGATGATTGTTAGATCAGGGCGCGCGCGCCGACAGCTGCGAGGCCGATCAGGGCCAGCCCGCACAGGACAAACTTGCCGAGCAGCGAACCGAAATGGACCGCCGGAGCAGGCTGCGACCGCGGGTGCCGCTCGGCCGCGGCTTCTTCTCGCGCCTCCAGCCGGAATTTATGCACGTAGCCGTCGCAAGGAACGATGGCACGGTATGCGCGCGCTGGCGCGTCTGCGTGCGAAAACGACTGCATGGTGGGGCTCGGCGAGTCAGAACTACCGGCCAACAGTCTAGTGCCGGCCGGGTCACCGACTCAGTCGCGGCGAAGTCTCATTTGGGTCAGCGACCTGCGCCATGCGCAGCCGAATGTAACTTTCGTGCTGTCGTTCGGCGGAGGCCATAGCGCCTAATCGTCGATGACCACGTGCTCGCCGACGGCACCGCGCTGCCAATAGCCGGCGGCCTTCACCCATCGTTTGTCGAAACCGCGCTCCTCCGTCAAATAGCGGCGGATGGCGCGCACGGCTCGTGTTTCTGTCGCGACCCACGCAAAGCAGCGCTCATTGATCAATGGCAATGCCCAGAGCGCTGAAATCAGCGTCTCACCTGGATTGCTGTCCGACTGCGTGCGCGGCACCCAAACGAGATCCAATTTCGCTCGGCTCGATAGCGGCAACTCGAATCCCTGCTCGACTTCGACCACCACCAGCGCATTGGTGTCCGCAGACAACTCTTCGAGCCTGCGACCGATGGCCGGCAGCGCAGTCTCATCACCGATCAACAGATGCGAGTCGATGCCGTCGAGCGAGATGACCGCGGAACCACGTGGCCCGCCCACGCCAAGCACGCTGCCCGGCTTCGCATTGGCGGCCCAGGTCGTCGCCGGGCCATCGTCGTGAATGAAGAAGTCGATCTGCAACTCGCCGTTCTCGGCATCGAAGCGACGCGGCGTGAAATCGCGCATGACGCGCTCGCCCTTCCCTTCCGTGCCAGGCAACGCCAGATTCAGCTGGCCGTCCGCGGTTGGAAAGAACAACTTGACGTGATCGTCGAAGCCCAACGAAGTGAAGCCGCGCAGCTCATCGCCCTTCACGGTGATGCGCTTCATCTTTGGCGCGATCTCCTCCACTCGCTCGACGGTCGTGCGCCGCAAGCGAATCTCGTGGCGCACGCGTGTGACGACTGGAAGGCTATACATCGTGCGGCCCCCGTGAGATTTCCTCCGCTGCCGTCTCGATGATCCTGCGCACACGCTCCGTCTCTTCCTCGCTCCAACCGCCGCGATGAAACATCAGGGCCGCCTCGAGCGTCTGCATCGCATAGAAAACATCCTGCGGCGGCATCTCGTTCGCGCGCGCCGCCATCTGCATGCGCTTTCTAATGCTGGCAAGCATCGCCTCATGCTCGCGCAGATAACGTCGCCCTTCGTCGGTGATCTCGAACAGGCGCTTGCTTCCTTCGGTGGCCGCGGAGCGTACGTGCCCCAGTTCCTCGAGCAGGGTCAGCGTCGGATAGACAGAACCGGGGCTGGGCGCATAAGCGCCGCCGAACTTCTGCTCCAGTTCCTTGATGAGCTCGTAACCATGCCGCTGCTTTTCCTCGATCAGCGACAACAGCAGCAACCGCAGATCCCCCGGGCCGAACATGCGACCACCGCCGCCCCGCCCGAAACCACCGCGACCGCCCATCGGACCGCCCCCGCCGAACATGCCTCGGTGGCCGCCGCGCCCCCACCCGTGTCGCGGCCCTCCGCAGTGGTGATGGTGCAGATGGTCGTGGAGGAAGCCACCAAATACCTGATGGAACATGGGGTTATCTCTACTATGCCTGTTACGTTCGTTACCAACGATATATCGTTCCGATATATCTTTCAACGACACTCGGCGACCGGGCTGGCTCCAGCGGGTGTGGCAATATTCGGCGCGGGCGCCCGCGCCCTCGCTCCCAGATGAGTTTCAGGCAATGAAAACAACCGAATCGCTGGCTCGGAGCAGGTGGCTGTCCAAAGATCGAAGCTTGTGGCAGGTCGAAGCTTGTGGCTGTCCAAGGTTGAGCGGTGGCTGTCCAAAGTTGAGCGTCCAATGCTGAGCGACTCTGTCTTTTATGCGCTCGCCATTCCGGCGGTGATCCTGCTCGGGCTGTCGAAAGGCGGCTTCGCGGGCGTGGGCGCGATCGCCATGCCCCTGCTCGCCCTGCGTATCTCGCCAGTACAAGCCGCGGGCATCCTGTTGCCGGTTCTCATCGTGCAGGATGCGGTCAGCGTGTGGGCTTTCCGCAAGAACCTGGCGCGCGAGATCCTCGCCCTGATGATCCCGTCCGCGCTGGTCGGCATCGTGCTCGCGTATCTGCTCGCGGCCAGAGTGTCAGCGACCGTCGTGCTCGCGACGCTCGGCGGCATCTCCGTCGTGTTCGCCTGCTATCGCTTATGGATTTCGCGCGGCGGCCGCGTGCCCATGCCGAGCAACGCCCCGCGCGCGCTCGGCGTGTTGCTCGGCATCGCCGCGGGCTTCACCTCTCAAGTCGCGCACTCCGGCCAGCCGCCGTTTCAGATGTGGGTTCTGCCGAAGCAGCTACCGCCCGCCGTACTCGTCGGCACAACCGCAATCTTTTTCGCCGCCATCAATCTGCTCAAGGTGCCCGCGTACATGGCCCTCGGGCAATTCACGCGCGAAAACCTGCTCACGGCAGCGGCGCTGCTGCCAGTCGCGATCGCGTCTACCTTGTTGGGCGTCTGGCTGGTCCGCCGCATCGACGCCGAGCGCTTCATCACCATCATTTACGTGCTTATGGCCGTGGTCGGCGTGCAGTTGCTGTTCAAGGCGCTGCATTGAGCTCACGGCCCTGCTCCGCAGCAACGCTGTTTTTCGAGGGTCGAGCGCGATGCCCACACCTATATATGTGTGCCCGGCGCCGCCTCCAGCCCATGAAGCTCCCTGGCAGCGCCGTATTTCCACGTCTGATCAATTATTTAGGCCTGAAAACGCGTGTTCCAGTAGCGGCCGGCAGCCAAGCTGCTAACATGCGCGTCCCGTCGGGGCATGGCGCAGTCTGGTAGCGCATCTGCTTTGGGAGCAGAGGGTCGCAGGTTCGAATCCTGCTGCCCCGACCACATTCATCTTCCCGCAGCGCCCGTTGGCGTTCAGATCCGGCAACGGCCCGGGCTTGGCTTGTGGGATCGGCCTGACGCGAGGCGCCCGTAGCTCAGCTGGATAGAGCATCGGCCTTCTAAGCCGGTGGTCGCAGGTTCGAATCCTGCCGGGCGCGCCATTTCCGCTCGAGACGGCTTCGAACTTCTAGCGTTCGGGGAGAGTTCGTATATACTCTGCGCCCCGCGCGGACGGCTCCCCTTGAAGGGCCGCCGGGCGGAGCCACATCGATGTGGCGGATGGACAATGGTGGACGTAGCTCAGTTGGTAGAGCCCCGGATTGTGATTCCGGTCGTCGTGGGTTCGAGCCCCATCGTCCACCCCACCTCCTACGACGGCGCAGCCTCCCAGGCCTTAGCGCCGCACGATGCGGGAACAGTGGGCTGTTAGCTCAATTGGTAGAGCAGCTGACTCTTAATCAGTTGGTTATAGGTTCGAGTCCTATACGGCCCACCACTTTCCTGCT
>NZ_DASWVW010000037.1:0-6308 GCF_036406195.1 Steroidobacter sp.
ATGCGAGCCATTTCGAGGCCGAGATCGAGCGTCTGCCGGAGACCTCCGGCAACAAGGACGAGCTTGAGGCGCTCGCGCGCTCGGCCATGTCGCAGTTCGAGAGCTACGTGAAGCTCAACAAGAAGATCAGCCCCGAGGTGCTCGGCACCATCAGCCAGATCGAGGATCACTCGAAGCTCGCCGATACCATTGCCTCGCATCTCGCCATCAAGCTCTCCGACAAGCAGGACGTGCTCGAGATCACGCGCATCTCCGAGCGCCTGGAGCGCGTCTACACGCTGATGGAGAGCGAGATCTCCGTGCTGCAGGTCGAGAAGAAGATCCGCAGCCGCGTCAAGCGCCAGATGGAGAAGACTCAGCGCGAGTACTACTTGAATGAGCAGATGAAGGCCATTCAGAAGGAGCTGGGCGAAATCGAAGATGCGCCCAACGAGCTCGCCGAGCTGGAACAGCGCATCCAGAAGGCCGGCATGCCCAAGGAAGCGCGCGACAAGGCGATGAGCGAGCTGAACAAGCTGAAGCTCATGTCGCCCATGTCCGCCGAAGCCACCGTGGTGCGCAACTACGTCGACTGGCTGGTGAAGGCGCCCTGGAAGAAGAAGACCAAGGTCCACAACGACATCAACCTCGCCGAGAAAGTGCTCGACGAGGATCACTACGGGCTGGAGAAGGTGAAGGAGCGCATCGTCGAATACCTCGCCGTCCAGCAGCGCGTGAAGACGCTCAAGGGTCCGATCCTGTGCCTGGTCGGTCCGCCGGGCGTCGGCAAGACCTCGCTCGGTCAGTCGATCGCGCGTGCCACCAATCGCAAGTTCGTGCGCATGTCACTGGGTGGCGTGCGCGACGAGGCCGAGATTCGTGGCCATCGCCGCACGTACATCGGCTCCATGCCCGGCAAGATCATCCAGAACATGGTCAAGACCGGCGTGCACAATCCGCTGTTCCTGCTGGACGAGATCGACAAGATGGCCATGGACTTCCGTGGCGATCCGTCCTCCGCCTTGTTGGAGGTGCTCGACCCCGAGCAGAACTCGACGTTCAACGACCACTACCTGGAAGTGGACTTCGATCTGTCCGAAGTGATGTTCGTGTGTACCGCGAACAGCCTGAACATTCCGGCGCCGCTGCTGGATCGCATGGAAGTGATCCGTCTGCCCGGCTACACCGAGGACGAAAAGAGCGCCATCGCGCAGCGTTATCTGATTCCGAAGCAGATGAAGCAGAACGGCCTGAAGGACAACGAGCTGAAAGTGTCCGAAGCCGCCGTGCTCGACATCATTCGCTACTACACGCGCGAAGCGGGCGTTCGTAACCTCGAGCGCGAAATTTCGAAGCTGTGCCGTAAGGCGGTGAAGCAGTTGCTCACCAAGGGCGAGCCGAACCAGATCACCATCACGCCGAAGAACCTGTCGAAATATCTTGGCGTGCGTCGTTTCCGATATGGCCGTGCCGAAGAGCAGGATCATATCGGGCAGGTGACGGGTCTCGCGTGGACCGAAGTGGGCGGCGAGTTGCTCACCATCGAAGCGGCCATCGTATCCGGCAAGGGCAAGCTCACTCACACCGGCCAGCTGGGCGAGGTGATGCAGGAGTCCATCCAAGCCGCCATGACCGTCGTGCGCAGCCGTGCGGCCCTGCTGGGCCTGGATCCGGATTTCTATCAGAAGGTGGATGTCCACATTCACGTGCCCGAGGGTGCGACGCCGAAGGACGGTCCGAGCGCGGGTATCGGCATGTGCACGGCGCTGGTCTCGGCGCTCACCAAGGTGCCGGTGCGCTCGGATGTCGCCATGACCGGCGAGATCACGTTGCGCGGACAGGTGCTGCCGATCGGCGGTCTCAAGGAAAAACTGCTGGCGGCGCATCGCGGCGGCATCCGCACGGTGCTGATCCCGGACGACAACACCAAGGACCTGGCCGAGATTCCGCAGAACATCAAGGACAGCCTGGAGATCAAGTCGGTCAAGTGGATCGACGAGGTGTTGCAGGTGGCCCTCAAACACATGCCCGCGCCTACGCCGGTGGCTGCCGAGCCGTCGCGCGGCAATGACAAATCACCCCGGCCGCGTCGCGTCGCCAAGCGTTCCAGCAAGCAGGTCCGGGCCCACTGAGGCGGGTCCGCTGGACTGAACATAGCCCCGGAGCCCGGGTCGAAAGCCAGGCTCCGGGCGGGTTCACCTGCCCCTGACCCTTGAATCAACCGACAGCAGCCCGGCATCGTGCTTCCTTTCTCCGCCGCCCGCTGCTATAACGCGCCCCCGTTCTGACGCGATCGCTTGTCGGGTCGTGGCCGGGAACGTGGCTTTCTACAAGAAGGAAACCGAATATGAACAAAGCCGAGCTGATCGACGCCGTGAGCACCAAGACGGGCCTGCAGAAGGCCGAGGCTACGCGTGCCGTCGATGCGGTTTTCGACGCGGTTACCGAGGCCCTGAAGGGCGGCGATTCCGTATCGCTGCTGGGCTTCGGCACGTTCGTGGTGAAGGCCCGTGCGGCCCGCGCCGGACGCAATCCGCGCACCGGCGAGACGATCGAAATCGCCGCCACGAAAGTTCCTGGTTTCAAAGCTGGCAAGGCTCTGAAGGATGCTGTAAATTAGCGCGCCTTCGAAACGGGGGGCTTAAGCCCCTCGCTCGCCAGGGTACTGATTGAGCGCAGGTTCACGAGTACTGTCACAGTAATCGTCGGGTGCTTAGCTCAGCGGTAGAGCGTCGCCCTTACAAGGCGAATGTCGTGGGTTCGATCCCCTCAGCACCCACCACTCTGCAGTGACAACAGAGTGCTCAATTCGAAGTCACAAAGGTTCCAGCGCGGAGCGGTAGTTCAGCTGGTTAGAATACCGGCCTGTCACGCCGGGGGTCGCGGGTTCGAGTCCCGTCCGCTCCGCCATCTTTTTGTGAACTTCCCCAATGACTTACGCGCCTGACGCCGGCGCGTACTGACCAATTCACTGCCCACGCCGGCGGGGCCTGCGGCCGGCACAATGTTTCCTCCTTCCGAAACATTGCCGTGCGCAGGGCCTGCGGCCGGCACGCCTGCGGCGGGCACAATGTTTCCTCCTTCCGGAGCATCGCTGTGCGCAGCACCTGCGGCCGGCACGACTGCGGCGGGCACACTGTTTCCTCCTTCCGGAACATTGCCGTGCGCAGCACCTGCGGCGGGCACAATGTTTCCTCCCTCCGGAACGTTGCCGTGCGCAGCACCTGCGGCCGGCGCACTAGTTCCTCCCTCCGGAACGTTGCTGTGCGCAGCACCGCGGGCGCGACGGATCGCGTCGACACCGTCGCGTCGTTCGCCCTGCACCCACGCGGCGTACACCGTCCACATCGTGAGCTCACTGTGCCCGTGCTGCTCGGCGACTCGCATCGGGTTCTCGCCCACCATCAGCTGCCAACTCACCGAGGTGTGGCGCGCGTGATAGGGCGGGCGATAGTGGATGGGCAGACGCGTCAAGGTGTCGCGCCAGCGACGGCCGGTGACCGCCAGACTGCGAATCGGCGCCCCGCGCTCGGTGAAGAACAGGCTGTCGTGATCAATCCAGCCGCGCCTGACGAATTGCGCGCGCAACTGCAATTGCCGCTCAATCACCGCCACCGCCCGCGCGCACAGCTCGACACTGCGATCGCGGCGGTTCTTGGTCGAGGCGCGTTCGCGGCCGCGCACGCGGGTCTTGGTGATGTTGAGGAGCTTATTCGCGCGATCGTAGTCGCTCACGCGCAGCGCGATCTCTTCACAGCAGCGTAAGCCCGTGAAGAAACGCAGCTCATCGAAGTTGCCCTGGAACTCGCCCCAATCGGCATGCAGCGCGCGGATGAACGTCTCCGCATCCTGAATGCTGAACGGTTCCGGCCCCTTCTTTTTCTTGTTCTTGGCGTATTCCAACGCAGCCGCCGGATTGTGATAGCCCGCATGATCGCGGCCGCCAAAGGCGAAGGCGCCCTTCACACAGCGCAGCGCATTGTTGTACGTCTTCGCGCTCCACGACCCGCCGTCCGCAATCTTCACCAGCATCGAGTACGTGATCGATAAGAAGGGCAGGGGCCCGAGCGCCGGACGCCAGCAGCGATTCAAGATGCGCCGATACTCCTCCACAGTCTCGGGCGTGAGATCATGGCGGGCCGCCTGGGCCGTCAGATGGTGCGCAAACAGGTCGAACACGTCGGCGCACGTTTGCGCACTCGCCGGCACGCGCAGCCCATGTCGCGCGGCATACTCCGGAAACATTTCGGCGAGCCGAAACGTGCCTTGCTTGATCTGCATCACCATGAAGGCGCGCGCCTGGCGCGCTTGGGTGAGGTTCGCCGCCGTGGGCGCCAGTCGAAGGGTCGGGCGGATACGCTTGCCGCCGATCCGAAGATCAATGCGAATGCGATCCGGGCCGGCCGCGGCCACGCAGCCGGTGCGCGTAGGTCGTCCGCGCCCACGACGCGGCGTTCGTTGCGTGTGGCGCGCGCGGCGTGTTCTTTGACTCATCGTAAGAAGACTCGCCTGAGCACGGGATCGGCCCTGGCCATGCGTGTGAATGCAGGACCTCCCTGGTGCTCATTGTAAACCTTTCGGCCGCCCACGCTGGCCGCGCAATCGATGCACGTCAACTGGGGTCAGGTGCACGTCGGAGGATCGCCTGTCGATTCAGCACTGCCGTGGTTGAGTCGCCCTGCACGAGCCGCGCAACTTCGGTGAGCAGGTCTGGCGGCGTCGGCCGGTGGAGCGCTGCGGGAGACGACTGATCCCAAACAGACGGGTGAGCACGCTAGTGCGGAATCTCCTCTGTCAGATAGATTGCGCGGCGAATGTCCGCGAGTCCATCTTCACGGGCACTCTTTGGCCATGCCCCGTAGGTACTGAGCATGGTGACCAAGCTGTGGCCGTGTAGCTCGGCCAGTCGTACCGGATTGCGGCCGATCATCAGGTTCCAGCTCACGAATGAGTGTCGAGCCACATATGGCTTGCGGAACGGAATCTGCAGCCGATCGAAAGTACGTCGCCAGCGGCGATACGGGTTCTTCGTGTCCAGAAATGGGCGCCCATCTCGATCAAAGAATAGCTGCTCGTGATCGATGCGGCCGGCCTGCTTGAGCCGCTCTCTCAGTATCAACTGGCGGGACAGCACGGCAAGGGCGCGCGGGCAGAGTTCGACGTCGCGAGCCTCCCCCGTCTTCGTCGTATCTCGGGTGAGGCGCCGTGTGCGCGATTTCGTCACGGATACTGCCCCACGGGCAGCGTCAAAATCGGAAACGAGGAGCGCAATCTGTTCCGAGGGACGCAGACCCGAGAAGATCCGGAACTCATCATAGTTGTCCTGCGCCTCACCCCAGCGCTCATGGATGGCAGCGATTAAGCTCTCCGCCTCGGCAATACTGAAGGGTTCGATCGGCGGGCGGTCGCGCCGGCGGATGCGGACACATTTCATGAACGCCGCGGGATTGTGCTGTTCGGGGTGATCTCGATAACCGTACTCGAACACACGTCGGATCGCACTTACGAGATTGTTGTACGTCTTCTTGCTCACGCTCTGGGCATCTGCGACTTTCTCGAGCGTTGAGTAGCGCACACCCAGAAAAGGGAGGTGGCCGATTGTTGGGCGCCATGTGTGATTGAGAATTTGTCGATATGACGCGGCGGTGCTCGGTGCCAGGTCATCGCGGCTGACTCGTGCCTCACAATGCGCAAGAAACCGGTCGAAGACTTCCGAGCAGGTGAGTGTCTGCGGGGCCAAGCCAAGGCGTTTGCGGCAGCGATACTCGGGGAAACTATTGGCGAAGGAAAATGTGCCTGCGGCAATCTGAGCTTTGTAGATGAGCATCAGCCCGCCTGCCCGCTTCAAGTTGATCTCATTGGGGAACCAACGAACGGTCGGTCGGAACCGCTTTCCATCGATGCGCAGATCAAACCTGATGCGGTTACCGGCGGGAACGACGCCGCCTGAGATTGTCCGTTTACCCACGAGTGCCTCCACCAAGTGGGTGCACCCCGCATTCGCACGTTCCTGATGTATCCGCGGCGGGTACGCGCGTGAGTTTCTTCAGAGGTCCTACATAGTCATGTCGCTCTGAGCCGTCAAGTAGCTCTGAGGGCGGCAAAGGATGCGTCATTCACCCAATCGCGCGTTGCTTCATTCGCTTGCGGCACGGCTGAAGCACACGTGCATTGCGGCTGGGTGAGCCCCATGAAACTGGGCAGTACGCGCGGGAATTGATGCCTCTGACCTGCTAGCCGAATTTCGGACCAGCGACAACTTTGTGGGATGATGGCTCCTCGGATCGAGGAGCAAGATGAAGAAGAGCCGATTTACAGAAGAACAGATG
>NZ_DASWVW010000038.1:0-20241 GCF_036406195.1 Steroidobacter sp.
GTTGCCGTCACACGCACGAAAAACCGAAGAACGAAGTTGGAAGGAAGAAATCGGCCGAGGGCACGACCCAGTCGAGCAGCTCAGAGGTTCACGAAGCGCAGCTCATCCCCAGAATCACGCGGTTTCTGACCACCATTCACATGCCGCTGACAATCGCCGTGGTCAGCGCTGACTCGACTTCCTGAATCCCCACCGTGGCAATCGGTGTTGAGTTACTAGCGGCACTTGGCGTGCCGATCCTGATGTACAGGATGCCGCTGGAAATCGTGTACTGCTTGGCTGTCTGGTTGGCCACCCAGTTTGCAGGGCTGGAATGCAACGTACCGTTGGCATCGTAGAAGCCGGATGTTCCAGTCGCCGAGCCGGACATATCCACCGTGTCCAGTACGGAATCGTCGTCCAGAATCTGCCAGTAAGGCGCGGTGCTCTGCTCGTTGCGTCCCATCGCGAGATGCAAGTTGATCGTGCGCGCTGCACCCAGATCGATGCGCAATGTTCTCTGAGTGCCGTTGTCGACGAAGTGAACGCCAGCGAGTCGCGGGTCGCCTGGATTGCTGACGTTGCGCGCACCATCGGCCACTGTATTCCAACCAACGTCGAAGGTATCGCCGGCAACGTTCAATTCCACCGGATAAATCGGGATGTTCAGCGAGCCGGGCGAATTCTCGACGAGTGCAACTTGGTTAGTGCCGTCCGTTACATGCTCCGCCGATGCGCGGAAGTTGATCCAGCGAAGTGTCGACCATGCCATTCTATGAAAGCTCCGAACTCACGCGAAGACCACTCGCGCCGCGCCGTCCCGGTGCGCGTCTTCCAGTCGTTCAATCAGCTCCCGGACTGCTCGGCCGCTGAATAGCTGATCCGCGCCCATGCCCTCGATCGCAATCACCTGTGACGGCTGTGCCGATACTGACGCGCCTCCACCGGTCACGGGCGTCACTGGCGTTGCTGGCGCAGTACCAGCGACCGACGGCGCAGCACCACTGCCGAATGATTGCTTCTTTATGCCCGCGATTGCCGCAGCACCTGTCGCCGTGGCATAGGCTACCGCTGGAATTGCCATCGGCCAGCCGAGTTTGAGACCTTCGGCGATACCTTGGAACATCGCGACGGTTGCGTTGGCGATGCCCGCGACCTTGTTTATTTCAAACATTGTTCGGCTATCGCGCGCGAGTGCGGCCGTCATATCCGCAAGACCAGCAGCAACAGTCTTCGCTTGGTTCGCAAAGCTCATCGCCGTGAACCGCTCCATCGCGGTCATGCCCTTTTCGCGGATCTTCTTCATTTCCTCCTGGTGACGGTCTTCCAGCTCTTGCTTGAGGATGTGATATTCCTCTTCGAGCAGGAGTTCCTCTTCCAATGCGTACCGCAAGTCCTCAAGCTTCTGCTCGTGCCGCGCGATCTCCAGTTCATCCTCGGTCGCGGCAAATTCGATAATCGCGTTCAGGCGCTGGGCCAGCGCTTCCCGCTGCGCCTCCAGCAGCTTCGCCTGTTGCTCAGCGTACTTGCTGTCGCCCTCGTCCTCACTCTCGAACGAGCCGCCGCCAGGCCGAGCTGCAACCGTCGCCTTGGCTACTTCATCGAGTGCGGTTCGCGCTTCTTCAGCGAACTTCCGTATCTTCTCGCTCGGCATCTCTTGCATGGCCAAGTCGTGCAGTCCGCTACGAAGGTTGGCGACTCGCTCGCGTGATTCAAACGCGAAGTTGCGGAAATCCTGAACCCACTGGCTTTCGCCCATGAGTGGAATTTCGGCGATGCTCGCGCCGAAGTTATTGAAGAATTGAATCGATTTGTTTATGTCGCTTGCAATGGCGTCGCTCATTGTCGAGACAGCGACGACGATCCCTTCGAGTACCGTGTAGAACGCGCTGCCAAAGCCTTCAGCGACAAGCTGCAGACCTTTCAGAATGACATGCAGACCGTGTAAACCATCTGCGAGCCAACCAACGGGAACCAAAGCTTTCTCGACCGCATCCACTGCGGCCCGGCCGAAACCGTTGTTTTCCTTCGCCAGTTCGTTGAACCGGTCGGCCAATTCCTTGAGCATCGGCGCGAACGCAAGCGCGAGGTGATTGCGAATGCTTTCCATGGTAAGGCCAACACGCGCGAGAGCGTCTCTCGTCGCTTCGATCTTCGCGCCATCCACCTCTGACAGGCCCAACCCAAACGCTTTCACATCGTCACGCGCCTTACGGATCGCGTCGCCACCCTGGCGCATGAAATCGACCATCGACAGGCTTTCAATACCCATCTTCCGCAGCAGATCGCCGGTCTGCGATGTAGACAGACCAAGCTCGCGAACACGATCAGCAACGGCGGCCATGCGCGCGTCAGTGTCCATCTGCGCCAGCGACTGTGCAGACAAGCCCAGGATGTCGAGCGCCTTTCGGGCTTCGCCGGTTCCGCGTTGAGCTTCACCGAGCCGGGCGTTGAGTTGTTTCATGGCGCCCGACAGTTCCTGCTGTTGGACACCGGCCTCGCCGCTCGCCAACTGCAGCGCGCGCAGGCCATCGATAGTAGAGCCGAGACTTCTCGCCAATTTGGCTTGCGTATCGATGTTCTCCATGCCGCTTTTCACCAAGCCCGCAACGACAGCCGCACCAGCAGCGGCAGCAGCAGCGCCGAGCGCCGCCATCTTTGTGCTCAGCTCCTTGGCATGGCGACCAAGATCATCCATCGCCTTCGCGCCCTGCCGGCCACCCTGCTGCAAACCGCTGACATCGGCGCCAATCGAAACCAAAAGCGACGCAACCGCCTGACCTTTAGCCATTCAACTGCGCTCCCTGCTGACGTTCGAGCATCGCCTGTGAGTATTCGGTCATCGTCTTTGCGAACTGTAGAAGAAAGATTTCTCGCAGCGTGTCGCGCGGGATTTTCATCAAATCAGAATCGTTGCCAGCGGCGGCGAGTGCGGCGTCGATTTCTCGGTCGGCAAGCGCCACGGCTTCTTCGATGGTGTTCATTCAGTGCAAGACCTGCGTCAGTGCTTCGACGAAGCCGCCCTCAATCATCAGTTCGAGCAGGTCCAGTTCTACGGTGAAGCGCTCGCCGTTCACGCACGTCACGCCGATGACGGCGGTCCATTGATCCGTTTGGCTGATCGTGAATGTTTCATCCAGTCGACCGCGCGAGTGCAGTTCGGCGCAGCGCCGATTGATCTCATCGCGCACGGCATCCAGACAGGGAAGGTTCATGCGTTTCGACCTCTTTTCACACAAAGTTGCCAGGGTGATCCTGGAGTGCCAGGGCGCGAGCGCGTTGGCTCGTTGGTGTGCCACATCGAGCCTTGATGCGTAACGAAGTCGTCAGGCTCGTACTGTTCGTCTTCGGAGTAGATGCCGCGGTACTCGAAACTTTTGCGTTGTTCGAGCGCTTCGATACGAGCGGCCAGCGCGAGCAATGCCTCCGTCGAGCCCTCGCTTCGCTCCAGCTTGTCGATTCGCTCAGACAGTGTCCGAAACGCTTTGCCAACGTGCTCTTTGATGACGTTGCCGACAGCCTTGACCATCGGTCCGATGTCGCGTTGCTGCCTCATCGCACAGCCTCGACAACGCGATCAACGAAGCGCTTTGCGCGACTGCGTTTCGGGTTCTCCAGCTCGTGAACGCGAGTCTTGAGCGCACGCACTTCCTTCGCCAGCGCAATCAATGCCAGGTCCGTCGTATAACGGCCGGGCTTCACGCCGAGCTCGGCGAGCAGTTCCGCAGGCTTCGGCTCGGATTTCTGACAGCTCATCGCACGATTCATCATGAAGCACTCCAGTGCGGCATCGGCGGCGCGAAGTTGGTTGCGTAGGCGCAGAACGGATTGCGTAGGTGCCAGTTGAGCCACCGCGTCAACCGGATGGCCGTGGATTCGGTCTGGAACATGCTCACACGGTTGGTGCCCTCGGGCCCGTCGTCCTGGTCGATCAGTGCGAACTTCGAAGTTGAGATTTCGACCTCGGAGCGATCGGCAACAAGGATCTCCGCGCCATCAACCGCAACGAGCGTATTTGCCGGCGCGCTACCACTCGCGAGCAGCGGCAGGCCAGCCAGCGTGCCACCGGTCGCGGTCACGGTCGGGAAAGACCGATTGCCGAGTGAATCGGTCATCAAGGCAAGCGCCGCGCAATTCGCCGTCGACGTGATGAAGTGGACGGCCTGCAGATTCGAGCCGGCCGCCAGCAGTGAGCCGAGCAGGTCGCCGACAACGGCGCGGATGTCGTCGGCCTCGCTCGCGCCGGTCGCATCGAAGGCCGGGGCACCGTAGGTGATGCTCGCGGGCCGAGTGCGTGCGATTGCGTTGCTCGTCGGATCAAGCAAGCGTCGATCGGTCGCCGCGATCTCAGCGGCGCGAAGGTCGCGCTCGAGCACGGCTTCGCCCTCGGACGATTCGAGCATTTCATTGCTCATGACGATGAGCCCGTTGATCTTCAGCCGAGGCAAAAACAGGTTCGTGCCGAACTGCGGAGCGCGACAGGCAATCGGCATGCTCTCGCCGGTGAAGTCGGCCTCGGTGCCAGTGCTGATGAAGGGAAGCTGCGTCGAGAACGGAACCGGGGTCGTCGGCAGTTGGCCAAGCACGGTCGCCGGCCGGACACTCGCCGCGTACGCGCCCGTCACTGTGTCCGTGGGCGTGAGTACCGAAGTTGTATCGATCGGACCGACGGCATCCTTGACGAGGGTGTCGCGCCCACTGAGCGCGCGTCGAATCATGGACGATCGGCCAGGATACAGCTGATCGGCTGCAGCCTCCGGCGCGATGCCACGCTTTCGCGCGACGGCGATCGAGCGGGCGATGCGAACGAAATCAAAACCGGACATCACAAAACCTCGGTGAGAATGTGATATCCACCGTATCTAACAAACGCGAAAGGAGCGAGTTACACACCGGTACGTTTCGGTACATGTCGCGCAGCTCAGTGACAGTTCACGCGACGACTTGCGACGAAGGCATCAAGATCACGACGCCAATAGAAGACGCGCCCCATCGCATAGAACGCCGGACCCGTGCCAGCCGCTCGCCAGTTCCTCAGCGTGTGCGGACTGACGCCCAGGTACTCAGCGGCCTGCGCCGGTGTCATGCGCTCGCCCAGCGGCGGAACGGTCGGCGATGCCGGCGGCGGGAACGTGAACTCGGTCATGACTCCCTCGTGATGCCGCGAAGCTCGGCCAGCTCATCCGCCGGCCACCATACGAACGGACGACAGGCGCCACCCTCGCTGAACTCGGCATCGAGCAGTGCGAACGCACGAGCCGTAACAGCACGGCGCACGAGATGGCGCACAAGCTTCCAGTCGTCAGGCGTCGGCTTGAACGTCGCCCAGGCCGCGCGCTCGTCGGCAGGATGGAAGCGGCCAGCGGTCGCGAAGTGCTTCGCCAACTGTTCCGGAGTTCCCGATGGAATCCGATCGCGGCGGCGGATCTCTCGTGTCGGGCGCGGCATCGTCACAGCTCCAGATGCAGCGACTTCATCGCCGCCAAAAGCCTCATGCGCGCATCGCGGGCAATCGCCGCGGCAGGATGTGGCCTAGGACCGCGTGAGCCGGGCACCACAAGGCCCTCTTTCGTGAGCACAGCTTCAGCCGCAAGCGCCTGATCGAGCGCCTGTGCGGCCACGTCCAGCAGCGCCAGCGCCGCCGTCGAGTCGATGGCGTGCTCGTCCAGAACCCGCCTGCGCAGTTCATTGCCCGATTTGGGCGGTTTCTTCGTCGCTTTCGTCATGGGTCAAACCTCCAGAATGCCTATCGCTGCAAATGCGAAAGGTTCAAATGACAAACTTCAGGGATACCTCGGGCGAAAATTCGGCTGCGCCGCCGGTCGTGAAAGCGTTCGAGTTTCGAATTTCGCCCGCCCGCCCGGACTTTCACGCGGTCGCCTCGGCCAGCAGCCTGCGGATCATCTCGACGCTCAACCGGGTGGCCGTGGCGATCGAGTAGTCGCTCATGCCCGAGGCATGCAATCGGCGGATTGCCTCGATCTGCTGCGCACGCGGCAACAGCAAAAAATAATGCAGTTCGCGTGATGCGGTCATGCTGATCTCGCCTCTCTGCGTACCGTGTCAATCGCCCATCGGATTCGTTCGTCGCTGCCGTAGAAGTACAACTGGCTCTGGATCTTCTGGTCGTCATCGATGCCCATCGCGATGTTCTTGCGGACCAAGTCGAGCAACTGCCGGTCGTCTTCCTCGGAATACCTCTTCGGTTGCTCTTCGGCTTTCTGCTTGGCCACCCATTCCCGAAGTGACGCGATGTGTTTCTCCGTGGACGGTCGTGATGCAGATGCGGGTGATTCGGGAAATGGACGCTGCGGTCTTCTCTCCGGATTCTTCCCTTGTGAAACAAAATCGGGAGCGCTCGGCGCGAAGCGCTGAGCTTCCTCTTTAGGAGTTCTATAAGCGGGAGTTTCAGAGCGGGAGTTAGTCGGACATAGCTGTGTCCGCACGTTTTGGACATAGCTATGTCCGCACGTTGTGCTCTGAATGTCCGCACGTTCGTGCGTCGGATGTCCGCACGTTACGTTAGGTGAGGACATAGCTGTGTCCGCACCTTTAGCCTGACGTGAGGACACTATTGTGTCCGCACCTTTTCCCGGTTCTATGCCGCCGTTCTGGGCAGTGAGGGCATCGGAAATCGACTCATCGCGATCGTCGAGCAACAGATGATCGGGCACGCACGCCCGATAGGCGTAATGGCGCCAGCCTTGACCGGTCCTGCCCGCCGTCTCGACAGCCAGCCAGCCGAGCCCGACAGCGCGGTCCATGTGCCGCCGTATCGTGCGCTCCGTGACACGCGAACCCTTGGCCCACAGCGATTGTGACGGCCAGGCGTATCCGTCGCGGTCCATGTACGTGCCCAGCGTGTAGAGGCTCACGAGCAAGCCCGGATCATCCGGGCCGTAGTCGCGCAGCGCCCGCCGCCAAGTCCAAGGGGAAACAGGGCGCGGCATTTTAGGGCGTCACCTTCGTGACGATCGGCACGACGTAGCGGCCGATGCGCTTCAACTCGACATGCAAGCCAACGGCACGCAGCGATTCAACGATGCGCGCCTTCGGCCGAATGGCTGTTACAATCTGGCTGTTCCCGTCGATCTTGCCGCGGCCGGTGATGGGCGTCACCGGCGCGGTGCCCTGCGCGGCCATCTAGGCGGCGCTCGACTCGGACAGCTTCCGCTGCGAAGCCTTGAACGCCTCATAGTCGGCGCGCCAGACGCCGAGCCGGTCGCCGAACTTGGTCAGGATCGGCGCGAGCGGCCCCTTGCCGGTCGAGTGTTCGTTATAGATCGTCTTGAGACTGCGGCCGGTGAGCTTCGAAAGCTCCTGGGCCGGGATGAAATCGGATTGCATAGCCACCTCCAGAAAGTGAGGTGACTATGAGGAAGGCGGGAACTCTAAGGAACGGACACTTGGCTAGACTGTCCTGAGCACCGATCGCCAGTATTCGACCGCATCTCGAAAGTCCGGTTCTTTCGGGTCCGCGTACCGCTTGCGTAGTCGCACCAGAATGTTTCGCTCCAACGGGTCGCCGTTAGCATTGCAATTCTGTCGTAGCCACGCCGCTTCGCTTAATCCATTCTTCTCGCTTTCCAGCCAGCTAGCGCAACGGGTAACGTCTCGTAGCCAGTGCGCAGACCGCTTCGGCTGCTGTGTGGCGCGTTTGTATGCCTCGGGATAGGCATCCTCCAGTTCGCGTAACAAGGTCCGCAATGCCTTCTCGTTACTGGCACCCAGGATCACGAGCCGGCGCAATTCCGCGTGATACTCACCGGGATGCGACTCTGCCCGCAGGTCTGCCAGCGCCTTAGCAATCTGAGCACGCCGTTTCATCGCGCTGCCCTCTTGCGAAGCTTCACCACGTTGGCCTTCTTGCCGGTCATCAGCGCTTCCATCGCGTTGACGGCCGCGCGCTTCGATTCATCGCCGAGCGCCATGTAGACGCGCGATGTGATGTCGCTCTTGTGACCGAGCACCGAGCCGATCTGCTTCGACGTGAAACCGGCATCGCCGAGCCAAGAACCGAAGCTCCGGCGCAGGTCATGGATGTGGACGTGCTCGACGCCGGCAGCCTTGCGTATACGCTGCCATGCCTTCGCTACAGCCGTCAGACCCTTGCCCGGAACTCGGCCGGCGAAAACGAAGGGATTGCCGGAAACGCGCGTCAGCGACGCCAGTAGATCGGCTGCATAGGGGGACAGGGGCACGATGCGATCGTCGCCGCCCTTCGTGTCTCGGAACGTGACGCTCGGGTTCTCACTATCGCGAACGTCAGCCCAATGCAGACTCAGTGCCTCATTGCGCCGGCAACCAACCGCGAGCAGGAATCGAAAGAGCGCACGAACGTAAGGATCTTGTTCGGCATCGATTGCCTTCTGCAGCCTTGGCAACTCATCGCGCTCGAGTCGCACTTGTCGCGCCTTCTCCGGGCGCATCTCGACGCCCACGCAGGGATTCCGGAAGTCGCGATGCTTGGTCTGCGGCGAGTCATCCTCCCGCCACAATCGCCAGTAGTAGGCCGCACGTAGGGCCGCCAACGCGCGATTGGCCGCATAGGGTGCCTTGATACCCTCATGCCACGATCTCACCTCAGAGCGCGTCACCTCTTGCCAGCCGCGCTTTCCGAAGGCCGGGAAGATGTGTAGCTCGGCTTGGCGCAGCAGTTCGTCCGCGGTCTTCTGCTTCTTGTCGGCCACGAACGCTCGGAACATGGCTTCGACGGTGCCGGTGCGCGCCTCCAGCGCGCGTTTACGCTTCTCGGCGAGCGGGTCAACGGATTGGTTCTCGATGGCGGCAAGTTCCCGCTTGGCCCGGCTGCGAGCCTGATCCAAGGTCAGCACGCCATAGTCGCCAAGGGCCATCATTCGCTTGCGGCCGGCGACGCGATAAGACAGCAGCCACGCTTTGCGGCCGGAGGGGTAAACCCGAAGCCCCAAGCCTCGGGGATCGTCGTCCCAGAGCACGCAGCGCGCGTTATCGGCGCCCTTGTACTTGGCCGCGTCGATCTTCTTTTTCGTGAGATGCATCTCGATTCCCGTGAGTCACCATTGAGTCACCGCGCGGTAGAGAATACGCGGGAATTGACGGGAACGCGAGAGAAGCGGAATATACAGACCGTCAGTGACTTAGGAAGTGACGGGAAGTCGCAGGGACCGGCCTACTGAGATTTGTAATCAGAGGGTCGGGGGTTCGAGTCCCTCAGCCGGCACCATCCAAACTACTGATTTCACCGTTGCAATCTCGCGTGCCTCTCGACGCCTTCGCCGTTGCTCGCAAGGAATGGCACACCTGCGCGGCCCAGCAACTTCGGCGGTAACAGGCGCACCGCTCAACTCCCGGATGTTTGTTCGGGGCTGCCCTCAACTTTCACTCATCCCCGAAGCCGGCTCCGGCGCGCGGCCGCTGCGGACTTTCTTCTCGATGCGCCCACCCACGTCGGCATCGATCGATTCCCAGTACTGCAAGGCGCGTTCGAGCACCGGGCTGCGCACACCGCCCAACAGGCTGCCGGCCACTGTTTCCACGAGCTCGTCGCGTTCGGCGGCCGTGAAGACGTTGCGTACCAGGATGCCGGGCTGGGTGAAATCGTCATCCTCGGGACGAACGGTATAGGCACTGCGCACCATTTCGCCATCGGCCTCCCAGCCGTCGTCCACTCGTCCCGTTTCATCGGCCCACAGGCGACCGCCGCTGTTCGGCGCATAGACCGGCGCGTTGCCGCTGTGGTGATAGGTCATCTGGCCATCGAACATATAAGTGTTCACGGGCACCACCGGTTGATTGACCGGCAGCTGATGGAAGTTCGCACCGATGCGATTGCGCTGCGCGTCGTTATAAGCAAAGGCGCGTCCGAGCAGCATCTTGTCCGGCGACAGACCGATGCCCGGCACGACGTTGCCTGGCGAGAACGCGGCCTGTTCGATCTCCGCAAAGAAATTCTCGGGATTGCGATTCAACGTCATGGTGCCGACATCGATGAGCGGATAATCCTTGTGCGGCCAGGTCTTGGTCAGATCGAACGGATTGATGCGATAGGTCTTGGCATCTGCATACGGCATGACCTGCACCGACAGAATCCACTGCGGAAACTCGCGGCGCGCGATGGCGTCGAACAGATCGCGTCGATGATAGTCGGCATCGAGGCCGGCCATTCGTTGCGCTTCGGCGTTGCTGAAGAACTGCATGCCTTGCTGGGTGTGGAAGTGATATTTCACCCAGAACCGCTCGCCGCCCGCGTTGACCCACATGAAGGTGTGCGACCCGTAGCCGTTCATGTGCCGCCACGTGCGTGGCAAGCCGCGTGGTCCCATGAGGTAGGTCACCTGATGCGCCGACTCCGGATTGCTGCTCCAGAAATCCCACTGCATATGGTTATCGCGCAGCCCCGAGTCGGGCAGGCGCTTCTGGCTGCGAATGAAATGCGGAAACTTCATCGGGTCGCGCACGAAGAAGATCGGCGTGTTGTTGCCAACCAGATCGTAATTGCCCTCGGTGGTGTAGAACTTCAACGAGAACCCACGCACATCGCGCCAGGTATCGGGGCTGCCCATCTCGCCCGCTACCGTGGAAAAGCGCGCCAGCATCTTGGTCTGCGCACCCTTCTGAAACAGTGCCGCTTTTGTATAGGCCGACATGTCACGCGTGGTTTCGAATACTCCAAACGCACCTGCACCCTTGGCATGCGGCTGACGCTCCGGCACCTTCTCGCGATTGAAATGCGCCATCTGCTCCAGGAAATGCACGTCGTGCAACACGATCGGCCCGTCCGGTCCGATGGTAAGTGAATTGCGATCGCTGACCGCGGGTGCGCCCGAGCCCGTCGTGGAATGCCTGTCGGTGGGTGTCTTCATTGCCGCATCTCCCAGTGGTTGTGCCCCGCTGCCGGTGAGATGCACCGTCTATCACAAGCTCGGTGACCAGGATGTGAGTGCTTGTGCGGTAGCCGAGAAACCGAATCCGAGTAGGCGTTTTCCCGTGACTGTTGCTGCTGCGAGTGACAACGCAACGCAGCGTGATCAGCCGCACGGCGCGCAACTGCCGGCTGTGCGAGCTGTTCGAGACCGCCGCCGAGCTTGGGCACAGCAGGTTTAGCTTCGATCGATAGTGGTGATATTGCCAGCGTGGCGGCTGCCAGCATCCAGGCCGGCGCAGCCATGCGCCCGCGGCCGGAACGCGGCCGACGCAATCTCTCATGTCCTTTCATGAAACTTACTCCGTGTTTTGTTTCGAGAGACGAGATCGACTTGTTGTTACGTGATGGGAGTCACGTGGCGATGGACGCTACGCCGAGCGTCGTTTCACTTCAAGCCGCATAGCTGCCGATATACCGCACGCCAACCTCGTTTACGAAGCGGCGGCACGTTCATTACATACACCGGGCGGTCCGCGATCCCTGCTCGCGATCCCGGACGGATCACAATTCCATCTGTCGGGCAGAAAAATTGCCGCGGCACACGGTATTCTCGCGGCTTCGCGTTCCTGAGGTGATGAGCACATGTCGATCGACGGACGGCACGATATCGAAGGGCTGCAGCGCATTGGCGCCATCGTGGCCGAAGCGCGAGATGCGATGGGCGCCCGCGTGGCATCGGGCGTGACCACGGCCGAATTGGACGAGATTGGCAAGGAAATCCTGGATCGCCATGGCGCGCGCTCGGCGCCCCAGCTCGCCTACGGTTTCCCCGGCGCCACCTGCATCAGCCTGAACGACGACATCGCTCACGGTATACCGTCGGCGCGGGTGCTGCGCGCCGGGGATCTGGTCAACATCGATGTCTCCGCCGAGCTGAACGGCTACTGGGCGGACACCGGCGCCAGCTTTCCGGTCGGAGAGGTCTCCGCTCAATCGAGCGCGTTGTTGAAAGCCACCCGTCAGGCGCTACACGATGCCATCGATCAGGCGCGCGCCGGCGCTCCCATCCACAACATCGGCCGCGCCGTGGAACGGCGAGCCAAGCGTTGTGGCTTCAGGGTGGTGCGCAATCTGTGCGGTCACGGCGTGGGCCGTTACATCCACGAAGAACCGCAGGTGCCGAACACCTTTCAGCCGCGCAATCTGCTCCCGCTGCGCGAAGGCTGGGTAATCACCATCGAACCGTTCCTCACGACGCGAGCCACGACGGCGGTGACCGCCAAGGACGGGTGGACGCTGCGCACCCCGGACGGCAGCCGGGGCGCGCAGTTCGAGCACACGATGATCATCACTCGTGATCGCCCGATTGTCCTGACCTGACCTCGGTCACCGGCTCAGCGATTCAGCACCACCACTGAGATTGCGCCGTCCACCTTGACGGCCTCGGCGGCATTGGCCAGTTCCAGCGGGCGGCCGAGGACCCCTTTATAGGTGTGGCTGAACAGCGGCGCCGCCCGTTGATCCTTGGCCAGCTTCACCGTCACATCCAACTCATAGCTCTCCCCGCCGGTCCGCCGGACCTGCAAGGCCACCACGTTGGGCGGCAGGTCGAGCGTGAATGCCTCGCCCGGCCGGGTTTCGAACGTCGATCGGACGGTGCTGTCGGCGCCCTGAGCGGCCACGCTGATTTCGTAGTGGGCCCGGAATATCTCCGCCGCCTGGGCCACGCCGGCCACCAGAGTTGCCGCCGCCGCCAGCACGATCAATTTGCGATTGAACCTCTTCATGGTTGCACTCCCTACTCGATTCTTCCCGCCCCTCTATTCGGGATGAGATCGCATCTGGAGCCGTCTCCGCGAGGCGACGGTAGCGGCCCACCGGCAGGAACTTGCTCGCGACGCATGACGTCACGTGGCCAGGAAACCGGCGCATGGCGGTGAAGTCGATAACAGCGGCCCGGTCTGACGGGTCTGCTGACGTGCCATTGAATGAGCGCTCACCGATCGCAGGACACCGCTGACATCCGATGCCGAACGGCGCGAATGCGTCGGAACAGACGCGTGCACGGCGCGTTCGCTAGATGCCGGATGGAATTACGAAATGTTTCTTTTGTAGGTATAGGCGAGGTGGTTATGAAACTTGCAACGATTGCAGTGATGGCGGCTTTCGGTGTCGTAAGCACCGCCGCGGTCGCGCAGCAGACAGACCCGAGCTCGAGCAGGCATACGGGTCACAGCACGATGGATCAGACCATGGATCGCACAGGCGATCGTGCTGCAAACCCCGCGGGTGACCGAGATCGTGACGGCGAGAAGATCTCCGCCGAGGAGTTTGCGAAGAAGGCAGGCGCCAGCGGCGCCACCGAAGTTGAAATGGGCAAGCTGGGCGCGCAGAAGGCTACGGATCCCGAGGTCAAAGCGTATGCGCAGAAGATGGTGAAGCACCATTCGCAGTCGAACAAGGAGTTGATGGCGGCGGCCAAGAGCAAGGGCGTCGAAGTACCGACGGAGCCGGACCTGATGCACAAGGGCATGAAGAAGAAGTTCGAAGCTCAGGCCGCTGACGAGGACTTCAATCAAGATTTCATGGAGCAGATGGTGAAGGATCACAAAGCCACGATTGAGCTGTACGAGACCGCGGCCAACGACACCACGTTGGATCCCGAGTTTCGCGCGCTGGCGCGGAAGACGCTGCCGACGCTGAAGGAACATCTCGCGGATGCGGAACGCCTGGAAGCGAAGCTCGACAAGGATTGATGAGCGGGGATCTACGACCATGGGAGCTAGCCGCGTGAGCGACTAGCTCCTTCTTGTTGCTGGTCACTGAATCATAGCGGCGCGCGCTCAGCGGGGAGTTCCCTGCTTTGATCCGCCGGACAATGGTTCGACGCTCAACTGCATGACGATGCCCTTGCTCCAGGCATCCGCTTCCGGGTCGATGGCGGGATAAGGAATATCGGCCCGGCGCTCTCGAATCTCTTTGCTGGACACCCTGAAGCGCCGGTCACGGTCGGCAATCATCTGCTCGCTGGCCTGGCCGTCCGCGGTGAATCCCATCATCAGCATGGGCGACCCTATGGGCAGCTCGTGCTGCCGGTCGGTGTGCCACGTATGCCAGGTCTTGCCGTAAGTGCCGGCAATCTTGGTCATGAGCTCGCGTTCGGCCACCTCGGGAATACCTGGCGCGATCAGCGTGCCCGAGCGGACCTCGTGCACATGGCTATGCCAGAGGTGCTTCTCCTCTGCCGGCAGGCCTGCGAACAGCTTCGCGCTCACGATGTATTCGATGCCCATGATCTTCGCGTCTGCGTCATTGCCGTCGAAGATCACGCATTGAATCAGGTCTTCGTTGAGGTGCCCGCAGTAGTGGTGCGCCTCCATCTGGCCCTGCATGTTGCCGTTGTAGAAATGAAAGCCATCGAGATAGGCATTCAAAGCTGCCAGCGGTGCCTTGTCCTGGAGCAGGCTGGCGCCGCCTTCCAGAAGCTTGGTTTTCGCAGTCTGTTCGGAACCCGGTGACGTCACATTCGAGCTGGTGTTCTCTCCACCACAAGCCGCGATGGACAAGGCACCTGCCAGCAAGGCTGGCTTTGCGAGCACGAGAATCGGTTGGTTCTTTCTGTCTGCCGATCGCATGAGAATTGTCCTTCAATGACGGTGTTTGTCATCACTATGCGAGAGCAATGCCGACATTGCCGCGAAGTTCCGCGATACCCGCGGCGTGAGGAACTCACCTCATCCTACCTGTTGTATGAGGCATGGAAGAGCTGTGGAGCATGGCGCTTGTTCCCGCGCTCGCACCGTCAGCAGGGCGAAGCTCTGCTAGGCGTGTTCGAGATGATCCATCACCTCCGCGGCGGTTCACCGCAAGCGTCTCGACACGCACGCTCGAACGAGAAAAGAGTCCGCTTGACGCACGTCAATGCTGACGACAGGTACCGAGCGCTACCGTCTTGTCACCCGCGCGTAGGTGAGCACTGACAGCTGCACGCTTCGGCAAGTACCGATCGGCATCGAATGTTCTGATGCGCTCGCCATGCTTTACATCACGGCGAGTCGAGACGAATATTCGGCGAGCCGGCGCAGCCGGGGAGCAGGCATCGGCGAACTCAACCCGTGAGCAGCACCCTATGCGAATTGCGATTTTTGGTCTGACCATCAGCTCGGCTTGGGGCAATGGCCACGCCCCGCTCTGGCGCGGACTGGGCAAGGCGCTGGTGGATCTCGGACACGAGCTGGTTTTTTTCGAGCGAGACCTGCCTCGCTTCGCCAGCACTCGCGACTGGACAGCGCTGCCAGCAGATTTCGCCAACAGCAAGCTGGTGTTGTATCCGGATTGGTCCACCATCGAAAGGCGCGCTTGCCGTGAGCTGGCGAGCTGCGACGTTGCGATCGTGAGCTCGTATTGTTTCGATGCTCAGGCCGCCACCGACGCCATCATGGATGCTCACCATCCACTGGCCGTCTTCTACGACCTGGACACTCCGATCACGGTAGACATGTTGCGATCGGGCAAGCGCGTTCCCTACATTCCCTGGCGCGGCTTGGGCGAGTTCGACCTGGTGTTGAGCTACACCGGTGGCGCGGCGCTGGAAGCGTTGCGAAGTGATCTGTGCGCGCATCGCGTGCGTGCGTTGTATGGCCACGTCGACCCGGATACCTATCAGCCGATGGCCCCAGTGGCACGCTATCGGACCGCGCTGTCGTGGTTGGGCGCGTATTCGGCGGATCGCCAGGCCATGCTCGAAGAGCTGTTCGTGACGGCGGCACGCCAGCGCCCCGACCAGAAATTCCTGATCGCCGGCGCGCACTATCCGGAGCATTTTCCGTGGAGCTCGAATATCGGCTTCATCGAGAGCCTTCCGCCGCAGGAGCAGGCTGCGTTCCTCTGCTCGTCCCGCTTGACGCTCAATATCACTCGTGAACCCATGGCGCGACTGGGCTGGTGCCCTTCGGGCAGACTGTTCAAAGCGGCGGCCTGCGCCACGGCGGTGCTCTCGGATGAATGGTGCGGCCTGGATGATTTCTACACGCCAGGCGAGCAGATCCTGGTGGCTCGCGACGCCGAGGACACGCTGGCCGCGTTGGATCTCAGTGATGCTCAATTGCGAGCGATCGGCCGTACCGCGCGCGAGCGCACTCTGGATGAGCACACCAGCCTGCATCGCGCCCGACAGCTGATCCATTACCTGGAGGAGATTCGGTCACCGAGCCGGTCGTGGACAGCGCCCGCTGCCTTGCGAGCTCATATCTCCGGAGATGGCCCCGCCTTGAACTGATGAAACAAGCCGAGATCTTTCCGTCGCCGCTGCCTGCGGGGCTGGTCTATCGCGAGGAATTCATCTCGGCCGCCGAAGAAGAACAGCTGCTGACGGAAATTCGGCAGCTGCCGCTGCGAGAATCGCAGTACCGGCAATACACGGCGCGACGGCGAACCGTGAATTTCGGCTTCTCGTACGACTTCACTCATCTGGAAGCCAGGCCGGCGCCCCCGATTCCGGAATTCCTCACGCCGTTGCGCACGCGCGCGGCAGCCTGGGCTGGCGTCCAGCCGGAAGATTTCGTGCAATCGTTGATCGCGGAATACCAACCGGGGACGCCCCTCGGCTGGCATCGCGACGTCCCGGACTTCGAGTGCGTCGTCGGCATCTCGCTTGCTGGCTCGGCGCGCCTGCGGTTTCGACCTTATCCATGGTCGCCGGAAAAGAAGCCTCAGGTATTCGCGCTGGAGCTGGCGCCGCGCTCGGCATACATCCTGCGAGACGAGGCGCGTTGGGGCTGGCAGCATCATGTGCCGCCGACCAAAGTGTTGCGATATTCCATCACTTTCCGCACAGCCAGCGATACAGCGCATCGATCCCGGCACCGGCAGGCTGCCGCGCACGGAGCCTGATGACCTTCTACTCGCCGGATACTCGGCATTCCTGGGAAAGGTGCCTGGCGCTCACCGCGAATTTTCTCATAAGACATCTCCTTAAGCGCATGCGCAGGGTCTTCGCAAATGCAGCAAAATGAGAGCGAGGTAGCACTCCGGCGCGCGAGCGTTGCCGATGACTGACGCACAATGTGTGTCATGAGTGATCGCCACCCACACCGGCCGTAATACACGTTGCCCGAAACGGCAAAGTCGCGTTACTCCGGTTCGAAATTTTTATGAATCGTCTTCTGCACATGGTCTGGGCGCCGGCAGCGCTCTTGCTCGCGAGCGTCAGCTCTCGCGCCGACGTCGTGATGCAGCCGGAAGACGAATCCAAGGCCGCTTATGTACTCAATTTCGTGAAGTTCGTGGAATGGCCCGATAGCGCCGCACGGGACCCGGTGACGATCTGCTTCGTAGGTGCTGAAGGCGTCCACCAGGCGTTGACGGCCGGCATCGAGAAAAAGCTCGTCGGTGACAAACGCCTGATCGCGATCCAGCTCGCCAGCGCGCCGGCCGGCCGGTGCAACGTGCTGTACATCGATGCGTCGATGATCTTCGACCAGGCGCCCGCCCGGGAGCTGGCCGTGCTCACGATCAGCGACGCCAGGAATTTTGCCGCCGCCGGCGGCATGATCGAGCTGTTCACCGAGAATCACCGGCTGCGTTTCCGGATCAACGTGGACAGCGCGCATCGCGCGGGACTGCGCATCAGCTCCGATCTGCTGAAGCTCGCCGCCGGCGTGCACCGGGAACCGCGATGAGCGCCGTGAAGCATTGGTTCGAACGGCTGCGCCTCGGCGGCAAACTCACGGTGCTTACCAGCGTGGTGAGCGGCCTGGCATTGCTCATCTCCGGCCTGCTGCTGACCATTGCCGAATACCGCACCGATCAACATGAAATGTGGCGGCGCCTGCAGACGCAAGCTCAGATCACCGCGCGCGACAGCGAGGCGGCGGTGGCATTCGACGACCGCGAAGCTGCTACGCGCTCGCTGTCAGCGCTGAGTGCGGACACTGCCGTCGTTGCGGCCGAGATCCACTGCACCGACGGCGAGGTACTGGCTCGCTACGGTCCCAACCTGACCGATATGTCCGACCTCGACGAGTACATCCATGTCCGGGCGGACATCATGCTCGATGGCAACATCGGGTCAGTGCACCTCTGGGCCAAGCCGGACGAGCTGCGCGCGGGAATCATCCGGCGCAGCATTCTGTTGGCGATAGTGATCGTCGGCGCGCTGGTATTCGCGAGTCTGGCGGCTGTGCGCCTGCAACGGCTCGTATCCAAGCCCCTCCTCGCCCTGTCCGCCGCTGCAGAGACCGTCACTCGCACACGTGACTACAGTCTGCGAGTGCACGTCCACAATGACGATGAGATCGGCCGGCTGATCGTCGCGTTCAATCACATGCTAGGTCAGATCGAAGCACGCGATGCCGAGCTGCGGCAAGCACGCGACGAACTGGAGCAAAGAGTTGCCGAACGCACTCACGAGCTCGCTACCAGCAACAGCCAGTTGGCCGATGCCACGCGTCGCGCCACCGAGTCCGCAGCGGCTGCCAGCGCGGCGAATCGGGCGAAGAGCGAATTCCTCGCCAACATGAGTCATGAGATCCGCACGCCGATGAACGGGGTGCTGGGCATGACCGACCTGCTGCTGGACACACAACTCGATTCGACTCAGCGCGACTATGCGCAGACGATCAAGGACAGCGGCAGCGCATTGCTGACCTTGATCAACGACATCCTGGATTTCTCCAAGGTCGAAGCCGGCAAGCTCGAGCTGGACGTGACCGACATGGACTTGCGTGACACGCTCGAAGACGTGGCCCGCCTGCTTTCGGTTGAAGCGCATGCCAAGGGCCTGGAAGTCACGTTGCAGATCGATCCGGACCTGCCGGCCGTCATCAAGGGCGATGCCGGGCGGCTGCGGCAGATCCTGCTCAACCTCGGCGGCAACGCGGTGAAATTCACTCACCACGGCGAGGTATCGATCGCGCTCAGCGTGCTCGGCAAGGACGCGCAAGGCGTGTTCGTTCGCTGCGAAGTTCGCGACACCGGCATTGGCATTCCCGCCAGCCGCATCAAGGCGCTGTTCTCGCCATTCACCCAAGTGGACTCTTCCACGACGCGCCGCTTCGGCGGCACCGGCCTGGGTTTGTCGATCGTGCGCAGCCTGGTCGGCTTGATGGGCGGCGATGTCGGCGTCACCAGCCGCGAAGGCGTGGGCTCCACCTTCTGGTTCACGGCGCGATTCAAGATGGGCGCGCCCCTCACCGGCCAGTTCCAGATGACTACAACGTCCCTGCGTGGCAGGCGCGTGCTCATCGTGGACGACAATGCCACCAACCGCAAAGTGCTTGCAGGACAGTTGAGCGCGTGCGGCATACAAGCCGCCGCGGTCAGAAATGCAGAACAGGCGCTCGAACTGCTGCGCGAGGCGCACACGGACGGCAAGCCTTTCGATGCAGCGTTACTCGACTATCAAATGCCCGACTGTGACGGCGCGCAGTTGGGTCGCATGATCGTGGCGGATCCGCAGCTGAAAGAAACCCGGTTGATCCTGCTGACTGCCGCGGGTCGGCGCGAGGACAGCGACAGCTTCGCCGAGATTGGCTTCGCCGGGTACTTGCTGAAGCCGGTGACTCAGCGCGATCTGATCGCAACGCTGCAGTTGGTGATTGCGCAGCAGCCCGAGGTCTGGCATCTGCGCTCGCAACCCATCATCACCGGCGCTCGCGCCCAGGCCGCCGCGCTCGATGACGAGCAGGCGCGCATTCTGCTCGCGGATGACAACGTGGTGAACCAGAAGGTCGCCATGCGGATGCTGGAGAAGATGAATTATCGAGTCGACGTGGTCGATACCGGCCGTGCCGCGGTGGATGCGTGGCTGACCGGGCAATATGACTTGATCCTGATGGACTGCCAGATGCCCGATCTGGATGGCTACGAAGCCACACGTGAAATACGCAAGGTCGAGGGCGATGAACGCAGAACGCCCATCATTGCGTTGACCGCGCACGCAATGGTGGGTGCGGATGAGGAATGCAGGGCGGCGGGAATGGATGGATACTTGTCGAAGCCCATCGACAAGAAGTTGCTGGCCTCAACGCTCGCGAACTTCCTCGGACGCTGAGCGATTCTGCCGACTGCGCGCCGCTCTTGAAGCCGGACGTTTCCGCAGAAACGCAGTGATCGTCGCACCGCGGACCACGGGTTCGGGGCTACGACAGCAATTTGACTGTCAAACCCTGAGGCCTGCCCGGCTGGGCTCTCCACGGCCCGCCGCGCCAGCGGAATAGCAGGTTATCGACGGCCATGCCGTGGTCGCAACCAGCCCAATCCAAGTGGGGCACTGCCGTGTGGCGATCAATGTGCAGTCCCTGCGCTTCGTTCGTTTCGACCAACTGATGCCAATCGCCGAGCGGCTGCGTGTGGTCGGGCAGCGTGCTATCGAATGATTTTCCGTTCGGCGTTGTGAACCGGATCGCGCCATCGTC
>NZ_DASWVW010000039.1:0-1828 GCF_036406195.1 Steroidobacter sp.
GATCCGCCAGGCGATCACCCGCTCGATCGCCGACCAGGCGCGCACCATCCGCATCCCGGTGCACATGATCGAGACGATCAACAAGTTGAACCGCATTTCCCGCCAGATGCTGCAGCAGTTCGGCCGCGAGGCCACGCCGGAAGAACTGGCCAAGGAAATGGAGATGCCCGAGGACAAGATCCGCAAGGTCTTGAAGATCGCCAAGGAACCGATCTCCATGGAAACCCCGATCGGCGACGACGAGGATTCCCACCTGGGCGACTTCATCGAGGACGGCAACGCCAGCTCGCCGGTCGACTCGGCCACCGAGACCGGCCTGATGGAAACCGTGCGCGACGTGCTCGCCGGGCTGACCCCGCGCGAAGCCAAGGTGCTGCGCATGCGCTTCGGCATCGACATGAACACCGATCACACGCTGGAAGAAGTCGGCAAGCAGTTCGACGTCACCCGTGAGCGGATCCGTCAGATCGAGGCCAAGGCGTTGCGCAAGCTGCGTCACCCGAGCCGCTCCGAACAGCTGCGCTCGTTCCTCGACGTCGAGTAATTGGCGACGTCGGCATGACGAAGAAGCCCCGCCGATGCGGGGCTTCTTCATTTCAGGAGACGGTTCAGCCGACGTCGTAGAAGAACTGCTCGCGCACGATCTTGCCGCCGTGCACGCGGTATACGCAGATCTCGCTCATGTTCATCCGGCCGCGGCCCTTCATCGTCACGTCCATCGCCAGCGCTATGCTGAACCAGTTCTCCGCGATCACCGGCTCGCTCACGCTGCCGCCATGCACAGCCTCGATCATCGCGTTGAACTGGCGACCCTTCTCGTAGATCGCCGCCAGTCCCTGCACGCTGCCCAGCGCGCCCGGCGGCAGCCCGTCCGGCTCGATACTCACCGCATCCTCGGCATACAGCTCGCGCTGCGCTTCCTCGTATTTGCCTTCCCGGCACAACTCGACCAACCGTTTCGCGATCGCTTCGGTGTTCATGCGTACTCTCCGGCTCGTGGGGGAACGCGCAGCCTACGCCCCGGGCCATCGCGTCGCCACACGACTCGTGGCACGCTGCCGCGTGCGATACGCAGAAACCGCGAGGACACCCGCGCGGTTCCCGCCGCTGGCACGCCCCCGATAACTCCTCTACCATTCATCGCTTGTGGGCCTATAGCTCAACGGTTAGAGCAGGGGACTCATCGAAAGGTGCCGCCAGGCAGGAATGCCTGGACGGGAACGGGATGAATTCAGGGAAACCTCAGCGGCGCGCAACGCGGCCGGTGGCAACCCTGAGCCAAGCCGGCGGTACACCGCCGGAAGGTGCAGAGACTACCTGAGGGCTTCAGCGCCCTTGATCACAGGCTCGAGCGTCCCGCACCCCACCCGCCGCAGGCGAAGGGTGAAGAGATAGTCCGCGCCGGAGGGAAACCTTCGGAACACGCGAATCCCTTGGTTCCAGGTTCGAATCCTGGTGGGCCCACCAAATGCTTGCATGCCGCCTCGGATTTTCTGGAAAGCATAGTTTGGCCTGAATGGCCAACTTATGATTTCCAGAACGCATAGTCGGACCGGCGCCTGGGCAAATGGCTATCTATGGTTCAACTGCAGATTGCAGGCTTGTTGACCAATCATTGCCAGCACAGCTGACCAGGCTCGCCACGTAAATTGACCGGCATCGCCATCCAGTTGACCAACCACTAAAGGTCGCTTGTCGACCCATTTCTGCCGGTCGCGGCGTCGACGAGCGACACACAAGGAACTTGGCCTGAGGCGATCCCTGAGTGCCAAAGTGGTCTGGCCCCCTAGTAGGATGGCTCTCCATCATTGGGGCGACGAAGCCATGA
>NZ_DASWVW010000040.1:0-22650 GCF_036406195.1 Steroidobacter sp.
GTTGCCGTCACACGCACGAAAAACCGAAGAACGAAGTTGGAAGGAAGAAATCGGCCGAGGGCACGACCCAGTCGAGCAGCTCAGAGGTTCACGAAGCGCAGCTCATCCCCAGAATCACGCGGTTTCTGACCACCATTCACAGCAAGTCTTCCCGGCGACCATCCGGGAACACGACTTTCGATTCGGGCCTCTTCTCGCCGTCGAGAACCAGATTGCAGCCCTGGCGCAGATACCCCACTGCTGGTTTCGTAAAGGCCACCAGCGCGAGACCTAGCAGGTAGGCCCTGAGCTTTCTTGTCTCGTCGTCCGTCGTAGCGCGGAGCAGGCGCAGAGCTGCCACATGCAGCGTCACCTCGCGGCGGATGTCACCCTTCGCGATGACACCGCCGTGCGTAGCCGACGCAGGCACATGCCGAAAACCGCGCTCCGAATATGCCTTGAGTGCATTCTTATCTTCCGTCTCTTCGAGCAGTCCCTCTTCGACGTACTCGATGGCGGGATTGTATTGAGCGGAGCGCGTCAACTTCGATACGTTGAACGCGCGAATGGTAGCGGCGAGCAAACGAGGCGCCTTTGCTTGAGTATCGCGCGAGTCCCATACGCCGAAGACGAGCGAAGTGGGCGCGAGCTTCGCCAACGGCATCGCATCTCCCATCTTCAATGCCTGGAACGCCTTCTGCAGGGCCTCCTTCAACTCGCTGCAACGAACGATGGCATCGCCAGCGCGATGGCCTGCATCGAGGATGCTTACCTTCTTCGTGCCAGCCTCGACGACAAGTTGCGGCACGAGAGCTGCGTATTCACCCGTTGCGAACATCGGCTCGATACGGTTGGCTTGCGAGCCCACTGTGTCCACGAGGCAGACGTTCTCTCCAGGCCCCAGCTCGTTGATGTTGTACCCGCCGGGAAATTCCTTCGAGTTCTCAGCCGCCGCAAACGTCGGAGGAAAAAATACTCCGTCCTTGCCTTCTACCGGCGTCAAGTACTCGCGCGACACGATGGCCGCGGGCGCATCAACAGAGTCGCCGAGCCATGCCTCAATGTTCACTTCGCTCATACATCATTCTCCATATACAGGAACTGCAGGTGAGAAAGCCTTGTGCTTGCGCTGATCAGTCCGGAATGCGCTCTCGAACTGAAGCAGCGGGCCGTCGTCGGGAATCGAGTTCGCTGCTGCCAGCGCGGCGAGCGTGACAGGAAGCGGTGCCCGCCATGCGCGATACTGGTAAACACGCAGCTTTACTTCCGAAGGGCGAAAACGCTGCAGCCCAAACAGTGTGAAGAACTCCGTGGCACTGAAGGCGACGGTCTCCAGGGACAGTGCGTCGGACGAGAATCCCACGTCGAGCGGCAGTGCAGTCGCGCCTCGCCTGCCATCGAAGTAGTAGGGTTCGACCTTCTTCCCATCGGCACCGATGACGACATGACCATCATCGAAGAAGCCCTTACTCAGAGTGTTCGGGAGGTCTCTCCGAAGGCTCATGGCTATGCGATCCACCGACATGCGCCCAGCCCAGGTTTTCAGACCGCGCTCGACCTTCCACCAGTCGATTCGCAAATCGAAGGGTGCCGCAAGCCGTAACGCGGAGGATGTCTGATTGCCGGGCTCCAGTACCTCGAGGGGCGCCTCTACGGTCCTCATGACAAGGTCATTCAGGTCGCCGTCGGACACGACGAATTGCGCATCGACAAAGTGGGCGGTTACACCGGGCCACAAACGTTGTGCCAGCTCAAACACGCCGCAACAGCCGAAGAACTGGCCGGGATTGGTAAGATCGACGTCCAGGCGAATCATTCCGCCACCCCCTCGTCTTCGGAGCCAAGCATGTCTGCGGCACGAAGAATCGACTCGAGCCATGCCAGGCCCCACCGACCGAAGCGCCGCTGTAGCCGATCGAAGCGAAGCGGTACTTCGCGCACGAGCGCAGCAACTACATCGTCCCTTAGTTCCGGGTCGTAACTCTCGATTACCGGGAAGTGGGGACGCGCCCGACCGTGGTGTGCCGCAACGACATGGAGGGCAAGATCTTTCTCATCGTCGCTCAGCCCGCTGAAATCCCCATCGTGCAGTGAGCCCAGCTCGTGACGATAGTGACCAAGCTTCGATGGCTGCATCGGGCCCTTGGCGAGCGGCGGCTCATTAAAACGTTTGATTGAGCGTTGCCATACCCGCCGCCGCTTTCCCAGATCGTGCGCGCGCGCAGCTCGGGCCAATGCGTGCTGTTGAGGCTGCGGCAGAGCAAGGCTCCTAGCCAGGCGGATTGCCCACGCCTCGGTTCGCTGCAGGTGAACGTCGAGCAGCAATTCTCTGCGACTGGTGCGCGACCCATCGTCGTCCGCTCGCTGAGGGATCGCGTAGAGATGCCACCAGAGCAGCACATCATCGCCTTGCACCTCGCGCTTGACCGAACGGACCAGTCGCATGCCAAGTGGCGCCTGGGGATCACTTTCCGATTCATCCACGACTCGCTCGTCCTGCTTCGGCCCCAGGTCGTACTCGATCGAGGAATCAAACTCGACAGAGCTATCAAAAAGCCCTTCTTTGCTCAATCCGCCAGCTTCCGGCGCCAGCACGACAGTGGCGTCGTCCAGTATCGGGTTCTTCCTCGAGTCGTACTGAGCGACGAGCTCGCGGAGTTTCATTGTCTCGGCGGTCCCGTCCGGGCGGACGAGCCAAGCGCGTTGCATGTTCTCCTTGTCACGGGCTGCCAGTTTCTCAAGATGTTTCAATATTCGGATGGTGGCATCGCTCAACATCTCGCGGCTGCGCAGCGGGTAATCGGCAAGAAAATCGTCGAGCGTATCGAGACCAAGGAGTTCGTTCGTGAGCCACGCCACCTCACCGCGCCATGCAACCGCGGTCCGCGGTGGTTCCCATTCCGCTTTTCCGTGCAGCCATTCAGCCACGAGCGGTCGACCAGGAAGTGCGCCTGTGATGGTCGTGTACGACCACCGGTCGAACAGCAATGCGTCAACGTGGTGAACCTCGGGCAGAGGAGTGGATGCTCTGAGGCGCGCGTCAAGAGGAAGTGTGCGCAGCGCCCATGGTGATACGTCGCGCCGATCATCGCTGCGCACTGGCAGTTCACTTAACAGCGCTCTGGTGAAGAACCGCGCATAGTCGTACTCGTCCTTGCGCTTGCCCGGCAGATCGTCCTCTTCATCCGCCTCCTCACTATCGCCCTTCGGTCTCGGAGGCTCCTTCAAGTTTTCGCAGTAGACGTGCACCTCAGCGTCGCCTTCACCGTAGCGATTGACGCGCCCCAGCCGTTGCGCGAACGCATCAAACGGAGGAAGGTCCGTAACCAAGTGATCGGCTGAAAGATCAATCCCCACTTCGCCCGCTGAGGTGGAGACGAGGAAGACCGTGCCCTCTTGCACGCTCACGCTCTCGTCAGGGCGCGGAAGAAAGCGCGCGAACACTGGATTCTTCACGAGTTCGTCCCGCTCGGCGCCACGCATTGTGCCGGTCAGCACCGCGACTCTGCCCTTCTTGGTCCTGCTCAGCGCTTGAGCACACTTTTCCGCGTGCTCCACGGACGAAAGAAAAACCACGATCTTGCCGTCGAGCTCCGCGGCTTTGGCAGCGATACGTTCGGGCAGTTCCTTTCTATCATCCACGATGTGCAGCTGAAGACCCTTCCTGGCATGAAGTCGTTTCTTCACGTCTGCGTTGTGGAGATCCTCGTCCCCCAGCGTGAAATCAGGCTCCACACGGCCGGTTGCTGACAGCGCAAGCACCTTGAGCGGGCGGGGCTCACCACTTCGTTGCTGCTCGTCGACGATGGCATTGAGCAGTGCCTGAAAGGCGGGTTCGAGGTGCGCTTCGTCATGTACCAGCAGTGCATCCTGCCCGAGGAAACCCGCATGAAGGGGCCGGCTGCGAAAACTGCAGCCGTAGCCACTGAAGAGCAGCCGGCTACCGATCATGTCGACCGTGCCGACAATGATGGCGGGCCTGGAAGGGTCGCGTCGCCACTCCGCGTTATCGGCATACTTGCCACGTAGCGTGCTGATGGCCAAAGGATGCTTCGCGGGCACAGCCGCCAATGCATCAAGGGCCTCCCGGACATGCCGCACTTCGGGCTGGAGCAGCCCGGCACGCAGCCGCTCGGCCTCGGCGGTGGCTTGATCGACAACCGTACGTCTATTAACAACGTATACAAGACGCCGGGGCAACTTCGGGTTCTTCGCCAACGCAAGCAGCCACAAGGCGATGACGCTGGTCTTGCCGAGACCGGTGGGCAAATCACATGCCTTGGGGATGTCGCCCGCGATAAAGCGCTCGTTCAACGCGCGCTGCCACGGGAAAGGCGGCTTGGCCATCAAGCTTGCAAAATCGTCATCGAAAGCCATGTAGTGCCTCTTCGCTAGAGTGTTTGCCTGTCAGCTCGCCCGAGTACATGGAAGCGGATGGTCAAGCACTCTGGATTGCGCCTCTCGACCTGCTTCTGTCACATGACCCTCTTATCCTCTCCGGTGACCTGGGATTGAGGATCTCCAGCTCCGATCGAAGCTGTGTATATTGGTGTTCGAGAGATTCGATGCAGGCCCGGGCGGATGCCGCCTGCGCTGCGGCCCTGAAGCTGCGTAGCCACCATGCCAGGCAAAAGCCAGCAAGCGCAGCGCCGATCCTTAAGGCAATCTCCATGGTTATCAACCCCTCAATCTTCGATGATGCCGCCGATTGCAGCAGCGCGCGGTCTCAATTCGTAAGACCGGATCGAGATTGGGAAAGGCCCATCCCCGCTGATCGTTGTTGTAAGTCCATCTCGAGCTCGACCAAGACAGGTCAGATTGAGCTCAGCGACACGGATTAAGCCGCAACGACGTTATTTCTGCAACCGCCGAATGTCACTTTGTCCACATCGAACGGCAAAAGGGCTCGATAGCGGCCATCCTTGATCGCTATCGAGCCCGGCGGGCATTTTGGCCTCGAAGGGTTGAACTATCTATCGGCGGCCGGAATGACCGGCAGCTGCACATAGCTCAAATGACTCGGACCGGTGTACACGCTATTCGTGGCGCCGTCATGGTAGGTCTCGTCATACACATGCCGCCAGCCAACGCCGGCGCCGTCGTAGGGTTGGATATCCACCCGGATGCGATGGCCCTTCTTGATCAGCGCCGTGCTGGGCACGATCTCCACTTCGACCGGCACCACTTCATTTCCTTTCAGGGGCGCGTAATCGGCCGCCAGGTGGGTGTGCTTGGGCCGGTATTCGTTGGAACGCTGCGGATCCAGCTTGCGGTGTGACACTTTCAACCAGCCTTTGCCGAACGGAGGGATGACGGTCGTCGGGCCGTTCAACTCGGGCAGTTCGGGCGGGCCGGAATAGTTCACCTCGACATTGTTCTCATCGATCGCCCGAATGCAGACATAGATGTCCATATCACTGCTGCTGGAAGACACCCACAGCGCCGCTTTCATGTAGCCGGCCAGCACCATGTCCTCCGGCATCGGATCGGTCACGAACGAAACTCCGGTCGCCCACGACGGCGTCTTGCCAATCTTGTGCGGAAAGACGGTCACGTCCACTTCGGCCGAGTAGCTCGCACTCCTCTCTTCGCTGGGAGCCGTGCGTGACAACCGCAGGAAATCCTTTCGTCGGCCGTCGCCTTCCCAGCTCGATGGCGTAGCGTCCAGATACCACTTCGTGTACTGGGTTCGCGCGATGGGCCATTCGTTCTCGTACTGCACGTAATAGCCGCCATCGCCCGTGCGCACCTCCACCTCCACCGGTGGCATGTCCATGATGCCGTTGTCGATGCCCTTGAGCCAGTAATCGAAGAACGCCATGAACTCCGCGGTTTTCCTGCCGGAATACGACTTCATGAACCAGTCTTCCATGATGCTCAGCTTCTTGTGCTGCGAGGCGGAGTGGATGTATGTCTCGCTGCTGCCGAGCTGGTGCATATGCATCGTGTGCGTGGTCACCATTCCCACCCATTGCGGCACCACCACCTTGCTCAGGTCGGGGCTCATCATCACCTCGGCTTCCGGGCCATAGATTTCCTTGCTGGTCGGATCGTTGAAGGGATGCGCTTTGGCGATAGCCCGGAAATCCTTGTGCTTGAGCGGTCCGCAGACGGTCTTCGACGGCAGGTACTCCCACCAGAAAGTCCAGAACTGCTCGCTGAGGATGCCGCCGTGATACAGATTTTCTTCGTAGGAGTTGGTGTCGGTGCCGATCGCCACGATGGCTTTCAAATGCGGCGGTTGCAAGCTGGCGACGTTGTGCGCATCCATCGCGTAGTAGGACAGGCCCCAGGTTCCAATGTTTCCATTGGACCACTGCTGCACGCCGGCCCATTCGATCGCATCATAGTAGGCTTCCGCTTCGGGGCGGCCAAATGCGCAGATGGTTCCGGGGCTCTTGCCTGTGCCGGGGCCATCCACTCGAACCAGTGCGTAGCCCTTGGGGATCCAGTCCACGGTGTTGATGCTCTCGTGGTTCTCATATAGATAACCGTCAGGGTTGCCGGAGAAGTACCGGTCCTCCATCTGCTCGTGCTTCTCGGCGTCTTCCTCGTTGCAAATGCAGCCGTGCACGAAGGCTTTGCCATAAACGCCGAAGTTCATGACCACCGGATACTTCCCTTCCGCTGCTGGACGAAACACGTCGGCGTACAGATAGGAGCCATTGCGCAGCGGAATCTTGACATCGGTCATCTTCACGATGCCGCGAATGTTACGACGCAGCTCGTTGCGGGCCGCCGCCGCGGAGCGCAACCTCCTCGGCTTGTTCGCAGTGAAAACTCCGGGAGTCCTGTTGAGCTCGGCGAGCAGATCGATGACCAACGGATCCTCGGAAAACTTCTCGACTGCCTCCTGGGAGGTAAACATGCCCAGGACGCCTTCCAAGCCGAAGTTGATGCGCCGATTGCCCACGATATCGTGTACCTGCGGGGCGATGGTGACTCCATTCTCCACATCGCCGTCCTGATCCAGAGTCTGGAGCAATCGCGCCATGTTGGTAATCACCGGATCGCAGACCTTTTCGATGCGGCCGTCCACGCGGCTGATCAGCTGCGACAGGTTCACTCGGTCGGCGCCCATCGTGCTTCCCAGCACGAGGTTGCCGATGGAGAACGTCACCGTCTCGTTGTGCCGGTACTGAAACTCACCTTTGTCGTTGGTGACGCCCGCGCAGGTCGGGGTCCGATACTTGAGCCCGATCACCGGACCGGCGAAGACTCCTGTCAGAAGCGCGGAGCTCTTGCTCGCCACGCGATCGCCCGTGCGTTTTGCAACATCGACACCAGGCTTCTTTACTGCGATTTCATGGGACATGGAAGTCTCCTTTGCGTTCTCTCTAGAAGTTGCGATTGGCAGTGCTCATGCCACGCTACAACCCGCGCGGCCGCATCACCTGCTCGACAAACTTCCCGGTTGGCGCCTTGCCGACGATTTCGCCGTCTTCCATCACCAACGCTCCGCGCAAGAACGTCTTCACTGGAATGCCTTTCACCTTTCGTCCTTCCCACAGCGAGTAGTCCGCACGCGAACGCATGCGTGCAACGCCGAGCGTGGCTTCCTTGTCCTGATCGATCACGACGATATCGGCATCGGCACCGGGTACCAGCGCGCCTTTCTTGGGATAAAGGCCATAGATCTTGGCGGCGTTCTCGGAGAGGATCTTGGCAAGCGTCACCAGGTCGATGCGCCCCTTGTTGATGCCTTCGTCGAACAGCAGCGGCAAGGTGTCGGCAAACTGAAGATTGACTCCCACGCGGCAGTCCCAGAAATCGCCACGGGTCTTGTAGGCCTTCGAATAGGTCAGGCTGTCGGTGCCCACGACCGTAATCGTGCCTTCCTGGATCCCTTTCCACAGCCGCTCCTTGTCCTTCTCGAAGCGGAACGGAGGCTGGATCTTCGCCTTCTCGTCCATCCCTTTGGCATCCAGCTCCGGCGCGGTGGCATTCAGAAAACATCCGAGCGTCTCGCCGATGAGGCGCATCCCCTGGCCATGCAACTGCTTGAGCGTGTCCACCGTGTGAGCGGCACTGAGATGAACGCAATACATGGGCACGCGGAACTGCTCGGCGATGAGAGCATAGGCATACAGCTGCAGACTCTCACCCCACTCTGGGCTCGTCTCGGCCCAGGCAGTCAGTTTGTCCGCGCGCCCCATCTTCCGCAGACGATCCACGAGCAGGTAACGCACGGTCGGGTCTTCAGCATGAATCTTCGCAAAGGTCGGCTGACCGCAGCGGGCAATCTGTTCGCATGCCTGATAGAAGAAACCGGGCGTGATGCCCTCGGGATTGATGCCAAAGGCTTCCGCCTGCCGACCCGCATAGCCCGTAAGGAACTTGTAGTCGACCACTCCCTTCTTCGCCACCGCGGGAATGCCCGGCACCTGCTCCACTTTGTTCACGATGCAAGTGATCTTGAAATCACACCAGGAGTGGCCCGTGCCGCAGCGTACGGCGCGGTCGAACAGATCGACCAAGGGTTCTTCTCCGATCATCGAGGTCGTCGCAATGGTCGTCACGCCGCCGAGCAGACAGTCCTTGGTGTCATGCAGGAAATCCTCGGCCATCACATCGTCGCCGATGCGGTCGGAGATGCCGAAGTGAACGTGAGGATCGAAGGTGCCGGGGAAGATGATCTTGCCTTCGACATCGATCTCGCGCTTTGCCTGACCGAGGGTCGCGTCGGCACCCACTGCAACGATTCTTTCGCCTGCAATCGCCAGGCCACCCAGAATGACTCCATTCGGAGTGACCACGAGCCCATTCTTCAAAACAATATCGTGCGCCATGAGTATCGTCCTCTGCAGAGTCTGGACCTTGGCCCGAAGTGAGGTTGTTCCGCCGGAGCGGATGTCACTGGGTGTTGTAGATGAGTGTAGTGACTGCAACGCAGATCGGTACTCGCATCGCCGGGGCGCGAGAATGCCTGCAGATTCCGCTACCAGGCGAAGAAACATTCGATTCGCTCACATTCGAGCTACCGAATCTCTCACCGTGGCTCGTCACTATCGACGCGCTTTTCTCGCCTGTCGTTACAATCACTCGTGCTGCGGGAGGGCCGCTGTCACGATGATCTCCACCAGAACATCCGGCGAGCTCATCTGGCATTGCGCTGTTGCGCGCGTCGGCGGGGCGCCCGATTCGGTCCAGGCGTCCCAGATCTCATTCATGAGGGCGAAGTCGTGGACGATATCTCTGATCCAGATTTGCGCAGTCAGCAGATGTCTCTTGTTCGTTCCGGCCAGCGCCAGGTACTTCTCGATCCGGGCCAACACCTGGATGGTCTGTCCGCGTATATCCTGACTGCGATCTTCGGCTGTCATACCGCACAGGTAGACGATGCCGTTGTGCACGACGGCGCGACTGGCGCGCGCGTTTGTTTCGATTCGGACAATGTTGCTCATTGGATTGCCTTCGACCGAGCGATCAGGCGTTGGACGAGCATCACTCTCGGCAAACCGTCTGAGCCCCGGACTGCCGGCACCCGAACTCACAGGCCCACTTCAATCCACTGCCAGTTCGTGGCCTTACTCGATCAACTGCTTCAGTTCCTTCGAGATAACATCCAGACGGCACACGCCCGCGTTCATCGGTCTCTTTGCCCGTTGCGCGCGCAATAGCTGCAGGTTCACCGTCGCGGACACGATACCTTCCTCCGGCCCGCCCTCGGCATAGACCTGGGATAACTTCCAGCCTCCACCCGCGATGATGCTGTGCCCGCAGAACAGGGCAGTCCGGTCTTTGCCTGTGAGGTTGGCCGTGGCCGCGACACACATGTTCTCAACCCCGCGGGTCCGCGTGACGTGCGTTATGAATTCTTCTTTCCCCGGAGCTGACGCACTGGCGGTGGGATTGGCAATGATGTCTGCCCCCTTCAACATCAATACGCGTGACGCCTCGGGGAACAGCCAGAAGTCATAGCAGATCTGGACTCCGATCAATCCAAATCTCGTTTCGAACACGGGAAGGCTGTGTCCCGGATGGAAACACCGGCTTTCGGTGAACGGCGCAATGTGAAGATGCATCTTTCTGTACACGCCCAGCAGGCCCTCCGGGCCGATGACCGGTGCCGCGATGTACAGAAGATCGGGATTCTCCTGGTCCCTCTCGGGCATCCCAAAGATCACATAGACGCCCCACTTTGCCGCCAACTCGGCAATCCGGTCCGTGGCCGGGCCGGGAATGGTCTCGGCCAGCTTTCGATGCATCGAGCAGCCACGGTCGAATTCATCGCTGCATTGATAGCCGCTGAGCGCCAGCTCGGGCAGGATGATGATGTTGTTGCCCACACTGGCCGCTTCCTCGACCAGGCCCGCCATCTTCTCGAGATTGGCGGCTTTGTCTCCCCAGACACTGTTGAAGCTCACGCAGGCCAGGGTGACCAGGTTTTCGTATTGCTTGGCTGCCATCCAGCATTACCTCGCGCCAGTCCGGGCCATCGGACTGGCGCCTGTCGCCTTCAGACCCTTCAGAACGAGAAGTCGATCGTTGCTCCAATCGTGCGTGGCCGCACCGCCGTTGCTGTCACGAGGTCCCCTGGCCGTGTCAGGTAGTCGCCCGCGTGGACCAATCCATGCGAGTTGTTGACGTTCTTCGCATAGATGGTCAGGTTGAACTTCTCGAAGTTGATTCCGGCTCGGAGATTGACGGTCTCATAGCCCTCTATCACCAGCCTGCGCCCGAACGCATTCAAGTACCCCGGATCGAAATCGGTCGCCTGATCGCTGATCGCGCTGATGCTTGCACCCACAAACGCAGTGTTGGCGCCGACGGGCCATTGATAGTCAACAGAGGCACTGGCGGACCACTCCGGCGCATAGGGCAATCGCTCGCCATCCAGGCCGGGCACGACCCCGCCGATTGGCGGCAGATCACCCTTCAACTCCGCGTCGTTGTAGGCTGCGTTGAGAACGATATCGAGCCCTTGCGTCGGCCGAAGCGCGAAGGTCAATTCCGCGCCCATGCTGCGGGCCTTGTCACCGTTGCTGTCGAGGTCGATCGCCCCAAGATTCGGATCGTCGTAGGTGACGATGACCTGAATGTCGCGCCAATCCAGATAGTAGAGCGATGCGTCGAACGAGATCGTCCGGTCTGGCGTTTCGCCGCGAATACCAGCCTCATAGCTGATCAACGTATCCGAGTCGAAATGCTGCGGGATGTCCGCGGGCGCGGACGGCGGAACGACATTGGGACCACCCGGACGATAGCCCTTGGCGACACGCGCGTAGAGAGACACATGATCGGTCATCTCGAATCGCGGTGAGAAGGACCAGGTGAAGATGCTTTCCGATGAACGAGCCGACAACACCGACTCTCCGAAATTCAACAGGCCCGATAGACCCTGCGTCGTGGATACGGTGTTGTGGCTGTACCGAACACCGCCCGTCACTTCGAAGCGCGGCGTCAGGTACCAGGTTGCCGATCCAAAGCCCGCATACTCCTCATACGTGGAGTCGAGCCTGGCAACGATCAATCGATCGAACGTCGCTGGCTCGTCGAAGAGCGGCGGGCCGACCGTGATGGTCTGATCGATGAACTGGCGTGTCGCAATATCGAACGGCAGGTATTGCTGGCGTTGCTTGCCGGGCTCGCGCGTGTAGTAGCCGCCGATCATCCATTCCAACTTCTTCGAATCAGGCGATGCCAGACGCAGCTCTTGCGTGAACTTCTCCTGGTCCATGCGAATGCCGTTCGTGGTGCCGAGCGGACCTGGAACGTCGGCAAACACTCCATACAAGAGCGTCGTCAAGTCGCCGAGGTTGATGCCTAGATCCGTCGTATTGAAAGACGTGTCTCTGTAGGCCAGCCCGATGTTTTCGCCATAGCTGGTCACCGAAGTCACTTGTGCAAAATCGAGATCCCAGTCGATCGTGGCGCTGTACAGGCGATACTTCGCATGCTGCTCATCGGCAAACGTTTGTTGAGTGCGCGTGAACCCGCCGAGAGCCTCGGCCGTGATCGGATCGACACGCACCGGTTTCAATGTCACGGGATCCGCGTCGAAGCCGGGCCCCACGTCCGACCGGATATCCTGTGCCAGGGCGGTCAGGCGAATCGAAAGCGCATCCGTGGGCTTCGCGAGCAGCGAGATCCGTCCGCCGGAACTGCGAAGGTCGTTGATATCCCTTCCCGGATGCGGACCCGAGGCTTCGATGTATCCAGGCTCTTCCCGATAGAATCCGCTCGCACGGATGGCGATCACATCTCCTATCGGAACGTTGACGATGCCGTTGGCAGACCAGCCCACATCTGCGGCGCCGTCGACCGTCTCGATTCCCGTTTGGCCACGCACCTGGTATTCACCCAGGACAGGCGCCGCCGTGATGAAGCGCAGTACGCCACCCAACGAATTAGCGCCATAAAGCGTACCTTGCGGACCCCGCAGCACTTCGATTCGTTCCAGGTCGAATGGATCGATGTCGGCTGCCAGGGACGCGCCGTCGGTCAGGCCGGTGCTCGATCCGAAAGGCGTCTCGTCCACATAGATACCAACCGTCGGACTTGCGCCGCCGGTATTGACACCGCGCAAGATGACTCGCCCCTTTCCGGGACTGGGTTGCTGAATGGTGAGGCCGGGAGCGAGGCCCGTGTAATCTGCGAACGTCGTCGCCTGTTGTCGCTCCAACAGTTCGCTGCCAACGACCGAGATCGACTGCGGCACCTCCAAGAGCGTTTGAGTGCGCTTCTGCGCGGTGACCACGACTTCTTCCAGCAGGCCCTCACCTGCACCTTGCAACGGTGCGGCGGTTTGAGCTGCGGCCGCGGATGAAACGGTCAACGCCAGGATGCCCGTGCTTGTCGCGAGCACTGCGGGCAAAGGAAAAATTGCCGCGTAAGTCTTCATTATCTTTCGCTTCATGAATCTCCCCCTCATACCGGAATCCCCAAACCTTCCCGCAAGCAGCCGAAGTGCAGAGCAGCTTCCAGGTTGCCAGCTCGATTCGCGAAGCGTCTGTCTGCGTCACATCAAGTCGAACAGACCTGTGGCGCTGAAGTCAGCTTCGAGTTGTTTGATATGTGTACCGCGGTGCTCACGACTGAAACACACAGAGAACGTCTTGATGCTCCTCCTCGGCGCTTCGTTGCGTGTTCCAGTGTAGTGACCGCAGGAAAGATCGGTACTCGCATTGTCTGGACGCGAGAATGCCCGCCAGTTTCGCTATCAAGCGCAGGGGCGTTTGGATTCACTCACATTTGAGCGCGTCGGCGGGATCTGAGGCGGGCGCTCAGCGTCAATACTTCCTTGACAAGGCCGGTCGGCTGGCCAAGCGGGCCGGCGCCACGCTCGAGTCAATTATTTGCGACGCTCCGGTCGGTCGCGGGACTCTTCTGCACCCTCATGCGTGCTCTTCTGCTTGCCAGCACGTTGACGAACTGAGTGATGCGCGCTCCGCAGGTCAGCGTGTGCAGCTCTTCTTTGTATACGCGCGTAACAAAATCGATCGGGGCGCCGGTGTCTCTCGCAATGGCTTCGGCTATCTGCTCGTCGAATACCATGGCATGGCTTGCAGCAATCTCTCGGTCATCCATCGATGCACCCCGCCCGCTTGATAGCAAGGGTATCTGTCATGCCGATATCCTGCCCGAATCACACACCAGGTCTGATCCGCGGATTCACAGGGTGCTTGCGTACTTTTCCTCGCCTCAGCCCGGCCGACCGGCACAACTTGACCATTGTCACAACCACCCGATGCAGCGGCTGGTAGAAGGCCCCTATGAACTGGGCTGCGTCTGCCGGAGAACAGGCATGTCAGCCACACCGATACTCACAAAGAACGAGACGGAAACTCGGCGCACGGCAGCGGAGATTCTGGACTGGGTATAAGCGACCCACTCACGGTTTACAGACACGAAGGAGCTGCGGACCGCGACGCGTGAATGCACAGCACGACGCCATCCTGAGGGGCGTAGATCACCGGGGTGCGGTGAGGTTCGTATGACTCGAGTGAGGAGCCCCGCAGATGAATGATCGCCTGACCATGGAGCGCATCTGGACCCGCCTGGTCATGCGCCGGCGCAGCTGGTGGCTGCCTCTGCTCATCGTGATGAGCGTGGGCGTCGGCAGCATGCTCTATGTCGGCTCGCGCACCTATCAGGATGCGCCGCCCATCCCGGATTTCGTGACGGCGAGCGGTGAGCGCGTGCTAGCGCACGACGAAATCGTGCGCGGGCAGATTGTGTTCCAGAAGTACGCCCTGATGGACTACGGCAGCTTCTTCGGCGACGGAGCTGCGCGGGGCACGGACTTTACCGCCGAGGCATTGCGCGAGGGTGTGCTCGCCGCGATCAGACATTATGCGGCCGGTGCGCCGGCGCAGAGCGCCGAGCACGATGCAGCCGTAGCGCGCGTGCAGCGCGAATATCGGCAGAACCGCTGGGATGCAGCGAGCAATCAAGTGGTGCTCTCCGAAGGCCAGGTGCAGGCTCATCGCGCGCTCGTCCACCACTACCAGGAAATGTTCGCGGGCCGAGGACCACAGGCCTTCCACCCTGCGGGCTATATCTCGGATGCCACGGAGTTGCGGGATCTCGCGGGCTTTTTCTTCTGGGGCGCCTGGGTGTGCGCGGCTGAGCGGCCCGGCGCCGACTACAGCTACACGCACAACTGGCCCTACGACGAGCTCGCCGGTAACCGGCCGAGCCCACCGGTTCTCTATTGGAGTGTCGCGGCCGCGCTGGGGCTCATCCTGGCGCTCGGAGTCGTGCTCTATCTCTACGGCCGCTACGGGCAGGCGAGCGGCTGGAACGCCGGCAATGGCACTGGCAAAGCACTGCCGGCGACCAGCGGCGCAGTGGATGCCTACGAGCCGACGCCGCTGCAGCGAATCTCGTATCGTTTCTTTGCGGCAGCGATGGTGCTGTTCGTGCTGCAGATCGTGGCAGGGATCCTGACGGTACACGACTTTCTCGGCCTCACTCGCGTGCTGGGCGTCGAGACGGCCGAGTTCCTGCCGATCACCATCACTCGCGGCTGGCACCTGCAGCTGGCGCTGCTCTGGATCACCGCATGCTGGATCGGGGCCTCGCTGTTCCTGCTCTCGACCATTCATCGCGCGGCTCTGCCGGGCCAGCTCGCGATGGCACGCCTCATGTTCTGGCTCGTGATTCTGCTCGTCGCCGGCATGCTCGCGGGCGTGTGGCTGGGACCGATGAAGCGGCTCGGCGAGAGCTGGAATCTTCTCGGCAACCAGGGCTGGGAGTTCGTCGAGCTCGGCAAGTTGTGGCAGGTGGTGCTGCTCGCGGTATTTGCGCTCTGGGCGACGCTCATCGGCCAGACAGTGCTACGCGTACGCCATGAGGGCGATGCCTGGATGCTGCCCAAGTGGCTCTTCTACGCCGTGCTTGCGATCTCTCTGCTGTTTCTCTCGGCCTTCGTCGCCAAGCCCACCACCAACTTTGTCATTGCGGATTTCTGGCGCTGGGCGGTCATCCATATGTGGGCAGAAGCTTTCTTCGAAGTCTTCACCACCGTTCTGCTCGCCTACGTGATGTATCTCACGGGCTTCGTGAGCCACGCTGCCGCCTCGCGCGTCGTGTATCTCGCGACGCTGCTGTTCCTGGGTTCGGGCCTGCTTGGCATCTCGCACAACTTCTACTGGAACGCCAAGCCCGTGGCCACACTCGCCGTGGGTGGCATCTTCTCGACACTGCAGGTGGTGCCACTCGTTCTGCTGACGCTCGAAGCGTGGGCGTTTCGCTCGACTCAGCGCCGGGCGCAGACGGCCGGCGGCTTCGCCCAGGCGGATGCCTTCCTGTTTCTGCTCGGCGTGAACTTCTGGAACTTCCTCGGCGCCGGAGTCTTCGGCTTCATCATCAATCTGCCGATCGTCAACTACTACGAGCACGGCACCTATCTCACCGTAAATCACGGCCACTCGGCCTTGATGGGCGTGTACGGCAATCTTGCGCTCGCTGCGATCCTGTTCTGTTCGCGCTATCTGATCGCAGCCGAGCAGTGGCCGACGCGGCTCATCCGGCGCGCGTTCTGGTCAATCAACGGGGGCCTCGCGCTCATGGTGGTGCTCGATCTTTTCCCCGTGGGCGTCGATCAGCTCCGGGTCGTGCTCGAGCATGGGCTCGCTGCGGCGCGCGCGCAGGCGTATGTGCAGGGCGAGCTCTTCCAGACGCTCACCTGGGCGCGCATCGCCGGCGGCGCGCTGTTCGTGCTCGGCGGCGTGCTGCCGCTCGCATGGTTCGTCCTCTCCCGCACCACGCGCCTCAAAGCGGCTGTTCTCAAGGCGGCTGTTGAAGTCCCTGATGGACCTCGCGCAGCGGCGCCGGTTGCATCTCTAGACTGATGGTGAGTATCGCCTTACGGTGCAAACGCTCGCTCAGTTCTTCGGCGGTTACCGCTTGCCACGGCGCAAATGCGCGCTTCCCGGGCAGGTCCATGGAGTCGCCTCGGCGTGAGTAGTTGATTACTGCCTTACGCGAGGCGACTACCGGGTCAACGGGACGAACCGCGGCCGCAGGGCCGGCCGAAGAGCACTCCTCCTCCTTTTTAGTGACGGTGACCAGCCGCTGCGCTGTCGCCACCGCGCGCAGGCTGCGCGGGGTCGAAAGCCTTGAACGCCTCGATGTTGTGCATGCCATGGGGCTTCTTCAACGACTCGCTCATATAGAAGTCAGGTTCGTACGCCACGTTCTTCCACATGTACCAGTCTGGCTTCTCGATTTCCTCGTACTCGAGCACGAACATCGAGCCGCCGTGGTCCTTGCCGTTGTTGGTCGTGTGGTGCTCGATGTGATCGTGCGCGACCCAAATGCCGGGATTGTTCATGCGCATGATGAGGTCATAGCGTTCGCCGGGCTGGATCGCGAGCACATCCACCGGGTAAGGATTCTTGATCGGCGTGCCGTCCTTGGCGATCACCAGTGCATCGTGACCATGGGGATGAAAGGATGCCGGAATCGTCGCTGCAAACAGTCGCAGCCGCAATACGTCGCCTTTACGGACCCGCAGCGGTTGATTCATCGGCATGGACTTGCCATTGATCGAGAAGTAGTTGAGCGTTTCATCAGGAGCGCCGCCCACGCCGTACGCTGCAGCGGCTTTGGTGTTCCAGCCGGAGAACATCAGCACCGCATCCTTGGTCACCTCGCGCTCGAGTTTGGTCGGCTTCTTCGGATCGACGATGAGCGGACCCCACATGCCGCGGAAGGCGATGTGCTCGGCGACGTTCACGTGACAGTGATACCACAGGCTGCCGGTCTTATCGGCAACGAACCGGTACGTGTAGCTCTCGCCCGGCTCGATCGCCTTCTGGGTGATGTCCGGGACGCCATCGGACTGCCAGCTGTTCGTTTGATACATGCCATGCCAGTGAACGGTGTGACTCATCGTCGTGTTGTTCTGCACGACGACCTCCACATCGTCGCCTTCGGCGATATGAATCAAGGGCCCAGGCACCTGACCATTGAACGCCCACACTTTGGCCGTGAAGCCGGGCGCGACCTGCAGATCCAGCTCCTCGATCGTCATCTCGAAATGACGCGCTTCTGCGTGCACCTGCATGGCGATCGCGGCCAGGGCACAGGTTACAAACAATCGTCCGCTTCGCAGTATTGGCATCATGAATCCTCAATTGTTCTTGCAGCACAGTTCGCGCAGGTAGGCGACGATCAAATGAATGTCATCGTCGCCGAGATTGGCGTTCCAATTCGGCATCAGCACCGATTTGTTGACGGCTTTGCCGCCGTGCTTGATCGCCTTGAACAGGTCCTCGTCGGTGCGCGCACTCATCTCTGCAGTATCCGTGTGATCGCGAGGCTGCACGGACAGCGTGGCGGCGTTTACGCCTTTGCCATTGCCTAGCACGCCATGACATTGGGTGCAGTAGATTCGGTACAGCTCCTTGCCGCGATCAGCAGCGCCATCCGCATACACAGCTCCAGCCAGGAGCGCGAGATGCGCGGCAACGATCATTCTCACCATCGCGTTCGCGATCATGGTTGCGGCTCCTGTAGCGCCTTGAGGTAATTGACGAGCTTGTGCACTTCGTTGTCGTTGAGCCCAGCGCTCGGCATGATCGTGTGCGCATCCCATGCCAGCGGATCGGCGATGACGCTTGCCATGAAAGCCGGCTGCAACCGCTTCCAGGCGGTGTACAACTCGGGCCCGGATACGCCGCCTTCGGCCGGCGCGTCGCGATGACAGCCGTTGCAGCCCTTGAACTTGCCGAAGTTCATCTGCCCCATGCGTAACGCGATCGCGCCTGGCTGATAAGTCTGCGCGGCGATGCGCTCATCGAACGGTCGCAGCGTCATGAGGAACTGCGTCACGCTCTTTGCGTCGTCTGCGCTGAGCGCAGGATGTTCGGTGAAGCTCGCGGGATCGATGAGATCACCGTCCGCCGAGGGCTTCACGTGCGCGGCCGGAACGACGCCGGCCGGCCGGATACGTTCTGGTTCTTGCAACCATTCCTCGAGCCATTCCGCCCTGAATTTGTTGCCCGCGTAGTGCAATGGCGGAGCCTTGCGCGCGCCACGCTCTATTACTCCGGCGGCTGCGTAATCCGGCTTCTCGATGCTGTGACAACCTGCGCATTGCTCACGGACCATATCCGCTGACTCCGCGTGCGCCGCGCACGGCGCACACAGAGCGAACAGCAATGCACAGCAGACGCTGTGGATCTTGTTCACGAAGAGTTCCTCGATGGATGACGACCGAAATGGCTGCCGGTCAGCGCACGATCAACTTGTCGCCATGGCCCTTGGCGGGATCGGCATCCTTGTGATTCATCAGTACCGTGATCGCGCCCATCATCGCGTGCTTCATGCGGTGGTCGACCAGGGCGTTGTTGGTGGCGCGGTCGGACGGACTCACGATATCGAAGATCATTCCGTGAGCCGGCGGCACGTCGACCGTCTGCATGCCCCACTTCACGTTCTTCGGATTGCCGTTGTCCCACACCTGCTCCCAAATGCCCGCGATCGGGTGGAATGCCGCAGCCTCGTTCACCATTGCGTTGACGAAGTAGATGCGCACGCGCTCACCGGGCTTCGATTCCAGTGCGAGGCTTGCATTGGTGTCGTGCACGGGGTCGTAGTGAAACTTCTTGCCGTTGATCAGCACGGCCTTCCACCCCTTGCCCATCGTGATGTCATCGCCCGACAGTCCTTGCTCGAACAGATCGCCCTGCACGAGCACGTACTCGCGGTCCGGCTTCGGGAAATCTTTGCTGTAGCCCTGCTTCGGATCGACGATGATCACGCCGTACATGCCGCGAGAGATGTGTTCGGCCATCGCATCCGCGCCGCAGTGATAGATGAAGACGCCCGGATACTCCGCTTTGAAAGTAAACTTCTTGGTCTCGCCCGGCTTGATGGTTGCAAACTCACCGAGGACGTCGGCGCGCGCCGCGTGGAAGTCCATCGAATGGCTCTGCTTGTTGGTCTTTTCGTTGAGCAGCGTGAAGTCGACGGCGTCGCCTTCCGTGACTCGCACCAACGGCCCCGGGATCGTGCCGCCGTAGGTCCACATCGAGTGCTTGGTACCGGCGTTGTCGACCTCGAGCTCGACTTCGCGCACCGGAATCTCGACGGTGACCGTAGCCGCGCTGGCGGCGCAAGAGGAAATGACGCTGGCGGCAGCCAGGATCGACAGCAAGGAAGACTTCATCAAGCGAGCTCCTGAAGGTTCATGGTCGGAGCCCGGTACATTTCAAGTTCGATGCCAGCGATCGATGCCTTGATTTTTCGCAAACCTGGGGACGATGTTGTAATATCGACTACGCCTCCAGCGTTGTCATAACGACAACACCGATGTCTTTTGGACAATGAGCGAAGCATTCAGAACCCTGGCTGGCGTCGTCGCCGATCTCACTCACGAACTACCTGAAGAACGCCGTTTCGAACGGTTGCTGCAAGCGTTCCGTCGCAGCTTTCCGTGCGATGCCATCGCGCTGCTCAAACGCGAAGGCGGCCAACTGATTCCGTGTGCCGTGGCCGGATTGAGCCCGGATACGATGGGCCGGCGCTTCGCGATCGATGAGCATCCACGGCTCGCGCAGATCCTGAACAGTCCGGAACCCATTCGATTTCGATCCGACTCGGCGCTGCCCGATCCGTACGACGGATTGGTTGAGGGCGCGCACGAACATCACTATGTCCATGATTGCATGGGCGCATCGCTGCATGTGGACGGCCAACCCTGGGGCGCCGTCACGCTGGATGCTTTGCGCCGAGGTACATTCGATGCGATCAACCGCGACGTCTTCACCGCGTTCGTATCCGTCGCAGCCGCCACTGTTCGTGCCGCGGACTGGATCGAACGGCTCGAAACACAACTGGAACGGCGTTTGCTCATCGAGAAGTCGCGCCTGGAGGAATCCGGCGCCGATGAGCTGATCGGCGAATGCGAGGCAATGCAGCAGCTGCGCGCGGAGGCGGAGGGCGTCGCGCGATCGGAGTTGCCCGTGCTGATTCAAGGTGAGACAGGCGTGGGCAAAGAGCTCGTAGCCCGCCTGATCCATCGCTCATCCGCACGTGCTCGGGAACCCATGGTGCACGTCAATTGCGCAGCCCTGCCCGAATCCATCGCGGAGAGCGAGCTGTTCGGCCATGTGCGCGGCGCATTTTCAGGCGCTGCCAGCGATCGCAAGGGCAAGTTCCAGCTCGCCGACGAAGCGACGTTATTCCTGGACGAGATCGGCGAGCTCCCGCTGACGCTGCAACCCAAGCTGTTGCGTGCACTACAGAACGGCGAGATTCAGCGCCTGGGCAGCGATCGTCATCATCGCGTCAACGTGCGCGTGATCGCGGCGACCAACCGTCAACTAAAGGAAGAAGTTGCCGCCGGCCGGTTCCGATCGGACCTTTACTATCGACTGAGCGTCTATCCGCTGACAGTCCCGCCCCTGCGTGAACGCGGCGCTGACGTTCTGCATCTGGCCGGCAGCTTCCTGCAACGCTCTGAACGACAGCTGGGGCTGCGCGGGGTTCGTCTCGACATGTCGGCCCGGAGCTGGCTGCGCGATTACGACTGGCCTGGCAACGTTCGCGAACTGGAGCATGTTTTATCGCGCGCGATCGTGAAGGCCCTGAGCAGGGGCCAAGCGCGCGAGCGCATCTTCCAGTTGAGCGCGCAGGATCTCGGGGCGGAGATGCGAGTAAACGCAGCGACCGCACCCGCTCAGGGAATCGATTTCATCCCAAGCGATGGAACGCTCCAGGCTGCGCTGGATCAATATCGTCGCGAGATTATCAAGGCCCGCCTGCGCAAGCACGACGGCAGCATGGCAGCAACCGCACGATCTCTCGGTTTGGATCGCGGGAATTTCCATCGGCTGTTGCAGCGTCTGGGATTGCAGCCGAAATGAGCCGGTTATGCGAGAAATTTAACAGCTCGCCTCCTTGATCTAGATCAGCGCGCGCCCAAAATCCAAGATGCATGCTCCGATCATCTGGTGCGGATGGCGCTCGGGTGTAGTACTGGGACGCTCCGAAAGACCGGGGCACCGACTACACGAGGGACTGGAAATGACTAAAGTGACGCTGACACTTCTGCTTGCCTCCGTGCTCTGCACCGCGAGCCTGGCGGCGCCCTCCTCCGACCAACAACAACCGACGTCCGCGACGACTCACGATGCGCATGCGGCTCACGACGCTCTCGAGCACGCTATAGTCGCGCCACCTGATGGGGAGCGATGGCCGACGGACGAGCCCCTGCGCACAGGCATGTCGCGAATCCAATCGGCTGTCGAGCAAGCCACTATGACGCCACTCTCGCGCGAGCGCTCCTTGGCGCTCGCGCGCACGATCGAACAGAACGTCACATACGTCATCGAGAATTGCAAACTTCCGCCAAAAGCGGATGCAGCGCTGCATGTGTTGCTTGCGCGGATTCTAGCGGCTACCGATCAGTTGAAGAACGACAATCCCTCCTCCGATGCCGCCGTCGCGCAAATCCGCAGCGCTCTACAGGATTATCGTGACGCTTTCGATCACTTGCCGGCAGCCTCCCCGAACGGGCATTGACAGCCGCCGTCAGTAAGCCTGCATCGTCGAGCAGCGCCTGCGATTTGAAGCGCCCCGGGGTGTAGCGCGCGACACGCCATGTGCGCGGCGCTCAGTGCCACGAGTAAATCATCACTGGATCGGTGCGATTGCCAGCGGAGGCCTCCTCTGGACATCCACATACAAGCTGTCGCCAGCAACTTCCCGAGGTTCGACCTGCTGTCATCCGTCGGGGTTGAGAGAACGACACACCCACACAGGTCAGAAAATAGAAAGGACAGGCAGTGCTGAATCGACCGCTTGCGCTGAGCTCACGCCTGCAGGCAGGCCTCCTCTGGACATCCACATACAAGCTGTCGCCAGCAACTTCCCGCGGTTCGACCTGTTGTCATCCGTCGGGTTGAGAGAACGACACACCCACGCAGATCAGAAAATAGAAATGACAGGCAGTGCTGAATCGACCGCTCGCGCTGAGCTCACGCCCGCTGCAACCTCCGCGCCGCCTGCAACCCTCGAATCCAGCACTGCCCCAATCTTCTGGCGTAAGAGTGCAAGTGATCGAGCCGACCGATAGCGCGTCCAAAGAGATTGCCGCCCGGCCGCATCATTCGCAGCCACGCATCCGGATCGATCTGCAATCGAGTGAACATGGGTGGCAGATCCCGCTCCATAGCCCCGCGCTTGTCAGCACGGCGTCGCCGCCCGGTCCAATCG
>NZ_DASWVW010000041.1:0-3025 GCF_036406195.1 Steroidobacter sp.
GACCTCCTCGGAGGAGCGGAACTGCTGCAACACCAGCACGTCGGTATAGGAGAGCAGCAGGTAGAAGCCCTCGACCAGCAGGATCGGCAGCGACACCGCGAGCCAGCCGCGGATATCGTAGGCCTTGGCGCCGGGCTCGACGTGGTCGGCGAGGCGGCGGTTGAGCACGATCATCTGCCCAAGCATCGCAAGCCACACCGCGGCGAAACTCGCGAGCATCGCGGCGATGGCGCCGAGATTGAAGCCGAGCGCGAAAGCGCCGGCCGTGAAGCCGATGATCAGGGTCTGCCTCACGATGAACTGCGGCATCAGCCCGAGTCGCATCCAGTCATGCGAACGCGCGATCCCGTCCTGCGTGTTGGCGACCACGAAGGCCGGCAGCGTGGCGCAGCCGATATAGAGCGGCACGACGGCGGCCGCATCGATCCAGGGCGTGAGCAGCGTGACGAGGCCGGCCAGCAGCAGCGAAACGGCGGAGGACACCGCAAAGGTCAGCCAGCGGCTGCCGGAGAGAAAGCCGCGCAGCAACGCGTGCTCGCCGCGCGTGCGGTATTCCGGAATGAGCTTTTGTGCCGACACCGAGATGCCGAAATCCATCATGCTGCCAAGCAGCAGCACCCAGGTCCACACATAGACGTAGACGCCGTAATCCGAGGTGCTCATCCAGCGCGCCAGCAGGATCTGCGCGCCATAGGCCATGACGGCGCTGACGACGCGGATGAGGAAGATGATGGCGGCGAGACGCTTTGTCTCCGAAGCTTCGCTGGAGCCGCCGATCAGGGACTTCACCCGCGCAAGAACGCCGGCAGGCGAAGCGGTTGCGGATTGGCTGTCCATCACGGCCACGGCAGGAATCGTCCTCGGAAATGCCGCAAAGGGGCGCGGCCATCGTCCGATCTATCAACGAACCGTTAAGATTTGGTGGCCCCGCTGTCGTTCCGGGGCGCGCGGAGCGCGAACCCCAATGCGCGGTTGCGCACTGTGGAACTTCGAGATTCTCAGGAGCGCAAGGCCGCTCCAGAGTTCGATGCTGACGCATCGCCCCGGAATGACGCTTCGCCTCAATCCAGGTTCACATTGAACTCATAGGCCCGTTCGCCGCCGACCAGCGTCAGCTTCAGCGCGGCGCCATCGGGTTTGGCTCCCGGCGGCAGGCCTTCAAGATCGAAGGCAAAACGCTTCACGCCGGGCGGACTGTTCTCCACCAGTTTCGGGATAGGCAGCGCCCAGTCCGGCGTCGGACCCTCGACGAACAGGCTGACGTCCTTTGCCTCGGGCGCACCGACGTCGACCAGCACACCCTTCGCGCCCTCGCGCCGGACGTCACGGATCGTCACGGGTGTGGGATCGCCGATATTGGCCGGTTTCGGCACGCTGTCGAGCGCGGCGGCGAGATTGCCGTCCTCGGTGCTGGCAACGCTCGAGAAGGTCAGATCGCTCGAGGCCTCGACGGGGATGCAGATCTTCTCACAGACGGCGTAGCTGATGTGGAGGCGCAGCGTCACCGGCTTGTCGTTGTTCTTCGCCACAATTCGCAGCGGCAGCACCACTTGTTTCTTGTAGCCGAGCGAAAAGCCTCCGGCGCCGTCGTCGAACTTCATCGGCGCGGGCCACAAAACCGTCACGGCCTCGACATTGTCCGACTTGGTGAAATCGAAGCGCGGCGGCACGCCGGAATCGCCGGGCGTGCGCCAGTAGGTTTTCCATCCATCCTGCAACTGGATAGCGATACCGCCGAGCAGCACGCCGCCGCTGCGCGAGCCCGCCAGCAGCCGCACCGCCGAATGCGCGTCGTGCTGCCAAGGCGAGGCATCTTCGGCTTTGGCAACGCTCGCCAGCGAAGCGACAAACAACGTGGCGGCAAGGCCAAATGCGGCGCGGGAGGGAACCATGACGTTCATGACATGTCTTTACAGGTTGGGTTTGGCGCAAACCATTGAATTGCTTGTGATGTACGACATCAAGCTTGATTGACAGATGAGCCACCCAATATCAGGATAGTAGCGTTGACGAGAGGCTTTGCGGATGACTCCTGAAGGCAAAGCACCGAAGAGCCCGGGCCGCAAGGCCGGCATCGGGGACAATGCGCCGGACGAGGGTTATCTCGACGGCCAGATGCTGATCGCGATGCCCGTGATGGGCGACCCGCGCTTCGAGCGTTCGGTGATCTACCTGTGCGCGCATTCCGCCGAGGGCGCTATGGGCATCATCGTCAATCATCCTGCAGGGAGCATCGACTTTCCGCAGCTTTTGATGCAGCTCGACATCATCAAGAGCGCGGACCAGATCAAGGTGCCCGACCATGGCGAGCCGATGCAGGTGCTGAAGGGCGGTCCGGTCGATACCGGACGCGGTTTCGTGCTGCATTCCAGCGACTTCTTCATCCAGGATGCGACGCTGCGGATCGACGACGACATCTGCCTCACCGCAACCGTCGACATCTTGAAGGCGATCGCGAAGGGCGCAGGTCCCAAGCACGCCATCCTGGCGCTGGGTTATGCCGGCTGGGCACCGGGCCAGTTGGAAACCGAGATCCAGCACAATGGCTGGCTGCATTGCCCGGCCGATCCCGACCTCGTGTTCGGCAGCGCGATCGAGGAAAAATACCCGCGCGCGCTGCGCAAGATCGGCATCGATCCCGGCATGCTGTCGGGCGATGCGGGACACGCCTAGCCGCTAGCGGCACACTCAACTGTCGCCCCGGCCAAGCGAAGCGCGAGCCAGGACCCATAACGTCAAATCGTCATTGTTACGCGAAGCTGGAGCCCCGGCTCGCTTCAACGACCAAGCCCTGTGGTTACGGGTCTGCTTTCGCAGGGACGACAGCGCAGGTTCACTCCGCCGCCTGCTGCGCCACCGTGGGCGCCGTTCCCGCTACCGTCGCGCGGCGCATGTCGCGGGGCTGCGACTGGTCGTAGCGGCGCACGCGGTGCATGGTCTGGCGGTTGTCCCACATCACGAGGTCATGCAGCGTCCATTTGTGGACGTAGACGAATTCGCTCTGCGTGGCGTGCTCGTTGAGGTC
>NZ_DASWVW010000042.1:0-19853 GCF_036406195.1 Steroidobacter sp.
CCGAAATAGGAGCCCGCACCACTGGATCAGGTCCCAGGCAAGTCGAACGATAATGGAGCACGCACTCAGCACGCCGTGATCATGCCATAGTTACAGAAGCTGACCAGCCCCGAGGCCACGATCCAATTTTTGCGGACCACAGTTATTCCTATAGGAGCAGCCTGCGAATGTCCCCCAACGCGGATTCCAGCGCGGCGTTGAATCGGGCGGCGGCGGCACCGTCGACCACCCGATGGTCCCAAGACAGCGACAGCGGCAACATCAGCCGTGGCTGCGCCTGCCCGTTGCGCCAAGCGACACGAGACTGCAAGCGACCGAGCCCCAGGATGGCCACTTCCGGCGCGTTGATGATGGGAGTGAAATAGCTGCCCGCGATTCCACCGAGGCTGGAAACGGAGAACGTGCCTCCCTGCATTTGCTGCACGGTCAACTTCCCCTCTCGCGCCTTGCCGGCCAGGAGCGCCAGCTCCTGGGCGAGCTGAGCGATGCCCTTGCTGTCGGCGTCGCGAATCACTGGAACGACCAATCCGTTCGCCGTTTCCGCCGCGAACCCGATGTGATAGTACTGCTTGAGGATCAGCGAGTCGCCGTCCAACGAGGCATTGAACTCGGGAAATTGCTTGAGCGCCGTGACGCAGGCCTTGATGACGAACGGCAGGATCGTGAATTTCACGCCTCGACTCTGGTACTCGCGATTGGCTTCCACGCGAAACGCTTCGAGCTCGGTCACATCGACGTCGTGGTGATTGGTGACATGCGGAATCGCGATCCAGTTGCGATGCAGATTGGCGCCGGAGAGCTTGCGAATTCGCGACAGCGGTTGCGAAGTGACCGGACCGTACGCCGCATGATCCACGACGGGCCATGAAGGTAGCGCAAAGGCGAAACCGCTCTGCTGAGCGGACAGCGGCGCACTCTCGGCTCGTTGCGACAGTGCCGCCTTGACGTGAGCATGAACATCGGCCGACAGAATTCTTCCCCGAGTGCCACTGCCCTTCACTTCGGCGAGATCTACACCTAACGTGCGTGCAAGATGGCGCACCGCTGGACCGGCATAGACTCGCGCGTCCAATATCGAGACGACGGAGGAGTCGGCCTCCGTGCGCGTCCTCTGCGTGCTCACCGAGGAAGATTCCGTAGGGTCGCGCAACGGCCGATCGATTGCTGGCGGCGCCGAGCCGCCCAGCGTCAACAACACCGAGCCCTTACTGATGCGATCCCCGACCTTGACGTCGATGGCTTGCACGACTCCAGATGCCGGACTGGGCACTTCCATCACTGCCTTGTCGGATTCCAAGGCCACAACGGGCTGATCCTTCGCGATCGCATCGCCCACCTTGACGAGCACATCGATCACGGGCACGTCCTTGAAGTCCCCGATATCCGGAACGGTGACGACTCGCATGTCAACGCTCACCGCGTCCATGGCGCCTGCGTATCCGCGCTCAACCCGTACTTACGCAGCGCCTCCACAACAATGGATCGATCGATCTGCTGTTCATCAGCGAGCGCCTTGAGGGCAGCGATGACGATCGATCGAGCATCCACTTCAAAGAAAGCGCGAAGCGCCGCCCGCGTATCACTGCGTCCGAAGCCATCTGTTCCCAACGTAACGTATCGTCGCGGCACGAATGCCCGGATCAGCTCCGGCAAGGCGCGCACATAGTCGCTGGCCGCGATCACCGGACCGGCGCAGGCGCCGAGCGCTCGGCTCACATATGACTGGACCTGTGCACCGCTCGGATCGAGTCGATTGCGTCGTTCGCAATCGATTCCGTCGCGGTGAAGCTCTGCGTAGCTCGTCACACTCCAAACAGCAGCCTCGATGTTCCAGTCATCTTTGAGCAGCTCTCTCGCCGCCAGCACCTCCGTCATGATCGCCCCGGAACCGAGCAACTGAACCGCAGCGCGCTCGCTCGCCGCACTCAGCGGATAACAGCCCTTGAGAATCCCCTCCTTGACTGACGCATCGCCGAGCATCGAGGGCTGCGCATAATTGGCATTCCCGATCGTCAGGTAATAAAAGACATCGTGCTGCTCCTCCAGCATCTCCCGCATGCCGTGTTCGAGAATCACTGCGATCTCGTAAGCGAACGCGGGGTCATACGCTCGGCAGTTCGGTATCGTGGCGAATGCGATGTGACTCGTACCGTCCTGGTGCTGCAGCCCCTCGCCACCCAGCGTCGTGCGTCCGGACGTGGCGCCGAGCAGAAATCCTCGTGCCCGCTGATCGGCGGCGGCCCAGATGAGATCGCCGACTCGCTGATAGCCGAACATCGAGTAATAGATGTAGAACGGCAGCATGGGATGGTCGTGCACGCTGTAGGAGGTTGCGGCGGCCACCCAAGACGATATCGCCGCCGCTTCGGAGATGCCCTCCTCCAGGATCTGGCCGGTCCGATCCTCCCGGTAGTAGAGCATGGAGCCCAGATCCTCGGGCTCATACTTCTGCCCGACTGGAGAATAGATGCCAACCTGGCGAAACAAGTTGGCCATGCCGAACGTGCGCGCCTCGTCCGCGACGATGGGAACGACACGCCTGCCCACGACCGAGTCCTTCAACAGATTGCCAAGCATCCGCACCGCCGCCATGGTCGTCGACATCGGCTTGCCCTCGGCTTCGAGAGCAAACTTGCCAAAGCTATCCGCGGATGGAGCAGTGAGTGCCGCAGTCGATCTCGATCTTCGCCGCGGCAAATAACCGCCGAGCTCCGCGCGGCGGGCATGAAGGTACTTCAGCTCAGCACTGTCCTGCGATGGCTTGTAGAACTGAAGCGTTTCAACCTGCTGGTCCGTCAATGGCAGCCGAAAGCGGTCGCGGAATTCCTTGAGACTGTCCAGCTCCAGCTTCTTCTGTTGATGCGTCGTCATCCTTCCCTGGCCGGCCGCGCCCATGCCATAGCCCTTCATGGTCTTGGCGAGCACGACGCTGGGCTGTCCCCGGTGAGCAGTCGCGGCCGCATAGGCAGCGTAAAGCTTGTGCGGATCGTGACCTCCGCGCTTGAGACGATCGATCTCCATGTCGCTCATGTTCGCGACCAGCGCGGCCAGCTGCGGCGTCTGCGCGAAGAAGTGTTCTCGATTGTACTTGCCGTCATTGGCGGAGAAGGTCTGGAACTGGCCGTCGACGGTGTTCGCGAACGCTCGCAACAGCTCGCCCTGAGTATCGCGCGCGAATAGCACGTCCCAATCCGAGCCCCAGAGCACTTTGATGACGTTCCAGCCCGCACCCGCGAACAATGCTTCCAGCTCATCGATGATTCGCGCGTTACCGCGCACGGGGCCATCCAGGCGCTGCAAGTTGCAATTGATCACGAACGTCAGATTGTCGAGCCCTTCGCGAGCCGCCAGCGACAGCGCTCCGATCGATTCGGGCTCGTCCATCTCGCCGTCGCCGAAGAACCCCCACACACGACGGCCTTCGGTGCGGCACAGCCCGCGGTCCTGCAGATAGCGCATGAAGCGCGCCTGGAAGATCGAGTTGATCGGGCCCAGGCCCATCGAGCCGGTCGGGAACTGCCAGAAGTCCGGCATCAGCCAGGGATGCGGATAGGAACACAGTCCGTTTCCGCCGATCTCCTGGCGGTAGTGCTGCAAGTGACTCTCGTCCAGAAAGCCTTCGAGATAGGCGCGCGCATAGACACCGGGCGAGGAATGCGGCTGGAAGTACACGAGATCCGGGCCGTCCGGATGCTCCGGCCCCTTGAAGAAATGGTTGAAACCGACTTCGAACAGATCGGCGGCGGATGCGTAGCTCGCGATATGACCGCCGAGCTCCGCGGACATCTGGTTCGCGCGCACCACCATGGCAAGGGCGTTCCAGCGTATCGCTGCCCGCAATCGCTCTTCGAGATCCAAATCTCCGGGATACGCCGGCTGCTCGCCGACACCAATCGTATTGCGATACGGAGTAATCCGCGCTCGCTGCGCTTGCAATCCTCGCGCCCATGCATGGTGAGCGAGGTGATCGAGAAGATACTGCGCTCTCGACGGGCCATCGTACCTGACGACGGAATCGAAGGCCTCCAGCCACTCCCGGGTTTCTTCGGGGTCGCCGTCCACTGAAACAGCATTCATGGTTGTTACGTTTGGTTTCGAGTCAGACCGTCCGATAGTCGATATGGCTGACCGTTCCGTCGAACAGCGTCATGGCCGCCTGCACGCGTGGGCGCAGTGCCGCCCGTTCCTTGGACTGCAACATGCGCTGCATGTCGTCGTGGGAGTCGTATGCAACGATCACCTGACAATGGATATGTGGCGGGTCGTTCTCGCGACCGACTGGCCACAGCGCCTTGACCGAACTCACACCGGGGAATCGGCGCATCGCCGGCACGAGCTCGTCGTTGATCGCAGCCGCGAACGTCTCCTCCTGCCCTGCCCGCGGCGCGCCGATCCAGAACGCGGATCGAATCAGCATGCCCGTCATGAGGAAACAACCGATGCGCGGTAAGTCGTCATTCGCGGCGCTATCTTCTGCCGCCACTGGGTATAAGGCTCGTAGCCGGGCTGCGCTTTCGAGAGCTTCTCCGTGAGCGAGTAGATCTCCTCATCGCTCTTGTCCAACTCCAGCGGGATCAGGAAAGGCTGTGGGAAGTACCATTCGGTGTCGACGAAGAACTCGAGATTGTTGCCCTCGGGATCGTGCGTGTAGATGCTCCACGCGATGCCATGATTCGCGGGAAAGAAATTGGTGGTCCCGTATTCGCGCACCCGCGCGCCGATGTCACGCAGATCGGCGAGCGATCCCATCTGAAACGAAATCTGATTGATGCTCGGACCAAACTGGGGATTCGCGGTGTTCGCGGGCAATTGCTCCGGCCGCCCGCTCGCCAGCACGATTTGATGATGGTCCGCCGGATCCCGTGACAGGAACACAAGATCCATGCCTCCGGCGTGGCCGCGGTCGGTGACCGTGAAGCCGAGGATCCGGGTGTAGAAATCCTCCATCTTCTCCACGTCCCTGACGCTCAGGCCCATGTGGCTGAACCTCAGATTCGGCGCTTTGGCTTGCTCGTTTCCCAGGCCCATCGCGGTGTCTCCCGTGTTCGATCGTTGCTGCTGCTTCGGTAGCCGGCGCGCCCCACGCAATACCGCATCGCGTACTGCATCGGCCGCGCCGATAATGTATTATGAATTCATAGTACTCTCGTTTCGGCGACGGACGCAAGCGCGGTCGGTTGCCGGGCGCGTGGCGTCCTTACGTACAATGAATTCACACAAACCCGGAGAAACAACGGTGTGCAACATGACCGACACAGACAGCTCGGCGCCGGGCCCCGGAACGGGACGATGGCTGGCCAGCCATTTCGCCACTCATTTCGCGATTCTGGCGCTGCTATGGCCGGCACTTGCACCGGCCGAGGAACGACCAGCGGCAAAACCCTCGGCTCATGAGACTGCCGCCGCGTTTCTGAAACAACAGGACGACGTCTCCGCCGTGACTCAAGTGGTCCTGCGTGAGCGACAAGCCCGGGACAATGGCTGGTGGGATCGGATGCTGGCGACCTACTGGCCGGATTCGCGGGTCGACGTGAGTTGGTATCACGGCGACGGTCCGGGATTCGTTCACGCCTCCCGCAAGTTGTCAGCCGGCGGCGTAGTCGGCAAGCACCGAATGTTCGCACCCATCGTCGACATCCGCGGCAACAAGGCTCATGTCGAAATCGGTTCGCGCAACTGGTCGCAGCTGAAGGTCGATGGCAAGACCGTGAACCTCAACGCGAACATGCGGATCAACTATCGGCTGGAGAAGCGCGATGGCGAGTGGAAGATTCTTTCGCTGCAGCCGATCTACGAGCATTCGGAACTGACGCCCGACGTGCCTGGCGAAACGCTGGTGATACCAGCCGCCGAATTGGCGAAGTACCGCCCCTCCTACGCCGCGCTGTCATGGGCGCTGACCCGCAAGGGGCTCACCATGTCGCAGACCGAGATCGGTATCGATCGCCCGGACGACGTCAACGCCCTGTACGCGAGCATCGAGAAATGGCTGAGCGAATGAGCGCTGCCGTGTATCCAGGCGGAGCTAGCGCTGCGCTCCCGTCGTCTCGCCAACGCGGCTGAGATGCAGAAGCACCGCGCGATCGACCGCTTCCGGGTCGCGCGCGGTCAGCGCATCGACGATCTTGCCGTGCTGTTCGATGAAGCTGGCCCGCAAGCTGTCGGGAATTTGATCGATCGTCACATAGCGATGCCGCATCAGATGCGCATTGGCGCGCGCATGCATTTCGATGAGCACCTCGTTGTGTGACGCCTTCACGATCGCGGTGTGAAACGCCTGATTGGCCCGGAAGTACCGCTTGTGGCTGCCCGCCTCGGCCGCGTCGATCATCTGCTTGTGATATGTCGCGATTTCCTTGATCTCGCGATCGCTTGCCTTGCGACAGGCGATGCGTGCCGCCGCCGCCTCCACATGGGCCACCGCTTCGACGGTGGCACCGAGTTGCTCCACGTTCGGCTCGGTGACCATCGCGCCACGCTGAGGCGTAAGAATCACCAGGCCCTCGGCGGCAAGCACTTTCAACGCCTCACGCAACGGGGTGCGGGAGATGCCGAGCATCGCGCACAGCTCCATTTCCGGCATTCGCGATCCGGGGAGAATCTCTCCCTCGATGATCATGTTGCGCATGGCCTCGGCGGCCCGCTCATGCAGCAGCTGTGCTTGCTGCTTCACCACTCGCCCGGAGGATCTCAGTTGCAGACGGACCTTGGAGGCACGCTTGGGCTTGCCAGTCTCGGCGACTTTGGCGGCGGCGTCGAACTTGCTCATGATCCTCTCGGCAGGGGGAACGGGGATGACCGGCGCCGATTATCCCTCATCCCGGGGTAAATCCCATAGGTTTTGCATAAAGCATGCAAAGTGGAGTGAAAGTCCACCCTGCCGGCGAGCCTTTCGCCTTCCTATTCGCGGGCCTTCCTATTCGCGAAGCAGCTCCTGGTACACGGTTTCCACGAACGTGGAGAAGAACAGCGGTGCCGCCGGCGGCGGATCGTTCAGAGCGGCCTTGATCTGGGGCAGCCCACTGCCGCCGTCGAAGAGACGCTTCACCTCGGCCCGGCGCTTCTCGGTCGCCGCGACCGCCTCCTTCAGTTGCTCACGCGTGATCGGCGCGGTGCCATGGCCGCCGATGAATACATCCGCCTCCAATTCGAGCACCGCCTTCATTACCGCGATCCAGCCGGCGGACGATCCGAACTTGTCGAGATGGATGACGGGATAGAGCCCGGCGGTGGGCAGGTTCGGATCGCCGATCGTGAGCAAGTCCCCGACGAACGCAACTCGCTGCTTGGGGAAATGAATCACCAGATCGCCATTGGTATGTCCCGCGCGAAGATGCGTCATCGCGACCTCGACTCCGTCGATGACTGTCGTTTCGGCATGACGCAAGGTGTGCGTCGGCAGATACGCATCGAAGTTCGCGGGTAGCGGCGGTTGTCGGGGATCGGGTTTCGCGATCATTGCCTCCATCTGCGATCGGACATTCTCTTGCGCAATGATCCGCAGCCCGCGCGGCCACGCAGGCAGCCCGTACACATGATCCACGTCGCTATGAGTGAGGATCAGTGTGGTCACGGGTTTTGTGGTGAGCTTCGCGATCGCGGCCTGCTTACGTTGCGCATCCTCCGCGAACATCTGCGCGTCGATCACGATGACGCCACTCGGACCGATGACGAAGCCGGTATTCGAGATACCGCCCGTCACGACATAGGCACCGCCGCCCAGCGCCGTCGCTTCGATCTGCGCTCGGTGCAGCCCGTCCGATCCGTCGGCGAATGCGGGCACAAGGAAAGTGGCAACGCAAAGCGTCGCCAGAAGACATCGATACATATGTGCACCTCGAGGCGGTCGGCCGGTCGACCATCATGGTCGACCGGCGCGCCGTTCCAACTTCAATATCTGTATCCCAGTTTGATGCCGTAGGTGCGCGGTGCGCCTGGCACATGCAAGTCAGCGCTCGTCTCGGATCCGGCGACCAGGTAGTACTCGTCGGTCCAGTTGCGCACGAACAGCTGAACCTGGAAGTTGCGCTCCGGCGAGGTCCACGTCAGGTCCGAGTTGATCAAGTGGTAGGCATCCTGCGCCAGCCGTCCCGCCGGATCCCACGTCATCTCGCCCTTGTAGGCGTCACTCACACCGAACGCGAACGAGCCGATATCGGACTCGATGGTGTAAGTGGCGCCGAGCGTATAGGACCAGCGTGGCGCGTACGGCATACGGTGATCGCTATTGTCACAAGGCAGTACGGTTCTGTTGCCACCGCCGCCGACGCCCGGGCCAGGAGGCACCGAGCATTGCGAAAGCAAGCGACCGAAACGAGCGTCGAGATACTCCGCGCTACCCGTCAGCATGAGCTGAGCGGTCGGCGCGAACTCGAAATCGAGATCGACACCGCGGATCCGCGCGGACGCGGCGTTGTACACGATGACGGAGCCGACGGGAGCTGGCGGCGCCGACGTTCGGAGTTGAATGTCCTTGTAGTCCATATAGAACAGCGCGCCGTTGAGACGCAGCATCCGATCGAACAGCGTCGATTTCACGCCAAGCTCGTAGGCATCGAGAATCTCCGGCTCGATCGGCGGATTGCTGAAGGACGTTACGTTGTAGGTACCCGAGCGGAAGCCGCGATTGAAAGAAACATAGGCGTGAACGTCATCGGCCAGGTCCTGCGCGAGCACCACCTTGAAGCTTGGCTCCTCATAAGTCCTGGACGTCGGGATGGCGGGACGCGCGCCGGCGGGTAGACCGGGCCGGATCGGCTGCGGTAGCGCCGGCGGACCTTCGGTGATGCTGTTTGGCAGCCCCTGCAGGTAGGAGTTGAGCCCCGACAGACTCTTGCGATCGCTGGTATAGCGAGCGCCCAGCGTCAGCCGTGTGGTCGGCGTGAACTCGTACGTGCCTTCGCCGTAGACGGCATAGGAGCGCGTGACCGGATAAGCCGTATTTCGAGTGGGTGCCCCATTGCCGGGAAGGCTCATGCAAGTGTCGGCCGTGGCTCCGAGACAGGGCGAGAGCGTGTCGAACCGAGTCATCGTCTTGTCGTGAAGATAATAAAGGCCGGTGATCCAGCTGAAAGGCGACTCCGAGGTCTCTTTCGAGCTGAGCTGCAACTCCTGGCTGAACGTCCGGCTGCGTCCGAAGATGTTCGACCATACCGTGCCCTGCCCACCGAGCTCGCCCGGAATCCCGAAGCGGTTCAGCAGCGACAATGCCTCGGCTTCGATGTAACCGGTGAGGCTCATCAGATCGGCAAAGCCGACATCCTGCTCGATTTTGAGCGCCACATTGCGGAACTCGGAAGTGACGAATGGCGTGCGCCGATCCCCGGCGATGTATCGTCCCAGGAAGGTGTTCCCATCCATGCCGATCGACCCGGGATAGACCGAATTGACGTTGCCCTGATCGGTTTCCACGTCCGCGTACATCCCTTGCAGCTGGACAACGGTTGACTCCGTGGGCGTCCAGCGGATCTTGCCCTGAACGGCGGTCTCGTCGTTGGTGAACAGATCGCTGCCATCGACGGTGTTGCGGCCCCATCCCTCGTTCTGCTCGGTGCGCGTGAAGGCGACGCTCGCGGCGAGGTTCTCGCCCATCGGCACCGATGCATAGATGTTCGATGATACGGTCTCGTAATTGGCCAGGCTGAGCGAGGCGTCGATCTCCGGCGCCTGCAGCGAGGGATCGCGAGTGATGATATTGATCAAGCCACCCGTGGAGTTGCGCCCGTACAGCGTTCCCTGCGGCCCCTTCAGGATTTCAAGGCGCTCGATATTGTTGAACGAGAACGGACTCGAGCCCGGATTGGGAATGTAGAGACCGTCCAGATAAATGGCGACCGGCGCTTCGGCGTTGAAACCCGCGGTGTTCGTGCCGACGCCTCTCATATATAGATTCGACGCCGCGCCGGAGCGCTGAATGAACAAGCCCGGAACGATCCGTGGCAGCTCGCCGACGGTCGCGACACCCTGCTTCGACAGCTCTTCGGCATCCAGGGTGGCGATCGTCGTCGGCACCAGTTGTCGGTTCTCCGGCCGTCGGTTCGCCGTGACGACGACCTCTTCCAGGCCCGACCCTGCTTCGTCTCTAGTTGCGGTGTTCGCTCGCGTGTCCTCCGCGAGGGCGGCGCCAGTAGTTGCGGTAACGGCAACGCTCAATCCAAGCAATGCAATTCGGGAAATCATTATCGGCCCCCTCCTACCTCAGTATTTGAATGTCACGCGCACGCCGAACCGCGCCGGATCGCCCGCGAAGCCGCGGAACATTGTCGCACCGGTGGCCGGATCGTTGACGCCGAACAAGCCGCCCAGCACCTGCGCGATCGTGTTGACGAAGTAACGCTTGTCGAACACGTTCGTGCCGAACAGATCCAGCTGCCAGCGGCCATCGAGTGTCGCGAAGCCAAGACTCAGATCCGTGGTCGCATAACCGGGCAACTTCGACAGCGAGTTGTTGGTGTTCGAAGTGAGAAAACTCGACGTGAAGTTCTCCGTCGCCCGCAGCGTGGCGGTCACACCACTGGCGAACGGTTCGCTCGTCCACGCCAGGGAAACGTTCCCCTGCCACTTTGAAGCGTAGGGCCGCCAGGCGCCGGAGAGATCCTGCACGATCGGACAGCCGGGCGCGCCGGTGCAACCTTCCAGCCCGGGCGCGTTGCGATTGCTGGCATAGATCGAATCGAGATAAGTCGCGGCGAAGCTCAGGCGCAGACCGGCGGGACCGAGGATTTCGCCGTCGACATCGACACCTTCGGAACGCACGTCGCCGGAGTTGCGAATGATGAACGAAGTCCCATTGAAAGAGCGATCCTGGAAGTTGTCGAGCGTGGTGTGAAACAAGGTCAGATTCAACCGCACGCGGTTGTGCAGGAAGACCGATTTCAAGCCGAGCTGATAATCGTCGACGGTTTCCGAATCGAACGTGCGCAGCGCGGGCGTCAGAGGCGGATTGGTGACGCCGGAGTTGAATCCGCCGGATTTGTAGCCGGTCGAGAAAGTCGCGAAGGCTTTGGTGCGATCCGCAAGCTCCCATGACAGCGATGCGCGGAACGAAGGCCGATCATCCTTGAAGCGTAGAGCCGGATGACTTTCCGGCGCTGCCAGCGGCGCGATGGCCGCGGGATTCGGTGTGGTGGTGAGTAGAGATGCGGTCTTCTCGTCCCAGGTATAACGCGTGCCAAGCGTCAGATCGAGCGTCGGAAGGATCGCGTAATCCACCTGTGCATACAGCGCGACGCTGTCGGCGGACTGCGCGAAACTGGAGACACCGGCATTCGCTTGAGTTCCCGCCTGGCAGGCATCGAGGACCGGCGCTCGCAGAATCCGGCACCAATCGGCGCCGACATTGAACGAGACGCCGTAGTCATAGTCTTCACGCGCCAGATAGGCGCCCGCCGTGAACCCCAACTTGCCATCGAGGAATGCGTCTTTCGCCGAAACCAGTTGCAACTCGTGACTATGCGCGGCACTGGCGTTCGCTTGGTAAACATTGAGCAGGCTGAGCGAGGTGCCGACCGAATCCAACGTCCGCTGCTCGTTGTCCCAATCGCGATAGCTGTTGATCAGTCGCACCGTCAGGGTCGGCGCGATGTCCCAGCTCAAATCGCTCGCCACGCCGTACTGCTGATCGTCGTAGAACGGATCGCCGAACGCCTGGTTCACATGGAAGGACGGCCGAGACGTGAGGACCGGCGGCGTTCCGCCTTGTCCTGTAACGAAAGCGTTCATCGCGGCAATCTGCGTGGCTGTCACATTCGGCGCTCCCGTGAACGCATAGACGCCGTCACCATCGGTCTGTGCCGCGTCCGCACGGATGATCCAAACGACATCCGGCGAGATGTTCCATTTGGCGGAGATCCGCCCCACCGAGCCATCGCTTTCGCCGTAAGTCCGGCCGTCGAAGCGGTTCCGGTAGAGCCCGTCGGTGTGCGAAGCGTTATATGCGAAGCGCACCGCGAATTGCTCGCTGACCGGAACATTGGCGATCAACGTGCCCGAGTAAGTACCGTAACTTCCGGCCTCTGCTTTGACTTCCGCCGACAGATCGCTGGTGTCGGGCGCGTTGGTCGTGACGGAAATCGCACCCATCGATGCGTTCCTTCCGAATAGCGTGCCCTGTGGCCCGCTCAGAACTTCCACTCGCTGCACGTCCAGGAACGATGTGAGCAGCGCGCCCGGACGCGGGATGTAGACGCCATCGATATAAGAAGCGACATCGGAATCGGTCGCCGAACCTGCCGGCGAGCCGAAGCCTCGCACGCGAACACTCACTCCCGCCGCCAAAGCGGACTGATCGATCTTCAGCGAGGGCGCGAGCTTGCCAAGTTGCGCGACATTGCCAACGCCGGCCGCTTCCAGTTGCTCGCCAGACACAGCCACCACGGAAAGCGGCACGTCCTGAATGCTCTCGACGCGCTTTTGCGCGGTGACAACAACTTCTTCGAGCTGACCCGCCGGTGGCGAGGACTGCGCGTTGACCGGCTGCGCGACACCCAACAACAACGCGAGCGCAGTCACATGCGTACTGAATTCTCGTTCGAAATGCATGCTTCCCCCCTGATTTCCGCCGGTTGCATGACGCCCCGGTCACTTGCCGCGAACCGTTCGGCGCCGGGCTGGCTCTTCGGCCAGTGCCACGACGTCCGCCGGGTTGCCAGCATACTGCATCAAACACTAAGATTGCACAATACCTACATTATACATTTTGTGGAGACCGCTAGTGCCCGCGCCTGCATTCTCGCGCACGGTGTCGTGAAAGAATGCAAAGCGACGTTCGCGACCGCGCGAGAGGTGGACAAAACAATGAATCAACTGAAGACGCTGGCGGGGGAAGCAAGCGAGCCGCAATCGCTGCAAGGGAGCGCCACCACGATCCGAGCCTGGGCGATCGTGGTGCTGTTGGCGATCATCTTCGCGGTCGCCATGATCGATCGCGTGATCCTCTCGATGATGATCACGCCGATCAAGGCCGATCTGCAGCTCAGCGACACCGCATTCGGACTCGCGCAAGGCGCGGCCGTCGCCCTCTTCTACATTCTCTTCGCCTTTCCTTTCGGTTGGGCGTCCGATCGATACGATCGCCGCGCGGTCATGTTCTTCGGCATGACGGTGTGGAGCCTCGCATCAGCCGCCTGCGCATTCGTCCGCAACTTTGCGGAGCTATTCGCCGCTCGCTGTTTGATTGGCGCGGGTGAAGCGGTACTCGGCCCCGCTGGCTATCCCATGATCGCAAGCCTGGTGTCGCGCCAGCGCCTGGCACTCGCGATGATGATCTTCTATCTCGGGGGCACCTGCGGAAATGCTTTAGGTCAGTTCGTCGGCGGATCACTGCTCACAGCTCTATCTCGCAACGACACGGTCGACGTGTGGCTGATCGGCGAGTTGTCGCCCTGGCGCACCGTGTTCTTGCTGACCGGTCTACCGGGCGTCGCGCTCGCCGCGCTGATTTTCCTGGCCCCGCGCGAGCGCCGCCCCGCCTTGGTGTCCGCTCCAACCGCAAAGGTGGATGTTCGAAGTTTTCGTGCTTTCTTCAGCAGGCACAAACGTTTCTATCTCACTCACAACATCGGCATCGGTTTGCAGCAAGCCGCGTTGGTCGGCGCGATCCTGTGGAATGCGGCTTTCATGGCGCGGACCTATCACTGGTCCGCCAGCCAGATCGGGCTGACCTTCGGGACTATCCTGCTCACCACATCGGCGCTCGCAGTCGTGGGACATAGCTGGATCACCACGCGCCTGTTCATCGCCGGCCGAAAAGACATTCACCTTCGCTGGCAACTGGCAATGAGCTGCCTCTGCTTGCCCGCGCTGGCTCTGGCGTATCTGTGGCCCTCGCCGCTCGCGGCCTGCTTCGGCTTCGGCCTGGCCAATCTGTTTGCCGGCGGAGCAATCGTCGTCGGCCCGACGGTGCTGCAAATCGCGACTCCGCATGCCTTTCGTGGCCGGGCCAGCGCGATCTACGTCGTGATAGCGACGTTGCTCGGCACTGCTGTCGGCCCCACCGCGATCGGGTTTGTGACCGACCACGTTTTGCGTGACGAGCAGCGAGTCGGTGTCGCGATGGCGGCCTCCTGCATCGTGTTCTGCCTCGGGGCCGCCATCGCCTTCGCGCTCGGATTGGCGGCGACGCGACGAATCGTCGCCGAAAGCACAGCTGCGGATTAGCACACAGCACGAGGAAACGAGATGGAATTGAACATTCGCGGTCGATCCGCACTGGTGACCGGAGCCAGCCAGGGCATCGGCAAGGAAATAGCAAGTGGCCTGGCTCGCGAAGGCGTCAATGTCGCCTTGCTCGCGCGCAACCGTGAGAAACTCGAAGCAACCGCTCGAGCCCTTCAGGCCGAGCACGATGTATCGTTCGAGTGCCTGGCTGCGGACGTAACCGACGCCGAGAGCATTCAGCGTGCCTTGGCCACGTTGGCCAACAAGCAGGCCTTTGGCACTCTGAACATCCTCGTCCACAACGCCGGCGTCCCCGCGACCCGACCGGATAGCCAGCTGTTCTGGCAAGACAGCGAATGGCGGGAAGTCATCGAGGTCAAGACGTTGGGCGCTCTGCGCCTCGCGCGGGCCGCGTTGCCCATGATGGCGAAGGACGGATCGGGGCGGATCATCAACATCACCGGAGCGACGGGAGTCGCGGTGCTCAAACCCGGCTTGCTCCATGGCGCGGCGAACGCCGCATTGATGCAAGCAACGGGCTATCTCGCAAGCGAGCTCGCCTCGCAGCGCATCACTGTCAACGCGATCGTACCCGGCCTGGTTGCAACCGAGAATCGTCGCAAATGGTTGCAAGGAATCGCGGCCAACGGCGGCAGAGCGCCGGAGGAAACATTGGCCGCTCTGTGCAAGGACCTCGGCATCGCACTGGGGCGCTGGGCGCAGATGAGCGAAGTCGCCGATCTGGTGGCTTTCCTGGCCTCCGATCGCGCCAGCTACATCACTGGCGCAAAGATTCCGGTCGATGGCGGCCTCACTCTCAACATGCGGGGAAGATAACGATGACTAGCATTCGCGTAGCCATGCTGGTGGCAAGCGCACGAACCGGTTCGATCAACAGGCGGCTGGCGAAGGCGATCGAGTGTCTGTCGCCGGCGGGCATGCGCTACTTCGAAGTGCCGATGTACGAGATGCCCTTCTATCACGGCGATCTGGAGGCCGATCGCCCGAGATCCGTGCGCGACTTCACGGACGCGATCGCTGCGGCGGACGCGGTATCGATCGTGACTCCGGAATTCAACCGCTCCATTCCCGCCGTTCTGAAAAACGCCATCGATTGGGGTTCGAAGCCGCTCGGCGCCAATGTATGGAAGGACAAGGTGATTGCGATGACAGGAGCCAGCCCCGGCGCCATCGGCACCGCGGTGGGCCAGCAACACCTGCGCCAGATCCTGTCGATCCTCGGTGGCCTGGTGTTGCCCGGCGAGGTCTACATCTCGTTCAAGAGTCCGGACATGATCGATGACGGCGGCCGAGTTGCGGATAAGAACGTCGAAGATTTTCTGCGAGCCTACGCTGAGCGATTCCACGCATTCGTCATGCGCATGCGGGCTCAATAACTTCGCCTGCATCCACCCGGCGCCCTGCTATTGGCGCCGGGTGGACGTGTCTTGGATCTCGATCTGTGGGCTATTTCAGAAGCTTGAAGAACCGATACCCTGGATCCGCCTCGCCAACACCGCCGCAGGGAATCTCGCCGACGAGCTCGTTGCTTCTACGAGGCGGCGCGGGCACCTTCACGGACCAATCTTCAAGACCCACGCGATGCGATATCTTCCAGACCCCATTGCGCCGTTCATACTTGTCGAGATAGCGGCCGCCAATGACAAAGGTCTTCATGCCATCCGCTTCTTCTATGTCGCAGTGAGCGATTGCGTAGTTCTCCGCCTCGGCGTAGTCGCCCTCCACGGCGACCAGTTGAGTGGTGATATGGTGTTGGACGCCCGTGAGCTCCGTTCTCTGAATCTTGAAGCGCTCCAGAAACTCCGCGACGGTCTTGGACTTGTTGAACCCATACTCGGCGATGGCGTCGGGATGGAACAGCTCGCGCAGCCCCTCGATGTTGCCGCGGTCCACATAGTGCGAACACAGATGAGCGATCCGACGGATCTCGCGCTCTGCGATCATTGTATCGATCAACTCATCACGACTGGCTGGCATGCTCTGTCTCCAAATTGCTCGCGAATGCGCGATACCGTTATCCAACTGATTCTTGAACTGGGGCGCCGGCGGCAATGCCGGCCGCGGTGGCAAGCTGTTCCATGGCATCGTCGGTCATTGCGCGCGCACGCCAAAGAACGTGTCCATCAGGCCGCACGGCCACGGCGCCCGTAGGCGCAATGCCCAGCAGGTCCTGTGCGTTACGACCTAGATTTCGTCCCTGCTCGCCGAATTGAACGACACCGATCTCGACGCCAGCCCGCTGCGTTGCTCGCGCTGCGATTGCGACCCAGCGGGGATCTTTTGTGAACAAAGTGACGCCCGACGGCCGCACGCAGCCGAGCGTCGAATTCGCGAACGTGTTGTCTGGCGAGCTGAATGGCAGCCGCGCTCCCGGATGCGCGTCGGGACGATACTCACAAGGCGTATTCGACGGTTTCGGCGATCCATCCGGAACGAGAGCGCCTTCCGCGTAGGAGAAGCCGAGATCGATGCCTGCGCCCTGCGCAAAGTGCTCGGCCTGTTCGTCGATCGCATCTTGAACGGCTGCCCGCCGTCGGCGAGCGTCCGGCGAATCGCCGTCGATGTTCAACTTCTCTGGGGCCCAGCTGGCGACAGGCCCCACGGCCGCATCCGCGGCGATTGGCGCGAGGGTCTGAATTCCCAACGCCTCGTCGATCATCCCCATCTTCATCAGGTTGTGTACGCTCTGGTCGGTGTTGCGCTGAGCGATGGGTCTGCGCTCTTGTTCGTACGTGTCGATGAGCGCTTCACGTGCGCGCCCGTCGATCACCGCGCACAATTTCCAGACGAGATTGTGCGAGTCCTGGATTCCCGTGTTCATGCCCAGGCCGCCTGTCGGCGGGAATCGGTGGCATGCGTCGCCCGCGAGAATGACTCGCCCTCGCCTGTAACTGGTCGCCACTTGAGCGCTCATGTTCCAGCTCGAGACGGCATTCAGCGAAACCGGGACACCGAGATCGCCGATCGCCTTCTGCACGATGCGGGTGGCGGCAACCGCATCGAATGCTTCAATGGGCAAGTCACCGATCGGCACCAGCATGGCCCACATCCGCCCGATCTCGTCGAAGCTGATGAATACACCACGCGCCTCGGGTCCACCGATCCAGTACAGCAAGCCCCGTCTGTTCTCGCGAAACCGATCGAGGTCGGCTTCGAAGTAGATCGTCATGAAGCGGGCAATGGTTCGCGGTCCCTGCATCTCGATGCCGACCGCGCGGCGCACGAGGCTGCCAGCGCCGTCACAACCCAATAGCCAGTCACAGTGGAAGTTGTGACGAGTTCCGTCGGCGGCCGTCGCGGACACCTCGACGCCGCTGCCCGTGTCGCGCACATCCACGACCTCCTCGCCGAATCGCACGACACCGCCGAGCTCGATGAAGCGATCCAACAGAATGCCTTCGAGCCTGGTCTGTGGAATGTTCACCGAGTTGAAGGCGCTCAATGGCCCGCGCTCATCGCGCGCCGAGCCTTGAATCGGCAGGACGCCATACTGACGCCCCGCCAGGCTTTCCACCCACACCACGAGACTACTCATCGCCTTCGTGTCGCCCACGTTCCAGACGCGATCGGCCACGCCCATCTCGGCGAAGACCTCCATGGTGCGAGTGTTCGCCACATGAGCCGCGGGGTAACCGGTGATGCCAGGGCGACGCTCCAGCACCACCGGCTCGTATCCACGCTGACGTAACAGGATCGCTGCCGACAGGCCCGTGGGCCCTGCTCCCACAATGATGATCTTCTGTTTCTGGCTCATGTTAAGGCTCGCTGGACCATGCCGACCGGCCGCATCCCCCTATCGATAAATTGTATTATGCATTCATTAATCATCCGCTGTAAACTGGCGCCGAAGTTGGTGGGCGCCCGCTCGCGGGTGGTCGTGGGCGACGTCGAGACGGGCTTTTCGAGGGGATAACGCGGTGGCATCCAAGGTCAGCAAGGCGATCACCATTGGCGATCTGCGGGAATTGGCGCGGCGGCGAACACCGGAATTCGTCTTCGTCCCTGTCGAAACCGGCGGTGACGATGGCAACGGACCGGCGCGCAACGCCGACGGGTTCCACAAATATCACTTGAGCGCGCATGCACTCGTCGATTGTTCGACCGTGAAGCTGGACGCGACGGTGTTCGGTCGAACCTATTCGCGGCCCTTTGGCATTTCCGCCGTCGGCTTCGCAGGGATCATGCGGCGCCATGCGGAACAGATGCTTGCCGAAGCGGCGGTTGAAGCAAACATTCCATTCATGCTGTCCAGCTCGAGTTGCGCTTCGATCGAGGAGATCGCACGCATCGCGCCGAAACATGTCTGGCAACAGCTCTACGCGGCGCGCGACTCACGAATTACCGACGACATGCTGCGACGTGCGAGGGATGCGGGCGTTGAAGTCCTCGCATTCACCGTCGATGCTCCCGCACCGATGTATAACCACTGGCTTGTGCGAGCGGGCCTGAAGTTGCCGGCTTACGTGCCGCCGGCGAAGTGGCCGTATGTCATCTGGCAGGCGCTGCGCCATCCGCGCTGGACTTGGGAACACGCGTCGCGAGGTGGCCTGCCTCGCGCGGACAGCTGGGCTCCGTACGCACCGGCTGGCGCGTCGGCGAACGATGTTGCCCGGCTGTCTTGGTCACAAACTCCGACATTCCATGAATGGCCTGAAGTCGAACGTTTGCGCAGACTCTGGCCCGGCAAGTTGCTGATCAAGGGTATCGTCCGACCAGACGACGCCGCACGGGCGCTCGATCTCGGCGCAGATGCCGTCATCGTGTCGAACCACGGCGGCAACAAGCTGGACTGCATGCCCGCCGCAATCGACATCCTGCCCGGGATCGCCGCACACGTCGGGCATCGCGCGCCACTGCTGTTCGATGGCGGCATTCGTCGCGGCTCGAACATCCTCGTTGCGCATGGTCTAGGCGCGAACTTCAGCATGGTCGCGCGGGCAACGCTTTACGGAGTGATGGCCGGTGGCACCGAGGGTGCCCTGCGCGCAATAGAGATTCTAAGCTCGGAGATAAAGCGCGATCTGGCCATGATCGGCTGCCCCGATATCGCCAGGATGGACGCGACCTACATCCACGGCAGCGCCCGACACATCGACTTACCCCGACGACGCGAACCGGCGGTGGAAAAGATCGACAAGATTGCCGTCAGTTGATACCCGCAATCGGCGCGGATGGACCTTCAGTATCACTCGCCTTGCGCATCCAGCGCCCTCAGCATCCTGCCGAGCGCGAAGTGTCGATAGCTGAAGAGCGCAAGCGAACGGATCTCGCGCCAGTTCGCCTCTTTCGTGACATCGAGCGCAATCCAGCCGTTGTGCCCGAGGTACGCGGGAATGCTGAAGTTCGGGTCACGAATCAACAGCGCTTGTTGATCGACGCCGACCCAGAACGCGAGTTTCAACTTGCGTTCCGCTCGGTAGCAGTACGCTTGCGCGAAGACCTTCTTGCCCACGCGCCACACGGGATTGCCGAACTGCTTGTCCTCGCTGGTTTCCGGGAGCGATAAACAAATCGCACGCATCTCTTTCAGCACGTGTCCTCCGCAATATCTCGTCTGACAGTGCCTGGGTGGTGGATTTTTGTTCACGCGCGAGCCAACGAATACTCATGGTGCAAGCCACCGAGTATTGCCTTCGCATGAACGGAACGAAAGTCGTCGAGCCGATGCCGAAAAG
>NZ_DASWVW010000043.1:0-7957 GCF_036406195.1 Steroidobacter sp.
CAGCGTCACGCACTTCCATACAAACCCACTCGATCTTCCTGTTCCCGTTCCGGCGCTCTCTACAGCGTGCGGGAACGGGAACCGGAACGAACCTCAAAATGCGTGGTCGGATGTGCTTCAAAAAGCGTGAGCGTGCTCACCATTCTGGGGCGCCATGGTTCACGTTTCAGCGACACGCAAGGCATGGCAGTCGTCCAACGCTGGTCCGCTCGCATTGCACAGTCACGCTCGCGCAAACGTGCCCCGACCTCTGCGACTGACACATTGGACCGATTGGACGCTGCCCTGCAGGCCGCACGCCTCAGCGGTGATTTCGCCATCGTTCAGGACGTGCTCGGGAAGATCGCTGACCGTCCTGATGTGATCTACATGACCTGCCGCATCCTGGCCGGGCGAAAACAGTGGGCACCGATCGCTGCATACGCGGATCGACTCGTGCAAGAGGTCGCGAACGCTGAAGCCGTGAGATTGGCGGCGTACGCGCTCTATCACGACCAGCAATACGAACGCGTGCAGCAAGTGCTCGAGCAAAATCAGCAGTTGTTCCCTCATAAGGCCTTGCCCCAGGAGCTCATAAGACTCCAGGCGTACGCAGCGGCCAAGCGAGGCGACTTGCCCACCGCGCTGCCGATCGCAAACGCGTTGGCGCAGCGAACCGGCGATTTCCGAGACCGCGCGCTACTCGTGGATCTGCTCATCCATACGGGTGACATTGCGAGGGCAGTTCCGCATCTGCGTGAGCTGCTTCCCACGCGCAACTGGACGGCGCAAGAGCTGATGCGTTGGGTCCCCGGCATTTCGACCGAAGAGCGCGGCCTGGCCCGCACACTGCTCCTCATGGCCATGGCACGTGATGACAGCCTAACTCACAGCGCGGCAGTGCTGGATTGGAGCTGGCGACTGGGACTGGATCGAGAAGCAAGTGAATTCCTTGGGCGCGTGCAGACGAACGAGACCGCGGCAAGACAGATCCAGCTGCGGGCCGCCTCACTGGACGAGGTCGCGGAGTTCATTCGGCAGCAGCAAGAAACCAACATTGAGATGGGCCGTCGGTATCGACGCGGCGAGGCACCCATTCACGTGCTCGTCACCGCGATTCGCGCCAACCTGGCGATCGTCTGGGCCGGCGCCTTTACCAACGATGGCTCGGTCCCCGATTTGTTCATCCGAAGCGGCAATCGTCCGAGCGAGTTCTTCGCCGAATCGACGCCGCCAGACTTACGCACTCTCTACCTCGATGTCACGGCGGTTCTGACGATCGATCAACTCGACTTGTGGGAGGTTTTGGACCACAGCGGCGTCACGCTCGCTTTTCCACATTCGCTTCCATCTGCTCTGCAGTTTCTGGAGCAGCGCGCGTATCCATCGCAACCGAGCCGCTTAGAGGTCATGACTCGAGTGCTTGACCAGGTCGATCAAGGGGCGCTCCGCGTGTGGGTACCCAACGTCGTGCCGCCCGAGCGATCTGCGCTCGTACGGTTTGAACGCTCGGAAACGGCCACTGCCCCGCAGATCACGTTGGGGGAACTCTTGGACGAACTGGTTCGGCGCGGCGGCATCAGCCCAGCACGGGCCAGAGAGCTACGTGATACAACCTCGAGCTATCCGCCCCACGAACCAAATCCAGACGCCGCTCAGATCGACCAGCTCGTGTTTGAGGCCAATACGATCGATGTGGTTGTCGAAGCTGGCCTTCTTCCGGCACTCCAGTCGCGCTTCGCTATCTTCATCGAGGAGGAGCATCAATCCCGATGCCGCGCGGAGGTCCAGCACCTGCGGATGGGCATTAACGTCGCGCAGCGCTTGGCAAGCGTGCGCCGACGCCTTGCAGACGGCATCACTCGCGGGATCTACCGTATCCTACGAGAGCCCACGAACGCGGGCAGTGGTCGCAACCATGCGCTCCTGAACGATCCGATTTCCGCACCGGTTCTCGAACTGCTCCAGATTCCACAAACCGTGGATGCATGGGTGTGGATCGATGATCGATATTTCACCTCATACACCTACGTCAACGCCAACCCGATCGTCAGCACCTTCGAAGTCCTGCGCCACCTCGCCAGCAAGCAACACCTGGATGAAACGAGTTTCTATCACCTGCTCGGCCGGATGCGCGCGTCAAGCATCCAGGTCCTTCCCGTTTGCGCCGAGGAAGTCCTGCGGCACCTCCGCGATGCGCCATTCGGCGCTCACGGCGTAACCGAAACCGCCTCACTTCAACATCTGCGCGTGAACTTCAATCGGCTACTCGAGTTAGAAAGCGATTTGCGGCTCGATGAACCCGCCGTGCCGGGTAAACCAGTCCCCGAACGTCCTTGCTTGATTGAAGCTTTCCGACTCTCACGCGAGTCGCTGGAACTCCTCTGGAAAGCGCCAGACGTGGCGCGCGATTGGCAAATCGCCGCTTCAGATTGGATTTGGGAAGCACTCCGAGCGGAGCACTTCACTCGGCTGCCCGCAGACAAGTCTTCGGACGGGCGCGCAAAGTTGCATCGGATGTGCCTGCTTCTCTATCTCGCCGTGGGCCTCTCGCTGCCCACCAAAGCCCTCGATGCGCCGGGCCACTCGCCACGCAAGGTGTATTTTGAATGGCTCATGTCTCGCTCGGCCGATCTCAGCGAGAGCGCTGACTCGGCTACGCTCAACCGTACCGCAGTTCAGCTTTCAGGGTATTTGATCAGAGATATTCTCGAGGTTGACACCGCAGACATTCCGGCGGAGATAGGCAGCGATTTCCTCCGCACGTTCGTATTGAGTTTCGTCCAAGACCTGCCAGAGCCACTACGTGATGCAGTCTTGTCGGTCCCTGAATTTCTCGCGGCGACGAACCCTCCACTTCGCGATTTGGTGTGTCGGCTCTCATAAGGAAGGGACCCCTGTTTCTCAAAATCATTCCCCCCTTCCCCGGCGGACGCTTTCCAGTGTGCGTGAACACTCCGAACGTTGTCTAGGAGCCCCGATTCTTGGGTGCATCGGGGCGGGCCGCAGTGCCTGTACGCGAACGTGACGATGACGATACGTGCGGCTTGAGTCGTTGCCGATACGACTCGCCTTCGATCACCAGATCGTAGGCGTTGCCAGTGAGCCGATCGATCGCGCTCTGGGCGCGCATCGGGTCGGCGAACATCGCGAGCCATTCGTCCGGGCCACGATTGGCCGTGAAGATCATGGAGCCGGCGCGGTGGCGTTCGGTGATGATTTCATGGGCGTCGCGACTCTCCACGGCATCCATGCTGTCCAGAGCGAAGTCATCGACGATCAAGAGGTCGACGGCGAGGAACTTACGCAGTTCGGCCTCATAGGAGTTGTCCAGGCGTGCGTGCTTGAGCGCTTTGAGCATCTTGTCGGCGCGCACTGCGAGTACGCAGTGCCCGTGACGACAGGCGATGTGGCCGAGGGCGTGCGCCAAGAACGTTTTGCCGACCCCCACTGGACCGGCAATGATCAGATGTTTGTGTTGCTCGAGGAAGCGCAGCGACACCAGTTCCTGCCACAGCGCCTGATCATAGGTCACGCGCGCGGTGCTGTCCCACAGCTCCAGTTGCATCGCCGGATCGAGGCGTGCGCGTTGTACGCGCAGCGACGTGGCGAGACTGTCGCGGCGCGCGGCTTCATCGGCCAGCACCAGCAACAGGAAGTCTTGATGAGCGCTGTGTTGCTGGCGAGCCATTGCGAGTCGTTCGGGCAGCGTATCGAGGATGGGCGAGAGCTTCAGTCGTCGCAATACCGTTTTCAGATCGGGTGAGATGAGATCGGTCGTGCTCATGGTGAGGTCCTCCGGATCAGTGCGCCCGCGTGACCGAGCGGGAGCGCGTATTGGCTCGCGGGCCGCAGATGGCGCGCGGGCGGAACGGCAGTCGGCGGTGTCGATGGCGTGCTCGGTGATGCAACGACGGCCATCTGCAACATGCGATCAAGCCGACGCACGTCATACATCTGTGCCTCGAGCGCCACGCTGCAAGTCTCCTCGACGCGGGTCGCGCCGTATCGGCGCACCAAGCCGAACAGCGCGTACACGCGGCGCATGCGTGTCCACGGTAACGGTCCTTCGAGCAGCTGATGGGCGAAGCGTCCGATGGCATCGCCATGCTCAAAGGCCTGGCGCTCAAGGAAGGCGATGTCACGCATCGCATAGGCGCTTTTGTACGCAGGGAAGTCATTCGGATCGATCGAGCGATCGCCTGGCGGCTTGCGCGGATGCGTCTTGATCAGCATGCCTTGGTCATAGAAGCGAACCAGGACGCGATCCGCTCGGGCGCGCAAATACTTGCCGATATAGCGTGTGGGCAATGAGTAGAGCGCCTTGGCAACCTGCGCGAGATGATCACGTCCAACCTTCGGCTCGCACCAGTACGGCACCTCGTAGGGCAGCGTCGGCGCAGGTAACAAGTGAGGGTGCTCCTCGGCCTCGAAGCACTCGAGCGGCAGGCGCTGCGTGCGTGTGTGGCGCCGCAGTCCGTACTCTTGTCGACACCAATGCGCGGCAAGTGATCGAGCTTCGTCGATCGTGTGCAACGTCTCGCCGGCGAAGCAGTCATCGCGCACGGTCGGCACCGCGCGTTCGACTCGGCCCTTGTCGCGAGCGTGGCGAGCACGTGCCGGATCAACCACGAAGCCGCGCGCCTGTGCATACTCAAGGAACGTTTCGTTGATCCGTGCATCCAGCGGATCGGCCTGCGTCACGATCGCCTTGGTGTTGTCCGGCAGCAGAACGCGGAACACACCACCGAAGTGCAGCCAGGCCCGCTCACAAGCCTCGATGGCGCTCGCGGTGGTCTCGTGCAAGCACGGCCAGACGAAGCGGTGGCGCGAGTAGACGGCGGTAAAGATCCAGGCGCGGAAGCGCCGACGTTTGCCGAACACGTCGGGCTCCAGCGAGCCCATCCAACCGGTATCGACCTGCAGTTCGGTGCCTGGCGCACAGTCGATAATTGGCACCGTCGCCGCGCGACGGCCGAAGCCCAGTTCGAGGACCGCGAAGCGATGCAGCGTCGCGTAGGGAACTTGTACGCCATGACGCAGCAGCAGCTTGCGTAGCTTCGATAACCGCAGTCCTTGCGCAAGCCACTGCGCGATCCGATCACGGTGCATTTCACAGCGCTCCCAGGCTTCCCCACGGGGACGGCCGGACTGCGCATGCAGCGACGCGAGCAACGTCGCTTCGAGCTCCTCGGTGAGCGTGACCTCGCCGCCCTCGCGGCTCAGACCGAGCGACTGTGCCGCCCGCACGTAGCGGCGCACCGTCTTCACGTCCAGTCCCAGCCGCGCCGCGATGCGCTTATGGCAGGCGCCTGCCAACCATTGCCGTAGCACCTCTTTCGTTTCCACTGTCGTGACCTCGCGATACGCCATGGCGTTCCTCCTCCGGCCACGGCCGGGTACGGCCGAGACCGGGAGGATCGCAGATGCGTCACGTCCGGCGCGGGAGGGGGAAAGGTTTTGAGAAACTGCCCCTCAGAGGGGGGGAAAGGTTCTGAGAAATCTTCACCCTAGCGGGGGGGAATGGTTTTGAGAAAATCGATGTCGGCGGGGTCCCTACGTTCTGATAACCGACACGTGAAGATCGAAACAATTTCCTTCGAGGCCAATCACTTCTGGGAGGCACTCGCATGCGCCTGGCAGGGCGCCGACACGCGCCTGGAGTCCATCACGAGCAACCAGTATGAGGTTCACGCATCCGCAGAGGTGATCGAGATTCGCGGTGCCGGACAAGCCCACTCTCTCGCGTTCCCTGAGTTTGCTCTGCTGGCATCGCGCGCTGAGGATCGACATGCGTTCCTGGCACAAGAGCCGTGGTTTTCGGACTGCTCCGAAGCTGAGGCAAAGACGCTCCTGCGCGAGATTGCAGAACCCACGTCACCTGCGATACGCCTACGTGCCTACACGCAGGCTCGCGATCAGATGGTTGCCGGCCGCTACGCGCAGCTTGAGAGGCTACTTGCACAGCATCCGACACCGAGCTTCGCTGCGGACGTGCTGCTGCCTGCGAGCCCAGAGAAGTACGTTGCCTATTTGGCACTGATGACAACGGCGGACGGAACCATCGATTGGGACGCATCTGCACGAGCGCTGTTAATCCGGACCACTCCAGAGGATGCACTCATTCGGTGGCAAGGACTACCGACCCGCCTTCCGCCTGCCCTCTGGGTCACGTGGGACCAATTGGACGAACAACGCCAACGTCGCCTCATCGAACGACTCACGGGGCCTGGAAGTACTCCCATGTCGATCCTGCGCGCAACGGAGTTGCTCGCTGCTCGACGAACTGAGGAAGCGGACAGCGAGTGCTTGACCATGCTCGCTAATGCGCTGGGACAATGGGGCGAGCAGACGGAAGCCCTGGCGGCGCTCTTGGCATGGGCAGAGCGTGCCGCAGAACGCGACCGAAGCTGGCCTTCCTTTACCGTCGCTCAGCGGCTCGCTTGCGTCTGGAGTCACGCCGACCGCGTGCTATCGACGTTCCGCACGCACGGAACGTCAGCCTCGCTGCTGATAGAGCGATTCCAGAAGTTTCACCCGAAGTCGGTCCAGGCTGCCCTCATCTTCGACGCTGCGTATGAAAGTGACATCGCCGCCCCTCGACGGATGAATGGGCCCGCCTTGCTGGTTGCCGGTATGACTGCGGCATTCGGCGAGCGCGTGCCCATCGGCCTGGAATCGGTTCGCGAAGCATTACAAAGCGTCCTCACGCAGGTTCACCCGCATAGCCGCCTGCCAGTCCGCGGGTTGTTCGAGGACCGTCGCCACGGTCCAAACGGTCTCGGATCCTTCTTATCCGAGGACACGCCGGAATGGCTTGCGAACATTAGTGCAACGGATACTGTTCCTGCCCTCACCGCGGCAACCCGAGATAAGTTTCGGCTCGAAACGATCTCCGGAATCGAAACCGACCTTACTTCGGTGCATGCCTGGAGCGTACTGCACATGATCGGCTTTGAATGGCTTCCCTCGGACGATTGTCGGCGCCTTTCTGAGTACATTCGCACGCTTCCATTTCCACCTCCCGGCCCCGAAGCGGACTCGCGTGTCATACTGCTCACACTCAGCAGCATCCTGCCGCATCTCGATGAGAAGACTCAGGCAGCTCTCCAGGCATCGCTCCTCACTTGGATGACGCGACTGCGCAGCATTCATCCTCAACCGATGCTTGCGGTCGGTTGCAATGGCCAGGCCGCCGAGGACGCAACGCTCACAATGGAACTTGCATGGGCACTGTGTCGACGAGGCAGCCTGAAGGACAGCGTGCACAGGTTGGCGACGCTAGTACCGATGATGGCCGAGCACTGGCCTGCGCTCGCCGAAATCCTCCGGGATACGATGGCAACCTGTTTCGCTGAGATTCCGGCGGACGAGGCAGATCCACTGTGGAGCGCGTACGTCGGACTGCGCGCACGTCTCTAGTTCTTGAGATTCCCCCGTTTATCGGCAGCATACTTACGTGCCTTGCGGCAGCTCCACTCGCCATGAACACAGGCCAGCGCAGGGCCTCACTCGGTGACGTGACGGTTGCTCGGCATCCTCGCATCCCACCGTCTCTCGCAGTTACTGCCGCGTCCACTGCGCCGTCGGATGCGCTGACACGTTGAAGTGGATGAGTCGGCGGCTGTGGTGTTCGATGACGACAAGCACGTACAGCACTCGGAACGTGCTGGTCACCGCCACAAGGAAATCACAGGCGATGACAGCCCGCGCGTGGTTGCGAAGGAAGGCCGACCACCGCTGACCTCCCCTCGGCCGACCCGGCGCCGGTCGCGGCATGTACTTCGCTACCGTGCGAGGCGACACTCGAAGACCGAGCTTTAGAAGCCAGCTTTAGAGTAAGCGTTAACTCCGAGGCGTTCTTCCGATCTATTCGCGCGTGCGGACAATGCCGCTCCAGGTCAACCACCACTGGAGTGAGCGATGCAGACGATGCAGACGATGAAGCGACGACGGCTGAGCGCGGATGCCTGGTCCG
>NZ_DASWVW010000044.1:0-1564 GCF_036406195.1 Steroidobacter sp.
CGCCCGTTCGGCGCGGCCATGGCCAAGCTCAGCACCGCCAGCAAGACGATCGAGCGCGCGGACGGCAGCGAGATCGAGCTGACACTGGCACTTGACAAGAAGCGCCGGATCGACCCGGCCTACGAAATTTATCTCGGCCTGTACCAGGCAATCACCGGGCCGGAAGAACGCCAGAAGCTGTTTCGCGAGTTCTCGCCGGACTTCTTCGATCTCATCGTGATCGATGAGTGCCACCGCGGCAGCGCAGCCGAGGATTCGGCGTGGCGCGAGATTCTGGAGTACTTCGGCAACGCCACCCAGATCGGCCTCACCGCCACGCCCAAGGAAACCGAATACGTCTCCAACATCCACTACTTCGGCGAGCCGGTGTACACCTACTCGCTCAAACAGGGCATCAGCGACGGGTTCCTGGCTCCTCGACGTCCCCCCGCTTTGAGTAGCGGGTGGGTTTAGAGTCCGGTGTTACTTTAACTGCTTCGCGTAGGCGGCCGGTGTCAGCCCGCCCAATGCCCTCTTCGGTCGCTCCTCGTTGTATTCCCGCCGCCAGCGTTCGATCTCGGTCCGGGCGTGTAGCAGGCTGGGAAACCAGTGTTCGTTGAGGCACTCATCGCGCAGGCGGCCGTTGAACGATTCGATGTAGGCGTTCTGGTTTGGCTTGCCCGGTTCGATCAGGCGCAGCTGCACGCCGTGCTCGTGCGCCCAGGCGACCATCGCCTTGCCGCAGAACTCCTTGCCGTTGTCGGTGCGAATCGTCTTGGGCAAGCCGCGTATGATCGCCAGGCGGTCCAGCACGCGCGTCACGCCCGCGCCGGAGATGGCTCGCTCGACTTCGATGCCCACCGATTCATGCGTGGCGTCGTCGACGATGGTCAGGCACTTGAGCACGCGTGCGTCGGCGGTGCGATCGAACACGAAATCCATCGACCACACCTCGTTGGGTGCCGATGGACGACACAGCGGTTGCCGCTCGCTCACCGGCACTTTCTTCCGCTTGCGCCGGCGCACCTGTAGCCGTTCCTCCCGATACAGCCGCTCCACGCGCTTGTAGTTCACCGGCTCGCCGCCCTCCTGCCGAAGCTTCAAGTGGATCATTCCCACCCCGTAGCGCTTGTGCCGCTGCGCCAGCTCCACGATCCGCCGCCGCAATGCCACGTTGCGGTCCGGCTGTGCCTGATAGCGGTACGCGCTGGCGCTCATGCCCACGACGCGCAACGAGCACCGCTCGCTCAGCCCCTTGTCGATCATCTGGCGCACCAACACTCGCCGGGCCGGTGCGCCTACGGCTTTTTTCGCAGGACGTCCCGGATCACCTCGTTCTCAAGCATCTGCTCGGCCAGCAGCTTCTTCAGCCGCGTGTTCTCCGTCTCCAGTTCCTTCAGGCGCTTGGCGTCCGGCACGCTCATGCCGCCGAACTTGCTGCGCCACAGGTAGTAGGAGGCCTCGCTGAAGCCGTGCCTGCGGCACAGCTCCTTGATCGGCAGGCCGACGTCAGCCTCGCGCAGGAAGCCGATGATCTGTTCTTCGGTAAACCGCTTCTTCACGTCCAATCTCCTTCAGTTGGGGG
>NZ_DASWVW010000045.1:0-101395 GCF_036406195.1 Steroidobacter sp.
TATGAGCCGAGCTTTCCGACCGAGCGGCCGGATTGTCATTGTCGGGCGACCGAGGAGCGCGAAAAGGCTGGGCAATTCTGGAGAACCAGTCTGGTGATTGAGCCCCTGTGGCACCGGCATCGCTGGGGCGCATAATGCATATTATGGTAAATTACCACCGTAGGTTCTGGCGGCGCCGTTGGCCACAGTGCAACCGATTCCGCCTCCTTGCAGATGTCGGCGATCACAGATGGTGCGCTCGTCAACCTTCGATCGCCTTGTCATCCAATTCGTCCTCATTCGGTGCATCACATGACTGGATAGCCGAATTCGACGTCGCTCAGAATGGTTTTATTGAGCGGGCGCCAGGAACAAGGCGAAGTCTTTCTCGCCAAATTCGCGTTCATAATTTTCGCGCTGGAAGAAACAGCACCGCATCGGCAAGTACCGCACCATCCACGCCGCTCGTGCCGATCTCAACCCATGCGTTTCGCGTCGGCTCGAAACGATACTCGCCCAGTGCTTGCCAACTGACCGAGCCCTGCACCGACTCGCCCGTGCGCCGCTGATCCAGCGCGATGTGTGCGGCACCCGTCGCGTGCTGAATCTCAATGGGCACGTTGCTCGCCAGGCCCGTCGCCGCCGGCCAGTACAGGTACACCTGATACATTCCCGGCTCGCGGATTCGCGGCACGAATCGCACCGAGCCGCCATCTCGATCACTGCGCAACACGCTTTGGCCATACTGCCCGCGTATCTGAACGTCCGTCCAAGTCCCGCTGACCTGGATCTGCTCCTTTGAGCTGTCATCGATCAGAACTTCCGCGGGGCTGTGGTCGGCGAGCGGATTCGCCGTGAGCTCCCGTTGCAGGGCGGGCACATTCACTTGCTGTACCGGCACGCCGGCCTCGATCGCCATCGAAGCGGCGACCGCGGCGGATTGTCCCAGTACCATGAACACCGGCTCCATCCGAATCGAGCCATAGGCGATGTGGCTTGCCGAAAGCGCTACCGGCACCAGCAAGTTTGTCACCTCGTGCCGCTTCGGAGTGATCGAGCGATAAGCGATCGGGTACGGCGCGAAGCCGCCCGCCTCCACGTTCCCCTCGTTACGCGTCATGCCATCTACCACCAAGCGCTGAGTGTTGTGAGAGTCCATGGTGTAGGCAGCCATTCCGATGCCGTCTTCCACCGTGACCTCACCGCGAACATTGTGCTCCGTCATGACATACTCGCCCACGAGTCGCCGCGCTTCACGCACATAGAGCTGATGCGGCCAGCCGCCCGTATCCAGGAACTCGTCACGGCAGTAACCCCAGCTGCGCATCTCATCACGGACATGCGCGGGCACACGCGGATCCGTAGCGATGAAGTACAAGAGCCCCTTTTGATACAGCTCGTGCTCCCCGCGGATCTCCTCGCGGCGCGCATAGTCGGCCTCGGGATAATCCCAGCTCCCCCCGATATAGTCCGTGGATAAGGCGCCCCAGTTGTTCCAGTCGGACTTCCCATTGGGCATCAGACTGATGATGAAGCCTTCAAAGTCCAGCTGCTTCCAAGGATGTTTCTCCATCGAACGGATCAGCAGCTCATAGCGCCCGGGATCGTAGCGCTCGGGCTTCTCGATCGGCAGACGTTGCTCGCCCTGACACAAGGTCATGCGGAAGTTGTATGCCTGCACCTTCTCGTCGCCAGAACCAGCCGGTGCAACCGCCTGAGCGCCGACGCCGGGCAGTAAGCCGCTCGAGGGTTGGCCAGGAATGACGTAAGGATCGACGCCATCGGGAAATTGGTGACCTCGAAGCCAGGGTAGTCCGTTCACCATCACCTCTTCCACGGCCTGCAGCTGCACTCCGTTCAAAGTCTCGTTGTATCGGCTGTTGGGCTCGCGCCCGACGGTGTATGAGGCACCTGCCCGGGCCATCAGATCGCCTTCGTAGCTGGCGTCGATGAACACCTTTGCCGCAACCACCAGATCTGGCGCGCCCGCGCCTGAGCCGGCGTACTCGAGTGTGACTGCGCGAATCCGCGTGTTTCGCCTGTCCACTCGTTTGACGCGGCGAGAAAAGAGCGTCTCCACGGCCGCCCTATCGACGTACTGTTCAAGAACCTGCTCAGCGACGTGCGGCTCGAACGTCCATGATTCGAAGCGTCCGTAGTAGTGGCCCACCCTGCGGTAGAAGTCCAATCCCAGACCCGTCACAGCGTGCTTGTTCCCGATGTCGGTATAGCCGAGCCCACCCGAGCTCATGCCGCCCAAGTGCCGACCAGGCTCTATGAGCAACACGCTCCGGCCGTACTGCTTTGCCGTGTAGGCGGCGATCACACCCGCCGCAGTTCCACCGTAGACCAGGACGTCCACCTGCATGTGTGGGCCAACACCGGCCACCGCGGTTACATCGGGCACTGCAGAGAGGGGTAGCCAGACCGCCGCCAGGCGCCACTGCCGCACACCCAGGCGCAGCGCAAGGCTTGCCGCGCGCGACATGAGCGCGTGAGCTATTCGTTCCACTGCGCTACACGGTTGCCGAATCAATATGTTCAAGATACTCATGTTTCGTAGGCGAGCTGACGGAAACCCCATCGCGACTGGCGTGCGCGTTCTGCCACCATCATTGCATTATCCGATTGGATAATACCCATGAGCACGAGTCGAAGTGCGCATTCTATTCGCATGGCCGCTCCAACATGTGAGCCGATACTCGATGTGCGCGTCGGAGTGAATGGGCTCAGCCAGAAAAGCTATTGTCGAACGCCCGACCAATACTGTGTTCTGCGACACTGCAGTGGTGACATAGATCGAGTCTCGATTGCGACAAAATTCTGACGGATACTTCCGCTGGTTGATCGTAGTGCGCGGCCTCCTTGTCATCATGCCTTGTATCTGATATTGATTGTCCAGTTGGATAACAATTTAACCACCAGTTGGGGGCAGTCAGATGAGCCAAAGTGTCTATCGAGGCGAGTTGCGTCGGATCTTCTTGACTGCATCATGGGCAGCGATAGCTGCCATGCAGGGGACGGCGGCATTCTGCGCCGAGCAGGGCACCAGCCCCGGCAGCGAAAGCTCCCTGGCCGGAGCGTTGGAAGAAATTGTGGTGACCGCGCAGAAACGCGTGGAGTCGCTGTCGAGAACACCCGTCGCGGTCACCGCGCTCTCCGCCGACCAGCGCGCGAAGACTGGCATTCTGACGGTCGTCGACCTTACCAACGTCATCCCAGGTCTTGCCTACAACACCGCGCAAGACAAGGTGCATATCCGCGGAATCGGCCGCCAGACCAACACTGTGGGTACTGATCCCGGCGTTGCCGTGTACACCGACGGTTTTTACGCCCCCTCGACTGTCGCCGCGGCAGGCTCACCACTGTTCATTGACCGAATCGAGGTACTGCGTGGTCCGCAGGGGACGCTCTATGGGCGCAACTCCATCGGCGGCGCCATGAATGTGATCGCCGCACCCGCGACCGAGACATTCAGCACCGAGGCGCGTGCCCTATTCGGCAACTACGGTCGTCGAGAATTGCGCGCCTCGATCTCAGGTCCGCTCAGCGAGCATTGGCGTGCCAGGCTCAATCTGGAGGACCTGTATCAGGATGAAGGCTATTACCAGAACGTCTCCGGCGCGCGGGACGAAGGTGGCGTCCTCAACAACACCTACATCGAAGGCATCTTGCAGGGCGAGATCGGTCGGGTCGATGCATTCGTTCGCTACGGCACGCTCACGAGAGATGAGCGCGGACGCGCGAGCGCCACTCTTGGCCCATACGACACGGCTTCCGTTTGCTGCTTCTCCGGGCTTGGTCCCAATCCCACTTACCAGTACCCGGTTGAAAATCCCGCCACCGGCAACTCGCGCCTGTTCAACACCAACTACTCCACCAGCACGCAATTGCGCGATCATGACCTCCTGGTCGCCAATCTCGACATTCACTTTGATGCCTTCGACGTGCGATATGTCGGCGGCTGGCATCGATACGTGTTCGATCAGATCCAGGATCTTGATGGCGGCGCGCAGGTTTCATATCAGTACACACCAGCGGGCGCGCCCTCGCCGCTGACGATCGGCGCAGACTGGAGGCGACAGTACGTTGAAGATCGCAGCTACTACAGCCACGAGATCAACCTGCTTTCCACGCAGGCCGGGCGGACGCAGTGGATCGTCGGTGTCTACTTCCTCCATGAGGATTTCAGTCAGCCCATCAAGATTTCAGCCAATCAGCCCGAGATTGCCAACCCGTTCACGTATACCGCCCCGGCCGCCGCAAATCCGGAATTGAATTACTACGACAGCCAGGCGCAACAAGACAGCGACAGCTACGCGATCTTCGGCCAGATCGATTATGACGTCACCGACACAATCCGCATCACGGGCGGCGCACGCTGGAGCGAAGACAAGAAAGACGCGTCAGAGCACCTTCGCGGTGTCTTTTACGACCCGAGGCTGGGACCAGGCGTTGGTTGGTACTGCACGTCGCCAACGAATTGCATGGGCGTAGCGTACCAATATGCCAACAGCGGGCGTACGTTCCGCAACTTGTGGTCCGCCTGGTCGGGCACGGCAGGCGTTGAATGGAAGCCTGATGACAGGAATCTCACTTACCTGCGATACAGTCGCGGCTTCAAGTCCGGCGGCTACAACATCGGGGGGCTCGCCCCAGTGCCCGAGGTCGACTCTGAAACCCTCGATGCTCTGGAGCTGGGCTACAAGTACAAAGCGGGATCCAACTTTTGGATCAATACCGCGCTGTTCAACTACCGCTACGATGACATGCAGGTTCCGCTGCTCGTTCTGCCCCCAGGCGGTGGCGCGGCACGTACCGATCTCGTCAACCTCGACAGTATTGAAGCGCTCGGGTTCGAAGTCGAGATGAACTGGCGGCCCATCGGGGCGTTCAACCTCTTCGCCTCCTACGCATGGCTGGACTCGGAAATCGAACGCGCCTGCTGCTACGTGAATCCGCTGGATAGAGGGGCGACCAATCCCAATGCCCGGCCTGTCGGAGCGGCGGTCAATGGCGCCTTCGCGCAAGATGTCTCGGGCAATGCCTTGCAGGTGTCCGCGGAGCATAAAGTCGCCATTACGCCTACTTACGAATTCGACGTCGGTACAGGCAATCTGCTGCTTGCTGCCACTTACGCCTGGCGCAGCTCACTCGATTTCGGTATTTTCGACGATGGCCTCGCTCGCGCGCCCTCGTTCAGCCAACTTGATCTGCGCGCTACGTACACAGCACGCTCGGACCGTTTCTCACTCGTCGGGTACGTGCGCAATGCAACCGATGAAGAAGGTTTTGAGAGCATCAGCGCGTCTCAAACAACGACTGGGCTGTCGTCGACCTATTACTTGACGCCACCACGGACCTACGGCGTTGAGATACAGGTGCGGTACTGACCTGGGTCGCGTGATCAGGCGGCATCAGTAACTTGCATCGGTGCGAGCGGCTTCCCTCGTGAAGCCGCTCGCTTGCTGAGCACCACATACGCCGCCGGCAGCACCGACAACGAAAGCAATGGCGCCGTGATCATTCCACCCACCATGGGAGCTGCGATGCGGCTCATGATCTCGGAGCCTGTACCCCCGCCCAACAGCGCCGGCAGCAAGCCTGCGAGTATCACTGCGACCGTCATTGTCTTTGGTCGCAAGCGCAGAGCTGCGCCTTCGCTGATGGCAACGAGCAAGTCGTTCTTGGTGAGCGAACCATGACGCGAGACATGGCGTTCTATCGATTCATTCAGGTAGACGAGCATCACCACGCCAAACTCTGCAGCCAAGCCAGCCAGGGCAATCATCCCGACTGCGCTCGCGACTGAGAAGTTGTGTCCCAGGAGGTACATGAGCCAGATGGCGCCGACGAGCGCGAAAGGTAGCGTCCCGAGGATCAGTAGCGCGGGCCCAGCGCGTTGGAAGATTAGAAAGAGCAACACGAAGATGATCGCGATTGTCGCAGGCACGACCCACTGCAAGCGATCGGCGGCGCGCTCCAGGTATTCGAATTGTCCTGACCACGCGATCGACACGCCGGCAGGCAGGGCCACTTGCTCGGCAATTGTCTCGCGCGCCTCGCGAACAAAGCTACCAAGATCCCGATCGCGAATATCTACATAGACCCAAACCGACAAGCGCGCATTCTCGCTCTTGATCATCGGCGGCCCGTCTTGAATCGAGATCTCTGCAACGCTGCCCAGCGGTACTGTTGCGCCAGATGCCGTAATGATCGGTAAGCTTGCAAGCTCACGCGGTGCCTCCCGCAGCTCACGCGGAAAGCGAACATTGATCGGGAATCGAGCCCGGCCATCGAGCACCTGGCCGATATTCTCACCGCCTATTCCGATCCCAACGAGCGCTTGGACATCCTCGATGCTGAGCCCGTACCGGGCTGCGCTGAGTCGATCAATGTGCACATCGACATAGCGCCCCCCGGTGACTCGGTCTGCGATGACGGAGGCCGCGCCCGGCACGGTCTTGACCACTTGCTCGACCCGCTGACCCAGCTTTTCGAGCGTCGGCAGGTCGCCACCGGAGATCTTGATCCCGACCGGACTCTTGATTCCGGTCGCCAACATATCGATGCGATTGCGGATGGGCTGCACCCAGACGTTCGCCAGGCCCGGGACTTTGACGCGTGCATCGAGCTCTTCGATCAACTTGTCCGTCGTCATGCCGGGCCGCCACTGCGATCTCGGCTTGAGCTGGATCGTTGTCTCGAACATCTCTAAGGGTGCGGGATCGGTGGCAGTTTCCGCTCGGCCGGCTTTGCCGAACACCGTCTGCACTTCGGGTACGGATTTGATCAGCCGATCCGTGACCTGCAGCAACTCGGATGCCTTCGCGGCCGAGAGTCCTGGAAGTGCGGTCGGCATGTAGAGCAGATCGCCCTCCTCCAATGGCGGCATGAACTCTGCTCCGAGTTGCGAAAGTGGCCACGCTGTTGCCAGCGTGATCAACGCTGCGATTGCGAGAGTCAGTGCTGGCGCGTGCAGCACGCGAGTCAACAGCGGCTGATACGCGCGCATCAGCCATCGATTGATTGGATTGTCGCGTTCATCGCGTATGCGCCCACGGATGAACAGCGTCATGAGTACCGGCACCAAGGTCACTGAAATCCCTGCTGCCGCTGCCATCGCGTAGGTTTTTGTGTACGCCAGTGGCGCAAACATCTTTCCTTCCTGGGCTTGCAACGTGAACACGGGGATGAATGACAAGGTGATGATCAGTAGCGACACGAACAACGCAGGTCCAACTGCCGTTGCCGCCTCGATGATGAGCGTGCGACGCTCCGCCTCTACCGGCTCGTGACCGTTCTCTTTGCGCCAGTGCTCGAGCTTCTTGTGGGCGTTCTCGATCATCACGATCGCGGCATCCACCATGGCTCCGATGGCAATCGCGATTCCGCCGAGCGACATGATGTTCGCATTGATTCCCTGATAGTGCATCACGATGAACGCCACGAGCACACCGAGGGGCAGCGCAACCACGGCAACCAGTGCCGAGCGCAAGTGCCACAGAAACAGCGCACAGACCAGGGCGATCACGATGAACTCCTCGATCAGGCGAGTCCACAGCGTATTCACGGAGCGATCGATGAGCTGAGATCGATCATACGTAGCAACGATCTCAACGCCCTCGGGCAGACCGGGCTGCAAAGCCAATAGTTTCTGTTTCACGTCCGCGATGACACGCCGCGCATTCTCACCCGAGCGCAGCACGATGATTCCGCCTGCTACTTCACCCTCCCCGTTGAGCTCCGTGATCCCTCGGCGCATTTCCGGCCCGAGCTGAATGCGTGCGACATCGGCAAGGAGAATCGGAGTGCCGGAGGCGGTCGCTCCCAGCGGGATGCGGCGAAAATCGTCCAAGGACTGCAGGTAGCCACGGGCCCGCACCATGTACTCCGCTTCTGCAAGCTCGATGACCGCCCCACCTGCTTCGCTGTTTGCGGCACGAACCGCTGCCACGACCGAAGCGAGAGGGAGCCGATACGTTCGAAGCTTCTGCGGATCGACCTGGACCTGGAACTGCCGGACCATTCCACCGACACTCGCGACCTCTGCCACTCCGGGAATGGTCTTCAGCTCAAATTGCAGAAACCAATCCTGCAATGCGCGTAGTTCGCTGAGATCATGGCGGCCAGATCGATCCACGAGTGCATACTCGTAGATCCAGCCCACACCGGTAGCATCCGGACCCAATGTCGGCTGCGCAGTTGCCGGCAGGCGTGCAGCGGCTTGGTTGAGATATTCGAGCACGCGCGAACGCGCCCAGTAGAGATCTGTGGAGTCATCGAAGATGACGTAGACGAACGAGTCTCCGAACAATGAGTACCCTCTCACCGTACGCACACCAGGCACCGACAGCATCGTAGTGGTGAGCGGGTACGTGACCTGGTCCTCGACAATCTGCGGAGCCTGTCCCGGCCAGCGGGTACGAATGATGACCTGCGTATCCGACAGGTCGGGGATCGCATCGATCGGCGTTCGAAGCACGGCATAGCTGCCCCACACCGACACGAGCAATGCCGCGAGCAGGATCAGCAACCGGTTGCGGCCGGACCAGAGAATGAGGCGCGCGATCATTGTTCGCTCTCCTTCTCGACGGCCTCGATCTGGGCGTGCGCTGCATGCTCGTGGCCTGCTTCTTGTTGTGACAATCGAGCAAGCGCACTGTTGAGGCTTGCCTCTGAATCGAGGAGGAACTGGCCGGATGCGACGACCTGTTCGCCCTCGCGCAATCCAGAGAGGATCTCGGTTCGCTCACCCAGCTCCGCGCCGGTGCGTACCTCCGCAGGACGGAAACCGTAATCGTCTCTGACGATGACGATCGATCTCGTCCCGGTAGAGATCACCGCCTCGCTCGGCACGGACAGCGCTTCGCGGTCAGCGGAACTGATTCTGACGCGCGCAAACATGCCCGGCCGAAGCACGTTTCGCGGATTGGGAACCACAATGCGAGCTCGCGCGGTACGAGTCTCTTCGTTGAGACTCGGGTAGATGAAGTCGACGTGCCCCGACACGACCTCGCCACCCACACCCTCCAATTGCGCCTCTACGACATCGCCCGGTCGAGCACGACTGGAATCACGTTCCGGAAGCTCGGCGATCAACCAAAGCGAGGACAGATCGGCGATCGACAGCAGCGTGGCGCCACTTTCGATCGTCCCGCCTTCGCGAGTCGCAAGCTCGACCACATAGCCGTTCACTGGCGCGTACACACCAAAACGTGATGTCGCCTGGCCGCTGCGTTCGAGCGCATCGATCTCACGCACTGCCATGCCAAGTAGACGCAGACGCTCGCGCACAGCTCCCACCAGGTCAGTACCTGCGGTCAGATCCCCGGCCCGTCGCAGCGCGAGGAATTCCTGCTGCGCCGAAAGCAACTCGGGCGAATAGATCTCCGCCACCTTTTGGCCCGCTGCAACCGGATCACCTACGGCGCGAACATGCAGTCGTTCTACGTAACCGGAAACGCGCGACGGCAAGGCGTAAAGGTGTCGTTCATTCACTTCGAGTCGAGCGACCGCAGCGAGACTCTCACCAAAGGGAGCCCTCTCCACTGGCGCAGTTCGAATTCCAAGAGATTGCTGCACCGAAGGCGAAACCCGCACCCCGGTATCGTCGGCTTCGTCGGCATACTTGGGGACCAACTGCATATCCATGAAAGGCGACTTGCCGGGCTTGTCGAAGCGCTGCTGCGGGGCCATTGGGTCGTACCAATACAGGACACGGCGTCCCGAATCGTCCTGAACCACGCCTGCGACGACCTTGCTCGATGTTCCGGGAGTCGCATCGCCGTGATCGCGGAAAAGCCAAAGCCCGGTAGCCATGAGAATGACAACGGCACCAACCAGTGCGAGCCAACGCGTATTCATGGGAGCACCTCCGCACGACCTGTAAGCCAGGCGAGCTTCGCCAAGGCTCTGGCGCGATCGGCCAGAATCATCTGGTGATGAAGGCCTGCCTCGATCCACGCACGCCTGGCTTCCCAAACATCGACGAGAGATCCCTTGCCGCCTGCGTATGCGGCTTGCAATGCTTCGAGCCGCGTACGTGCGTTCGGGGCGAGCTGTTCCTCGTGCTCATCGAGCCGCTGAGCGCTTGCGTTGAGATCGGCTCGGATTGAAGCCAGCTCCGCTTCGAGCGCTCGGCGACGGTCGGATAAGTCACTTCGCAGGGCACTTGCTTCAGCCAGCTTCTGCGCAATGCGACGATCCTGTCGATCGGCTCGGTTCCAGGGCAGCCCGACCGTGACCTGGAAAGTCACCAGGTCGGAGCGATCATCCTGACGCTGACCGTACATGAGCTGCCAACTCCAATCTGGCCGCCGATCTGCGCGGGCTCGATCGACGGCACGAAGCGCTGCATCTATCGCATGGCTAGATGACTGCAAGGCGGGATGAGAGTCGATCGCGCGCGCGGCGGCGGCAGGATCGATGTTCGCGTTGATCTGCGGAAGCGCGTCGGGCAAGGGCCGAAGCGCAGCCTCGCCGATCCAACGTGACAGTGCCGCGCGGGCTTGCGCTTCATCTCGCTCCGCGAGAATTAGATCGTCGCGAGTCGAGGAACGCTGCAGGTCAAGCGCCAACACTTCACTCGCTCGTATCGCTCCCGATGAGACCTGCGCGGCGCTCACTTCACGCTCGGCGGTGATTTCAGCCAGGAGCTTGCGTAACGTGGCGGCGCGCTGCTGAGCCTCGAATGCATCGATCCATGCGAGCGCTACGTCGCGTTGAAGTGTGCGAGCGTTCAGCATCCGCTCCGCCGAAAGCCGTGCCGCTTCCGCACTCATCCGCGAGGACGACGCTTCGCGCTTGGCTCGGGTCACGACGTCTTGCATCAGGCCTACCGTGATCATCGTCATGTCCTCACGGCCGAAGCGGAACGCATCGTCGCCTGTCATGGGAAGGTTCTCGACTCCGAACGCGAGCCTCGGATCGGGCAGTTCCCGTTCCGCATGCGATGACTCGAGTGCCGCCTGCTCTTGCGATAAGAGCGCTGCGAGCTGCGGTTGATCCTCTGAAACGAGCGCGACAGCTCGAGCGAGCGTCAGAACATCGCGCTCCTGCGCGTCAACGCTTGCGTGTAGTAGTAGGAAGACAGAAGCAATCGTCAGCTTCCCGAAGAAGCTGACACCATGATCGACGCGCCCACCCCATGGGATGGTGCGTCCGAGTGGACGTGACATTGAAGCCTCCAGCTTGAGCAGAGATCGTTCGTATGCGGGATGAATCCCGCGCGCGAATGCTCAAGCCTGGGGAGGTCTGGCGGGCGCGGACGTCTGGAAGGACAGTGGCGGCAGCAGCACTGCGGCGTGCTGCTCTGAAACCCGCTCAATCCTGGCGAGAGAAAGGGACGAGGACGGCAGCGAAGCCGCACCTGCGACCAGGCACGCAACTTCCATCGAGCTGCGATCCGGTGAATTCGAGTCGTCCGGGCAGTCGGGGACATCCTGCGAATGCGCATCGGCAGGCCCGCCGGGTGCGTGGTGATGCGCGGAGCTTGCGCCCGTCTCACAGCCGGTCGCACAGGAATTGGCGATCGCGGGAGCGATCGCCATCCAGGCAAGGAAAACGGCGACGAGAATACGTTTGATCACAAAGGCAATCTAACTTGCGCAGGCACTGCCATTAGAGATTGCGATGCGCCACCGGTGCAGGACATCAGGGGAAGACCGGGTCATCTACGTAGCACGCGCAAGGAACGGCCGAGCGGCCCAATGCGAATGCGTGCCGCTGGAAATCTTGTGAGGCAACGCGATCCGGCAAACCGGCCCCTCCGAGAAGCGCTTCGCATCGATCAGTACGCACTCCGACGTGCCGGTGTTTTCGTCGGTCACGAACGTCACGAGATATCCGTCGTCCTCGTCCTTGGCATCGATACGCGGAGCGAATGGCGCCTCGCTGGCGTAGCGCTTCGGTCCGAGATTCAATTCCCAGGACTGTCCGGTCTGCAGATCGTGCTTGACGTAGCCTGTCATCAGAAACCAGCCCGGCTCGGTCCTCGAGCTGTACACGTAGCGATAGGGCCGACCTGCGTACTGCTGGTTGATCGTGCCGAACTCGAGGATGCGATCGTCGAGTGGTTCCTCGCGCGTCGTGCCGGTGCGCAGATTGAATCGCCAGCGCCGCAGGTGCGGGCGGAAACTCTGCTCGTCCAGATACGCCATCATGTGCTCGAATCCCGGCGGAGCGCCGGCCAGCGCCCCCGGTGTGGGATTGTCCTGGAAATAGGCGTCCATGATGATCTCATCGCCCTGCTCATAGGCATTCATGAAATGCAGCACATAGGTCGGCTCGGCTTCGAACCAACGCACGTCAGCCGCGCTGCCATGACGTGGAATGATGGCGAAGCGTGAAGGCAGATTGGGATGCATGCGTACCGCGTGGATTCGCGACTTGAGCAGTTCTTCGTCCCAGAACACCGGGAAATCGTTCAGGATCGTATAGTGCTCGGAAAAGGTCAGGTCATGCGGCAACCGTGGACCCGGCAGCGGAATGGGCGTATACGTGACCACACGCCGCTGTCGATCGACGACGCCGTAATGCATGTAGGGTGGGTATTTCGAGTAGTTGAAGAACAAGAGCTCGCCGGTGCGTTCATCGACTTTTGGATGAGCCGAGATGCCGTCCAGCGGCACCCAGGGCGCGAGCCCCAGCGGTTCGAGGGTCTCGGGATCCATGCAATAGGCTTCGCCACACTGATAGAAAGTCGAGAGCGCCACGCCAGCATGTACGACGATGTCCGTACTGGATGCATCCTTGAGACCTTCATGGGCTCCGAATCCGGGTCGCAGCGATACGCCGGGTGGGTCCATGAGTCCGCCCCACAGGGCCCTGCCCGCTTCCTGCTCGGCAACCATGCAGCGAGTGCGCACGAAGCGATTCCGGTAAGAGACCGTGCCACGACGCAGGTCGATCTGATGCACCATGCCGTCGCCATCGAACGGATGATAGCGGCCCAGCGGCTGGTGGATCGGATTCTCCGTGTTGCGCAGGTACACGCCGTCGATATCGTGCGGAATCTCCCCTTCGAGGACGGTGAGATCGGTGGCCGTGACCTCCTCGTGCTGGGGCGTCCATGGCCCGTTCATGTACGGGTGATCGTTCGGCCGCAACGTGCTGCGAATCGGTGGAAGCCTGTGAATCTTCATATGCGTAGGGATCGAACGGCGCTGGCAACTTGAGTGAGTCTGGAGTGATTCTAGATTTAGTACGTCTCGTTATGCAAGTAATAGTGATGCTTCCAAGCTACTGATAACATGTATTGTCCTAAGTCACCGACCTGGCCGAGTAGGTCTTGCAATGCAAGGCGCTTGGCTGCAAGATCAGTTGCATGATCCACAGCACGCCCGAGCGAATAGCACAATGTATGCGTCTTGGCTGGTGGAGCGGACGCCGCGTGGACGATGTCCTTCGCGAGGCAGTCTCGCTCGCAGCCGACCACGAGGCGCTGGTAGATCCTCCCAATCGCAACCGCCTCATCGGCAGCGCGCCGCGCCGGCTTACATATCGTCAGCTGGATGCGGAAGTCGACTCGTTGGCAAGCGTGCTGGTCGGCCTTGGGCTGAACCAGGGCGATGTCCTCGCCGCGCAATTACCCAACACCGTCGAATCCGCGATCGTCTTTCTGGCCTGCGCGCGCCTGGGCCTGATCTTCTGCCCTTTCGCCATGCAGTTTCGCGGGCACGAGCTACGCTACATGCTCACAAAAGCACGCGCGAGCGCAGTAGTGACCGTGCGGGCCTTCAAGGACACTCGTCCAGTCGATGCGTTCGAAGAGCTTCGCCGCGAACTGCCTTCACTGAAACATGTGCTCACGACGGGCGAAGGCGATTCGATCAGCTTCTTGGTTGACGGTGCGCCGGCACAGCCCGCGCTGCAATTGCTCGCCCAGCGCCTGAAAGAGCTGCGCATCGATCCAAATGACATTCTCACGATCTGCTGGACTTCCGGCACCGAGGCGCGCCCCAAGGGCGTGCCCCGCAGCCACAATCACTGGATTGCCAACGGCGAGGTCTGCGCGGAAATCGGCGAAGTGCGCCCCGGCGATTCGATCCTGAATCCGTTCCCGATGATCAACACCGCGTCGATCGGCGGAACGGTGCTGCCCTGGCTCATGAATCGAGCGCGACTGGTCCAGCATCATCCCTTCGATCTGCCCACGTTCCTGCAACAACTCCAGCAGGAGCGAATCACCTACACTATCGCGCCGCCTGCCGTGCTCACCCAACTGCTCAAGAACGAGGCACTGCTGGCCAACGTCGATCTGTCGTCCCTGCGCTCGCTGGGGTCGGGCTCTGCCCCGCTCACCCCGTGGCTGGTCGAAGGCTGGCAGCAACGATTCGGCATCGCAATCGCGAATATCTTCGGTTCGAACGAAGGCTGTGCGCTGTTCAGCACCGCGCGCGACGTGCCAGATCCGAGCGATCGAGCGCAGTATTTCCCGCGGTTCGGCTCGCCCGGATTCAAGTGGTCGTCGCGCTCCGCGGAGAAGGTGCGAACCCGCCTGGTCGACGTCGAGACGGGCGAGGAGATCGTCACGCCCGGACGGCCGGGCGAATTGCGAATCGATAGCGCGATTCGCTTCGACGGGTATTGGGATGAACCCGAGCTCAACCGGACGGCGTTCGATGAGCAGGGCTATTTCTGTACCGGCGATCTGTTCGAGATCGGCGGCGAGGGCGAGCGCTATTACCGTTTCGTGGGTCGCTCCAAAGAGGTGATCATCCGCGGCGGCATGAAGATCTCTCCCGCGGAACTGGACAATCTCATCGAAGGACATCCACAACTGCGTGAGGCCGCGTTTTTCGGTGCGCCTGATGAAGTGCTGGGAGAACGTATCGGCATCGCGGTCGTGCCTCTGCCGGGCCAGAGCGTGACGCTCGAAGGCATCAACGAATGGCTGAGCAAGCGCGATCTGGCGCCGATCAAGTCCCCCGAATGTCTGCTGGTGGTCGATGAGCTGCCGCGCAATTCGCTCGGAAAAGTCATTCGACGCGCGCTGCCGGAGCGCTACATGGCCGAGCGCAAGACGTAAGGCGGCCGTTGCTGGCCCGCCCTATCTCACTTCGCCAGCTGCTTCTTCGGGCCCTGTGCCCGCGCAGCCGGCGGGAATGTCACATCGTGCGGTCCGATCGCAGCGTGACAGTAGTCGCACGTCACGCACGCAACCAGCTCGGCACCGCAGTCTTTATGGAATATGCGCAGGTTGGCGCCGGACGCCGGAGCCAGCCAGCGATCTCCCCACTGCATGAGCGACAGCGCAGTCGGATACAGGTCTCGGCCCTTTTTCGTGAGCTTGTACTCGTACCGTGGCGGATGCTGCGAATAGAGGCTGCGCTCGAAGATGCCGTGATCCACCAGGTAGTTCAGCCGGTGCGTCAGGATATTGGTGGCGATCTCCAGCGCGCTCTGAATGTCATCGAATCGATGCAGGCCGTAGAACGCGGCCGACAAGACCAGCGGCGTCCAGCGATCCCCCATGATGTCGGTCACGTGAACGAAGGCGCTGTTGGAGCCGCGATGACTCTCGGATGTGACCGATGACAGGCGGCGAAACAGCGGCCGCGGCGCACTGACCCTCTTCTCCGTCGCCTTGACGATCTCGTAGCGCGTGCTATCGAGAGTCACCTCTTTGCCGCACGCGGAGCAACTGAGCAGCGGCTTCATGCCGTGACCGCAAGCCTTGTGCCTCAGGTATCGAGGAATGCCGGAGTCAGCGGGCGCCCAGATGTGCTCCCATCGCCAGATCAGCAGGGTCGCGCCATAAAGATCCAGCCCCTGATCCGACAGCCAGTACTCGTAGCGCGGCGGCGCATCCGAATAACGCACGCGTTTGAGGATGCCGGCGTCGACGAGGCCGTTCAATCGGCTGGTCAGCGTGGAACGCGCCGCGCCGGTCAGCGCCCGTAACTCTTCGAATCGGTGCGCGCCCTGGAAGACATCCCGGAGAATCAGCAGCGTCCAGCGATCGCCAATGATGCCCAGTGCGCGACTCACCGAGCCGGTGGCGATTATTCTCGAGGTGATTTGCATTACGGGCGAAATGTAGACGCGTGATCAGCGGGTGGCAACTTGGTTGCCGCCGGGATTGCCGCCAGCATGCCGCCGATCCTAGCATGTACGTCTGTTTGCGCAAGCCATTGCGGGCGGCAAGCCACCCCGCGCCCGAGCCACTGGTGAGCAAATTCGCTAATATTTGCCAATTAAGCCACTCGATCTTGATTTCTGCAGGTCTTTAGCGGTAGCCTGCTACTTAGTCGCGTTACACAAGTGACTATGTTCTGCCACTGTCGCGCGCGGCGCCGGTCGATGCCGATGAACTACATCCAATTGGGGGACTCGTCACATGATTCGCGTTCGCAGCGGTCGAAAGGGCTTGATCAGTACGCACGTTCGCGCCGCACTCGGCGGCATCGCCTGCCTGGCCGGCGCGCAAGCGGCTCATTCGCAGGTCATCGAGGAGATCATCACCACGGCCCAGCGCCGTGAGTCGGATCTGCAGACTACGGCGATCGCCGTGAGCGCCTACAGCGGAGACAATCTCGCCGAAAACGCCATCTTCACGGCAGTCGACCTGGCGCAGGACACGCCTGCCTTCTCCTTGACGGCCGTGTCGCCGCTCGATCTGGAATTGAACATCCGGGGCATCACCAACACGCGCTTGGACTCCCCCTCCTCCGACCCTTCGGTCGGCGTGTTCATCGATGAGGTGTATGTCGGCCGCACCGGTACCTTCAGCACCGATTTCTACGATCTGGAACGCATCGAGGTCATTCGCGGCCCGCAGGGCGTGCTGCTCGGCAAGAACGTGGTCGGCGGCGCGCTCAGCATCATTACCGCCAAGCCCGAGTTCGACACCTCCGGCAAGTTGACAGTCTCGTTGGGCAACTATGGATCGATGCTGGCGTCGGGCTACGTGACCGGTGGCCTGACGGACTCGCTGGCGGCCAGGTTCTCATTTCAGACCCGCAACCACGATGGTTACGCCAAGGACGTGTTGAACGACCGCGACCTGGAAGACCTCGATTCCGTGCAGTCGCGCGCGCAGCTGCTATATGACGGCGGCGATTCCGGCCTGAAAGCTCGCCTGTCGCTCGACTACGTCCGGGATCGCAGCAATGGCATGAATACCGTCGCGCTGCGCGATCCAACCGCAGCGGCGCCCGGACCCTGGAGCGAGGCGCGAGCCTACTTTGGAATCACCAACGTGCGGCAGAGTGCGCCGAGCAACGCCTCCTATGTCGGCCGCAGCACGGAACAGGGGCAGTTCCTCGAGCGCGACGCCTGGGGCGCGGCACTGCATATCGACAAGCAGCTGGGCTCGACCGTGTTGTCATCGATCACCGCCTATCGAGACGGGGATGCACATTCGATGTACGACCAGACCGGCCTCGGCTTCGATCTGCTGAACAACAGCCTGGCGGAGTTTGCCGCCATGGTCGCTGAGCGCCCGAGAACGGCGCTGCTGTTCAACTACCCGATCAACGAGCAAGAGCAAACAAAGGAATTCAGCCAGGAAGTGCGGCTCGCCTCGGACTACGACGACAGCCGCTGGGACTGGATCGTGGGCGTGTATTACAAGCACGACGAGATCGACAAGTTCGACCGGAACGCCGCCGAGGCGATCGCGCCGCCATTGGGAACCCTCAACGGCGAAGTGCATTGGGACAACAGCGGCGAGACGGACAGCTATGCAGCATTCGCACAGGCCGGTTACAAGTTTACGGATGCGTTGAAGCTGTCGGTCGGCCTGCGCTACACGAAAGACGAGAAATCCGGTCGAGTGTCCGGATTGTCGGTCGCTACCGGCGACCGCTTCAACCCCGCCGAGACCACCGCGCTCACTCCGCTGCAACCGACGTTCGCCGCCGGCACCGGATTCGAAACGAGCTACGGCAACGAGTGGAGCCGCGTGACGCCGCAAGCCATTCTCTCGTGGGAAGCCACCGACGATCTATTCACGTATGTGAGCGTCGCATCGGGCTTCAAGGGTGGCGGTTTCGAAGACACGCCCGCGAATGCCGCCGGCGCCCGATTCTCGTTCGACCCCGAGAAGGCCACCAACTACGAGATCGGTTTCAAATCCGATCTGCTCGATCATGCGCTGCGCCTGAATGTCTCCGCCTTCTTCATGGACTACACCGACCTGCAGGTCCAGCAGCTGGATCAGGGCTGCGTGTGTCTCATCACCGACAATGCGTCCGACGCCGAGATCAAGGGCGTGGAGCTGGAGCTGACCTACCTGCCGACCGCGTCGTTGGCATTGTTCGCCTCGGGCTCGCTGCTGGATACCGAGTATCTGGACTTCATCGAAAGCACGGGTGTGGACTCATCAGGAAACAAATTGCAGCGCACGCCCGACTATCAGTACACGGTCGGCTTCGAGTATTCGATGTCCGTCGGCAACTGGACCGAGGCACTGAAGTTCCGCGCCTCGTACGCCTATCAGGATGCGATGTTCTGGGAGCCTGCGAACGTCCACACCGAGGACGGCTATGGCCTGCTCGACGCGAGACTGTCGCTGGCGCCGCCCCATGCTCCGTGGCGCGTCTCCATCTGGGGTCGCAACTTGACCGATGAGCTCTATCGCACCAACGTCGTGCCGTTCTTCGGCGATGAAGTGTCGCAGTTCGGTCCGCCCCGTACCTATGGCGCGGACTTCAGCTGGTCGTTCTGAGCAGCGACGCCGGAGGCCCTTTGATTGGGCCTCCGGCGTTGGCGGTTATCTGCCGATGATGAAGCTCACGGTGGTCGTCGCGCTGCCGCCGATGTTGAGCGTGGCAAACGTTTCGGCGCCCTCGACCTGATAGTCGCCGGCGGTGCCGGTGACCTGCTTGAAGCAATCCAGCGCCATGCGCACGCCGGTTGCGCCGACGGGATGACCGGCACCGATCAGGCCGCCGCTGGCGTTCATCGGAATACGCCCGCCGATTTCGATCTCGCCCTCCTCGATCGCACGCCAGCTGGCGCCGGGCGGCGTAATGCCGAAATGATCGATCGCCATGTACTGCGTGCTGGTGAAGCAGTCATGGGTCTCGATGCCATCCAATTGGTCGACACTGGCAATGCCTGCGCGGCGAAACGCATCGAGAATCGCCTCCCGCACGTGCGGAAACACGTATGGTTGCCCCTGACTCGCACGAATCTTCGCGGCGTAGGTGATCGGCCCCGTCCGGTGACCCCATCCCTTGATCCAAGGAAACACCTCCAGACCGATGCCCAGGCGCTTTGCGTGCTCCCTGGCGCGTCGTTCGGAGGCGAGGAATACGATGGCCGCGCCATCGGTGATCTGGCCGCAGTCGTGCTTGCGAATGCGCCCTTCGATCACGGGATTCTCCTGATCGTCCTGCTGGAAACTGCGCTCGTTGAACGTCCAGCGTCGCGTCTGTGCATTTCGATTGCGCCGTCCGTTGGCGAAGTTGATCTCCGCGATGCGCGCCAGATGCTCATGCTTCAGTCCGTAGCGGCGGTCATATTCATCGGCCACATCGCTGAACACACGAGGCCATGGGTAACGCGCATCCTGGTACTCGTGCCCGCTCCACATCGCCGGGCCGCCGATCAACTGCGCTGCCCGCTCGCCAGGAACGTTGCGCATCTGTTCGACGCCGAGCACGGCAGCCAGCTCATAGCGGCCTGCCTGGATATCGGCGCTTGCGGCAAGCATCGCAAGACTTCCGGAGGCGCAGGCGCCTTCGTGACGAGACGCAGGGATGCCGGCGAAGGCCGGATCGGCGGCGGCGAACAGGCCGCCCAGATGCCCTTGATTGCAAAACAGCTCGGCGGCGAAATTGCCGATGTGCGCGACTTCCACGTCAGTCGGCTCGAGCTTCGTCTCGACCAGCCCCGACATGATCGTCGCGCGCATGCCGGAAGCGATATCGAGTCCATTGCGCGCCCAGTTCTCTGCGAAGTCGGTTTGATAGCCGCCGAGGACATAGACTCGTGCTGTCATCGCTGTGGTCCTGTGATGGATTGAAAACGAGCAATCGCCTGTGAATATTCGTCTTCGAGCTTGCGAACGATTCGCGCGGTCGGCTCGATATCGCGAATCACCTGCAGCCCCTGCCCGCACGCCCACAGATCGCGCCACCGCTTCTGCACATCGCTGCCGGCGTCGTAGCTTCGAGCAGTGGGTGCGGCCAGCGCGGCTGGATCGAGGCCGCGTTCGCGCAAGCTGGGGGCGAGCCAGGACGCGGGCGTTCCAGTGATAGCCGCGCTGACGATCAAATCATCGGGGCCGCAATCGACCACCATTTTCTTGTAACCGTCGGCGGCACGGCTTTCGAGCGACGGCAGAAAGCGCGTGCCCATGTAGACGAAATCGGCTCCCGCCGCAATTGCTCCCGCAATGCCGGCGCCATCGGCGATGCCGCCACCAACAGCGATCCAGCCATCGAAGAACTCGCGTATCGCGGAGATGAACGCGAACGGCGACAAGTGTCCCGTGTGGCCGCCGGCGCCAGCCGCAACGCAGGCAAGACCGTCGGCACCCACCGCGGCCGCTTTGCGTGCGAGGTTGATGTTCACGACATCAGCGAACACGAGACCGCCGTATCCGTGGACGACGTCGATTGCAGGCTCGGGCGAGCCCAAGGCGGTGATCACAATGGGCGGCTTGAAACGAGCCACCAGCTCCAGATCGGCAGCCAGCCGCTTGTTGGTCGAGTGAGTGATCAAATTCGTGGCCCAGGGGCCGATGATGGCGTCAGGCTCGCGAGCGCGCGCCTCGTCCAAGGCGCGCGTAATCGTCGCCATCCACGTTTCCAACTCCTCGACGGTACGACAGTTGGGCGTCGGAAAGGCGCCCGCCACGCCTGCCGTGCACGCTGCGATGACGAGCTCCGGGCCGGTCACGATGAACATCGGCGCCGCAAATACGGGCAGCCGCATGGGGAACGGCCAGCGACGCTGCCCGCGATTGGAGACCACATTCATCGCATTCGCTCCACGATCATTGCCGCACCCACGCCGGACGCGCCGCTGGCTACGACTAGACCCGTAGTCGCATCGCGAGCCTCCAGCACGTCGAGCAGGGTCGACAGCAGAATGCCGCCGCTTGCTCCCATGGGATGTCCTTTAGCCAGATGTCCGCCACTTACATTGACGCGTTCCGGATCGACGTCCGCGTCGCGGAGGAATTTCGCGATGGTGACCGCGAAAGCCTCCATGAATTCGATGTAATCGATGTCCGCGAGCGTCATGCCGGCCCGATCGAGCGCGCGATTCATCGCGCCAAAACCAGCAAGCAGTGACGCGGACGGATCGCCGCCCATCTCGGCAAAACTCACAATGCGCGCTCGCGGAGAACCAAAGCGATCCGACGTGATCAAGGCCAGCGAGGCACCATCACAGATAGGCGGTGCGTGCGCGATCGTGTGTCGATGATCGATGCGGCGTCCTTCGAGCGCAGCTTCGTACTGCCTCCCGAGATCGACGAACGCAGGTGGCAAAGCGGCCAACGAAGCCAGTGTCGTCTCTCGACGCACACATTCATCGGTGCTTGGAGCGAGCGTATCGTCCGCCTTGACGAGGGGGATTCGCGAACGAATCAGTGCCGCTTCCGCCTCTGCCGCCTGTGCTCTTTGATGCGATCTGAGCGCCAGCGCATCCATGCTGTCGCGATCCACTCCTTCATCCTCGGCGAGCCGATCTGCAGCCAGCGCCACCGGGATGTAGCGCGCTCGCGCTGGGAAACTTTGATCCGCGTACCAATCAGCACGGTCAGCCATGAACGGCACGCGGGACATCATCTCCACCCCGCCAGCCAGGACGCATGGCGCCTGACCAGAGGCAATCAGGCCGACTGCATGACCCACGGCACTCAGGCTCGACACGCAATAATTGTTCAACGTATACGCCGCGACGTCATCGCGCAGCCCTGCGTACAGTTTGGAGACCAGCGCGATGTTCCCGCCCTGAGCGCCAACTTGCCCGACGCAGCCGAGCACCAGCGCCTGCGCTTCGCGTGCAGCCTGATCGCTCCTGCGATCCAGTGCGTCGTGCAGCTGTCGAATCAGCTCTGGCGGCGAGGCCCACGCCAGACCGCCATCAGCCCGCGCCTTGCCGCGCGGTGTGCGTACAGCGTCGTAAACGTAAGTCATGAAAGCAAGCGTGCGTTCGTCATCGCCGCAAGCTATCACCTGTCAGTCTCACAATACAAGTCACACTAGCCTTTCGCCAGCGATCTCGGCGCAAAGAATCCAGGCGGCGCGGCGCAGACCGCAGGAATGGCGTTGATGGCAAGCGCCGCCGTCGCGTCCGCGCTGGCGCGTGCGTGTGGCGCTGTCGGGTCCGGATCCTCGATGGACATGGTCACCGTAACGCAGGGACGACCTCGTACTTCGATACGCCATGACGCCGCCTGGCCCTTCGCGATGCCATGCAAGGTAGGGTCCGCCGTCCAGATCACGCTGTGAGTCATCGTTTGTCCGTTGGCGAACTGCGCATTCCATCGCCAGTCCGTTGCTGCTACCGTGCCGCGCGGAATCGTCCCGGCAGCGATCGGCAGATCCATCGGCGCCAGCGTCACCCGATGATCGGGAGTAATGCACACCACACGCGTTCCGAGCGAGCAGGCAACGTGATGGAACACCTCCATGTAAAGCTCGCCATAGAGCGTAGCCAGAGGTCCGCTACGCACGTCGCCTGCTTGCGGATCGCTGCCCAGGCCCATGGTGTCGAACACGAATTCTCTGGATGGCATCATCGAGGCATCGGCGACCTCGAAGGTAGCGATGGACTCGAAGCGCGCGCACATGCTGGTGATCAACAACCCGAGACGCTCGGCGATGAATCCGGGATTGAGTCCCAAGCCAGCCAGCGTGCTGCGCCCCTTGCGACAGGCGGCCCAGAGCGCAGTCGTGTAGTCCGGCCCATGCGCGTCGGGGAAATGGAAGCCCGCGGTGGAAATGACGTTCTTGCCCGAAGCGAGCAGTTGAGCCACCTCTACATTCTGTCGCTCATACGGGTTGCTCAACCGCGGCGTATGGATGACGACATCCGCATCGAGCGCCAGGATGTCTTCAATTCGATGCGTCGCGCGAATGCCGGTCGGAGGGCGTCGCGCAATCTGCCCAGCGTCCAGCCCGGATTTGCGCTCGTCGTAAACGAACAGGCCCACCAGTTGCAGATCGGGCGAATCGATAATGCGCCGTAGCGCGGTTCTACCGATCGAGCCAGTGGCCCATTGCACGACTTGATACATGAGTGTCTTAAGATTTCGCTCGCACGCTCACGCCGAGTACGGCATCGCCGAGCGAAGGCGCTCGCCCGCGATTTTCATTTCCTGCCGTGCGACGGTGCGCAGGTGAACCTCGTCCGGACCATCGGCGATGCGCAGCACGCGACCCCACATCCACAAGGACGCGAGTGGCGTGTCGTTGCTCAGACCCATGGCCCCGAACGTCTGCATTGCGCGGTCGCAGACCGCGGTCTGTACACGAGGAACCAGCGCCTTGATCATCGCGATCTCGCGCGCAGCATGCTTCGCGCCGTGCTGATCGATCATCCATGCTGCCTTCAGAACCAGCAGCCGCGCCTGCTCCACTTCGATCCGCGACAGCGCGATCCACTCCGCAACCACGCCATGCTGATGCAGCGGCTTGCCAAACGTGCGCCGCTCGGCGGCACGTTGGCACATGAGCTCGATGGCGACCTCGCACTGGCCGAGCGAACGCATGCAATGATGAATGCGTCCGGGCCCGAGGCGAGCTTGCGCAATGGCGAATCCTGCGCCCTCCTCGTGAATGAGATTGCCCACCGGCACGTGTACGTCGCGGAACAGGATCTCGCAGTGACCTTCGGGCGAGATGTGATGCATGACGGGAATGTTTCTTACGATACTCACGCCCGGCGTATCGAGCGGCACCAGGATCATGCTGTGCCGGCGGTGCGGTTCACCCTCTGGATCGCTCACGCCCATCACGATGGCGACCTTGCAGTTCGGATGGGCCGCACCCGAGATGAACCACTTGCGGCCGTTGATGACGTACTCATCCCCGACCCGCCGGATCGAAGTCTGGATATTGGAGGCGTCGGAGGACGCGACGTCCGGCTCCGTCATCGCGAAACAAGAGCGGATCTCGCCATTCAACAGCGGACGCAGCCAGCGCTCGCGCTGTTCGGGCGTCGCGAACAAATGCAGGATCTCCATATTGCCGGTATCCGGCGCGCTGCAGTTGAAAACCTCGGAGGCCCACGCTACGCGGCCCATGATTTCGGCGAGCGGGGCATATTCGAGGTTGCTCAGCGCCTGACCTGGCTCATCGGCGTGCAGCCCCGGCAAGAACAGATTCCACAGATTCTGTTCGCGCGCCAGCGCCTTCAGCTCTTCGACGCAGGCTGGATGCGCCGAGCCAGCTGCAACGTCCGCCTGCCAGCGCGGCACCGCCGGCAGGACATACGACTCCATGAAATCGCGCACCGCCGTGCGCAGATGTTCCGTGCGGGGCGAGAATGCGAAATCCATGAAAGCTCCTGGCAACTCGATCAAGCCGGCTCTTTGACCGTGATCCCGCCGTCCACGACCAGCGTCTGGCCGGTGATATACGCTGCCGACTTCGAAGCCAGAAACACGGCAACGCCGCCCAGATCCTCGGGCTGGCCGATCCTTCGCACCGGGGTGCCACGCTCGACGTTCGCCAGCAGCTTCTCGTTCTCCCACAGAGCACGCGAGAAGTCGGTCTTGATCAAGCCGGGGGCTATGCAGTTCGCGCGCAGGCCCTGCGGCCCCCACTCGATGGCGAGGTTGCGCGTGAGCGCATAGTCGGCGGCTTTCGACATGCCGTAGACGCCGAGCGTGGCGCTGCCCTGATTGCCACCGATGCTGGAAACGATGATGAAGCTGCCACCGCCCGACTCGACCATGCGCGGGCCCGCCAGATTGCACAGCCAGAAATTGCTGCGCACGTTGCTGTTCATGATCTTGTCGTAAGCCTCGTCCTTCATGCCGACCATCGGACCGAAATACGGGTTCACGGCGGCATTGCACACCACGATGTTGAGCCGGCCCCAGGTCTGCAACGCCGCGTCGACGAGATTCTGCAGCTGGGCCTTTTCGGCGACATTGCACGCCACCGCGATCGCCTCGCCGCCCTCCTTGCGGATTTCCTCGACGACCGTCTGACAAGCGTCGAGTTTGCGGCTCGACACGACGACGCGCGCCCCCGCTTTAGCCATCGCCTTGGCAATCGCGCGGCCGATACCGCGGCTGGAGCCTGTGATGATGGCGACCTGTCCAGTGAGATCAAACATTGCGCACCCCGCGGGTCTGACGTTTCCAAGCCTGGCCATCAGGCTATCACTTGCTCTATGAGACTTACAATAGCTTCCCGGGCCTCGGGCGCTTCGGCGACACTGGCGCCGTCCCGACTATGACTATCGTCAATTTACCCGTATTGATCACTTGCGCAACAAGACTGACTGGAATAGATTCCGCACACGGCGTTTCGGCCGCTGTCACAGGATTCTTGCCATGTCCCAGAAATTCGATGTCATCGTCATTGGCGCTGGAGTCGCGGGTCTCGGCGCTGCAGCGTTGCTAGCCCGAGACTTCAAGCAGCGGGTGCTGGTGCTCGAACGCGCCCCATTCATTGGCGGGCGAACGCTCTCCTATGTCGGCAAGGGCAACAAGGTGACTGCCGACGGCATCGAGATGGACGCGCGTGCCTTCCGCAAGTCGCTGGCTTATGCCCACTGTTATCTAGGCAAATGCACGCCGAGCATCGAGGAGATCTTCGAGCGCGGTCTGCTGGATGGCCGCACCTTCGAGGCCGGCGGTCACGGTTTGTTCTGGGGCAACAAGAGTCGCGTCGACTGCCTGATGAAACATTTGGGTGTGCAATGGAACCTGCCGCTCAACCGGGGGCTCGGCTTCGTCGAGTGGGAAGGCGAAGGCAAGTCCGGCAAGGCCTATCAGGTCGGCAAGAACGAGCCGTATCAGTGGATGTCCAAGGAAGGGTTCGCGGCCACCATGGCGCAGCTGCGCGACATGGGCACCGCGACGTTCACGGACATGGCGAAGCTGATGAAAACACCGCTGCAGACCTGGCTGGAACAGCGCGGCCTGCATCCTGAAGCCTACGACTACATCAAGGTGCTCGCGGCCTCCCAGACGGCGATGGCCGAGCCCATGATGACGCCAACCGGCGATTTCCTCGGCTACATGGCAATCGCCGGACAGATCGGCATGAACCTCATCAAAGGCTCGGTCGCGACCGCCGACGAACCCGGCACGATCGCGATTCCGCAGGCGTTCGAACGCGTGGTCGAAGCGCATGGCGGCGTCGTGATGCGCAATACGCGGGCCAAGGAGGTCATCATCGAGAATGGACGCGTCACCGGCGTGCGCATCCACTCGCACGACAACGAATACGATCAGGACCGCGTGATCCTCGCCGACCGGGTGATCTGCACGATTCCTCCCAAGTACATGTTCCGAGTGCTACCGAGACAGCACTTCCCCTCCGACTGGGTCCAACTGCTCGAGCACAAGTTCTGGGGCGCGGGACTGCTCACGGGCTGGTGCGGCTTGAAGCGCAGCGTGATGCCGGACATCGGCCTGGAGGAAGGCAGCTTCGTCTACATGCCTGGGGTCATTCGCGATGAGGGTTACATCGGCGCCGTCGACATGGTCATGTGCGACTTCTCGGCCTGGGGCGGCGGCCAAGCGCGCCGGGCTCCGGAGGGCAAGCGCGAGTTCTACTTCTCGACCGCGCTCACCGATGAAGAAATGCGCAACCCCGACCGCGTCAATCGCGTGATCAATCTGTGCGAGGACTGGGCACGCACCACGTTCCCGACGTGGGACCAGGATTGCGAATTCATTCTGTGGACGCCTTCGCCGGAGGCTTACGGGTTGTGGCGTCCGGTCGGTGTCGACCGCCCTGACGTGCGTTCGCCGCACGTCGAAGGATTGTTCTTCGCGGGCGATCAATACGGCAAGCGGCTCTGGGGCGGCGGTGTCGACGGCGCATCGCTCTCTGCGGTGCTGTGCGTCGACGCCATGCAGGGCACGAATCTCGAAACCACCATCATGCCCGCGTGGCATCAGGGCATTCCGGAGGTCGCCTGAGGGCGGACTGGAGCCATCGATGTCCAACCATCGCGGCCAGTCCGCCATCGTCGGTATCGGCGAAGTTCCAACGGGCCGGTTCCCGGAGCGAGGCGCCATCGCCTTTGCCCTCGAATCGGCTCGCGCCGCCATCGTCGATGCCGGCATTCGCAAGGACGAAATCGATTTCGTGATCCCGACCGGCGCGCTGTTCAGCGCGCAGTTCTCCAACGAGCTGACGACCGGTCGGCTCGTCGAGGAGCTGGGGCTGCCGGGCGTAACGTCGAACTGTCAGGTGTTCTCGGGGGGATCGAGCAGCACCAACGCACTGCGTATCGCCAGCGCGCTGGTCGAAACCGGCCGGGCGCGCTGCATCTTGTTCGTGCATGCGGACAAGCTCGGTACGGGCTTGACGGCACAAGGCGGCATCGATCTGTTCTCGACCGCGGGCATTTCCTCGGAGTGGGAAGTCCCATTCGGCCAGCACTACTCGACCGTCGCCGCGCTCGCGACGACGCGCTACAAGTACGAGACCGGCTGCACGGATGAGGAGCTGTCGGCGGTATGTGTATCGAATCGCAAGTGGGCGCAGCTCAATCCACATGCGTTCTTCCGCACTCCCCTCACGATCGACGAGGTCATGGCCTCAAAGATGCTCTCCACGCCGTTGCGCGCCAAGCAGTCGAACATGCTGTTCGACGGCGGCGGCGCGTTCATCGTCACCTCTGCGACGCGTGCGCGCGATCTCACTGATCGACCTGCCTACGTGCTTGGCGAAGGTGGAGCCGTAACGCACTTCGTGTATTCGCAGGAGGCGGATCTGACGCGTTTCGGCTGGGCGCGCGCGGCGCAGGAGGCCTATTCCGCGGCTGGCATCGGCCCTGGCGATATCGACGTGGCGGAGATCTACGACTCGTATCCGATCTATCAGCTCATCGCTTTCGAAGAGCTCGGTCTCGCCGAACGCGGTGCGGCTGGCGCGATGTTCCTGCGCGGCGATACCTGGCCCGGCGGACGCATGCCCACCACCACGGACGGAGGCATGCTCGCCAAGGGACACATCGGTGCCGGAGGGTCGGTATCGCTACTGATCGAAGCGGCGCGCCAGGTCATGGGTAAAGCGGGCGAACGGCAAGTTCCCGATGTTCGCTTTGCAATCGAGACCGCCACCGGCGGCACATACATGGACGCACAGGTCACGATTCTCGGCAACGTGGTGCCCTAGTGTGAAGGAGACAACCGTGAGTTCTCAGGCAACGCGACCAGCGAAACCCCTCCCGGCCGTGCATCCCTGGTCGCAGGCATTCTGGGACGGCACGCGCCGCAAGCAGCTCCTGATCCAGCGTTGCTGCTTCTGCAAGCGCAACGTGTTCTATCCCCGCCTGTATTGTCCTCACTGCTTCGCCGCCGAGCTCGAATGGGTGCCCGCGTCCGGGCGTGGGACGGTCTACACCTACACCGTAGTTCACAACAACGCACCGTCGGCCTTCGCCGCCGATGTTCCCTATGTGGTCGCCGTGATCCGCCTCGATGAAGGCGTGCAGATGCTTTCCAACCTGGTGGATTGCTCTGCCGAGGAGTTGTGCTGCGGCCTGCCTGTCGAGGTGACATTCGAAAAACTCGACGAGACCTTCACGCTGCCGAAATTCAGGCCGGTTCGCCCCCCTGAACGGCAATCCTGAGAGCCAACACGTCATGACACAACAGAAGTACGGAGATGATTTCAAGCCGGGCGAGATCTACGACGCCGGCCGCATCACCGTGACCGAAACGCACGTCGTCAACTGGGCCGGGCTCACGGGTGACTTCTACCCGCTGCACATGGACGCAGAGTACGCCGCGCAGACTCAGTTCGGCGAACGTCTCGTGCACGGCCCGATGATTTTTGCACTTGCCGTCGGGCGAGTTGCACTCGCGGGCTTCGGCGGCGACAGCGCGATCGCCTGGCTCGGCGTCGACAACCTGCGGATGATGGCGCCGGTGCGCATCGGCGACACCATTCGCGTGTCGGTTGAGATCAAGGAGATGCGTACTACCAGCGATCCCAAGAAAGGCGTGGGTATGTGGCACTACAGTGTGCACAATCAGCGCGGCGAGCCGGTGATGTCCTTCGATTACAAGATGCTGTTCCACATGCGCGGCTGACACCGCAGGAAACGCGCCATGGACATGACGATTGCAGATCTGTATGAGCGAGCCGTGCGATACGGCGGTACGCGTACCGCCGTGACGGACGGGACTCGATCGTTGACGTACGCACAGCTTGGCTCGCTTGGCGACCAACTGGTGAGCGCCCTACGCAGCCGCGGAATCAAGCGCGGCGATTGCGTCGCTTTGCTCATGGCGAACTGCATGGAGTACCTGGTCTGCGAATACGCGCTCGCAAAGCTCGGTGCCACGCGCGTGCCCCTTGCGGTACTGCTGGGCAGCGACGACCACATCTACATGCTCAACTTCGCTCGGTGCCAGGCGCTCATCTATCACCAGAAGCTCCTGGATCGTGTCGTCGGCATGCAGCCGAGCTTGACCAGTGTCGAACATTACATCTGCGTGAGCGGCGCCGATACGGTGAAGCTGCCCGCAGGGCACGAACGTCTGCAGGATCTACTGACCGGGCATCAGCCAGCCACGGCGACCGCGCCAGTTCATCCCGAGGATATCGCCGGCATCTACTTCACCGGCGGCACCACCGGACGTCCGAAGGGCGTGATGCTCTCGCATCGCTCCTGGTATCACACCTACTGCACTGAAATGCTCGAGTTCGGGCTCGGCTGGCGCGAAACCTTCGTGTTCGCGACGCCCATGACTCACGCCGGCGGCTGTCTGCTATTGCCGGTGTTGTTGCGCCAGGGACGATGCGTCGTACTCGATCATTTCTCGCCCGATCTTCTGTTCGATACCGTGCGAACCGAGCGCGCCACCTCGACGCTGCTCGTGCCAACCATGATCTACATGCTGCTCGATCATGCCGAGCGCACGAACGCTACGATGCCAACGTTGCGTAATGTGCTATACGGCGCGGCGCCGATCGCGCCGGAACGCTTGAAGCATGCGATAGCGCAATTTGGCCCCATCTTCACGCAGTTCTTCGGACAAACCGAGGCGCCGATGGCGCTGACTGCGCTACAGCGCGAAGATCATGTAGTTGCCGATCCTGCGCGCGAGATCGAAGTTCTCTCCTCCGCCGGCCGGCCGACCTACGGCACCCGCATCCGCTTGATTGACGACGACGGCCGCGACGTCGAGACCGGCACACCCGGCGAGGTGATCGTGCAATCGCCCAACGTGATGAGCGGCTATCTACACGATCTGGAAACAACCTCGCGCACGCTGCGTGACGGCTGGCTTCACACCGGCGATATCGCGCGCATGGACAGCGAAGGCCTCATCACGATCGTCGATCGCAAAAAGGACATGATCGTGACAGGCGGCTTCAACGTCTACCCGCGCGAGGTCGAGGATGTGCTGTTCGAGCATCCCGCCGTTCTCCGGGCCGCTGTCGTTGGCGCGCCCGATGACAAATGGGGCGAACAGGTCAAGGCCGTTGTCACATTGCGAGAGGGTGCGAGTGTCAGCGCCGCGGACCTCACCGAGTTCGTCCGCCAGCGCAAGGGCAGCTTGCTCGCGCCGAAGTCCATCGACTTCGTCGACGCCATCCCGCTGACCAACCTCGGCAAGATCGACAAGAAGGCGCTGCGCGCCCGCTACTGGGCGGGCCGCACGCGCGGCATTTGAAGGAGTCGTCAGTGGATTTCATCGAGACACCGGAACAATCACTGTTGCGAGACACGCTGAGGAAGTTTCTCGACAAGGAACTGCCGCGCGAACGCGCGCGCGAGCTGGACCTGAAAGCCGAGTATTCGCCCGAGACTTTTCGCAAGCTGTGCGATCTCGGCGTCGCCGGGCTGATGGTTCCGGAAGAGTACGGTGGCACGGGCATCGACGTACTCTCGGCGATCATCGTGATCGAGGAGCTAGCCAAGCGCGGCACATCGCTTGCCGGACCTTTTACGCATTGCGCGTTCTACGGCGCGATGAACATCGTCGAGCACGGAACGGAAGCACAGAAGCGCGAATTCCTGCCGAAGTTTGCACGAGGCGAGCTGCTGTTTGCCTACGGTCTCAGCGAACCCGACGTCGGCGGCGATCTTGCTTCTGCATCCGTCACGGCAACGCTGAGTCCTGATGGCAAAACCGTCACCATCAATGGCACGAAGCGATGGTGCACGGGCGCTCGCATCGCGGATTACATCTACACGCTGGTACGCAGCGGCAGCAAGGACGCTCGTTACGAAAACCTGTCCATCGTTCTGGTCCCCACCGACGCGGCGAACCTGAAGATCGTGGACATCGACCACATCGGCCTGCGCTACAGCGCGACGACCGATGCGATCTTCGACGGCGTGCAAGTACCGGCAGAGAACATCGTGGGCGGCATGCAGGCATGGAATCGGGGCTGGGGCATGCTCGCCGGACGCGGGCTCGATGTCGAGCGACTCGAGATCACTGCCTCCACGTTCGGCATTGCTTGTGCGGCCGTCGAGGACGCGTGGCGTTACTCGCAGGAGCGCAAGCAATTCGGTCGACCCATCTGCGCACATCAATCCGTCCGCCACATGCTTGCTGAGGCACGCACACGGCTGGCGGCATGCCGGCACATGCTGTATCACGCCGCCTGGCTCGCCGGCCAGGGCCAAGACTGCAGCGTCGAGAGCTCGATGGCGAAACTGTTCGTCGCCGATACCGCGGTTGAGATCGTGCTCACATGCCAGCGTGTGATGGGCGCGTACGGCTGCGCCCGCGAGTACGACATGGAACGTTACGTCCGCGACATCGTTTGCATGCCGATCGTGGGCGGGTCCTCGAACATGCAGAAGAACAACATTGCCAACCGCTTGGGACTTCCTGCCAAATGAGCGCGCCCGATCTGCAATCGAACCAGGGACCCTCACCTGACGCCGCCACCGGCGCGCAGCCCGTCAGCACCAAGCATCGTTTCGATGAAACGTCGCTGCTTCGCTATCTCGACCAATCCCTTCCGGGATTCGCCGGGCCGATGCGCGTATGGCAGTTCGCGGGCGGCCAATCGAATCCGACCTTTCTGCTCGACGCTGCGAGCGGCAAATATGTATTGCGCAAGAAGCCGCCAGGGAAATTGCTGCCCTCGGCACACGCTATCGATCGGGAGTACCGGGTGTTGCGTGTCCTGAAGGATGCCGGGCTGGCCGTGCCCCGCGTGCACCTTTACTGCGACGACGCTTCGATCATCGGCACTCCCTTTTACGTCATGGAGTACGTTGCCGGGCGCATTTTTACCGACCCGGCGCTACCTACGCTCAGCCGCGAAGAGCGCCGTGCCGCGTATGACTCCATGAATGCCGCGCTCGCGTCGCTGCATCGCGTCGACTGGCGGGCGGAGCTCGCGGACTTCGGCCGCCCGGAGCGCTACGCACAGCGACAGATCGAGCGTTGGAGCAAGCAGTATCAAACGACCAAGACCGAAGTCGTGCCCGCCATGGATGAAGTGCAGACGTGGTTGCTGGCCAATGTGCCGCCCGAAGGACCGACGTCGATTGCACATGGCGACTACCGCATCGGCAATCTTCTCTACGATGCCAACCGCCCGAGCGTCGCCGCGATCCTCGACTGGGAGCTGTCCACCATCGGCCACCCCTACGCCGATCTCGCCTTCAACTGCATGTGCTACTACTTTCCACCCGGGGACTCGATCGCCTCGGGACTCGCGGGCCTGGACCTGAAAGCGCTCGGCATCCCGTCCGAGGACGAATACCTGGAAGCATATGCTCTGCGCACCGGCAACGATCCGCGCCCGCAATGGCGATTCTTCATGGCATTCAGCCTCTACCGAACCGCCGCGATTCAGCAAGGTGTCTATGCTCGCGCGCTGGCGGGGAATGCGAGCTCAACGCTGGCAGAACGATTTGGCGATCTCTACCGGACGACAGCCGCCACTGCTTGGGACGTAGCACGCGGACGCTGAACTCCGCGCAGCAGCGCTGCCATTGTTCGGATCGGTGGCCCTCACCCATTGACAGGCCATCCCATTACGTTGGACCCTCCGGCGCGAACGGCTGTACGCAAGGAAGCGACACGAGGGTACCCAATGGCCAGCACCATCAGCACCGATTCCGTCCTTGGTTCGGATCTGCGCGCCCCAGGTCTGCTCGACAGACAAAGGACCATCGCCCGGCCAGGCTTCAATCGCTGGCTGGTGCCGCCGGCGGCACTGGCGATTCATCTATCGATCGGCATGGCCTACGGCTTCAGCGTGTTCTGGTTGCCGCTGGGCCGCGCCATAGGCATCCAGCAACCGGTCACTTGCGACAGCACGGGCTTTCTGAGCCTGATCACTTCGACGCAATGCGACTGGCCGGTGTCGATGCTGGGCTGGACCTACACGCTGTTCTTCGTCCTGCTCGGCTCGTCGGCGGCATTGTTCGGACACTGGCTGGAGCACGCCGGGCCGCGTCGCGCCGGTGTGGTTGCAGCGCTGTGCTGGAGCGGCGGTTTGTTCGTCTCGGCGCTGGGCGTCTACTTGCATCAAATATGGCTGATCTGGCTCGGCTCCGGTGTGATTGGCGGCATCGGACTCGGACTCGGCTACATCTCGCCGGTGTCGACCCTGATCAAATGGTTTCCAGACCGTCGGGGCATGGCCACGGGCATGGCGATCATGGGTTTCGGCGGCGGCGCGATGATCGGCGCGCCGCTGGCCGATCGATTGATGAACCTGTTCGCGGGCCCCACGACGGTGGGCGTGTGGCAGACCTTCGTGGTCCTGGGCATCCTCTATTTCATTGCCATGATGCTCGGGGCGTTCGGCTATCGCGTGCCGCCGTCCGGCTGGCAGCCGGCCGGGTATGTGCCCTCGAACAACAACAGACGTTTGATGACGTCGGGACACGTGCACGTCAACGAAGCCATCAAGACGCCGCAGTTCTGGCTGCTGTGGGGCGTGTTGTGCTTGAACGTGAGCGCAGGCATCGGCGTCATCGGCATGGCGTCGCCAATGCTGCAGGAAGTGTTCGGCGGGAGATTGATCGGCGTGCAGGCCACGCTTGCCGAGCTGGCGGCCGATCAACGCGCGCAGGTGGCGACCATCGCGGCGGCATTCGCCGGCCTGTTGTCGTTGTTCAACATCGGTGGACGCATCATGTGGGCATCCTTCTCCGATGTGATCGGCCGGAAGATGACGTACATGGTGTTCTTCCTGCTTGGCATCGCGCTGTACGTCAGCGCGCCGCTGGCCGGCGAGGCCGGGCGGGCAGCTTTGTTCGTCGCCATCTTCTGCGTGATTCTCACCATGTATGGCGGCGGCTTCAGCACGATCCCCGCCTATCTTGCGGATCTGTTCGGCACCCAGCACGTCGGCGCCATCCACGGGCGACTGCTCACTGCATGGTCAGTGGCGGGCATCGTTGGTCCAGTGGTCGTCAATTACATTCGCGAGTTTCAGCTGGCTCATGGCGTGCCCGCGAACCAGGCTTACAACATCACCATGTATGTGCTGGCCGCCATGCTGTTGGGTGGATTGATATGCAACCTGCTGGTCCGGCCCGTGAAAGAACATCACTACATGAGCCAAGAGCAACTTGCCGCCGAGCGCGCCAGAGCGCACGAGCAGGCGGCGGCCGAACAAGTGACCGCAGTGCCCGCAGGCTCCACCGTCGTTGCCAGCAGCCCCGCCCTGCTCATCGCAGCGTGGACTGCCGTCGCCATCCCACTGGCGTGGGGAATCTGGATCACGCTCACCAAATCGTTGGCGTTGTTCCGATGATGGGCGGTGCCATCTCAGCGATAGCTCAGCAGCACCAGGATGACAATCATCAGGAGCGCTGACACAGTCTTCCAGAACACCAGCGGATTTCGGTCCAGCAGTGGCGGCCGAGTCCGCCGCAGATATTCCTCGTTGGGATGGCTCAAGTCGTACACGAATTCGGACAGTTCCTGGTAACGCCTGTCCGGATCGGGCTGGGTGGCCTTCCTCAAGGTCTCGTCGAACCATGCAGGAATGTCGCGTTCGTCATCGAGCAGCGATCGGTAAATCAGTTTGCGTTGCGCGGCCTTGGTTCGTGCTTTGGCGACTTCGGCGCCGAATGGCAGGCGGCCCGTGAGCATCTGGTACGCGATCACGCCGAGCGAAAACAAGTCAGACCGGGACGTTCCCGCCTCGCCCAGGAAATATTCCGGCGCGGTGTATTGCAAGGTGCCATCCGGAAGATTCGTCACCTCCGAGGAGCTTTCCACGATGCCGGCGACGCGAGTGGAGCCGAAGTCCATGATCTTCACCGTGCCGGCGGTGTCGATCATGATGTTGTCCGGTCGCAGGTCCTGATGCAGCATTTCCAGGCGATGGAAGGCCTGTAGCCCCTTGGCAATCTGCTCGACGATACCGCGCACCACAGTCAGCCTCGGCTTGGGGTTGTCGATCATCCACTGCGTAAGTGTCTGCCCGTCGATGAGCTCCATCACCGTGTACAGATACTGGCGTTTGCGGGTTGGCGGGACCGCGCGCATGACATACGGGCTGTCGATGCGGCGCGCGATCCAGTCCTCCAGCAGAAACCTCTCCAGGTAAGCCGGATCGCCGCGCAGGTCCACCGAAGGTGTCTTGATCACCACCGGCGCGGCCGGCGCGCCCTCATCGCCCGAAACGTCCTGGGCAAGATAAACGTGGCTGCGACTGCTGATACGAATCTCGCGAATGATGCGGAAGCCGTCGAGCTCCATTCTGGGCGAGAGCTCCGGCGGTAACGGCAGCTCGCTGAGCTGATGGTGGATCTCGCTCGCCTCGGCTTCGGGAACCTCATCCACTCGCACGATCTGAATCGTGAGATTATCTTCGCTGCCCTGCTCGTAAGCATGGTTCGCGATCGCCCTGGCGAGCACGTCCAGATCCTCCACCTGCCCCGCCATCGCATCGACAAAGAATCGCGGGCTGACGTGCTCATGGATGCCATCGGTGGCGAGTATGAAGACATCGCCCTGCGCCACGCCCAACGAACGATAGTCGATCTCGATCTGCGGGCTCATGCCCAGCGCACGACTGAGATAACTCGTCTGCTGCGAGACCCACAGCCGATGCTCCTCGGTGAGTGGCTCCAACGAGCGCCCACGCAGCCGATAGATTTTCGAATCGCCCGCGTGCAAGACGTGCGCCGTGGTGGACTTGATCACGAGCGCACTGACCGTGCACACGTAACCGCGATCCTGATCGTAGCGATACTGACTCTGCCGCGTTTGGGCATACAGCCAGGAATTGATCGCCGTCAGCACCCGGCGCGCGGAATGCTTCACCGACCACGCCGGCGAGGTGCAGTAGTAATCCTCCAGGAATCCTTTGACCGTGGCGTCGGCGGCGACCTGGCTGACGTTGCTGCTACTCACGCCGTCGGCCAATGCGACGGCGATGCCCTTGGAGGTGAGTTGCGGTTCCGCCGGAATGCAGGCGCCATGGCAATCCTGGTTGATCTCCTTGCGGCCCCGGGCCGAATACTGCCCGAGGGAGATTTTCAACCGCGTCGGCGACATTCCGGTCAGGCGGCCAGGCGAGTGATCTTCCTCTTGGCGCCCGTCCGCAAGTGCGTGGAATACAACGTGAGCCCGGTGAACGCCAGCCCGCCCACGACGTTGCCCAGCACCGTCGGAATCTCGTTCCAGATGAGGTAGTCCATGATCGAGAAGTTGCCGCCCATGATGAGCGCGGACGGGAACAGGAACATGTTCACCACGGAGTGCTCGAAGGTCATGGCGAAGAACACCATGATGGGCATCCACATGGCGATCACCTTGCCGCTGACCGAGGTGGAGATCATGGCGCCGACCACGCCGGTCGATACCATCCAGTTGCACAGCACACCCCGGACGAACAACGTGAGCATGCCGGCCGCGCCATATTCCTTGTAACCGAGCGTGCGCGCCTCGCCGATGCCGGCGATGACCTTGCCGACCGCGTTGGGCTCGGTGGAAAAGCCGTTGGTGAATACGATCGCCATCAGGAATGCCACCGTGACCGCACCGGCCAGGTTGCCGGTGAATACCAGTCCCCAGTTTCTCAGCACGCCCGTCACGGTCACGCCCGGGCGCTTATCGAGCAACGCCAGCGGTGTGAGCACGAACACGCCGGTCAGCAGATCGAATCCCAGCAGATACAGGATGCAGAAGCCGACAGGAAACAGGATTGCGCCGATGATCGGATAGCCGGTCTGCTGCGACATGGCCACGGCGAACACGGCCGCCAGCGCGAGAATGGCTCCTGCCATGTAGGCGCGGATCAATGTGTCTCGCGTGGCCATGAAGACCTTCGATTCACCCGCATCGACCATCTTGGTCACGAATTCCGACGGTGCCAGATAAGACATTTTTCTCGAACGCCTCGTGAGTGTGCGCCACGCTCGTGCGCCTCGAGTCCGCGCGAGCAACGTTGGGATCATGGAAGCTTGGATTGACTCACTCGCCGCGTAGCGAGATGCGCGAGTGATCGAGCGGGACGGAAGAATGCCCGCCAAGGCTGCGACGCCTTTCGACCCGTCGTTGGATCGAGCGATCAGGGTCGAGCAAGAGACATGCCAAAGTTCCAGGCGCGGCGTCAGTGCCCGGGATGACGGCGGCAGCAGCGTTTGAGCGTGTTGAACGACGGTCGCCAGCTCGTCCGGGCGCGTTCATTTGCGCCGAGACGGTGCAACGCCCGGCCTGAATGCCCCGTATTCGAGCCGAACCAGACGACCTGCCAGGGGGTCGCGCGCGGCACTCGCGAGACGATCACGTTGCAGCTCATGGGGCGCTCGCGGCTGCAGCCCAGCCTGGACGGCTGATCTCAGCGGATCGCGGCGGTCAGCTCCAGCCCGGGGACGTTGTGCAGCTTGGCGATCTCTTGATTGGTGATCGCCACGAAGTCGCGCGCCGCCGGTGACAGGTGATGCCAGTGCCGGAACGCCCACCCGATGGACACGGGTGGAAGATCCGAGATCAACACGGCCTTCACCGAACCGGTCTTCTCGAAGTTGCTGGCGTGAACAGCAGGGACGATGGCCTGACCCAGGCCGAGCTCGACGAACAGCTTCGCCGTATCGAAATCGTCGACCGTCACTTCAGCCTTCAGCTCCACGCCCCGTTGCGACGCTGCGTGCTCGATGGCGCTGTGATGAGTGGTGCCGCCCGCCAATCCCAGGTATCGAATGCCCGCCAGGTCCTGCAGCCGCAACTTGCGACGGCGCGCCAGCTCGTCGCTCTTGGTAGTCAACAGGAACAGCCGCTGCCTGGCGATGATCTTTTCATTGATGCCGCGGACCGACTCGCCGATGGTGACAAAGCCCAGGTCGGCTTGATTGAGCCGCAGGATTTCAAAGCAGCGGCGTGTCGACGCGGCGGGCAGGAACCGCAGGTTGACGCGGGGATGCTCCTTCCTGAACCGCACCACCGCGTGTCTCATGAAATGACGAACCGTCGTGCCACCCGTGGTGATGGTCAGCGTGTCCGACTCGCCGTGCTGTAGCGCCCGCACCCGCTGCAATCCGACTTCGATGGCATCCAGCCCTTCGAGCGCGAACTCCTTGAGCACCTTGCCGGCCGTCGTGGGCTGAATGCCGCGCGCGTGGCGTTCGAACAGGCGAATGCCCAGCTCGGCTTCCAGACGGGCGATGTGCTGGCTCACCGAGCTCTGCGTACGCTGCAGCTCCCGCGCCAGGGAGCTCATGCTGCCGGCCTCGCAGGCGGCGACCAGGATGCGAAGGTCTTCGAGGGTCATGGCGACATATAAGCATTTACTTAAGGCATTGCAAAGCACCTTAGCGTTGACTAATGCCTGCATAGATGAAATCGTCGCGCCCGTGAACCGGGAGACAGGTTTGTGAAGGGTCAACGACTTTCGACTACCGACATCGTCGCCATGAAGCGTCGTGGCGAACGCATCGCGATGCTGACCGCATACGATTACACATCGGCGCAGATGATCGATGCGGCCGGTGTGCCGGTCATCCTGATCGGTGACACGGTGGGAATGGTCGTGCAGGGCCAGGGCACCACCCTGCCGGTGACGCTCGACCAGATCATCTACCACTCGCAGATGGTGGCTCGCGGCAGCCAGCGCGCCTTGCTGGTGGGCGACATGCCGTTCATGACCTATCAGGTCTCGGTAGACGATGCGCTACGCAACTCGGCCCGGCTGCTCACTGAAGGCAAGGTGGGCGCGGTGAAGATCGAAGGCGGCGCCACGATTGCACCGACCATCGAGCGGCTGGTGAGCGTCGGCATCCCGGTCTGTGGCCATCTCGGCTTCACTCCACAATCCGTCCACGCCATGGGCGGCCCACGCATCCAGGGCAAGGAGCCCTCCGCGGCCGCGTCCCTGGTGGCCGATGCCAAAGCGCTCGAAGCCGCCGGCGCGTTCGCCATCGTGCTGGAGCTGATTCCGGCGTCGGTCGCGCAGGAGATTTCGCAGCGAGTGTCGATTCCGACCATCGGCATCGGCGCCGGGCCCCACTGTGACGGCGAGGTACAGGTGTTCCACGACCTGTTCGGCCTCTACACCGACTTCAAGCCCAAACACACGCGTCGTTATCTCAACGTGGCGCAGGACATCAGCGCGGCTGCCCGTCAGTTCGTCAGGGATGTGTCGGAAGGCACCTTTCCAGGCGCCGAACAGACCACCGATCTCGGTGCCGAAGCCAAAGAGCACTTCCGTGCCCTGCTGACGGCTTGATCGCTCCCGCCAGCGCCTGAAGCTCGCTCGCGTCAGCCCGACGTGCAAATTCAGAGGGGCTCAATAGGTAACACATGAATCCAGCGCGGCAGTAGCAGACGTCAGCGCGCATACATGGACGCGCTGGCGCCGCCGCAGGGAAGGCACAGCAAACGAATGTGATTGCTGGCCGAACTGGTTGACCTCATGCCTCAGGGTGAGGCCGGCGCCGCAGGCTCACTCGACTCGCCGGGTGGCACGGGCGGCGTGGCAACCTCGCTCGACTCGGTCGCTGCAGCACTCTTCTTCGCGTGTTCTTCCATCCAGATCCGCAACGACTTCGGCCGCATGTCGGTCCACACCTTGCCGACGTAGTCCAGGCAGGTCTTCTTATCGCCGGCCACGCCGCAATCCTTCCAGCCGCGTGGGATGTCCATCCCCTCCAGCCACAGCGAATATTGCTCTTCCTCGTTCACCAGGACGCGGAACTTGCCATTCTCGTCATCGAATCCACCAGCCATGGCGTACTCCTCTGATCGGTCTTCGCAATAAGCCGCGCGATGCTACTGGGTGAAATGCAGCGAGACCTGGATGAATCCCCGCACGACGACGGCGCAGTCGAGGGCGAACGCGCAGTGCCGTGATTTCCAAGTGGAAACAGCGATGGTGCGCGGGCTGCTCGCGATATGGCGCAAAGAGTCAGGCGTGGATTGTTTGCTGATCCGATCGCCGCGTGCGTGCGGTGCCGATGACAACAAAACAACAGGGTCACTTGATGCCAGCACGCTGGCGGCCGGCCGAAACCGCGACGGAACCAGCGTTTGCAGTCCGTTCAACCAGCCTCCTCCAGCCATCGGCGGGGCTAGTGTGCAGCAACGGTCCGCATGAAAATAAAGTGCGCCCGATGGCGACATGTGTCGCCGGGTATTTTTGTCACACTCGCTGCTACGCGACTACTCTCCGGGTTTCATCCAGGGCAATGCGTCCAGATCGAGATTGCCGCCCGTGAGGATGATACCGACGCGGCGGCCGGCGAGATCGAGCTGCCCATCCACCAGCGGCCCGTAACCCACCGCGCCGGACGGTTCCACGATGATCTTGAGGACTTCCCAGATCGTGCGCATGGCGTTGACGATCTCGCTCTCCGACACCGTGACGATGCCGTCGACGTGACGTTGTATTTCCTCCATCGTCAGCTCGCCCAGCGCCGAACGCAGCCCATCGGCGATCGTGTTCGGCGAGATGCTGGGCATGATGCGGCCGGCGGCCAGAGAGCGCGCGGCATCGTCGGCCCCCGCGGGCTCGACGCCGAACACCCGAATCTCCGGGTTGACGCTCTTGGCGGTGACCGCAACGCCGCTGAGCAAACCGCCGCCACCCACCGGACAAAGGATGTCCGTGAGATCCGGAACATCTTCCAGCAACTCCAGCGCCGCTGTCCCTTGCCCAGCGATGACTCGCGCATCGTTGTATGGATGAATGAACGTGGCGCCGGTACGCTCGGCCACGCTCTTCGCCGTGCTCTCTCTCGATGCGATCGTAGGCTCGCACTCGATAATCTCGGCGCCATACCTGCGCACCGAGGCGAACTTCGCTTGTGGCGAATTCGAGGGCATCACGATATAAGCGGGAATGCCTCGCAGTTTGGCCGCGCGCGCCAGAGCCGCCGCGTGGTTGCCCGATGAATGCGTGACCACGCCACGCCGGGCTTCCTCTTCGGACAGCAACGCGACGGCGTTGGTCGCGCCACGCGCCTTGAATGCGCCGATCTTTTGCAGATTCTCACATTTGAAAAACAGCCGGGCGCCCGCCTTGGCATCGAGCGTGGCGCTGGTCATGACCGGCGTGCGGTGGATGCGATCCTTGATGCGTGTGTGAGCGGCGCGTACATCGGCCAGCGTCAGGGTCATTCCTATCCCCTTTGGAACTGCGAGTGCAGCGCGCGACAGTATAAACGAACGCAGGGCTCAAAGACGCTTGATGTCGAGCGGTGCCTCCACCAGCGGCCCGGGCGATGCCACCGTGCCCAGATAAACGATCGCGACAATGTGATCTTCCGGCGCAAGCCCGCACAGCGCTTTGACTGCCGGATCGTACGCCGCGGCACCCGTTTTCCACATCGCGCCAAAGCCGAGCGCATGCGCCGCGAGCAGCATGTTTTGGGAGGCGGCCGCCGCCGCGGACACCTGCTCGATCTCCGGAATCTTGCCCTTGCTGATCTTCGCACCGACCACCACGATCACCGGTGCACGCATCGCCTTGGCACGCTCGGCATCGAGATGCTCCTGCGGCGAATTCGGTACGCGCGAGCGCAGGCAGTTCGCCATCGCATCGCCGAGTTTCTCGCGAGCGGTACCTTCGAACACCGTGAACCGCCACGGACGCAACCGGCCATGATCCGGTGCTCGAGTACCGGCGCGAATGATCTGCTCCAACTGCTCGGCGCTCGGCGCCGGCTCGCTGAGCTTCAAGGGAGAGGTTCGCGTCCCAATACCTTCCAGCAACTCCATCTCGGTTCCTCTACAGCGTCCGGACCTGCATGGACAAGTGCAGCCGGTCGCCCTTCATCGTGCACATGGAAATATCCGCGCCGCCCGGCACTGCCCAAGTGCGCGCCAGCGCCTGCGACGGAATGTAGACCGGCAGCTTGAACTGCGTGTCGATCTGGATCTTCTCGTTCGGGATCAGCGGCGCGGCCGACGCCAGGCACCGGCCCATGGACCACATGCCATGCGCCACCGCCTGCTTGAAACCAAACATCTGCGCGGTGCGCGCCGTCAGGTGAATTGGATTGAAATCGCCGGAGACGCGGGCATAGCGCCAGCCGGTGTTTTCCGCGACCTCGAGCGTGTCCGTGTGGGTGCCCTGCTCGGGATGGTTCGAACGCTCGATGACCGGACGTTTGCTGCCCTCCTTGGCGGCGGAGGTGCCGCGAGCAAACATCGTGCTGATCTCCTCCCACACGACCGTGCCGTTCTGCTCGTAGCTGGTGGTGAAGTCGTACTCCTGGCCGGCATCCGTCAGGCGCATGGTGTCGAAAAGCACTCGCAGCCGCAGCGGTGCACGCTCATCGACCGGCGCGAGCACGCGAATGGTGTTGCGCAGATGGATCAGCCCCAGCACTTTCACGGGGAAGTTCTTTACGACGAACAACTGCATGTGCAGCGGCATGGCGAGCACATGCAGATACGCTGGCGGCAATCCCCGGGCCGACGCCGGCACCGCGCATACCTCGCGATATCGTTGGATGTGCGCCGCCGACAGCACCACCTTGCGCGCCTCTAGCTCGACCGGCGCGATGACAGTACCGCTCGGCGCGCTGTAGGGCTTGCGGCCGAGCAACACGCGCGCGAAGGCCGGGACCATCGAGGGGCGGCGGGCGTAAGAGATCTTGATGGGTGGTGACATCAATGAACGTTGCAGGTCGATGACGTTAGGACGTTAGAGTGACGATGCCCTGGCACACGGCGGGTCAAGGCACGACGCGATCGATGACGATGGTCAACGGACCGCTGCTCTTGCCGAATTCGTAGTCGGCCTCGCCGTATAGATCGCCCGATTGCTGCTGGGGCGCGCCGGACCGCGACAACCGTGCAACAACCACCACCTTGGGCGCGGTGGCGATGGAGCGAGCCGGGATCATCGCATCACTTTCCGTAAGTGTCACATTCAACGGCAAATCCGCCGAGCTATGCCGTTGCACCGCTAACGGTGGCCCGCCCGCGCTCGGGTCGCGCGCCAGAACGAACAGCGGTACCGTGTCCGATACCTGCTGCCGCAGTTGCGGTGACAAGGACACGGAGACCTGTATGGTTCGCGAGCCCGCCTGGGCAGGCGCCACCTGCGGCGCCGGCGCTCGAGGAGCAGCACCCGCGGTTGACCCGCCCTCGCCCAATTGCTCGTCCAGATCCTGGATCTGCCGCTCGATCACGCTGCGCACTTCGGGAGGCGGATTCTGGGCCATGAGCAGTCGAAAGCGATCGCGTCCCTGCCGCAGATCGCCGGAGCGCAGCGACGCAATGGCGCCGTACCAGAGAGCTTTGGGATGATTCGGCGCCATGCCGAGCGCTGCGTCGAACAGCTGGCCAGCGCGGCCCGTGAGCGAAGCTTCGTCCGTCAGCGCCAGCGCTTCGCCAAGCGCCACCACGACTTCGACGTTCTCGCCCTTGCTCAGGTTGTACGCCTGTTGGAATGCATCAACCGCGCGTGGGTAGCGCTCCAAATGCATGTAGGAACGGCCGAGCATGAACCAGCCTTCGATGTTGTCCGGATTCTGCGCCAGCTTGGCTTCCAAACCCTTGACCGCTTCTTCGATGTCGGCGGCCTGGGTGGACTGCATCTGCACCGCCTTCCAGTCCCAATTGCTGAGGCCGGCGTACATCACGATGGCCAGCGCCGGCACCAGCAGCACGACAGCCGCGCCCGAGAAGCGGCGTTCGGTCCGATACGAGCTCAGCTCGGTGGAGTCGCTCGTCGCGCTCTCACCCCGGGGAGCACGCAGCAGCGGCAGCACCAGCCACAAGCACGCCGCCAACAGCATGGCGACGCAGACGATGATGAAAGCGGTCACGAGGCACCCAGGCCGGGATCGGAAGGATCGGTGTCAGGCAGCTTGGACTTGCGCGAGATGACCACGGCCGCGGCGATACCGCCCCCAAGCACCAACAATGCGGGCGCGGCCCATAGCAACCAGGTGCGTGGCGCAACCGGTGGCTTGTACAACACGTAATCGCCATACCGATCGGTCATGTATTTCAAGATCTCCTGATCGCTCTTGCCGGCGGCCATCAACTCCCGCAGCTGGCGCCGTAGATCGACAGCGAGCTGGGCGTTGGAATCGGCGATGGTCTCGCTCCGGCACACCAGGCAGCGCAGCTCGCGTGCCAGCCGTTCGTAACGCGCCTGCAGCGCCGGATCTTCGAAGGCTGGCGCCGTGTCGATGGCGAACGCCTGCATGCCGAACAACGCGACGATCGCGGCGAGCAGCAGCTGCTTCATGGCGACACTTCCTTGGCCTGCGCGAGCAATGGCACGAACTCTTGCTCCCAGATCTGCAGCGTAATCGGTGCGATATGTTTCTTGAGCACTTTGCCGTTGGCGCCGACCAGGAATGTCTCCGGCGCCCCATACACACCCCAGTCGATAGCCACGCGGCCTTCGCCGTCGAATGCGCTGACCACATAGGGATCGCCGAGCTGACGCAACCACATCAGCGCCTGCTCGCGGTCATCGTTCCAGTTCAGACCGACGATGGGCACCTCGCCGCGTCGCGCGATCTCCAGCAGCGCGCCGTGCTCTTGCCGGCAGCCGCCGCACCAGGTGCCCCATACGTTCAACACATACGGCTTGCCGGCAAACTCGCTGTTGGAGAAGGTTTTCGACGGATCGTCCAGACGCGTCAGCTCGAAAATCGGCGCGCTCTTGCCGATCAGCGGCGACGGCAATGTTTGCTTGTCGCGCCCCAGGCCGAAATACAGGAAGCCGACGAGTACAGCGAACAGCCCGATGGGAAGCAGGTACTTGATCATGCGTTGACGAGGCTCAGGCAGTCTTCACGCCGGCCGTGGCTGCTTCCACGCCTTCGTTCACGGTGACGCGCTTGCGATAGCGCCGATCGCATGCGGCGATGAGTCCGCCCAGTGCCATCACGGCCGCGCCCAACCAGATGAACCGGACCATCGGCTTGTACTGCAAGCGGAAGCTCCACGCGTCCTGGCCCAAAGGCTCACCCATGGCGACGAACAGATCCCGATTCCAGTGCGCATCGATGCCAGCTTCGGTCATGGCGCTCTTTTGCACGCGATAGATGCGCTTCTGCGGATGGACGACGGCCACTTGCTCGCCATCGCGCGTAATCACCACTTCGCTCTGCACGGCCTCGTAGTTCGGTCCCGTGACATCCTCGATCTTGGTCAGGGTGAACTTGAAGCCCGCGTGCTCGGTGCTCTGACCAGGCTTGAGGCTCAGATCCGTTTCCTCCTTGTAGGACTCCACGGTGGTCGCACCCACGATGAACATCGCCAGCCCGAAGTGCGCCAGGCTCATGCCGATGATGCTTGCTGGCAGCGAATGACCCTTGCGCCAACGGCTGATCGGATCGACCAGCGAAGACCCCGCCACCCATAGTGCGGCCGTCAAACCGACCACGGTCATCACCGAATTCCAACCGTACACGCCCACCGAGATCGCCAGCGCGAGCACCAGCGCCGCGAGCAACAGGATGCCGAGCAGCTTTCGAGTCGACTCGAAGGTTTCCCTTTTCCAGGACGCATGCATGCCCACTGCGAGCAGGAACACCAGCGGCAGCATCGGCACCAGGAACATGAACTCGAAGTACGGCGGGCCCACCGACACTTTGTCGAGCCCGAATGCATCCATGAACATGGGATAGGTCGTGCCGATCAGGATCACCGCGGTCGCGGCGACCAGCAACACGTTGTTGAGCAGCAGGAACGACTCACGCGACAGCGGCGCGAAGCCGGCGTTCGATCGAAACAGTGGCGCACGCCAGGCATACAGGCCCAACGCCACACCGATGCAAATGCCCAGGAACGAAAGGATGAACAAACCGCGTCCCGGATCGCTCGCGAACGCATGCACCGATTCGATCACGCCGGAACGAACCAGGAACGTGCCGAGCAGCGACAGCGAGAACGCGATGATCGACAGCAGCAGCGTCCAGCTCTTGAACAGGCCGCGCTTCTCGGTCACCGCCAGCGAGTGAATCAGCGCCGTGCCGATCAGCCAGGGCATGAACGAGGCATTCTCCACCGGGTCCCAGAACCACCAGCCGCCCCAGCCGAGCTCGTAATAAGCCCACCAGCTGCCGAGCGCGATGCCGCAGGTTAGAAACATCCAGGCCACAGTGGCCCACGGACGCACCCAGCGCGCCCACAGCGAGTCGAGCTTGCCTTCCAGCATTGCGGCCACCGCAAATGCGAACGGCACCGAGAAGCCGACGTAACCGATGTAGAGCATCGGCGGATGAATCGCCAACGCTGGATCCTGCAGCAATGGATTGAGGTCGCGCCCATCCGGGAATGCCGGCCACACGCGCAGGAAGGGATTCGACGTGAGCAGAATGAACAGCGCGAATCCGGCACTGATCACGCCGAGCACACCCAGCACGCGGCTGGTCATCTGGTGCGGCATGTTGCCGCTGAACGCCACCACCGCCATCGACCAGGTCGCCTGCACCAGCATCCACAACAGCAGCGAACCTTCATGCGCGCCCCACACGGCGGCGAAGCGATAGAACGTCGGCAGCTCCGAGTTGGAGTTCTGCGCGACGTACAGCACCGAGAAATCGTTCTGATAGAAAACGTAGGAGAGACACGCGAACGAGAACAGCGCGAATACCCATTGGCCCGCTACCGCGCGATTCGCCAGCGCGATCCAGTGCGGCCGGCGCAGGTGCGCTCCCACCAGGCCGAAGAACGCCTGGGGCAATGCCAGGCAGAACGCCAGGATCAGCGCGAAGTGTCCTAGTTCGGCGGCCATGTCCCGTCCTATGTCGTGGGCAACGGCCCGGTGGTTGGAGGCTTCTGATGCTGTTTCTTCAGCGTGTCCGCCACATCCGGCGGCATGTAGTTCTCATCGTGTTTGGCCAGCACTTCCTCGGCGACGAACACGCCATCCGACCCCATGCGGCCACGCGCGATCACACCCTGCCCCTCACGAAACAAATCCGGCAGCACGCCCGTGTAGCTCACCTTCACGGTGTGTTCGTAGTCCGTGAGCACAAAGTGCGCCTCCAGGCTGCCCGGCTCGCGGCTGAAGCTGCCCTCGGGAACCATGCCGCCCACACGGAACACACGATCCAATGGCGCCTTGCCGGCAGACACATCCGACGGCGAATAGAAGTACAACAGGTTCTCCTGGAACGCGGTCAGCGCGAAGGTCGCGGCGGCTCCCACGCCCAGCACGATCAGCGCGACCAGCGCCATGCGGCGGCGACGAGGTGTCATGACGGCTCCGAGTTCATCTTCAGGCGGCGCCGGGCGTGCAGCAGCTGTTCGGCCAGCGAACGCCTGCCCAGCCACACATTCAACACGAGCACGGCCAGCACCAGCCCATAGCAGGACCAGACGTAAACGCCGTAATCGCCCATGTCAAGAATGTCTTTCAAGTTCATGATGTAGCAAGACTTTCGCTTAACCAGCTGGCGTTCCGCTCACGCCGCAGGATTTCCCCACGCAGCCGGTCGCAGAGCACCGCGCCGAAGTACAGTCCGAAGGCCAGCAACATGATCAGCAGCGGCCAGAGCATGGACCCGGCGATCGAGGGCGCGGCAAGTTTCGAGATACTGGGCCCCTGGTGCAAGCTGTTCCACCAGACTACCGAGTATTTGACGATGGGCACATTGACCACCCCGACGATGGCCAGGATGGCGCTGGCCCGGTCGGCCCGCTGGGTGTCGTCGAATGACGCTCGCAGGGCCATGTAGCCGAGATATAAGAAGAGAAGGATGAGCTCGGAGGTGAGCCGGGGGTCCCACTCCCACCAGGTGCCCCACATGGGCCGGCCGTAGATGGAGCCGGTCACCAGGCAGGCGAACGTGAACCAGGCGCCAATCGGCGCACAGGAAGCAGCCACCGCGTGCGCGAGCTTGATACGCCAGATAATGCCGACAGCCGCGGCGACGGCCATGACGGTGTAGATCGTCAGGGACAGGATCGCCGTGGGCACGTGCACATAAATAATGCGGAAGGCGTCCTTCTGCTGGTAGTCCTCCGGCGCGAGCACCAGGCCGCCAACGGCGCCGACCAGCAGCAGCACCACGGCCGGCCAGAACAGCCACGGACGAAGGCGCTCCGCCGTCCGGTACGCGTAAGGCGGCGAACCCAGCTTGTGAAACCACAGCCACATAGCTTGTTTTAAGACTCCACACTGATTCGCATGGCCGCAGCCATGGCGAAGGGCCCGAGGCTGACGAAGAACAACAGCAAGGCTGCCAGCAAGTTTAGCGGACCGGCCACCGGTTCGCCGTGCATGGCCAGATCCACCGCACGGGCGCCGAAAATCAGCACCGGCATCTCCAGCGGCAGAACCAGCAAGGCCAGCAGCACGCTGCCGCGCCGGACACTCACTGTGAGTGCCGCGCCGATGGCCCCGAGGACCGATAGCGACCCGGTGCCCAGGGCCAGCGTGCCGGCCAGCACCGGCCATACAGACTGCGGCATTCCCAGGGCAGTTCCCAGCAGCGGTGCCATCAGCACCAGCGGCAGGCCGGTCAGCAGCCAATGCGTGGCGGTTTTCGCCAGCAGCAGCAGCGACAGGGGCTGCCCGGACAGCACCCACTGTTCCATGGTTCCGTCTTCGACGTCGGGCCTGAATAGCGATTCAAGGGCGAGCAGCGACGACAGCATGGCCGCGACCCACACCACCCCCGGCGAGATCTTGCGCAGCTCATCCAGCGCTGGACTGATGGCGAGCGGGAACAGCGTGGTGATGATGACGAAAAAGATCAGCGGCTGGATCACCTGGTCCCAGTGCCGCACGGCCAGCCGGACATCCCGCGCCATCACCAGCCACAGGATTCTGCCGAGCCCTGGCAGTTCGGTCGGGGCCGTCATTGCAGCTCCAGGGTGCGCACGCCAGGCTGGCCTTGCAGCAGCAGTTGGTGCGCGGCCGTGAGGATCATGCCGCCAGCGCGCATGTGCTCGGCGATACGCGACTCGAACAGGGCGATGCCGGCCTTGTCGAGGTTGGTGATGGGCTCGTCGAGAATCCACAGCGACGCTCGCGTCAGCATCACGCGGGCCAGTGCGACTCGACGCTTCTGCCCGGCCGACAACGCGCGCACTGGCAAGTCTGCGCAAGCCTCGATGCGGAGTAACTGCAGAGTTTCGCGTAGCTCCTCCGTAGTGACTGCGCGGCGGATCGACACGCCGAAGTGCAGGTTTTCCAACGCCGTCAGCTCGTTCTTCAGACCGTTGGCGTGGGCGAGATAGGCCAACTCGCGATGGAAGTCATCGCGCCCTTCCGGCAACCGCTGCCCGCGCCAGAAGACCTCGCCCGCCTCCAGGGGCAACAGCCCCGCCACCGCGCGCAACAAGCTGGTCTTGCCCACGCCGTTCGGCCCGACGACCTGCAACAGCTCGCCGCTGTGAAGCGCAAAGGACACGCCACGTAGCAGGTGTTTTTCGCCGCGCCACAAATGCGCAGCGCGCGCTTCCAATTGCGGCTGCGTCGAAGTCGCAGCGACCTGTGCAAGCATGCTGATTGGCGTATTGGCTTGGGGTGGTGCTTGTTAGGGCGCGCAGTCTAGCAGTTCTATCAGACCAGCAGCTTTAGCAGACTGCCCCGGACTTGCCTTACAATCCCCGCCCCGCCCTGCCCGGGTGGCGAAATTGGTAGACGCAAGGGACTTGAAAATTTGAGCACCCGGCTCGGAAACGGCCGGTGTGAATGGGGTCAAATTCGGGGAACCAGCCTCACGCCCGCTCACCACGCGCGTGCCTGCAATCCCGAGCTAAGCCTGGCGCCCTCTGTGTATCCGGGGTGCCAGGAAAGTGTAGAGACTTGACGGCCCCTGTCTAACTCCCGCTGGCCTCGCGGCTCGCGAGACACGACAAAGAGAAAGTCCAGACTCCAAAGACCAACTGATTAAGAGTCAGTTGGTCGCAGCGAAAGCTGTAGCGAGTACGAAAATCCCTCGGAGGCAACTCCGTACCGGTTCGAGTCCGGTCCCGGGCACCAGCTTTCGATCGGCGGACCTGCACTAGAGTCCGCTACTCAATCTTGCGCACCTCTTCGTTAGCGAGCCTCGGCGTACTTGGTCGCGAAAAAATCCCCGGCATTCCATCTCGCTCGCTCATCCGAATTGGCCAGCTCGCGTGCGATCTCGTAGTTCAAGCGCGCGAACTTCGCACCTGCCGCGTAGTTGATCGGCAAGCTCAGGTCGTCGCAAGGCTTGTGATAGCAGCTCTTGAGAAAATTACTGAAATGCTGCTGGCCACCGTTCTGGAATCCGGTCATCAGCATGATCGAGGGCACGCCCTGCTGCACGAAACGATAGTGGTCCGAACGTGTGAACACTCCCTCCTCCGGCAGTGGATCGGGCGATAGCGCGACGCCGACACGCTGGCTCGCGCCGAGTACAGCAGCTTCAATTGTCGAGCGGCCGGCACCGAAGGCGACAACGTCAGTAAAGTCATAAGTCAGCACGGGCATGTCCAGGTTGACCACTGCGCTGAGCGATTCGGAGGACACCGTCGGATGTCGAGCGAAGTAGTCGGAACCGACCAGGCCCTTCTCCTCCGCCGTCACTGCCAAGATGAGTATCGAGCGGCGCGCAGGCCTGCCGGACGCCTGAAACGCTCTCGCCACTTCGAGGAGAGTGGCCACACCAGCGGCGTTGTCTATTGCGCCGTTGTTGATCGGGTCGTCTTCGCCCGGCGTGAGCCCGATGTGATCGAGATGCGCCATGAGCACGACCACTTCCTTTTTGAGAACGGCATCGGAACCTTCGATGAGACCGGCCACGTTCACGCTCGTCGTTCGCTGCTGCTCGGTGCGCAAGCTCACTTCGATGGACAATGGCAGCTCGAATCGTGCCGGCGATCCAGCGGGCTTCTCTGCATCGGCTACGATGCGATCCCACTTCACGCGCGAGCCTGCAAAGAGCTTGGGCGCGCCAGCTGCGCTGATGCTGGCGATCACCGGTGTTTTCCGTGCGACGTCATGGGACGTGCCGTCCTTCTCTTCCCACGACATACCCCACGCCTGCCACTGCTTCACGCTGCTCTCGAAGGGCCGCCGTTTCTCGTCGGAGGGTGTATTCACGATGACAATGCCCTTCGCCCCGCGCCGCTCGGCCTCCATGCGCTTCGTGCCGCCCGATCCGTAATAGGCACGCTCTTCGCCGGGAAAGCTGCTGGGCGCGCCACTCAGCACGACCACGAGCTTGTCGCGAACATCGAGTCCTTTGTAATCGTCGCGACCACGCTCGGGCGCAACGACACCGTAGCCCACGAACACTGCCGGCGCATCGAGAGTCAGCTCGGCCGTCGTCGGGTGTCGTCCAGGAAGGAAGTCCTTGCCGAACTCGAGATTCTCCACAGCACCCGACTTCTTCCGTAGCGCCAGCGAGCCATGCTCGGCAGGCCGATACGCAACCATTGGCACTGTTTGAAAGTAGGTTCCGTTTTCTCCAGCTGGCGTAGCGCCGAACTGAGCAAGATGCGAGGCCACGTACTCCGCGGCGATCTGATATCCATCGGAGCCGGCCTCGCGCCCCTGCAGGAGATCGCTCGCCAGAAAATTCATGTGAGAGCGGATGTTCGTGGCCGAGCGGTCGACATCCGGTTGCGCGGGCGTGCTCGCCTGGCCGGGGATTACTGCGGCAAATCCTGCAGCAGCCAGCATGGCCAGGCGTGCTATCCAGTTCGAGATCATCATACTGCGCGGTGTCCTCTCGTGTGCTTCGCCACTGCCAGATCCAGGCGAGATGATACCCGGCATTGGGCTCACACGAGAGGCCGCGCGTGGAAGATCGGCTCCCTGACCTTGATCAGCCTCGAACTCGAGCTGCGCCGAGACCGCCGCATTGCTCGTGCTGAACGGGTACCCGTCGATCATCACCGTGTCCTGTTCGACGGTGCCGCCGAGAGCGCGGCGGCGAGCCGGCTTGTACGCCGGCCTCAGTCACGATCGAAGCGGGATCGATGCGTCTACTTCGGCGGTGGGACGATCAGCTGGGGTGGGAATTCGGCGGCCTTGGCCTTGTCGCTGCGACGCAGGCGCTGCAGGCCTCGGGTGTCGCTAGACAGAGGGATAGACATGCCGTCGGTCGCTTCGAGCAAGTCGAACAGCTGGCGATTCAGTTTCTCTACGATCGCCTCGTGTCCCGGAGAGAAGATGAGATTGTTCGCTTCGAGCGGATCGGCCTGCAGGTCGAACAGTTCATCGATATCCCACAGGCCTTGATAGCGAATGTACTTGTAACGCTCGCCGCGAACGGCATGCAACGTCGGGGTTTGGGGGAAGTTTCGCTCCCAGTAGTATTCGTAGAGCAGCACGTCGCGCCATGCGATGCGCTCGCCGCGGGCCAGCGGTAGGCGCTGCGGCCAGCCATCGTGTCTGGGGCACGTAGTCCCGCCACTTCGAGCAAGGTCGGAGCAATATCGATGTTCGCTACGACTTCGTTGACCTTCATGCCCGCCTCGAACAACTGCGGACAGTGCATCAGCAACGGTACGCGCATCGACTCTTCATAGGCGGTGCGCTTGTCGATCAAGCCGTGTTCGCCGAAGGCAAAGCCCTGGCATGACGAAGTAGCCGTCCCTGTCCCAGGCGGCGCGACGATCAACCGAGCTCATACTCCAATCCTCCTCCAGATAATACGTCCGTCGTTTCGACCTGCTCCCAGATCGAGCGGGCCCAGTCCTTCAGCTGCAGTGCCTCTTGCCAGCGGTCGCTCAACTCCGCGCCATCGGCTGTCGTGATCGCATAATGCGGCGGACCGAGCTCCGCCATGAACGTGAGCTCCGCGTCCTCGGCACTTCGCGAGCGCCAGCGGGCAAAGCCTTCCAGCCACCACTGCTGGAACTGCTGCACCCATCCCTGATGTTGGGGCGCGTTCAGCGAAACCTGGATCTGATGCGAGCTCGCGACGCGACCGTGGAAGGCCCAGCAGTGATCGATGACGACCCGCATACGCTCTAGATCGGCGTCCGGTACGGGCAGGGGCATTTCGTGCGCGAGCACGTAGTGAGACAGATCTCCCGTCAACCTGAGCGAAGGCAGCTCGCGCAGAATGCGCACGAGGAACAGCAGATCGTTGGTCAAACGCCCGCGATGCGTTTCGTAGTGAACCGGCAGCTTGCTGTGGGCTGCCGTCGCTTCGAATTGCTCCAGCAGCTTCACTGCATCCGTCACGCGATCGAGCCGTGCCATGATCTGTACATTGAGATGATGCGCGCCAAGATCTTCGGCCCACCCGATGAGCGCTGCCAGATCATCCGTATGACGCGCGAAGCCGATCGCCTCGAAGCTCTTCCCGCGCTTATGCACAGCACGTGCAACCGCGCTCGCGCGCTGAGTGTTCAGCAGGCTCACGCCAACCCCGTCGAAACCGGCAGCAAGGATGCGGTCGAGGGCCGCGTCCAATGCACCTTCCAGGTCCACGCCCGGCAGGTGCTCCATGCCCCATAGCGCCTGATAGACCAGCAGCCGTCTCATGCTTCTTTTAGCTATCCGTTCGGATAATTAATAACGGATATATATCATCAGGTCTTCAACACTCCAAAAATATTTGCACATGCAACCCGACGGTGCCATTCTCCCTATTATCCATGTGGATAATCAATGGCGTTGGCGCTGCTTGCGCGGGACCAGGAGGAACGGGGGACGATGCGCACGACAGCCGCATACAGGATGAGCTGGAAGGCCCCGGGTTGTTGCGCCCCACGGGCGGCAATCCCGGAGGCTGCAGCGGCCCAACAGGACGAGCAGAAGATGACAGTCGGCAACAGCTTCGAGGTCACCAGCACCTCACGCAGCTACGCGCCGTTCAACCAGACGACCATTCGCTTCATCGACCACTTCGCCGGTATCATCGACCTGCGATACACACACGATGAAGTTTCCGCCAGCACCCGCAAGGTCATGACTCCCGGCCCGGTAGCGCCGTTTGCGGATCTTCGTCCGGTGTTCGCGTCCACAGAAGAAGATGAAATCTCGGGGAAGCTGCAGGACTATCAGGTGCAGTCGTTCGATTCGAATACAGCCCGCTCCTATTTCGACAATGCCAGCCCCGTAGACGTCCAGGGCGTCGATGTCTCCGGCCTCGCGCTCGATTACCGGTTCTGACATCGTGTCGCACGTGGCAGCCGCAGCCGAAACCGTTCAACCCTCTTCGGACGCATCGCTCCCGTGGCGCACGCGGCTGGGTTTCTCGGTCGGCGACCTGGGATTCAACTTCTATTGGCAAGGCGTCGGCCTGTTTCTTTATTTCTTCTATACCGACGTGATGGGCCTGTCGCCCCGCGTGGCCGGTATCGCCTACGCAGCCGCGTCACTCTGGGATGCATTGATCGATCCCATCATAGGAGCCGCCGCGGACCGCACGCGCACGCGTTGGGGCAGCTATCGTCCATACCTGCTGATCGGTGCGATTCCGTGCGGCCTCGCCTTCGTCGCCTGCTTCTGGGTGCCGCCGTTTCAGGGCGGCGCATTGATCGCCTATGCGAGCGCAACGTTGATCCTGCTGCGCACGTGCTATGCCGTAGCAAGCATCCCCTACCTCGCGCTTTCGGCGAAACTGACCAGCAACTACCACGAGCGCGGCATGCTCGCAGCGCTGCGCATGATGTTCGCCACCGTCGGCGCGCTCATCGTCGCATACGGCATGCCCAGCCTGGTGCAGCTGGCAGCCGACGATCCCAATACGGCCTGGAGCCGGGCTGCGTTGCTTTTCGCCGCCGCAGCCACCGTCGTTCTGTTCGTGACCTTTCTGGTCGTCCGTGAACCCGATTCCGGCCCGCTCCCGACGGAGCGAAACGATGCAGTGCCGGTGCTTCACTCGCTCGCGCGGGACGTGGGCCACTTCTGGGGAATTCTTCGTCGCAATCGTCCCCTCGCCCAGCTGTTCACGGTGATCATCGTCGGCTACGTCGCGAGTCAGATGTACGCCAAATGCATTCTCTACTGGTGCAAGTATGGGCTGCACGATGAGCAGTTCGTGAAGTACGTGCTGCCCATCCCTGCGTTTGCCGCACTGATCGCAGCGCCCTTCTGGACATGGCTGTCCCGTCGCACGTCGAAGCGCGAGGCCTGGCTGATTGCGCTGGCCGTTGCATCCGCTTCATGCCTGGCATTCGTATTGGATGACTCGAGATCGACCACATCGATGCTCATCATCACCTGCTTCGTCGCTTTCGGCCTGGCATGCACACCGCTCATGTTCTTCGCCATGATTCCAGACACCGTGGATTACAACGAGGTCGTCACCGGCCGGCGCGATGAAGCGAAGATCTTCGGCTTCGCGGTGTTCGCGCAGAAGCTGGCGCTGGCCGTCAATGCCGTTGTGTTGGGTCAGCTGCTGGAATTGAGCGGCTTCGTAGCGAATCAGGAGCAGACTGAAGGCACGCTGCTTGGCTTGAAATTGATCATGGGACTGATCCCGGCCGTGGGCGGCGTGCTCGCGGCGGCGGTGCTGTGGCGTTATCCACTGGACGCGAAACGGCACGGTCAAGTGCTCGAAACGCTTGATCAGCGCCGTCGCCAACCGCGAGCGGTGGACGTACAAGCTCAAGAGAGCTGATTGACACCTGCGCCCTGCGAACGCCTTTGGTGCTCGCTGTTCGTTACGACGACGCGAGCGTGCTCGAACCGTAACTCTCTCGTAGCTGACGCTTCAGCACCTTACCGATGGCGTTACGCGGCAAGCTCGCCACGATCTCGACTGCCGTGAGGCGCTGCGTCTTGCCCAACCGCGCGTTGGCCCACGAGCGAATGCTCTCACCACCTTGCGCGCGATCGGCATCAACCACCACGAACGCCACCGGCGTCTCGCCCCATTGGGCCGAAGCAACGCCGACGACCGCGGCTTCACGAACCCCGTCATGCTTCAGCAGCACCGACTCCAGATCGCTTGGATACACATTGAAGCCGCCCGAGATGATCACGTCCTTGCGCCGATCCAGCAGTGACAGGAAACCGTCCTCGTCGAAGCGTCCGATGTCACCCGTTCGTATGAAGCGCCGTCCCTCCCGGTCATACCATTCGATTTCTCGCGTCTGCTCTGGCTGATGCAGATAGCCGCTCATCATCGCCGGCGATCGACCCACGACTTCTCCGATCTCGCCCTGAGGCAACTCGCGTCCATCCTCATCGATGATGCGGATCTCGTGTCCGGGCGCCGGCTGCCCTACCGTGTGCAGCTTGTGGGGGAATTCATGCGCGAGCAGCATGCAAGTGCCACCGCCCTCGGTCATTCCGTAATACTCGATCAACCCGCCCGGCCAGCGCGCAAGCACATCACGCTTCGACTCGGCCCGAAACGGAGCACTGGTACAGAACTTCAATCTGAAGCTGCTCAAGTCATAGCGATCGAACTGCGGCAACGCCATGATGCGTTGGTATTGCACCGGTACCAGCATCGTGTGCGTCGCGCGCCAGCGTTGCGCCAACTCGAGGAATCGCACGGCATCGAACTTCCGCATCAGCACTGCGGTACCGCCCCAGCCCAGCGCGGGAAACAGATTGACCAGGGTGGTATTCGAGTAGAGCGGCGTGGCGCACATCACGACCGCCGTTGGATCGAAGCCGAGCTGATCCATCGATCGGACCTGCTGCCAGCGCATGCCGTGCGACTGGACGATGCCTTTCGGCGATCCCGTGGTCCCCGATGAATAGATCACGTTGAAAGGCGTCTGCGCGGTGATTTCGACCGGCCGGGGCCTGGCCCCTGGCGGGCCGATCCACGCCTCGAACGAAGCGGCGCCCGGCACCATGCCCTCCAGAGCGACCCGCGTGATTCCCTCTGGAAGCTCCTGCTCCTGCAGCAGCGCGCTGGCAGCCTCATCGAGAAACAATGCTCGGGCTCCGCAGTCCCGAATCATCGCCGCAAGGCTTTCCGGCGCCGCGGAGACAGCAAGCGGGGCAACGAGGCAGCCTGCACGCAAGGCTCCGAGCAACGCCGCCACGTACTCCAGACTGGTCGATGCGCAGATCCCTGCTGCGTGGCCCGACCCCAGCCCCGCTCGCTGCAGCGACGCAGCAACGCGATCCATCAGCTCGTCGAGCTCCTGGTATGACAGGACCACTTCGTCCAGAATCAGCGCCGGATGCGTCGGGCTGCGCCGGGCATGTACGCGGATGAGATCGGCGATTACGCCGAAGTCCTGGCTGGAAGCTGCATTGATCGACATTCGAGCAACCCTATGGAATCCGAAGGTGTAGAAAAAACTCAGTCGATGGACCGCCGCGGCCGAGGCAACGAAATTCCGACCGCGCGGCACGTCATGTGGTTTATGCTTACCCCATGTCCGTGACACGTCACAGAGCCGTCCGAGCTCGCAAGTCGGGCTCGGCCGAAGAAGTCATTCCGAGAAGCGAGCGGCTGGAGAACACGCGCGCCGCCATCCTCGAAAGCGCCCTGGAACACTTTGCGAGGGATGGTTTCGAAGGCGCTTCGGTCCGCAAGATCGCCGCTCAGGCAGGCGTCAATCATGGAATGATCCGTCACATCTATGGCAGCAAAGAGGAGCTCTGGCAGGAAGCCATCACGTTCCTGTTCGAGCGGCTCGATGCCGCGGTCAACGTCGACGCCGAAATCGCCAGCGGCATGGACGATCGCACGCTGTTCGAAACGTATGTGCGCCGCTATGTGCATTACTGCGCCGCTCACCCCGAGCACGCCCGCATCATGATTCAACAGTCCGCGATGGCGGGACCGCAGCTCGAATGGGCGGCCAAACGATTCATCCGCGCACGACACATGGTGATGTACGCGCCGATGAAGCGGTTGCGCGAGCAGGGCCAGCTGCCCGATCTCGATCCGATCTCCCTCACCTTCTGTCTGGCTGGCAGCTGTCAGACCTATTTCCTGCTGGCCCCGGAAGTTCGGGCACTGGCGGGCCGCGATGTCTTCTCGCCCGAGGAAGTCGAGCATCACGCGCAAACCGTGATCCAGCTCTTCCTCCGCTCCTGAGTCCCACTTCAACCGCTCCTCCCACTCAGCACACGCCGTTGCGTCCTGCGCAACGGCAACTATCGCACGCGGCCTGTTGCTGACCGCTGCCGGCCGGCTCGCCGCTTACCCCGAGCCTCATTCTGATTACCCACCTGGATAATATCAACCGGCACCTGAACTGGTTCACACTATTTTTGCTGCACCCGTAGTTGCCAAGCGGGCAGCATAGTGACATCCTGTTGGTTATCCATATGGATAATCAAGTGCAACAACCAACAGGGGGGACTACCCATGCGTAACAAACCGGCTCACTGGATGACCCGGGGTCTGTGCAGCTTGCCTGCGGCGCTCTCGATAACCGTTGCTCAAGCCGCGGACTTCAGCAGCGACGACACGGTGCTCGAGGAAATCGTCGTTACCGCGCAGTTGCGTGAGGAGATTTTGAAGGACGTGCCTATCGCCATCACCGTGGTAAGTGAAGAACAGCTCACGCAACAGAACATCAACGACATTTCGCAGCTGGCGATTGTATCGCCTGCATTCACCAGCCATCCCGGCAATGGCGGAGCGCTGCAGATCCGTGGCATCGGGACGCAGTCTTACGCGCGCAGCGCCGAGGGCGATGTGGCCATGATCCTCGACAATGTCGCACTCTCGGGCGGAGCAAACCCTCAGGATCCGGCTACGTTGTTCGACGTTGCGCGGGTGGAAGTACTCGAAGGTCCGCAGGGAACGTTGTTCGGCAAGAATGCCGCCGCGGGCGCGATCAATATCGTCACCAATGCGCCGGACCCGAGTGGATTCGCGGCCAAGGTTCATCTCGACTACGACGAACGCAACTCGGGTGTCGCGCAAGCCGTGGTGAACGTGCCAGTCGGCCTGGCTTCGGCGGTGCGCGCCAGCGGGTATGTGCTCGACTATGGCCGCATCTATCGCAACGAGTTCACGGACGAGTGGAACGACAATCGTTCATCCGGCGGCAGACTGCGATATCTCTACGCTCCCGACGACCGGTTCAAGGTCAATTTGATCGCCGACTACAACCGCGTCGACGGCAGCGGCTACAGTTGGTCCACCGTCAACGCGCCGGCCGGTTCTTTCCTGGCCAACGCGCTAGCGGCTTGCGGCGTGCGCCCGGGCCGCGAAAACAATCGGACCTGTCTGGATGCTCCCTCGACGGTGGACTTCACCAACTACGGCGGCTCGGCGCAGGTCGACTACCAGTTCGACAATGGGCTGGTGCTCTCCTCCATCACGGCAGGCCGTCGTAACGAGTTCAACAACCAGTTCGACACCGACAGCGTGGCCATCTTCAACATCTACAACGTGAACGCGGCCCGGCAAACCATCGATTCGTTTTCCCAGGAGCTGCGCCTGACCTCCCCGGCCGGCGACAAGATCGAGTACGTCGCGGGTCTGTACTACTTCGACTTGGACCAGAAAGCGGCGGGCGACCAGGCAGGCACGTTCAACACGCCCGACTTGATCAACAACGGATTGACCGTGGGCAATAGCTTCGAGCTGACGGGTTCGTCGCGCAGCGTCGCTGCCTTCTCTCAAGCCACCATTCATTTGACCGAGCGCTTTGCCGGCATCGTCGGCGTGCGCTACACCCACGACGAGGTTGCAGCGAACACCCGCAAGTTCGTCACGCCCGGCTCGATCGCCGCCTTCGCGGATCTGCAACCGATCGTCGCCTCGACGGAGGAAGACGACATTTCCGGCAAGCTCGGCATCCAGTACATCCCGAACGACGACGCGATGGCGTACGCGTCGGTCACGCGCGGCTACAAGGGCCCGGCCATCAACGACCAGGCGCCGGATCCGACGGTGCCGCTCGTCGTGGACTCCGAGATTCCCTACAACTACGAGATCGGTGCCAAGTTCGCCGCCTTCAATCGTCGCATGCAACTGGCGGTGACCGCGTACTACCAGGACATCCAGGACTATCAGGTCCAGTTGTTCGATTCGAACACGGCGCGCTCGTATTTCGGCAATGCCGAGTCGATCGAAGTCTATGGCGTCTCGGCCAGCGCGTTCGGCCGGTTGACCCCGGACTTCTTCATCTCCACCGGACTGAACTACAACCACGGTGAGTTCGCCGACGGGACCTTCTTCGGTTGTGGGCCGACGCAAACGGCCGAGCAGGGCTGCCTGACCGTTACGCGGGGCACCACGACGGCGCGGGTCGCGGATGTGTCGGGCAAGCGGATCCTCGGTTCGCCGGAGTGGAAATTCGTGAGCTATGCCGAGTATCAGAAGCCCCTCGGTGGACTCCAGGGCTTCATCCAGGCGGATGCCGTCTGGTCCGATTCCGTCACGTATACGGCCGTGCTGGATCCGGGCAACAACTATGAGAGCTATTGGATGCTCGGCGCGCGCATCGGCTTGCGCTCGCAGGACGGAAACTGGAGCGTCGCGCTGTTTGGCCGGAATCTTCTCGACGAGCGGATTCCCTCATCGGTGTTCGTCACTCCGATTGCAAGCTTTCTCGGTGCCGCCGGAGCGCACTCGCAATACCTGAGCCGCGACTCGTTCCGCCGCATCGGTCTCGCACTCGACTACCGCTTCTAAGAAACGTGGCGTAGCCACGAACACGGCATCCGATCGTTCGCATGGACGATCGGATGCAGCAGATCGGTGAGCACAACGGAGGGGATACATCATGTCGATACGGAGTTGGTCGATACAGAGTTGGACGAAACAGAAGTGGCTGACGGCGACCGGCGTCGCCGCGTGCAGCCTGATAGCCGTGCAATCGAGTGCCACGACCGCGCCCCCGAGTGGAACGCTCGAAGCGACGTACTACGCGCATAGCATTCCCGCGAACGACATCATCAAGAAGATCATAGACGACTGCGCCGTGGTACCCAATCGCGACGCCAATCTCAATCCGAAGGGAGGCACGACGACATATTCCTGCACGCTGTACTATCCGGAGCTCGCCAGCGGCGTGCGCTATCCGGTGGTGACATGGGCCAATGGCACCGATGCACTGCCGGACCAGTACGATTACCTCCTGAGACATCTCGCCGGCTGGGGCTTCTTCGTCATCGCGGTGAACCACAAGAACACCGGGGTGGGCGAATCGACCTGGATGGCCGCGCAATATCTGCTCGATGCCAACGACAACGTCTCCAGCCGCTACTATCAGAAGGTAGACACCAACAACGTCGGTGCATTCGGCCATTCGCAGGGGGCGATGGGCGCCATCGGCGCGCTGCTGTGGTCGCAACTCGTCGCGGGCGGCGACACGCGTCCCGACGGAAAGAAGATCAAGACTGCGGTTTCGGTCGCCCTGCCCGCGCAGAACCTCGGTTGCTCGCCGGCTTGCACCACCGCCACGCTGCCGGCCGGATCTTCCATATTGCTGTTGACCGGCGCGAACGACACCGGCATCTCGCCGTCGACCTCGCCGACGGACTCCAATCCCTCGCTGGGATTGAACTCGATCGCCGCCTATTACAACGCCGTTCCCGCCGGCGTGACCAAGGCGAAGGCGACCGCCAAGGACCCAACCTCGGCGCTGTCGCCCGGGCACAACGACATCCAGGGCAAGCCGCAGTGCCAACAAGTCAATGCCTACTGCAGAAACGGCGTGTATCGCTATCTTGGCTATCCCACTGCCTGGCTGATGTGGCAGCTCAAGGGTGACATGACGGCTCGCTCCATCTTCGTCAAGCCCGGTGGCGAGTTGTTCACCAACACCAGCTTGTGGCAGTACACGGACAGCAACATTCAATGAGCCCACATCACGCGTCACGGCCCGAGGCATTCAGAATGCGTTCCCTCTGCAACGGAATGTATGCCGCGCTGAGACGCGTGGTGATGCTGCTGGTGATGACGGCAGGACCGGCGCTTGCACAAGCGCCGGTCGTTGCCCTGGACAGCGGCAAAGTGCGCGGCGCGATTCAGGATGGCACCGCGGTGTTCAAAGGCATTCCATACGCCGCCCCCCCACTGAAAGAATTGCGCTGGCGCGCGCCGCAACCGGTGCCGCGATGGAAAGGCGTGCGGCCTGCGGACCGCTGGGCTCCAGAGTGCATGCAGGAGCCCATGCCCGGTGATCTCGCCCCCGCTTCGGAGCCCATGAGCGAGGACTGTCTCACTTTGAACGTCTGGAGCACGGCGCTTGGCAAGAGCAAGCAGCCAGTGCTGGTCTGGATTCACGGTGGAGCTTTCGTCGGCGGCTCGGCGTCGCGCGAGCTGTACGACGGCACGAACCTGGCACAGCTCGGCGTGGTGGTCGTCACGTTCAATTACAGGCTCGGCCGATTCGGATTCTTCGCCCATCCCGCACTCACTCCTGCCGTGCCCGACGAGCCCATCGGCAACTATGGCTTCATGGACCAGATCGCCGCCCTGCGCTGGATTCAGGCCAACATCGCTGCCTTCGGTGGCGATCCAGCGCAGGTGACCGTCTTTGGAGAATCGGCGGGCGGCGCTTCAGTGAACATGCTCATGACCTCGCCTGCGGCAAAGGGCTTGTTTCATCGCGCCATCGTGCAATCCGGCGGCGGGCGGGACCGTTATGCGAAAGTGAGCGAGCCGCTGGCTGACGGCACGCCATCGGCACAAGCTCGCGGCATCGCCTTTGCGAAAAGCGTGGGAGCCAACGACGCAGCCTCGCTGCGCGCCCTGCCCGCCGAGAGACTGGTCGATGGCCTGAACATGATGTCGCTCGAGCACGATCGCTATTCCGGCCCGATGCTGGACGGCGTGATTCTGCCGAAGGACATGGTCGAAGCCTTCACGCAGGGCGAGCAACAAAAAATTCCCTATCTGATCGGCACCACCAATCGCGAGGCCGAGGCGATCAAGATGTCGCTGCCGCAGGCGGAAAAGAACATCGGACTGTTGCAGGCGGTGCTGCCGAACATTCTGGAACATTACGGCGATGAGCCGGATGAAGACCGCGTCGGCATCGCCACTCTGGCCGGCTCCGACTGGACGTTCGTCGAGCCGGCACGCTATCTGGCGCGGCAAACCGTTCGCTCCGGGCAGCCGACCTATTTGTATCGCTTCTCATACGTAGCCGAAGGCTATCGGGCCTTGCTGAAAGGCGCACCGCATGCCACGGACGTACCGTACGTCTTCGGCACCTGGGACCGTACTCAATACAAGATGGCGCCCGCGGACAACGAGATGTCCAGTCTCATTCGTCAGTACTGGGTGAACTTCGCCAAGTCCGGCGATCCGAACGGGTCCGGCCTGCCTGCGTGGCCACCCTACACCGCCGCGGACGACGCGCTTCTGGAATTTGATCGCACCGGTGGCGCGACGACACGCGTCAACTTGCATCGGCAACGACTGGACTACATAGCGACCGCGCCGAAGTAGCACAGCCCGCCCGAGCAGCCACCGTCCGGACCGGCTCGCATGCGAGCCGGTCCGTGGACTCGTGCCTCGGTTTCGAACATTCCATTCCACAGGCCATTCATGATTTCGCAGTTGCAGATCGACGGCAATCGTTTCAGAGATCGGCACGGCCGTCACATCATCCTGCGCGGCGTGAATCTCGGCGGCGACAGCAAGGTGCCGTATCCGAACGGCGGCACGCATCTGCCCGGCGACTTCTCCGACCACCGCACGGTGTCGTTCGTCGGCCGGCCATTTCCACTGAGCGAAGCATCCGAGCACTTCGGCCGGCTGCGGCATTGGGGCTTCAACTGTGTGCGCTTGCTGACCACGTGGGAAGCGGTGGAGCACACCGGTCCGGGTTTGTACGATGCCGCCTATCTCGATTACTTCACCCAGCTATGCGAGCTGGCCGGCAAGTACGGCCTGTATGTGATCGTGGATTTCCATCAGGACGTCTGGGCTCGCATGTCGGGCGGCGATGGCGCGCCAGGCTGGACCTTCGAAGTGGTGGGCTTGGACTTCACGCGCTTCGCTCGCGCCGGCGCGGCGCACGTGATGCAACACGCATTCGACTACGGCGATCCCAATCCGCGCCAGCCGTCGTACCCGCCCATGAGCTGGGGCATCAACTATCGGCTGCCAGCCAACGCGATCATGTGGACCCTCTTCTGGGCCGGCAACCGGCTCACGCCGAGCTTCACGATCGATGGCCTCAACGTGCAGCACTATCTGCAACGACATTTGCTCGGGGCCATGACTCAGATTGCCCGGCGCATTCGCAAGCTTCCCAATGTGCTGGGCTTCGATACGCTCAATGAGCCGGGCGTGGGCTGGCTCGAGCATCGCCTCACATATCGTCACGTCGGGCCCAGCGCGGAGGACTCGGCTTTTGCCCGCCCCGGGCCGGCGCTCTCGCCGCTCGATGCGCTGGCCATAGCAAACGGGATACCGACGGCAGTGGACTGGTTGCGCCTGAACCCCGAGGCTTTCGAGCTGCAGAGCGAAGGCGAGCGAATCTTGAACCCGGAGGGCATTCGCATCTGGCGCGACGAAGCCGAATGCCCGTTCGAGCGCGCGGGCGCGTACATTCGCGAGGCAAAACAGCTGCGCCCCCTGGACGACTTGTTCTTCAAGAGACGCGGCGCTGAAGATCTGTCGGTCACCGAGCATGGGTTTGCTCCATTCTTCGGCGCCGTGGCGCGCACGATTCGCGAATTCCAGCCTGATTGGCTGGTCTTCGCGGAGCTGGATCCCTATGGAGCCACGGGCCGACGCGCCTTTCCGAAGAGCCTTCCGGATGGGACCGTCAATGCATGTCATTGGTACGACGCGGTCCTGCTGTATGCACGCCAATTCGATGGTGTTCGATCGTTTGATTGGCGCGAGAAGCGTTACTCGGACAGCCTGGATGAGCTGCGCGCCCGCTATGTGCGCGAGCTTTCGGACGTGGCCGCCCGTGGCCGCAACGCTTCACGCGATCTGCCCGTGCTGATCGGCGAATTTGGCATCCCGTATGACATGAACGGTGCGGAGGCTTATCGCATGTGGGCGGCGGGGCGGCGCGACGACGGCGTGTGGGCCCCTCACACCACGGCGTTGACGTTGATGTACGACGCTCTGGACGAGTTGCTCTTGAGCTCGACTCAATGGAACTACTGCGCCTCGAACCGCAACGATGAGCGCATCGGCGACGGTTGGAATCAGGAAGATCTGTCGATCTACTCCGTGGACCAGCGCACGCATGCCGACGATCCGGACTCCGGCGGGCGCGCCGTGCCCGGATTCTGTCGGCCCTACGTACGTTGTGCGCAGGGTGCCCTGAAGCGCTTCGCCTTCAATGGCGCCACGGGCATTTGCGAAGTATCGATCGAGGTCGATGCGAACGTCGCCGCGGCGACCGAGATCTACCTTCCCCGCATCCACTATCCATCCGGATTCAAGGTCGAAACCAACGAAGAGGCGCATATGAGCACCGACTCAACCGGCCAGGTGCTGCACATCGCTGTAAAGCACAGTGGCCTCCTGCAATTTCGCATCGTGCGCAGAGCCGATCAATGACATCGAACATCATCAATCGCCGTGACCTGGATTTCATGTTGGCCGAGTGGCTGGACGTGGCCCCCCTGTTCGACCACGAGCCCTATCAGGGTCATTCCAGCGATACTGTCACTGCCGTGCTGGACCTCGCGGAACAGATCGCCACGCAACGCTTTCTGCCGCACTACCGGGCAGCAGATCTGAACGAGCCACATCTGCTGGAAGGCGGCGAGGTCCGGGTGCTTCCGGAAATCCGGGCGGCCGTGCACGCGGCAGCCGAGGCCGGCCTGTTCGGAATTGCTTTCGCGCCGGAGCTCGGCGGCACTCAGCTTCCTCATGTCGTCCAGTCGGCTACCTCAGCCATCCTGATGAGCGCCAACGTCGCAACGGCCGCGTACATGATGCTCACGATGGGCAATGCCAGGCTCATCTCCGTCTTCGGCACCAAACAGCAGATCGCGACATTCGCCGAACCTCAGATCGCCGGGCGCTCTCTCGGAACGATGTGCCTCTCCGAGCCGCACGCCGGTTCCTCGTTGGCAGACATTCGCAGCCGCGCCATGCCGGATGGCGAAGATGAGTACGGTAAGCGCTATCGCATCAGCGGCAACAAGATGTGGATCTCTGGCGGTGATCACGACATCACACCGAACATCGTGCACCTGGTGCTCGCCAAGGCACCGGACGCGGACGGCCGGATCGCGGCCGGTGTCCGCGGCATCTCGCTGTTCATCGTGCCCAAGATCCTGCCCGACGGTACGCGCAATGACGTAGTGGTCTCGGGTCTCAATCACAAGATGGGCTATCGCGGCACGACCAATTGCCTGTTGAGCTTCGGTAGCGGATTCAGCCGGCCTTCCGGACGCGAAGGCGCGATCGGCTATCTGATTGGAGAAGTCGGCAGCGGCCTGCAATGCATGTTTCACATGATGAACGAGGCACGCATCGGCGTGGGTCTCGGCGCGGCCATGTTGGGATATCGCGGCTACTTGCAGTCGGTGCAGTATGCTCGCGAGCGTCCTCAAGGTCGGCCGCTCGGCGCCCGCTCCCAAGACCAGCCGGTAATGATCATCGAGCATCCGGATGTCAAACGAATGCTGCTGGCTCAAAAGGCATACGCCGAAGGTGCCCTCGCGCTGGTGTTGTATTGCGCCAGAACACTGGACGAGAAGTCGCTTGCGGGAGATTCAGACACCGGCAGGGAACTTGCCAGACGCATCGAACTGCTCACACCGGTCGTCAAGACGTGGCCGTCCGAGTATGGGCTGGCTGCCAACGACCTGGCGATTCAAGTGCACGGGGGCGCGGGATATACGCGCGACTTCGATGTCGAGCAGCTCTACCGCGACAACCGCCTGAATCCGATCCATGAAGGCACTACCGGCATTCAGGCGCTCGATCTGCTCGGACGCAAAGTGCTGCGGGATCGTGGCGAGTCGCTGCGTGAATTGCGATCGGTCGTGAGCCGCACTGTTACGCACGGACGCTCCGTGCCCGAGCTGAGCGGTCATGCCAGTGAGCTCGATCGTGCCTGGCAGACGATCGAGGATACCGTGTCTGTGCTTCTCGACCTGGCGGATGAGCCGCGCGTGTTGGCCAACGCTACGCCGTTCCTGTCAGCCTTCGGGCACTCAATCGTCGCGTGGCTGTGGCTCGATCAGGCCTGCGTCTGCGCGGCGAAGTTGCATGCCGCCAGCCAGCACGATCGTCCCTATTACCGCGGCAAGCTGCGCGCATGCCGCTTCTTCTTCGAAGTGGAGTTGCCGAAGGTTTATCCGTGGCTGTCGTTCGCCGCGTCGGCAAGTGATGTTGCCGCCGGCATGTGCATCGACGAGCTCTAGGCGCCTGCCGCGATGCTCCGATCCTACGACGCCTCGCTGTCCACGCCGAGCTCCTTCAGGATATCCATGCGCAGTTGCTGCACCTCAGGGCTCGTCAGTTTGCGAGGGTGCGGCAGGTTCACTTCGAACGTGGCCTGAATCCGGGTCGGCCGAGGCGACAGCACCATCACGCGGTCGGCGAGATGGATCGCCTCCTCCACGTCGTGGGTGATCAACAGCACCGTGTGCCGCTCCCGGCCGAGGATCTTCAGCAATTCATTGCGCATGCGAAGACTCATCAGGGCGTCGAGTGCCGAGAACGGTTCATCCATGTAAAGGATGGCGGGCTTCACAGCCAGCGCGCGAGCGATCTCGACGCGCTTCAACATGCCGCCGGAAAGCTCGTGGGGATAGCTGTTCTCGAAGCCCTTCAGGCCGACGATGGCGGCGTAGTGATCTGCGATGGCGATCTTCTCGCTCATCGATTGAGCGCCGTTGAGGCCGAACATGAGGTTCTGCTGCACGGTGAGCCAAGGAAACACCGAGCCATGTTGTGAGATGAGGATGCCCTGCGGGCTGGGTTGAGTGCGTATGGCACCGTCGATGACCACGCGACCGACATCAGGCGGCATGAAGCCGGCGATCATGCGCATGAGCGTGGATTTGCCGCAGCCCGAAGGACCGACGATGGCAATGAACTCGCCATCCCCGACTTGCAGGCTCACGTCGTCGACCACGGTCAGCGCGCCCTTGTCGGTGGCAAAACTCTTGCGCAGGCCCGCGACTTCGATCTTGGTGGGCAAGGCTTTGGTGAGGGTTCTAGTGAGCATAGCGCCCTCGCGCTTCAATGAGCATAGCGCCACCTCACGATCTTCAAGCCTTCCAGCAACCGCATCAGCCCATCCAGCAACAGTCCGATCAAACCGATGATGATCATGCCGGCGATCACGAGGTCATAGCGATTGCCGGCGTTGCGTGAGTCGATGATCAAATAACCAAGCCCCGAGCGCAGCGCGATCATTTCCGCAGCGACCACGACCAGCCAGGCCACTCCCAACCCGATGCGCATGCCGACGATGATCTGCGGCAACACGGCAGGAATCACGACCTGAGTAAACAACGTGTAACGCGACACGCCGAAATTCTCCGCAGCCCGCAGGTAACGCTTCTCGATGGTGTGCACACCGGCCACGGTCTGCACGATCATCGGGAACACCGAGGAGATGAAGATCAAATAGATCGGCGAAGCGTTGCCGACACCGAACCAGAGAATGGCGATGGGAATCCACGCGATCGGCGAAATCGGCCGCAGGATCTGAAATAAGGGATTCAGCGTGTCGTAGGCACCGCGTGTCCAGCCCATCCACAAACCCAGCGGCACGGCAACCACTACCGCCAGCAGGAATCCGGAGGCGACGCGTCCCAGCGAAGCACCGATGTGCATCCACAGCGTACCGTCGCGAATCAGCTCGGTCGTGCCGGTGACCACCTGCCAGGGCGTCGGAAAGATCACGCTGCGCGTGGCGATCACGATCACCCACCAGGCGGCGAGCAGCAAGATGATGATCGCGATGCCCGGCAGGGACTGCCGAAGTTTGCTCATGCGCCGGCTCTCACCGGAGCGAAATCGTCACGACGCGGGTTCATGTGTTTTATTGCCGAAGGCTTCGATCAGCTGCAACGTCCGCCAGCGCAGCCGACCCCACGGCGATGCTGGAAACGGATCGACGATGATAGTCATCTGCCCGCTGCTGTGCGCGGTGCAAGCGAACTGATATTCAGAGGCCAGCTCGAACGGCAGCCGAAAACTCTGGCCGGGCATCAAGAGCGCGGGCCCGAAGGTCTGCGGCACCGTGTCCTGGTTCTTCAGAAACAGCACGTCGTTGATGCCGAGCGTGAGGCGAATCTTCTGCGGCAAGATATCGACCCGCTCCCCTGACATCCGGCGTGCCCACGTTCCCTCTGGAATGATGAATGGTTGTTCGCGAGTCGTGGATGTTGGCACAGGCGCGAGGGCAGCCCAAGCAATGACGGCAGCCAGGGCGATAGCCGCAGTCAATGACCCTCGACGCAGGAGCCGGGTCATTCGTTCAGCAGCGCTCGAACGTCGTGCACGTAGTCATCGGGCGTCCGCCCATACGGCATCATTGCCCGCAGCAGGCCATCGCGGTCGATCAGGTACACGGATGAAGAGTGCCCGACCGTATAGCTGTTGCCCAAGGGTTTGCGCTCCGCCATGACGCCATAGTTCTTGCGGACTTCGGCGAGTTGCGCGGGCGTGCCGGTACCTCCGACGAATGTCGGATCGAAACCATGGAGATAGGCTTTCATGCGATCCGCGCTGTCCCGCTCGGGATCGACGGTGACATAGACGACCTGCACCTGCTCGCCTTGTCCGCCCAGCCGCTTGCGAGCTTGCGCGAGCACGGCCAGCGTCGTGGGACAGACTTCGGGGCACGAAGTGAACCCGAACCCCAGCAGGATCACCTTGCCACGATAGTCCGCCAGCGACAGCGTCCCGCCGTTGGATGCAATCAGAGACAGCTCGGGCGCCGCCCTCGGCGGTTCGAAGCTACCGGCCTTGAGCGTCGCGTGATCGCCGGCAAGCGCGGCAACTGCCGACAGCAACGCCATCACCACGGTCAACGATCCAGCGACAGTCCCTTGATGTTTCATGGCAGTCTCAGATGTCGATCGTCACCGGCTCGGCGGCCCGGGCGAATCTCTCGTCCATATAGGTTGGGTAGGCGATCGGATGCTTGATGGTGCCCGCTTCGATGGACAGCTGCATCAGCTCCTCGAATTCCTCACGAATCATGCGCAAATCGCCGTAAGTAACGCGGTCCGTCGGATTCTCCATCACGAACTTGATGATGTTCGGATCCTGATTGAAATACTGCCGCCCCGCCGCGATCTGCACCGCCTTGTCGCGGTTGATCTGCTGCTCGTCCAGCCAGCGCCCCGCGCCCAGCACGTAGTTGACCAGATCCTGCACCGCCGCTGGATTGGATTGAATCAGCTCCTCGCGCACCGTGAGCACACAACAAATGTAGTTGCGCCATTCATCACGGGTCATTCGTAAGGGCCGTGCGTAGCCGGCGCTCTGCGCCGACGCTCCGAAGGGCTCTCCCGTGCAATAGGCATCGACGGCATTTGCATACAATGCGGCCGGCATGTCCGGCGGCGGCATTTCATAGATGACAATATCGTCGGGCGTCATGCCCTCCTGCGCCAGCATCTTGCGCAGGAACAGGAAATCCACGGCGAAACGGCTCGGGATGGCGATGCGCTTGCCGCTCAATTGACGAAAGTTCTGGTACGCCGAGTCGGTGCGCACCATGATCACCGCGCCGGAGCGATGCCCGAGCGAGACGATCTTCACCGGGATCTTGTTGTCCGCCAGGTCCATCACCAGCGGCGCGAGCATGTAGGCCGCCTGGATACGACCGGCCATCAAGGACTCTTTGATCTCCGGCCAGCCGCTATATTTGCTGTATCGGAAGGCCAGCCCCTGCGCCCCTGCGGCCTGTGCCTTGCTTCGAGCCACACACGCAACGGGCAGCGTCAGGTTGCAAGTGACCGGCAAGCCGCCAACGACCAACTCATTCGAGTCATCGCCACCCGCGCACGCGGCCAGGCCGAGCGGCATGGCGGCCGCCATCATTGCCTGAAGAAACTGCCGACGCTGTAGTGGATGCGCGCTGAACATGCCGCTGACTCGTAGATCCGCGGCGACCAGTGTAGCTCAAACTACGTGCGCAGCTGTGCCGATTGCACTCGATGCTGTTTCATCCAGCCGATGAGCTCGTCGCCGGGCACCGGCCGTCATCGAGCAACGATTCGATCGTCACAGGCTAGAGAGCGAGAGAGCGGCCGTCATGGTCATTTCCCCTCCATGCGCTTGCCGGCACCGAACTCCAGCATGCACCGAGGCAGATCCTGCAGCGATTGCACTCGTTGCACGCCGCCCATCCGAATCGCTTCCTTCGGCATGCCGAACACCACGCAGCTCGCCTCGTCCTGCGCGATCGTGCTGGCGCCGGTATCCCGCATTTCCTTCAAGCCGCGCGCACCGTCATCGCCCATGCCCGTCATGATGATGCCCAGCGCATTGGGGCCGGCACACTTTGCCGTCGAACGGAACAACACATCCACCGACGGACGATGACGATTCACCAGCGGTCCATCGACCACTTCCATGTAGTAGTAGGCGCCGCTGCGCTTGAGCATCATGTGCTTGCCGCCGGGCGCGATCAGGGCCTGGCCCGGCAACAACCGGTCACCGTGCTTAGCCTCGCGAACTTCAATCTCGCACATACTGTTCAAGCGGCTGGCGAACGCCGCGGTGAACTTCTCCGGCATGTGCTGAACAACGGCAATGCCCGGGCTCACACGCGGCAAGCGCGTCAACACTTGCTCCAGCGCCTGCGTGCCGCCCGTCGACGTGCCGATCGCAATGATGCGCTCGGTGGTCTGTTGCATGGCTCTGGACCCGCTCGGCGAGAGGATCGCGTCGGCAGTGAGCTTGGGTGGTACTGACGGAGCCGGCTCGGGACGCGCAGCAGGCTTGAGCCTGCTCACATTGGCATGAGAGGCAGCCTTCACCGCCGTCGCCAGGTCGGCCGAGGCATCCTCGATGAAACGTCGCAGTCCGAGCTTGGGCTTGGTGACGATGCTGACCGCACCGGCTGCGAGGGCTTCCAGCGTCGTCGCCGCACCCGCTTCCGTCAGCGTCGAGCAGATCACCACCGGCGTCGGCCGCTCGCTCATGATCTTGCGCAGGAAGGTCAGCCCGTCCATGCGCGGCATTTCCACATCGAGCACGATGACCTGCGGCCAACGCACCTTCATGCGTTCCATCGCCAGCAACGGATCGGCCACCGCACACAGCACTTCGATGCCCGGATCGGCATTCAGCACTTCAGTCAGCGCCTGGCGCACCACCGCCGAGTCATCGACGATCATCACCTGCACGCGTTGCAGGGACTTGGGTTGCAGGCCGCGCTCGCTCATCCGGGTTTACGATAGATCGAGGGTGCCACCGCGATGGCATTCACATTGAGCTCGTTCAGCGTTTCCGCATGGCCGATCAGCAGGTAGCCGCCGGGCTTGAGCACGGACAACGCACGCTCGGCCACCTGCCGCTTGGTATCGGCGCTGAAATAGATCATCACGTTGCGCAGGAAGATTACGTCGAACGGTCCGATCCTGGGCAAGGTCGTGTTCAGATTGATGAGCATGAAGCGCACACGCTCACGCAACGGTCGGTCGACCAGGATGGTGCCTTCCTGATCCTGCGTGCCGCGCAGGCAGAACTGTTGCAGGTAAGCGCGCGGAATGTGCGTCGCCCGAGAGACCGGATAATGGCCTGTGCGCGCTCTGTCGAGCACGCGCGAACTGATATCGGAGCCGAGCACTTCGAAGGGTGCGTACTGCAAAGTCGCCGCCAATACCATCGCGATGCTGTACGTCTCTTCTCCCGTCGAGCATGCCGCGCTCCACACCTTGAAAGGCGTGCTTCGGCCGCGTGCCTGTTCCGCCTGCTCGCGCAGCAGCTCGAAATGTTTCGACTCGCGAAAGAAATACGTCTCGTTGGTGGTGAGCAGGTCGATGGCGACCTGCACCTCCTGCGCGTCCTGGCCGCTGGAGAGCACCTTGAAGTAATCGGCGAACGAGCTCAGCCTGCGTTCATCGAGACGCTTCGAGAGCCGGCTGCTCACCAGCGCCTTCTTCGATTCGGACAGCGTGATGCCGGCGGCGTCGAAGATGAAACGCTGGAAGAGCGCGAATTCCTTGTCAGTGATACTGGTCGTCATCGTTGAGACATCGTGCGGGAGTCGGCGCGTGCCTCAGCACAGCGAACGGCTATGCCAGGCAGAGCTTGGCGACGGCATCCAACATGGTTTGCGGCTGGAACGGCTTGACGATCCAGGCCTTGGCGCCGGCGGCGCGGCCCTCGTTCTTCTTGTCCTCACCGGCTTCGGTGGTCAGCATGATCACCGGCGTGAACTTGTAGTTCGGATGCGCTTTGACGGCTTTGAGGAACGAGATGCCGTCCATGCGCGGCATGTTCACGTCGCTGATGATCAGGTTGATCTTGCCAGCGAGCTTGCCGAGCGCGTCCTGCCCGTCAACGGCTTCGATGACTTCATAACCGGCGCGCGTCAGCGCCATGTTCGAGACCTGCCGCACCGAGGCGGAGTCGTCGACGATCAGGATTCGCTTGGACATTTACCTTTACCCCACTCAAAAGTATTCAATGTCGGACCCGCCCTGTACCTTGAGCGTCGCCGGCGGCTCGCTGGTCGTCTCTTGTGGATGGGCGCTCTCCTGGTGATTGCGGCGCTGTTCTTCGGTGGTATACGTACTGGCCATCTGCGACATGTACGCGACGGCATCGATGCCCGATTGCTCGCCGTTGCTCACGGCGCGTGCGCTCTCGTCGAGATCGCGCATGCTGCCGACGACCTGCGCCATGATCTGTCCTACTCGGTCCTGGAACTGCAGCTGTACCATCGACTCGGTGATCTCGTCCTTGATGACGCTGCCTTCGCGGCGCAAGTCCTCGCTGGAGCGCGCGAGCCCTTCACTCAGCTCGCTGAACTGCACCAGCACGCCTTGAATGCGATTGCCCGAGTCGCGCAGGGCTTCACCTTCGCGCACGGATACCGTCTCGTTCGTGTCGATGATCTGTGCCAGCGATTGATTCACCAGCGCGATCTTCTGCGTGATGCCTTTGCCAGTGTCGCGAGATGCATTGGCGAGATTGCGCACCTCGTGTGCAACCACGGCGAAACCTCGACCGGCATCGCCGACGTGCGCCGCTTCGATCGCCGCGTTGAGCGCCAGCATGTTGGTCTGGAAGGCGATCATCTCGACCTCGCTCGCCATCTTGGCAAGCTCCGAGCTGTGCGCAGCGAGCGAGCGGATCTGTTCGGCCAGGGTCGAGCGGCTGCGGTGAATCTCGTTCAGTGCCTCCATCACGCGTGCCAGCTCGGATCTGCCCTCCTCCAGCGCTTGCGACAGACCGGCGCCGCCATTGTGCTGAGAAGCGTCCAACGCCAGGTCGAGCCGGCCGACGATGGCGGCGAAGCGGGCACTGAGAGCAACGATGGCTTCCTCCGTCTGCACGCGCGCGGTCTCGATCTGTTTGCACCAGATCGGCAGCGCCTGCATGCACACGGCCTCGCCTACGTTGCTCTCCGCTTTGACCTCGGGCGCCGCGCGCGCGCGCGAGAATAGTCTGACTACTCTATCCATTGCCGTGTTACGCAGCCGACTGCACGACGCCACTGTCCGCGGACGCCTGCGTCAGCATCTCCATCTCTTCGATGCACAGCACGCGATCCACATCGAGAATGATCACGAACTTGCCGCGCACCTTGCCCATGCCTTGAATGAAATCGGCGCGAATCGAGGCACCGAAGCTCGGCGCGGGCTCGATGTCACTGTGCGGGATCTCCAGCACTTCGTTGACTGCATCGACCACCACGCCGATGACGTGGCTTTCTTCGCCGACGCGCGTCTCGATGATCACGACGCAGGTCTTCTTCGTCACCGGCGTGCTCTGCCGTCCGAAGCGCGCACACAGATCGACCACCGGGACGGCGGCGCCGCGCAGATTCACCACGCCGCGAATGAACGCCGGCATCATGGGAATCTCGGTGGGCGCCGAGTACTCCAGGATCTCCTTGATCGACAGAATGCCCAGAGCGAAGGTCTCGCGGCCGAGCACGAACGTCAGATACTGATTCTGGTCGTGCCGGCGCTCGATGTCCTGCTCGGCGAGAACAGCGGTTGCAGTGGTCATTGTCGACTCCTAGAAGCGCACGAACTGCTCGAGCGGCACGCTGTGATCGTGGCCATTGCCGTTCGCCTTGCCGTTGCCCAGGCCATTGCCCTGAGCATTGCCATGACCGTTGCCATGACCGTTGCCCAGCTCACTACCGTAAGCGTGCGCGGCCATGGGCACGACCGGGATGGCCGGCTGCGACTTGGGCGCCCAGTTGGACGATGCGCGGCTGGTGCGAGTCGCGGCCTTGGCGGCCGGCTTCGCTGACGAGTTCGCGCCTTCGATCTTGAAGAAGGAGATCGCGGCCTGCAGCTGTTGCGCCTGGCTGCTGGTTTCCTCGGCGGTCGCCGCCAGCTCTTCACTCGAGGACGCATTCTGCTGCGTCAACTGCGACAGCTGGGTCATCGCGGTGTTGATCTGGCCCACGCCCGAGGACTGTTCCTGGCTGGCCGCGGTGATTTCCTGCACCAGCTCGGAAGTCTTGCGAATGGCGGGCACCATCTCGTCGAGCAGCTTGCCGGCGCGCTCCGCCAGCTCCACCGACGAACCGGCCACTTCGCCGATCTCCTGTGCCGCCACCTGCGAGCGCTCGGCGAGCTTGCGAACTTCAGCCGCGACCACCGCGAAGCCCTTGCCGTGCTCCCCGGCGCGAGCCGCTTCGATAGCGGCGTTCAGTGCCAGCAGATTGGTCTGATACGCGATGTCGTCGATGATCGAAATCTTCTGCGCGATCTGCTTCATCGCCTCGACCGTCTGGCGCACGGCCTGACCGCCTTCGGCGGCTTCGGCCGCGGCCTTGCTCGCCATCTGATCGGTGATCTTGGCGTTGTCGGTGTTCTGGCCGATGGACGCCGTCATCTGCTCGACGGAAGCGGACGTTTCCTCGACGCTCGATGCCTGCTGGGTCGACGCCTGAGACAGCGATTGCGCGGTGGCCGACATTTCTTCCGATGCGCTGGTCAGCGTATCCGCCGACGAGCGTACTTCGCCCACCACCTGCGAAAGCCGCTCGGTCATCGTGCCGATCGCTTGCAGCAGCATGCCGGCCTCGTCGCGCGAGTCCGCAGTGACGCGGGCGGTCAGATCGCCTTCAGCCATGCGATTGGCAACCGACGCCGCCAGTCCGATCGGGCGCGTGATCGAGAGGGTGACCCACGCGCCGGCGATCAACGCCAGCAGAGCAGCGATGCCGGCTCCGCTCAGCATCATCTTGCGAGCTTGGGCATAGGTCTCGTCCGCCCGTCGGCCACCCTCGGCGACGGACTCCTTCTGATAGTCGAAGTAGGCATCGGCGGCGGCAACCATGCCTTCGCCAGCTTCACTCTGCTCGGTTTGCAGCCATTTCACGGCTTCAGCCTTCTTGCCAGCCTGCAACAACTCGATCAGCGTGTTCTGCGCCTTTCTGTACTCTGCGCGCGCCTTGTGAATGTTCGCCACGACTTCCTTGGCGCGCTCGGTATCGGCGCTCTTGCCCATGATGTCCAGGATCTCATCGTTGCGCTCGCGTGCGGCCTGCATCTGCTGCAGGGCTTTGTCGAATGCCTTGGCATCGGTGGCAAGCGCTTGATCACGGGCCACCAGCGCAAGCCTCTGCGCATTCAGTTTCATTTCGGCCGCGATCTCCAGCTTTGGAATACGATTGTCGACAATGTCGTCCACGCTGGCCTTCATCAGCTGAAAGCCGTCGGTTCCTACATAAGTCACGGCGCCGAGCAGCAGCAGGATGAGCCCGAAGCTCAAAGCCAGCCGGACACCAATCTTAAGATTCTTGAACATGAGCCCCCCTTGAAAGGCAGTTAATCGACGAGCGCGCGGCGTGCGGTTGGCTGGGCCTGGCGCGAGTTCAAACAAATTTCCAGCAAACTGGGAACGTCCAGAATCAGCGCCAACTGGCCAGTGCCGAGAATGGTCGATCCACCGATACCCCGGATGCGGCTGAACAGCCGTGACAAGGGTTTGATCACCGTCTGCAGCTCGCCGAGCAGCTCATCGACGACGATGCCGCAGCGCTTTCCGGCGCAACGGATCACGACGATGCTCTCGCGCCGCGAAATGGACGATTGCACAGAAAACATCTCGCGCAGGCGAATGAACGGCAGTACCGTGCCGCGCAGGTTGATATAGCGTTGATCGTTGTCGGTCGAGCGATGCTCCTCGCCGATCTCGACGCATTCCTCGACCAGCTCGAGCGGAATGACGAACGAGGATCCGCCGACGCCGACCAGGAAGCCGTCGATGATGGCAAGCGTCAGCGGCAGGCGAATGCGCACGGTCGTGCCCACGCCCTCCTCGCTGTCCAGCTCCACCGTGCCGCGCAGTGCATTCACGTTGCGCTTGACCACGTCCATGCCCACGCCGCGGCCGGAAAGATTCGTCACCTGCTCGGCGGTGGAGAAGCCAGGCTCGAAGATGAGCGCGAAGACTTCGCTGTCGCTCAGCGCGCTGCCATCGGTGATCAGGCCGCGCTCGATCGCCTTGGCGATGATGCGCTCACGCCTCAGTCCGCCGCCGTCGTCGGCCACTTCGATGACCACCGAGCCGGAGTCGTGATACGCATGCAACCGCACCACGCCTTCGGCGTTCTTGCCCCGGCTGCGGCGAACTTCGGCCGTCTCGATGCCGTGATCGACGGCGTTGCGCACCAGGTGCGTCAATGGATCGGTGATGCTCTCGATCAAGGTCTTGTCCAGCTCGGTCTCGGCGCCGCCGATCTCCAGCCGGATTTGCTTGCCGATCTCACGAGCCACGTCACGCACGATGCGCTGAAAGCGCGAGAACGTCGGTCCGATCTGCACCATGCGCAGTTTGAGCGCCTGATCTCGCACTTCTTCGACGAGACGCGCCAGGCGCAGCGTCGATTCGTTGAGCTCGGACAGACCGGCCTTGCGCGCAGTCACCGTCGTGGCGGCACCTGCCGTCACCAGCTCGCCGATCAGATCGATGAGCCTGTCGAGCTTGTCACCGTCGACGCGCAACGAGCGATTGTCGCCCGGCTTGCCGTCTTTGGTGCTCTTGCCGTTCTGGCTGTCCTTCACGTCGATCGCCGCGCGCTGCTCGCTCGCAGCATCGTTCGTATTCGACGCTTTCGGCTGCACTTGCAGGGTACAATCCTCACGCACGAACTCGAACGCGCCTTCGATGCGCTGCTGGGTTTCGCTGCTCGCCAGCTCGATCTGGAAGCCCAAGTAACAGGCCTCGGGGTCGAACTCATCGACCGGGGGCAAGCGCTCGGTCAGCAAATGCAACTCGACGATCTCGCCGAGCGTGCCCAGGTAGCGAATGAACGATAGCGGGTCCATACCGTTGCGAAGCACTTCGGTATGGAACTGCACGGAAATCTGCCAGCGCGCGATCGCTGCCGCCGAGTCCGCGGGAGTTGCAACAGCCTGCGTAGAGCCGGTCGCCTGCACCGGGCCGCCAGTGCGGCCATTCAACTTCTGCAACAGTCTCGCGCCATTGGCGGCGAGCGAAGCATCCTGGTCCTTGCCGGCAGCGACGGCATCCACCAGCTGCTCCATGTGATCTCGGCACTCGAGCAGGATGGCTGCGAGCTCCTTGTCCATCTGCAGGGTATTGGCGCGCACACGATCGAGCACGCTTTCGACCACGTGAGTGAAAGCGACGATGTGATCCAGTCCGAACAGGCCGGAAGAACCTTTGATGGTGTGGGCCGCGCGGAAGATCGCGTTGACGGCCTCGACATCGGCGTCACCCTGCTCGCACTCGAGCAAGGCCGCTTCCATCTGGCGCAACAACTCGCGGCTTTCCGCCACGAAAGTCGGCAGAGCTGAATCGGTGGTCATGACGCAGCCTGCTGTTGCGAATCGTTGGTTAGCGAGACATTGCACAGGCCGAGCACTTCGGCCACGCATTCGCTCGGCTGCACCACATCCAGGCGGCGACCATTGCTTCCGGCGAGGCGCCGCGCCATCAACACCAGTTGCAGCCCGGCGGTGTCGAACTCGGTTACCGCAGACAAGTCGAGAATCACATCTCCTTCATGAGCGGCGACGGCGGCGAGCAATGTCTGAGCCACTTCGCTGGCGCGATAGATGGTCATCTCTCCATGCAGGCGCATGGCGTCGTTCGTCGCTGTCGGTGACTGTTTCAGATCCATGCTTGCATCCTTCGGCTTCTCGGTTGCGTATCGGCCGGAAAGCACTTGGGATAAAGCGCGGACAATCCCTGAATGTCTCCAGGGCGAACACCGAGCGACGCCATGAGACATCACCCGCAGAGAACAGCGCGGACTGTGCTGCCGCTCACGCGTTATAGTTGTTTCTCTCAGACAGATGCTGAGCAGTTAGGCTGGGATCGTAGAATCCGTCACGCGTAGCATGACATCACTGCAGGCGCCGAGTGACACAGCTCACACTTTACTCGCCACGCAGGCGCAGATCGCGTTCGGCACGATGTATCAACGGCCCACTGACAATGACTATTTCGAAGACGCCAGGCGTGGATTCAAGAGTGCGAGCTGGACGTACGGCCTTTAACTGCAACGGCCGGTCGAACCGGCTGCGGCCTGCTCGGCCAGCAAGAACGCGCCGCTGATACCGGCTCGAGTGCCCAATTGAGGAGTACGGATGTAGTCGTCGAGTGCGCCGGGCTGACTGAGCGGCTCCAGATACCCTTGAAGAACATTGGCAGCGGCGTTGCGGATGTGAGGCAGCAGCAGGCCATTGGCCATTACTCCGCCACCAAAGATCACACGCTGCACCGAGACCAGCAGCGCGATCGTCGCCGCCAACTGTCCCAGATATCCGCCGATGATGGACCACGCCTCGTGATGGGGTGGCAACGAGTCGAGCTGACCTCGCCAGCGAGCCTGAATTGCCGGTCCGCTCGCCAGACCTTCGAGGCAATCGCCATGAAACGGACAGACTCCCGGGAAGTCTGTGTCGCGTGGATCACGCCGCACCAGAATGTGTCCCATCTCCGGATGCAGCAGACATCGGCCTGCAAGCTCGTTAGGCGCAACGCCGCCACCGATACCGGTGCCCACCGTGACATACGCGATGCAGCCCAGTCCCTGCCCGGCTCCCAGGCGCCACTCGGCCAGTGCGGCCGCCGCAACATCGGTATCGAGCGCGATCGGCACATTGAATTTCGAGCGCAGCGAAGCAAGCAACTGCACACGTGACCAGCCCGGCTTGGGCGTGGCCAGCATCTGGCCGTGAGTGGGCCCATGCCTGCGCAGATCGATCGGGCCGAAACAGGCGAAGCCGAACGCATCGATAGCTCCGAGCTTGCGCTCGGCCGCGCTGAAGAAGTCGACGCAGGCTGCCAGCGTCGACTCGGGACTCGAAGTCGGCAGCACCACGCTGTCCAACACGTCGCCGGGCGACGTCCCGACCGCGCATACGAACTTGGTTCCGCCGCCTTCGATCGCCCCGTACAGCACCGCTCGCCCCGTGCGATGGATTGAGGAACGATACTAGCTGTTCTTCGTCAGCCCGCGAATCGTTTCTGAATCGCCGGGTCAGGAGTCGTAGGGATCGACCGGCAGATAGCACAGCAGCTCGCCGCTCTTGCCATCCACCAGCACGGTCCAGTACATGCGGGGGCTGTGGATGGGCGCCCAGCGCAACTGCTCTTCGGGCACATTCAGGTGCTGCGCGGCGATTGCCGCCCGGGCCTCGGGCCGGCGCTTGTATAGCTTGTCCAGCGGCAATGACGCTTCTTTCACTTGCTCGGTCACCTGCTCGTAAGGCACGAAGTAGCGTGGGAAGTTCTGGATGTCCTTGCCACGCTCCAGCGCCGCGAACAGCAGGTCATTGCGCTCCTCGCTCGTGCTAGGTCGTTGCGTGCCGATCAGCACCGGCCCCCATTTCGGACGTGTGCGGTAGGGGTCCTGCGCGGCCGCGAGATCCTCGTCGTCGAGATCCTCCGCCATCACGACCTCGAAACGGTCTTTCGCCCACGCGACGTAAACCGGCCGCGCGTTGGCGATGGACACGACGCCATAGACGAATGCCGCCAGCTGTACGATGCCGACCACGGTGTAGTCGAAGATCAACGCGCGGCGTGTCTTCTTGCTGTTGTAGATGATCAGGGAGGTGAGCGGGCCGAGCACCAGATCGCAGATGCAGATCAGCAGGAAGAAACGCGTGCCGCCCACCATGGTCTGGAACGGATCCGGGTACCACACCAGGAAGATGAGCCCCGCGGCGCCCAGCGCCATGACCAGGGTAACCATGAAGTGCAGCAGAACAGCCCGAAACTTCTCGCGCCAGACGATCATGGATCCTCCAGTCCAACCAGCGTGCCAGCGGCGGATTATCGGAGCTAAGGCCGGCAACTTGCCAGATTCCGGGTCCACGCAGGCGCGCGGCATGTGCGATGGATCACACTGCCTTCAGCTTGTCGCTGGCGCTCAGGTTGGATATACACGCCCGAGCCGTCTCCGGCGCTGGTGGAATCCATGATGCTCGCCCCGAAAACCAATCGCTTCCAGGGCCCCTTGCGCTATTCATTGGCACTCCTGGCTGCGTTGTCCGTGGCGGCCGGTGCAGTTGACGCCGCTGAACAGGCGGACCATCGCACCGTAAGCGAGCTGCGCGCCGATCTCGATTCCCGCAAGACCACTTCGGCCGAGCTGGTCCAGGCGTTCATTCGCAGGATCGAGGCCATCGATCGCAACGGGCCGCAGCTGCGCTCGGTCATCTCCATCAATCCGCAGGCGCTGGAGCAGGCGCGCGCGTTGGACAAGGAGCTGCGGTCCAAGGGGCCACGCGGACCGATGCATGGCATTCCCGTGCTGGTAAAGGACAACATCGAGACCGCCGATCCCATGCCGACCACAGCCGGCTCGCTGGCGCTGCTCGACAACGTGACCAAGCGTGATGCGCCCATCATCGCCAACCTGCGCAAATCCGGCGCCATCATCCTGGGCAAGACCAATTTGAGCGAGTGGGCGAACTTCCGTTCCACCAACTCCATCAGCGGCTGGAGCGCGGTCGGCGGCCTGGCGAAGAATCCACATGTGCTCGACCGTTCTCCTTGCGGCTCCAGCGCCGGCACCGGCGTTGCCGTCGCCGCGGCGCTGGCGCCAGTGGGAATTGGCACGGAGACCGATGGCTCTATCGTGTGCCCGTCGGCGATGAACGGCGTGGTGGGATTGAAGCCCACGCTGGGGCTGCTCTCCGCCAGATACATCATTCCCATCGCGCACAGCCAGGACACGGCCGGCCCGATGACCACCAATGTGAAGGACGCGGCACTGCTGCTCACGGCACTCGTGGGAGATGCCCCGGCGTGCGATCCACCCTCCGCCGGTTGCGCCAAAGCCGATTACACCCAAGGGCTGGTGCCCACCGCGCTGAACGGCAAGCGCATCGGCGTACTGCGCTTCCCGGCCGGCAGCAACACCAACATCGACCCGGTGTATGAGCGCGCCTTGAATCATTTGAAAGAAGGCGGCGCGACGTTGGTGGAAGTCAGCATGCCAGGTATCGACAAGATGCGCGAAGCCGAGCGCTTCGTGATGCACGCCGAATTCAAGAACGACCTGAACGCCTATCTCGCCTCCTCGCCTGCGAAAATCGCTTCGCGCACGCTGGCGCAGCTGATCGAGCTCAACAAGCGCACACCGGCGGAGCTGGCGTTGTTCGGCCAGGAGATCTTCGAGAAGGCCGAAAGCATGCCGCCGTTGAGTGATCCGAAGTATGCGACCGCACGCGCCGATTCCAAGCGACTCGCGAGCGTGGAAGGCATCCTGAAGATGCTGGCCGAGGACAAGCTCGATCTGCTGGTCGCTCCGACGACGGGCGTGGCCTGGCGCATCGACAGCGTCAATGGCAGCCGTTCCGCCGGCTCCTTCAGCTCCATGCCGGCAGTGGCGGGCTTTCCGCACCTGACTGTGCCCATGGGTGACTTGAAGGGACTGCCGCTGGGCCTCTCCTTCATCGGCGCGCCGTGGTCGGAAGATTTGTTGCTCGCGGCGGGCTACGCATTCGAGCAACGTGCCAAGGCGCGCCTGATTCCCAAGTTCCTGCCGTCGATCGAGGACCAGGAGCCGGCGTTCGCCCCGGCGGTGCCCTCACCTTAGCGGCGCTTCTTTTCGCTGCCGGTCTACGAGAGAATTCCGGCATGTCAATGTCTGAACCCGCTCACCAGCCCTCGCGGGCCTCGATCAGCGTCATCGTGCCGACCTACAACAGCGCTCGCTTCATCCGCGAGGCGCTGGATTCCATCCTGGCGCAGAGGTTGCAGCCAGAGCAGATCATAGTGATCGACGATGGCTCCACCGACAACACTGCCGACGTGGTTGGCCGCTACAAGGACCGTCGCATTCAGTACATCCGCCAGCCGCACGCTGGCGTCGCGAGCGCTCGGAATGCCGGATTGGACGCGGCGCGTGGCGAATACATCGCCTTTCTGGACGCACACGATCGCTGGCGCCCCATTTTCCTCGAGATGCTGCACGGCTATCTGTCCGAGGACCCGACGGCCGGCTCGATCTTCAGCAACTTCGTGCGCTTCGAGCACGGCACCGGCAAAGTGCTGGGCGACCAGTTCCATTCGTATCCCGCAATCAAGCGGCCGGTGCTGTTGAAGGACGAGCCGTTTGCCCACGGCCGCATCCCCAAGGAAAAAGCTTTCAGCACCCTCGTGGCGTTCGAGGACATTCCCGCTTACCCGCAGGTCATGATGTTCCGCCGCAGCATGATCGAACACCTGCGTTTCGATGCCTCGCCCGGCGAGGATATCGGCTTCGCGCTCAAAGCCTTCCTGGCGGGCGGCGTGCTGTTCACCGACGTGGTTCTCGCCGAAGTTCGCTGCCATGCCAATGCCGCCCCCGATCCGTTGGCAACTGCCTTGAATAAGCTCGATGGACTCAAGGCAATCGAACCGCACGTCACTCGCGAGGGTGACCGGCGCGCGTATCGAGATCGCCTGGTCAAAGAACACATCGACGCCGCGTTGTTGCAAACCAAAGCAGGCAAAGTGCGCGCCGGCTGGCGGACCTATCGCGACAGCTTCAGCATTCCGGGTTCATCGTGGCGCAAGCTCAAAGGCGCGATGCGGATGGCGCTGGCGGTGCCTAGCGGCCTGGCGCGATAAGGTGGCCGTCGGGAATGCATTACGTAGACGCCACGTCGAATCTTCACGGCGGACCGGAACGTTTTGCCGAGCTCGAGCGTAGCTTATAACCACTCTGAAATAGACATCCCCCTCGGCATGCGGGCAGCATGCGCGTTCATTCACCTCCGGCAGCTGAGGACCGTAGCATGCATTGCTGGCTACTCTTCCATCGCGAATTGCGTCGCGACGTACCGGAAGCGGCGGAAGTGTTTCGTTTTCAGCAGGCTGCCGCGCAGTCCGGCATCGCGCTCGACGTCCTCAATCCGCGTGATTTCGAGCTGATCGTGGACGCCACCGAGGGCTGGTCCGCCGTGTATCAGGGCCGCAAGCTTCCCAAGCCCGACCTGATCATCCCGCGGACCGGCAGCGAAACCAGTTATTTCACGCTGGCGGTGCTGCGGCATTTCGAACGTCAGGGCATCGCCATGGTGAACAGCCCGGCCGCGGTCGAAGCCGTTGCCGATAAGCTGCAGACCCTGCAGATTCTTTCCAGTGCCGGCATCCCCATTCCCAAGACCATCCTGGGCAAGTTCCCGGTGGACGTGAGCTTGATCGAGCGCGAGCTCGGCTTTCCCGTGGTCGTGAAAACTTTGCGTGGTACGCGGGGCAATGGCGTGATGCTGTGTGCGAATCGCGAACAGTTCGACGATCTCGCCAAACTGCTCGATGGTGCGCAATCCGGCACCGATTTCATATTTCAGCAATACGTGAAAGCGAGTCACGGCCGCGATGTGCGCGTGCTGGTGATCAACGGGCGCGCCGTCGCGGCGATGGAGCGTCGCTCCACCGACGGCAGCTTCAAATCCAACATCTCTCTGGGCGGTGTCGGTACCGCGTTCGAGCCGCCGGCAGAGATGGCGGAGCTTGCGGTTCGGGTCGCGAGCGTGCTCGGCCTCGACGTAGCCGGTGTCGACATTCTGCTCGACGACGATGGTTATCGGATTTGCGAAGCCAACTCCTCGCCCGGATTCCAGGGACTGGAGAAGGCCTGTCGCATCAGCGTGCCCGATGCCATTTTCAGCGCCATGCGGGATCGCCTCGGATTGCCCGCCGCCGCGCCGCGCCGGCGCACGTCCTGGCAACGCCTGCTCGATTCGCTGCGCAATGCCGTGCGTCTCGACAGCCGTCCGACACCCGACCCGTTACGCGAGCTCAGTTGACCACGACTTCCTCGATCCCGGCATTGAGCACCGAGGCTTGCGCGGTGCCGCGAATATTCAGGACCGGCCACAGGCTGCTGTACTGATCCGTCCAACCTTTGAATGAATGGTTCGCCCTGGCCGCGTAGCTGTTGCTGCCCTGGAACTCCGGCCGCGCCAGCAATTCCTCGTTCGCAGTGATCAACACCCAGACGCTGGTGTCGTACGTGCCATCGCTGACGCTGCGTATGACACGCGCCGGGCGATCGACGTGCTCGGCTCCTCGCGCGCACACCGGCACCAGGTCGACGAAACGATTTGAAATATGCACGGCCAGCACGCCGTCGGGCCCGAGATGCTTGAAATACAGCTCGAACGCTTCGTTGGTCAGCAGATGCGTGGGAATCGCGTCGCTGGAAAACGCGTCGATGGCCAACAGATCGAAATCCTGCGGGGGCTGCCCTTCGAGCGTCAGCCGGGCATCTCCGAGCAGAACCTCCACCTGCTTCGACTTCTGTCTCGCCGTGGGTAGAAACGTGAAATATTCATCGGCGATCTTCAGCACGTCGGGATTGATCTCGTACAGGCGCACGTAGTCCTCGGGGCGAACATAGCCCGACATCACGCCCACGCCGAGGCCGACCACGCCCATTCTCACCGGACCTTGCGACTGTAGTGCCGTCAATGCCAGTCCCACACCCGAGTGCGGCGAGAAGTACGACGCAGGCCGCAGCCGATAGTTGTCGTGGAGATATTGATAGCCATGACTGATCGTGCCGTGGATCAGATAACGGCGCGCCAGCGAATATTTGATGGGATCGTCCTGCACACTCAGCACGCCGTAGAAGTTTCTTTGCACCAGCAGGCTGCTCTGCCGCGTTTCGATCTCCGAGAGCATGAGCAGGCCGACCAGCGCAATCACGCCCACAACCATGGTGGTTCTCACCAACCACAGCGTGCGCCGGGAGCCGCGCCGGTGCCACTGCATGACGACATACAGCTCGGCGATAACCACCAGCAACAGCGGAAATTCGAGATAGGTGGCGAATATGACAGGCGCGATCAGGCCGACGAAGGCACCGCCGAGCACGCCGCCGAGCGATATCAGCAGATAGTATCGCGTCAGATACCGCCCGGCCGGACGACGCAACACCAGCTCGCCGTGACATGCCATGCAGACGATGAACAGGCTCGCCAGGTACGCGGGAACGACGAACTGGATGGGCAAGTTTTCCAGCCGCTGCATGTAGAGATACGCCAGGCAGCCCACAGCCAATGCCACCAGGGGAAAGAACCAGGTCGGCTGATAGAGCCGGTGATGGCCGAAGGCCAGGATGAACGTCAGCAGATACAGTGCCAGCGGCACCACCCACAACAATGGAATGGGCGCGACGTTGGTGCTGAGGTTGGCCGACACCGTTACCAGCAAGCCCGAGGCGCTTGCCGACAACAGCAGCCACATGAGCATGCGCGCGACGGTCGGCGCGGACTCCGCTGCCTGCGCGTTCGCATCTCCTTCCAACGCTGAGAACGGGCCTGCTACCAATGCCGGCTGATTACTATTGAGATAAGCGGCGCCGACACACAAGGCGGCGAACACGATGAACAACGCGCTCCAGCCCATGGCCAGTGCATGCGACGTGAACGCCGGCTCCAGGGCCAATGGAAAACTCAGCAGTGCCAGCAGCGAGCCGGCGTTGGATAGCGCGAACAGCCAGTAAGGAGGCTCGCTGCCGGTGCGCCGCATGTACCACACCTGCAGCAGCGGGCTGGTCGAGCTCAGCATCACCGCCGGCAGTCCCACGGTCACGGTCAGCAACAACAGGATCTGCAGCGATGGATTCTCGGTGCCCTCCGGGCGCAATGATTCAGCGGGCAGGACCGGCATCATCGCGCAGCTGGCGAGCAGCAGCGCCGCGTGAATCAGACTTTGCCGCGGCGGCGAAATGCGAGTCGTCAACCAATGCGCGTAGGTGTAGCCGCCCAGCACGCACGCTTGAAAAAATACCAGCGCCGCGCTCCACACGGCCGAGGTGCCGCCAAACCACGGCAGAATGATTTTCGCGATCAATGGCTGGATCAGGAACAACAGGCACGCCCCGAGAATCACAGTGGTGGCGTACAGCGGTGTCCAACGAGCTGGCGCGGCCGACAGCGTTGCGGCGGAAGACGAGTCGCTCATCACGCGAGGATAGCGCATATACTCCCGGACCTCGCCCATCATCATGTCCAGCCTCCATCAACGAGACATTGCGAGACATCATATGGATCTGACGCACAAGCATTCATCGTTGCTGAAAGCCGCCGCGACACTGTCGCTGCTTGCACTGTGTGCCGCCTGCTCGCGCGAAGCTGCGCAGACGGCTGCCGATGCCCATGCAGCGGCACCGCCCGCCGCGGCAGCCGATGGCTCACCCTTGGAAACCCGGCCGCCCAATGGCGAAGATTTCAAACCCGCCTTTGCCGGCCAGACCCGCGCGCCGGGCTTGAAGAGCGAGTTCCCAATCGACGTCACGGTGGTTGCGAAGGGACTGAGCGGCGCATGGGCGTTCGAGTTCCTGCCCGACCAGCGCATTCTGGTGACCGAGCGCCAGGGCAACCTGCGCATCATCGACCAGGACGGCAAAGTGTCCGCGCCACTCACCGGTCTGCCCAAGGTGTATTTCGAAGGCCAGGGCGGCTTGCTCGACGTCGCGCTCGATCCGCAGTTCGCCAGCAATCGCACCATCTACTGGACCTATGCCGAGCCTCGTAAAGGCGGCAATGGCACCACGCTCGCCAAGGGCGTGCTGTCCGCAAACGACAGTGCTGTCGAGAACGTTCAAGTCATCTTCCGGCAGATGCCGACCTTTCCCTCCAGGCTGCATTTCGGCTCGCGCATCGTGTTTACGCCGGACGGCAAATTGTTCCTTACGCTCGGCGAGCGCTCCTTGCCCGAAACTCGCGTGCATTCGCAGGATCTGAACAGCCACTTCGGCAAAGTCGTGCGGCTCAATCTCGACGGCAGCGTGCCCGAGGACAATCCGTTCGTCGGCCGCAGCGATGCCAGGCCGGAGATCTGGTCGTACGGTCATCGCAACATCCAGGCCGCAGCGCTGGATCAGCAAGGCAGGCTGTGGACCATCGAGCATGGCCCGCGGGGCGGCGACGAGCTGAATCAACCGCAGCCGGGCTTGAACTACGGCTGGCCGGTGATCACTTACGGCATCGAGTATGGCGGGCCGAAGATCGGCGAAGGCATCACCGCGAAGGCCGGCATGGAACAGCCGGTGTACTACTGGGATCCGGTGATCGCACCCTCGGGCATGATCGTGTACGACGGCAGCATGTTTCCCGAGTGGCGAGGCAATATTTTCGTCGGCGGCCTGACCAGCATGAAGCTGGTCCGCTTGCAGATGCAGGATGGCAAGGTGGTCGGCGAGGAATGGCTGCTGCAGGATCGCGGCAGGCGCATCCGCGACGTGCAACAAGGGCCGGACGGCGCCATCTATGTCGTCACTGAAGCGTCGGACGGCGAGTTGCTGAAGCTCTCGCGACAAAACTGATTCTGAAGCTCGTGCGTGAGCTGCTGCATGCGGATACCGAGTCGTTGACGACGGTGCTCGCCAAACGCAGGCAGGAACTGGCGGCTCATGCCGAGAAGGACGGCGAGGTAGATCCGGCGCCCGCGGTCGACGTGATGTTGGCGTGGCTGCAGAAGATCCTGGCTGGCACGACTTGAATGGCAATTCCCTTCAATAACTGTACGACTCGCCTTGACAGTTTCCGACTCGACCCTAGAATAGCGGCCTCTCGACGGGGCACACCCTTCGGGTCCAAAGCGGGAATAGCTCAGTTGGTAGAGCGCAACCTTGCCAAGGTTGAGGTCGCGAGTTCGAGCCTCGTTTCCCGCTCCAATTTCTTCAGTGTCGCCAGCAACTTAGAACCCCAAACAAGGTTTCGGCGGCAGGCTCGGGAGCTGGGGTTTCGCCACTCCTACCCACTCCTTCGGCTCGGTAGCAAAGTGGTTATGCAGCGGCCTGCAAAGCCGTCTACGCCGGTTCGATTCCGGCCCGAGCCTCCACGATCGAACGGTAATCCCCGCCCGCGCTAGCGCGAGCTCGACCGCATCAGGTCCGGCCAGGCCGCCCGTAGGTAAACGACCATGGACCACAAGGTCAGCGCCGCGGCGGCCACCAGGCAATAAAAGCCCAGCTCGAACGCCGGAATGAACCAGACGTCGTCGCGGAACAGCATCATCGACAGCCCGGTCATCTGGAAAATGGTCTTGATCTTGCCCATGTTGGAGACGGCCACTTTGCCGCGCGCGCCCACTTCGGCCATCCATTCACGCAGCGCCGAAATGGTGATCTCCCGGCCGACGATCACGGTCGCCGTCAACACGATGACGGTATGCGGATTGAACTTGATCAGCTCCAGCATCGGCGGGTCGTAGCTGACCAGCAGGATCAGCGCAATGGCCACCATCAATTTGTCCGCGACCGGATCGAGGAAGGCACCCAGCGCCGAGGTCTGTCCCAGCTTGCGCGCCAGGTAGCCGTCGAGCGAATCGGTAACGGCAGCCAGAATGAACACCCACGCGGTGGCCGCCATGGCCCAGCGTTGCGGCATGTAGAAGAGGATGACCACCAGCGGGATCATGATGATCCGCGCCACGGTCAGGATGTTCGCGATGGGAAAAGTCACCGGGTGGAATTGTAAGGACTTTTCAGCCGTTCGCGTGCAATGTGTCATAGATAGATTGCGCCAGTTTACGACTGATGCCATGAACCTTGGCGAGATCGTCGATTCCCGCCCGGGTGACCCCTTGTAATCCCCCGAACTGCCGCAGGAGTTCCCGCCGTTTGCGCGGGCCGAGGCCGGGCACGGTTTCCAGCACCGATTGCGTCCGCGCTTTGGCGCGCCGCGCACGGTGGCCGGTAATGGCGAACCTGTGCGCTTCGTCGCGCACGCGCTGGATCAAGTGCAGCGCTGGCGAGTCCGGCGGCAACAACGTCGGCAGCTCGTGCCCGGGCAGGAACAGCCGCTCCTGGCCGGGCCGGCGGTCCGCGCCCTTGGCGACGCCCGCGATCAACACATTACTAATATCCAGCTCCTGGAGCACCTCGCTCGCCTGCGCCAGCTGCCCGGGCCCGCCATCGATCAGCAGCACGTCCGGCGTCGGCGCCTCCCCCTTCTTGACCCGGGCATAGCGTCGCGACAACGCCTGTCGCATGGCCCCATAGTCGTCGCCGGGCGCGATGCCTTCGATGTTGAAGCGCCGGTAGTCGCTCTTGAGCGGCCCCTCGGGACCGAACACCACGCAGGACGCGACAGTGCGCTCGCCCATGGTATGGCTGATATCGAAGCATTCGATACGCGCCGGTGGATTGGGAAGGTTGAAGACTTCCTGCATGGCTTGCAGCTGCTCGGTGCTGGTGGCCTCGGTGGCCCGGCGCATCTGCAAGCCGAGCTCGGCGTTGGTGCGCGCCATTTCCAGCCATCGCGCTCGCACCCCTCGCACGTTCGAACGAATCCGCACCGACCTTTGCATGCGCTCGGTCAACGCCTGTTCGAGCGTGTCGCCATCCTCGATCTGCTCGTTGATCAGGATCTCGCCCGGCGCCTCACGCCCCAGGTAGTACTGCGCGAGGAAGCCCGAGAGCAGTTCGCCCGCCTCCGCGATGCCTGGCTTCGGGAAGAAGTTGCTGCTACCCAGGTTGCGACCGCCACGCACGAACACGATGGACACACAGTGATCGCTGCCGTGAGACACGAGCGCGACCGCGTCGATGTCCTCGGTCGCATTTCGCGTCACCGATTGAGTCGAGTGAATCGCTTTGATGCCATTGATCTGATCGCGCAGGCGCGCGGCCTTCTCGAACTCCAGCGCTTGCGACGCCTCCTCCATGCGCCGGGCGAGGTCGTCGATCAGCTCGGCGCCCTTGCCTTCCAGCACCTTGATCGCATCGTTCACGTCCTGGCGATACTCTTCCGGCGAGATCAGGCGCACGCACGGCCCGGAACACCGTTTGATCTGGTGCTGCAGACAGGGCCGCGAGCGATTGGCGAAGAACGTGTCGCTGCAAGGTCGCAGCAGGAACAACTTCTGCAGCAGCAGAATGGTCTCGCGCGTCGCTCTCGCGTTCGGATAAGGCCCGAAGAAGCGCCCCGGCAGCTTGCGACTGCCGCGGTAGAAGCTGATGCGCGGATATTCGTCCTGAGTGGTGACATACAGGTAGGGAAAGCTCTTATCGTCGCGCAGAGTGACGTTGAAGCGCGGCCGATGCCGCTTGATCAGGTTGTACTCGAGCAGCAGCGCCTCGGTTTCCGAGGCGGTCACCGTCACTTCCACGCTGGCCACTTGCGAGACCATCGCCATGGTTTTCGCGGCCTGCGCTTTGCCCACGAAATACGTGGTCAGGCGATTCTTCAGGTTGCGCGCCTTGCCGACGTACAGCACCTCCCCGTCCGCGCCTATCATGCGATAGACACCCGGGCGCTGGCTGACATTGGCCAGGAACAGCTTGGAATCGAACGCCACGCTCATAGCTGCCGCATTTTAGAGGATGAAGCCGGTCAGTGCTGGTCAGGCATTCCAGCCGTGGGACTGCCGCTCACCGCGCTGAACGCTGCAAGCCCTCCGCGACCGATCGCAAGCCGCCGAGCGTGAAGGCGACCATGTGATCGACCAGCTCGTCAGGATCTGCGTGCAGCGCCGGGAATACCTTCTTCTGCCGCTCCGAGCTAACCACGAGCAGGAACACGCACGGGCTCACGATGTTCACGGTCGAGCGAGCCACTGCGGGATGGGTCGCCGGCACGCCGAGGATGTCCGCGATCATTCCCATCACCATCTTCGCCTTGGGGACCACCTGATTCTTCATCATGGCGTCCATGAGCGAGGTGGGCGCGATGAGCTCGCGACCGATCACACGCAGTTCCCACGCGTCGGCCCCGCGCCTGGCGACCTCCACCAGGATTTTGCGTAACAGCAGGCGCAACTTGGCCGCGCTATCGGCGTTGCTTTGGGTGATCTCGGCGACGCTGTCTATGCTCACCAGCCTCGCATGCGCTTCTTCAAGCACGGCGGAGTACAGAGCGTCCTTGCCGCCGAAGTGATAATTGACGGCGGCGATGTTGGCCTCCGCGAGCTCGCAAATCTCCTTGCTGGTGGTAGACAAGTAGCCCCGTTCAGCGAACACGCGCCCGGCGACTTCCAGCAGTTTCTGCCGGGTTTGTGCCCCGTTCTCGCGCCTGGCGGCCCGTGCCGGCGTTCGCCCGGCAGCTGGCCGCTGTTTTGCCGCGCCTCTGCGCGTCGATCGTGGACCCGCCATGTGCTGTCCGATCCCCAGTCCAAAGACATATTGAAATTCAAATTTGATTTTGAATAATATGACGACTGATTGCAACCGCCGCCCCAAGGACGATCCCGTGCCAAGAAAAATCCTGCCGCTCGCCGTCGTCGTGCTGCTCGCCGTGGCTTTGCTGGCTTACTGGGTGCTCGGGCGCGATCGAGATAGCGACGCGATCGAGCTGCAAGGCAATGTCGATCTGCGGCAGATCGAGCTACCTTTCAGCGACAGCGAGCGCATTGCCGAGGTACTGGTCGAAGAAGGTTCGCGCGTGAAGGCCGGCCAGGTGCTGGCCCGTCTGGATACTGGCCGGCTGCTGCCCCGTGTGGCGCAAGCCGAGGCACAAGTGGCCGCGCAGCGCGAGGTGCTACGAAAACTGCGCAACGGCGCGCGTCCCGAGGAAGTTGCACAAGCTCGCGCCGCTTTCGCTGCCGCCAAAGCTGAAGCAGCGAATGCGATGAGTCAATTGCAGCGCCTGCGTAGCATCAGCGAGGAATCCAAAGGCCGCGCCATCAGCCCGCAAGACTTGGAAGCAGCCACTGCAGCTGCGCGCATGAGCGAGGCGCAGGCCGAGAGTGCGGGTAAGGCGCTCGAGCTGACGCTCGCTGGCCCCCGCCAAGAGGAAATCGCTCAAGCGAAAGCGCAACTCGATGCTGCCGAGGCGGCCCTGGCGCTGCTGAAAAAGCAGCTGGCGGATGCGGAGCTCGTCGCGCCCACCGACGGCGTGATTCGCAATCGCCTCATGGAGCCTGGCGAATTGGCGACGCCCCAGCGTCCCGTCTTCGCACTCTCGGTCACCACGCCGAAGTGGGTTCGCGCCTATCTCTCTGAGCTGGAACTGAGTCGTGTCGCGATCGGCGCGCCCGCACGCGTCACCATGGACAGTGCCCCGGATGCTCCCCTGTCGGGCACGGTCGGCTTCATTTCCTCCACGGCGGAGTTCACACCGAAGACCGTGCAGACGCAGGAGTTGCGCACCAGCCTGGTCTATGAAGTGCGCGTGTTCGTCGACGACCCCGACGACAGACTGCGACTGGGCATGCCTGCCACGGTGACCATCGATCCAAACACTCGGCAAGCCCCGCGCGAGTCCGGCAAATGAACGGGGCCGACGAGGATCTCATCGTTCACGGTGAAAGTCTCACCAAGCGCTTCGTACGCCAGAAGAACGAGACGATCACGGCGCTCGAAAACATTTCCTTCGGCGCTCGTCGCGGCGCTTTGACCGCACTCGTCGGTCCGGATGGCGCGGGTAAGACGACGCTGCTGCGCCTGGCCGCCGGACTCATGCAGGCAGATGCCGGCACGCTCACGGTGCTTGGATTGGATGCAGCGAAACAGCCCCAGGCAATTCAGGATCGCATCAGTTACATGCCGCAGCGCTTCGGGTTGTATGAAGACCTGAGCGTGCAGGAGAACCTCGACCTGTACGCCGATCTGCATGGCGTATCGCCCGAGCAACGCGCTGAACGTTATCCGCGGTTGATGGAGATGACGAATCTTGCGCCGTTCATGAAGCGGCTCGCGGGCAACCTTTCCGGCGGCATGAAGCAAAAGCTCGGGTTGGCATGCACTCTGGTTCGCTCGCCGAAACTGTTGTTGCTCGATGAGCCGACAGTCGGCGTCGATCCACTGTCGCGACGTGAGCTTTGGGACATCGTGAGTGGACTCGTGCATGACGAGGGCCTGTCGGTACTCCTCAGCACGTCGTACATGGATGAAGCGGAACGCTGCGCTCATGTAGTGGTGCTGCACGAAGGCAAGGTACTGGCGAGTGGCGCACCGGATGAGCTGCGAGCACGCGCGAATGGACATTCGTTTCTGGCGCTTACCCAGCGCCAGGTGCCCGCACGAAAGCTGCAGGCGGAGCTCATCGATCGCCCCGACGTGATCGACGCGGTGCCCCGAGGCGGTCAAGTGCGCGCTGTCCTGCGTGAGCGCGAATCACTGTCCCTGCCGAATGTGACTTTCGAGCCCACGCCGCCGAATCTGGAAGACAGCTTGATGATGCTGCTGCGACAGGACGCGCATGCGAATGCGATGGCGAACGCGACGCTCGATCTCGGCAAGACAGCGCCGCCGAATGCCTCGGACATCGTCATCGAAGTGCATGATCTCGTCCGCAAGTTCGGCGACTTCACGGCGGTGAACCGCACGAGCTTCGAAGTCAGGCGTGGAGAAGTGTTCGGACTGCTCGGTCCGAACGGCGCGGGCAAGACGACCACCTTTCGCATGCTGTGTGGCCTGCTGCCCGCGACGTCGGGAACGCTGAAGGTCGCTGGCGCCGACCTGCGACGTGCACGCGCCGAGGCCCGGCAGAATATCGGCTACGTGGCGCAGAAGTTCTCGCTGTACGGCGACATCAGCGTGCTCGAGAACCTGCAATTCTTCGCGGGCGCATACGGGTTGCGCAATTCCCGTGCGGCCGGGCGCATTGAGTGGGCGTTGCAAAGCTTCGACCTCGAGCAGCGCGCAAGCGCAACGGCAGGCTCACTGCCCGGTGGCTTTCAGCGCCGTCTGGCGATGGCCGCCGCCCTGCTCCACGAACCCGCCATCGTTTTCCTGGACGAACCGACCAGCGGCGCGGACCCGCTGGCACGACGGGAGTTCTGGAAGCGCATCGGCTCGCTGGCCGATCAAGGTACGACCATCGTGGTCACGACGCATTTCATGGAAGAAGCCGAATACTGCGATCGCATCATGATCCAGGATGCCGGCACCATGCTGGCCATCGGCACGCCCGAAGAGGTGCGCATGCACGCCGGTTCCGCTGGTGAGCCGGCGCGCTCGATGGAAGAAGCTTTCATCGGCATCGTCGAGCGCGCACGAGAACAGGCGCAGCGGCAGGAGCACGCCGCATGAGTGCCGAGCACGCTGACACACATCGGCTGTCCTGGAGGCGATTGCGCGCGCTGACCCTGAAAGAGACGCGTCAGTTGCTCCGTGACAAAAGCAACCTGATGGTTGGTCTGTTCCTGCCCGTGGTGCTGATCCTCGTGTTCGGTTATGGATTGTCGTTCGACATCAAGAACGCGCCCGTGGCCATCGTCTCGCAAGACACATCGCCCACGGCCCGAGATGTGGTCGCCGGCTTCCACCTGTCGCCCTACTTCACCGTGACCACACTGCATTCGATGGACGAGGCGCACCGCATGATGCGTAGTGGGGAGGTCGAAATCATCGTCTATCTGCAGTCCGACTTCTCCCGGCGGCTCGCGGCCGGCAACGCAACGATTCAGGTGCTCGTCAACGGCGTGGATGCGGCCCGTGCGCGCATGCTGGAAGGCTTCGCGCAGGGCGCGATTGCACAGTGGAGCACGAAACGCGCCGCGGCCGGCGAAGGCAGCGCAATGCTCACGCCCGCGGTAAGACTCGAAACCCGGCTGTGGTTCAACGAGGCGAATACCAGCACGTACTTTCTCGTGCCCGGCCTCATCGTCCTGATCATGACCTTGAACGGCTCGCTGCTGACCTCGCTGGTGATGGCGCGCGAGTGGGAGCGAGGCACGCTCGAGTCGCTGTTCGTCACGCCCATCCATACCGGGGAGCTGATCGCCTCCAAGCTCATTCCCTACTTCGGCGTTGGCCTGGCGGGGCTGGCGATGTGCCTGCTGGCGGGAAAATTCCTGTTCTTCGTACCCATCCGCGGCTCGCTGCTGCTGATCGTGTTGATCTCGATGCTCTACCTGGTGGTGTCGCTGAGCCTGGGACTGCTGATCTCCGCCGCCACCAAGAACCAGTTTCTCGCCTCGCAAATCGCGTTGATCACCAGTTTCCTGCCCGCGCTGATGTTGTCGGGTTTCATCTTCGACCTGCGCAGCGTGCCGTTTGTAGTGCGCGCAGTCGGGTCGGTACTGCCACCCACGTACTATGTCGAGGCGCTGCAAACCCTGTTTCTCGCCGGCAATGTGCGCGGCCTGCTCATCAAGGACACCGCCATATTGCTGATAGCAGCGATCGTGCTGTTGGTACTGATCCGCAAGAATACGAAGAAACAGCTCGCATGAAGGCAACGCTGCATCGAATCGCGATCCTGATCCGCAAGGAGCTGATCGCCGTGCTGAAGGATCCGCTCAGCCGGATCGTGCTGGTGATGCCGATCGTTCTGCAGTCGCTGCTGTTCGGCTATGCGGCCACGTTCGATCTGGACGAGGTGCCCTACGCGCTACTGGATACCGATCGCAGTCATGCCTCCAGTCAGTTCGTGGCCTTGATCGATGGCTCGGGGGTATTCGTGCGGGTGATGAACCTGCGCAACGCGAGCGAGATCAGCGAGACGATCGGCAAGAAGCGCGCGCTGATGGTGATTCATCTGCCGGCCAACTTCGAGCGCGACATCGAGTCCGGCCGCGGCGGCGTCGTGCAAGTCATCGCTGACGGTCGCAACTCGAACACCGGCAACACCGCAGCCGCCTATGTCACTGCCGCGGTCGAGCGCTTCAACATGCAGTGGAACGAGCGGCGCGGCGGACAGCCGCCCGCCCTGAGAATCGAGAGCCGCGCCTGGTACAACCCCAATCTGGAAACGCGCTGGGCCATGATTCCCAGCCTGGTCGGAGCGCTCAGTATGCTCCAGGTGCTGATGCTCGCCGCCCTGTCGGTGGCCCGGGAACGCGAACAAGGTACATTCGATCAGTTGCTGGTCACCCCGTTGCGACCTACGGAAATCATGGTTGGCAAGGCGGTACCGCCGATCCTGATTGGATTGGGGCAGTCCACCATCGTTCTGGTGCTGTCGCGGCTCTGGTTCGGCATTCCCTTTCAGGGTTCGCTGTTCACGCTCTATGTAGCGCTCGCGCTGTTCACGACCGCGGCCGTGGGCATCGGTCTGGCGCTTTCGGCATTCTCCAAGACCATGCAGCAGGCCATGCTGTACACGTTCGTACTGTTGATGCCGATGATGCTGCTGTCGGGCCTGACCACGGCGATCAGCAACATGCCGCAGGCCATGCAATACCTCACCTACGCCAATCCGCTGCGCTATGCGATCGACATGGTGCGCCGTGTGTATCTCGAAGGAGCGAGCTTCGGTTATCTCTACCACGACATGTGGCCGCTGGTGGTCATCGCGCTGATCACCTTGCCTACCGCCGTGTGGTTGTTCAGACACCGTCTCGTATAGGTACGTCATGCGAAACAACCTTTGGATCATTCTGGGTTCTGCTCTGCTTGGCGCGTGCGCCGTCGGCCCCGATTTCGAGGCGCCGCCACCTGCCCTGCCGCCGCAATGGCGCGACGTGGCAGTCACGCAGGACGCAGCGGAGCAACAGTGGTGGAAACAGTTCGGCGACGCGACACTCGATAACCTCGTCGAACGCTCACTATCGAGCAATGCGGATGTGCAGATCGCGATGCTGCGCGTCGCTCGGAGCCGGATACTGCGCAATGCCGAGTCCAGCGCTCGCTGGCCTGACGTGAATGCCAGCGGTGCCTATCAACGCGAACGGCAAAGCGAGCACGGTACCGCTACGCGAATGATTGACTTGATCGCCCCTCCAGGAAGCCGTGACGAGATCGTCTCCTTGCTCAGCGAACCCTTCAGCGTTTACCAGGGCGGCTTCGACGTGGGCTGGGAATTGGACTTGTGGGGCCGCGTTCGCCGCTCGATCGAAGCAGCCGACGCCAGCCTGCGCATGAGCCAGGAGGATTTGCACGATGCGCAGCTATCTCTCATTGGCGAAGTCGTGCGCGGCTACCTGGAGTTGCGCGGTGTTCAGGAACAACTACGCATTGCCACCGCCGATGCAACTGCGAGCGCGGATCTGGTCGAGCTCACCGAGTATCGCGTCAAAGGCGGTATCGTCGATGAGCTGGATCTGGCCACTCAGCGCGCCCGTCTCGCCGATGCGCGCTCGAGCATTCCTCAATTGAAGCAACAAGAAGCGCAACTGCTCAGCGCGCTCGCGGTGCTGCTGAACGAGCAGCCCGGATCGCTGGATGAGCAGCTCGCCGCTACGACATCGACGTTAACCCTGCCCTCGACAATCGCCGGCGGCGTGCCTTCGGAGATCGCGCGGCGGCGTCCCGACATTCAACGCGCCGAAGCCCAGTTGCATGCCGCAACGGCGGAGATCGGCGTCGCCGTGGCGGACCTGTATCCCCGCATCACGCTCTCGGGCAGCTTCGTGCAGCAATCGCTGAACGCATCCGACTTCACCGAATGGGGCTCACGGCAGTGGTCCATCGGACCGAGCCTCAGTCTGCCCATCTTCGATGGCGGCCGGCGCCGGGCGGTCGTCGAGGTTCGTAAGCTCGATCAACAGCACGCGGCCATTGCCTATCAACAAACGGTGCTGCGCGCATGGCACGAGATAGAGACCGCGTTGAGCGGCTACAGCGCCGAGCGTGAACGCAATGCCGAGCTTGCCACTGCGCTGGCCGCGAGCCGCGACGCCTATGACATCGCCCGCATCCGTTACAACCACGGAATGATCAACTACCTCGCCGAGCTCGATGCGCGACGCACGTTACTGCAAACCGAGCGCGCCTACAGCCGGAGCAACACGCAGCTCGGCACGCAGTTGGTGGCGGTTTACAAGGCACTCGGGGGCGGCTGGCCGAACTGAGGCCCGCCCCTCATTGTCATTGCGACACGAGCTTGCGCGCTCGTGCGAACACCGCTTCGAACATCTCCTCGGTGAGCCGTCTCGTGTTGGTGTTGTAGCGGCTGCAGTGATACGAGTCGATCAACGTTTGTCCGCCCGGCAGCTTGAACTCGGCGGCATGCCCGAACTTGTATTCGCCAACCTTCAGGCCGAGCGCGCGCAAGCAGGCGTTGTGCCCGATCGAGCCCAAGGCGAGCAGCACTGCGTTCTTCGGCGCGATCGCGAGCTCGGCCTGCAAATAGCGATTGCAAGTCGTGATCTCGATCGGCAGCGGCTTATTGTCGGGCGGCACGCATTTGACGGAGTTGGTGATGCGGGCGCCGAGCAGCTTCAAACCGTCGTTGCGATGAACGGATTCCGGCTTGTTTGCGAAGCCGTATTTGTAAAGCGTCTTGTATAGCAGCTCACCTGCGTAGTCGCCGGTGAAGGGACGCCCGGTCGCGTTGGCGCCATGAAATCCCGGCGCCAGCCCCACGATGATGAGTCGCGCCCGGCGATCGCCGAATGGCGCCACCGGGGCACAGTAGTAGTCGGGATGCTGCTTGCGCCCTTCCTCCAGAAACGCGACCAGGCGAGGACAATCGGTGCAGGTTCGATCGAAGACCACACCGTCGGACGGCCACAAGCCATTGCCCGCCTCATCGTCGCCAAGCGCGACCTGTTGAACGGAATTGCGCTTGGTGGTGCGCGGGATGGCGATAGGCTCGGCAGGCGCTTTGCCAGCGGGCTTGCGGGCGGATGACTTGCTCATCCGCCCATTCTAATCGGTCAGAGGGACTGCAGGCCTCCCGCCACTTCCTGCTCGTGCTGTGGCACCTGGAGCGGGCGGGAGGCCTGCATGTTCAGATCAAGAAACCTTGTGGAACTGTTCTTCCTCGGTCGAGCCCTTCATCGCGGTCACGGACGACTGACCGGCAGTGACGGTCTGAGTCACGTCGTCGAAGTAGCCCGCGCCCACTTCGCGCTGGTGCTTGGTGGCGGTGTAGCCATCCTTCTCCGCCGCGAATTCCGCCTCCTGCAACTGCACGTAGGCGGCCATCTGCGTTTCCTTGTAGCCCTTGGCGAGCTGGAACATGGAGTAATTCAGCGCATGGAAGCCCGCCAGCGTGATGAACTGGAACTTGTAGCCCATCGCGCCGAGCTCGCGCTGGAACTTCGCGATCGTCGCTTCGTCGAGGTTCTTCTTCCAGTTGAACGACGGCGAGCAGTTGTACGCCAGCATCTTGCCCGGGAACTGCTTGTGGATCGCATCGGCGAACGCACGCGCGAAGTTCAGGTCGGGCGTGCCGGTCTCGCACCAGATGAGGTCGGCGTACGGCGCGTAGGCCAGGCCGCGCGAGATGGCCTGCTCGAGGCCGTTCTTCGTACGGAAGAAGCCCTCGACCGTGCGCTCGCCCGTGAGGAATGCGCGGTCGTTCTCGTCGACGTCGGAGGTGACGAGGTCGGCCGCTTCGGCATCGGTACGCGCGAGCAGAATCGTCGGCACGCCGCAGACGTCGGCCGCCAGTCGCGCAGCGACGAGCTTCGACACCGCCTCGCGCGTCGGCACGAGCACCTTGCCGCCCATGTGCCCGCATTTCTTCACCGACGCGAGCTGGTCCTCGAAGTGCACGCCCGAGGCGCCGGCGTCGATCATCGACTTCATCAGTTCGAACGCGTTCAACACGCCGCCGAAACCCGCTTCCGCGTCGGCGACGATGGGTGCGAAGTAGTCGACGAAGTCGGCATCGCTCGGGTTCTTGCCTTCCATCCACTGGATCTGGTCGGCGCGCGTGAGCGTGTTGTTGATCCGGCGCACGACGGCGGGAACCGAGTTCGCCGGGTACAGCGACTGGTCGGGGTACATCTCGCC
>NZ_DASWVW010000046.1:0-6998 GCF_036406195.1 Steroidobacter sp.
TTCGGCACAGACACCGCAAGCAGCGGCGTCTGCGGACTCATATGTTCTTGGTCCCAACGACAGGATCAGACTGAAGGTCTACGGCGAGCCGGACATCACCGGCGAGTACGAGATCAACAGCGCCGGTCAGGTTTCAATTCCACTTGCGGGCCACATCAGGGCCGCGGGTTCGACGACGCGACAGCTCGAGAAGTCGATCGCATCCGCTCTCGCAAAAGGAATCGTGCGCGATCCGCGCGTGAACGTCGATATCGCACAATACCGGCCCTACTACATTCTCGGCGAAGTCAAGAAGAGCGGCGAATATCCGTATCGTCTTGGATTGACGGTCATGGACGCCGTCGCAAGCGCCGGCGGATTCACCTATCGCGCCAACGAGAACAAGGTCTTTCTCCGCCGGGCCGGCGCCGGTGTCGAAGAGACTCATGCTCTCGATGCTCCCGTTCTGGTCTATCCAGGCGACAACATCCGGATTCCGGAGCGCTACTTCTAGCAACTCACGTTTCACGCCGTGTTCGTTCGACGTGAACACGCTTGTGCCGCTTGAGCGCCACAGTTCTCTCTTGCACCGCGAAAAATTTTTTGCAGCGCAAGGAAACTTTGCTCGGGCATCGCGTTTCAGGCGGGCGCATCACGCCACACCAGCACTTCAATCCTTGCGCCGCACGTACCGAGTATGAGGCCTGCCGTTCAAATGCGCAGTCGACGATCGTTTTCTGAGCAAACAGCACTGCGTTCGAAAGGCTCGCCGCCTTCCACGCTCGCGCGAGGGATGGCTGATGGGTTCTAGTTCTGTCCCTGGACGGTTGGGCGCGCCCGGACGACTCTGCTCCACGAAGGCGCAAGACCGGCGCAGCTTCGGCGTTCTGCCGGGCCCGGTGGCCGCAATCCTGCTCGGCCTCGGTTCGTCGGCAGCCAACGCGCAAGCGATTCCCTGGACGACCGGCGAGTTTGCCTCGCCGTGGAATGCACTGCGCGTCTTTGAGCCGTCATCGCTGCCGGACCGGACCGATCCTGACAACCGCGAAGAGATACCGCCCGAAGACATGCCGGTGAAGAAGCGGCAGCAGCCAGGATACGAGCCCATCGGCATCCGCGCCGGGTCATGGATGTTCAATCCCTCGCTGATGGCGGGCACCTTCTATGACAGCAACGTCTTCGCGTCGAACACCGCGCAGCGCTCCGACATCGCAGCAGTGGTTCAGCCGAGCTTGCGCGCGCACTCCCTGTGGGCGCAGCACGGCCTCGACCTCAAGCTGGATGCGCAGTCGACGGTCTATAACCAGAATTCGAGCCTCAATCAGACCAATGCCAGCCTGAAGGGCAACGGCTGGATCGATATCACCCGCGACACGATGCTGCTGAGCAGCTTTCAGGTCGCGCATCTCAACGAAGGCGTCGGCACGCTCAGCTCGCCCAGCAACGCAATAGCGCCGATACCTTACGATCTGGCGTCCGGCGACGTCACGCTGCGCAAGGAATTCAACCGGCTGACGACGTCGATCGGCGTCCGCGCCGATGCCTACGACTATGGATCGACGCGGGCGCAGGACGGCAGCGTCATCAACCAGGACGCCCGGGACGGCCAGATCTATTCGCTGCACAGCCGGATCGACTACGCCATCTCCGCCACGCTCGGCGTGTTCGGCGGCGTCGAGGGCAATCAGCGCGACATCAAGGGCACGCCGGGCCACAGCCTGGACTCGCAGGGATACCGCGCGCTGACCGGAATCACCGTCGGGCTCAGCAACCTGGTTACCGGCGAATTCGGCGTCGGCTATGTCGAACAGCGCTTCGTCGATCCGACGATCGGCACCATCGAAGGCCCTTCCTATCGCGCGCGGTTGACGTGGCGACCGACGCGCCTGATCGATGTGCACTTCAATGCCGAGCAGCTCGTCGCGCAGACCTCGGAGACGAGTCCCAACGCCGTACTCGCGAACGCCGTTCAACTCGGCCTCGACTACGAACTGCGCCGCAACATCATCGTGTCGCTCGCCGGCGGATACGAGAACGACCGGTTCGCTGGCCAGGTCCGCAAGGACGACGTCCTGACTTCCGAGGCGCGCGTCAAATATCTCGTCAACCGCTTCGCCGCCGTCGCCGCCTACTACCGCTACACCAAGCGCGACAGCGACGTCAGCGCTTTCAACTTCGACAAACATCTGGTGGGACTCAATGTTACAGCGCAATTCTGACCTGCCATATGCGATCGCCGACGAGCCTGGCGGCCGCGCCGCGGAAGGCTGGAAGTATCCAACCGTCGATTTGCGCGAGATGGCGCGCATCCTGCGCCGCCGCTACAGGCTGGTGGCACTACCGCCTGCCACGCTGCTCGCGCTTGCGCTGATCTACCTGCTGTTCGCCACCACGCTGTACACGTCCACTTCGACCGTGCTGGTCGATCCGCGCCGCGCCAATGTCGTCGAGACCAACCAGTCGGTCCTGACGAATTTCGGCACCGACGATGCAACCATCGAAAGTCAGACGCTGCTGATCCAGTCGGTTGCCATACTGACGCGTGTGGTCGGCAAGCTGAAGCTGACGGAAGATGCGGAATTCATGCCGAAACCCGGCCTTCTCGATCCGGTCAGGCGGCTGTTCAGCAGCAGCGGACCGAGCGACGGCGCAAGCCCAGAGGACGCCGCAAGGGCCCGATCGGTGGAGATTCTCCAGAAGCGCATGAAAGTGACGCGGCAGGGTACCACCTTTCTCGTCGACATCGCGGTCAGCTCGGAATCGCCGCAGAAAGCGGCGGCCATCGCCAATGCGATTGCCACGGCCTATTTCGACGAGCAGGTCCGCGCCAAGTACGACGCCACGAAAATTGCCGCGAACTGGCTCGGCGGCCAGATCGACGAGCTGAAGTCGAGGGTGGTGGCGTCCGAGAAGGCGGTCGAGGATTTTCGGTCAGCCAACAATCTGACGGTGTCCCAGGGCGTGACGCTCAACGACCAGCAGATCACCGACATCAACAACAAGCTGATTGCCGCGCGCGTGCAAACCGCAGAGGCGCGGGCAAAGCATGAGCAGGTCCAGGCCATCGCGAAATCCGGCGGCGATCCCGGCGGCATCAACGCGGCCATTACCTCGGAAATGATCACGAAACTGCGTACCCAGTACGCCGAAATCGCCAAGAATGAAGCCGATCTCTCCAGCAAGTACGGCGCGCGCCATCCCCTCGTCGCCAACGTCCGGGCTCAGCGGCGCGACACCCAGAAGCTGATCAACGAGGAAATCCGCCGGATACTGGACAGCACCCGGCACGATTACGACGTTGCGCGCTCGCGCGAAGCGGCGCTGCAGCAGAATCTCGATGAGCTCCAGGGTGTTTCCACTTCTTCGGGCCAGGCCCAGGTCCGGCTGCGCGAACTGCAGCGCGAGGCCGAAGCCAATCGCACGCTCTATGAGTCTTATCTGGCGCGTTCCAAGGAAACCGCCGCGCAAGAGAGCCTTGAGATGCCGGATTCCCGGATCGTGACCAAGGCCAGCGTTCCGATCAGGCCGTCATCGCCCAAGACGATGCTGATCCTGGGCCTCGCGCTGATGCTCGGCCTCGGTTCGGGAAGCGTGCTGGCATTTCTTGCCGACTATCTCGACGGCCGGGTGAAGACGCTCGAACAGGCCGAAGCCATCGCGGGCGTACCGGCCCTGGCCGCGGTTCCCCTGATCGGTGCGCAGGAGTTGGCGGGCCTTGCCCGGCGCGGACGCAGCGAACTCGGCCGCTATGATCCGAAAACCACGATACTGCTGCCGCCGGCGTTGCAGCCGCCCTTGACGCGCTACGCCATCGACGAACCCGGCACATTCTTCGCGGAAGCGATCCGCGCGGTCCGCCTTTCGCTGCAACGGGCGATGCGGGTGCAGCCGCTGAAGGTCGTACTGGTCACCTCGGCCCTCGACAGCGAGGGCAAGACCACGCTGTCCAGCAATCTTGCGCAGTCGCTGGCTACGCTCGGCATCCGCACCCTCCTCATCGATGGCGACCTGCGCAACCCGCAACTGACCCGCGCGCTGTGTCCACGCGCCGGTGCCGGCCTGCTTGAAGTCGCGATCGGCCAGACTTCGCCGGATCGCGCCGTCCTCGTCGATCGCAGCACCGGGCTTTCGATCCTGCCTTCCACCAGGATCGAGGAAGTCGAGTACATCACGGAGTTGATGTTTTCCGACCGGATCGTCGACGTGATCGACTACTACCGTCAGCGCTACGAACTGATCGTGATCGATTCGCCGCCGCTGGTGCCGCTGGTCGACGGCCGCGCCCTGGCCGAGCTCGCCGATCGCATCGTCGTGGCGCTGGCCTGGGATCAGACACCGGGCGAAGTGCTGGCCCATGCCATGGACCTGTTGTCTCCCGTCAGCGACCGGATCATGGGGACGGTGCTGACACGCGTGGACCTCAGCCGACTGCAATTCTACGACTATTACCGCAGCTCCGCCTACCTCAAGCCATACGCGGCCTCGCACCTCAAGGCGGGAGCTGCGCAGTGAGAGCGCGCAGGCCATTGAGCGCAGCGCCCGGCGCCGCACAGGCGCATCGCCGCGCGCCCGCCACGCCGGCATCGCGGCGGACCGCTCATGCACATGCACGCATGGCGAACGCCGACGCGTTCATCGGACTGATCGTGACCGGATTGATGTTGCTCGCCGTCATTGCAACCTTCACGCTGTCGTCGTCCCTTCTGGCCAATTGGAAGATCCACTACCTGACGGCGGGCGGCAGTTTTTACGAAAAGCTGCACCCTGCCACCTATTTTACGCTGCTTGCATTCGTCCTGCTGTTGCTGCGCAGCCGCGGCCCGGTCGGCGAGATCGACCGGATGTTCTCCGAAGCGAAGCTGCTGCTGGCACATCTGGCCTGCTGGCTTCTTCTGCTGATCCAGGTGTTCGTGCTTGAACGCCCTTTCACCGTCATCATCGACACGTTTCTGCTGCCGATCCTGATCGCGCTGGTGCTGTGGCAATTGTCAGCGGCACAAAGACGTCCGCTGGTTCGGGCCATTCACCTCACGATCCTGCTGAACGTCGTGCTCGGATACTACGAGTATTTCTCCGGCCACCGCCTGATCCCGTTGACGCTTGGCGACGTGGTGGTGACGGGAGAATGGCGCTCCGCGGCGCTGCTCGGCCACCCGCTCACGGCATCCGGCGTCGTCGGCGCCTATGTGCTCGCGCTGGTGCTTCGGCCGGCGATCTGTCCACCGCTCCTGTTGCGGCTGCCGCTGATCGCATTCTGCCTGGGATCGTTGATGGCCTTCGGCGGGCGAACGTCGCTGGTCACGGTGCTGGCGGTCATCGCCCTGATCGGAGCCTTCGAGGCGTTTCGCCTGATGCGCGGGCGACCAACGCGGCTTCCCGCAGCGATCCTTGCGATCTGCGTGCTGTTTGCCGCCGGCGCCGTGATATTCGCCGCGCTCAGCCTCGGCATTTTCGACAAGATGCTGTTGCGCTTCTCCTCCGACAAGGGCAGCGCCCTCGCCCGCTTCGCCACCTTCGACCTGCTTTCGCATTTTGACTGGCACGAATTGATCCTCGGCCCCAACCCCGTTCGGGTGAATGCGCTGCAGGCGCAACTCGGTCTCAACTTCGGTATCGAGAACTTCTGGATCTCTTCCATCGCTCAATTCGGCCTCATCCACACCGGCCTGCTGACCGTCGGGCTCATCTGCTTCTTCGTCGAGCTGCTCCGCCGCTCGAGCCGGGCGGCATGGGCGATCGTCCTCCTGATCGTCGTCATTGCCGCAAGTTCGGTGAGCTTCTCGTCCAAAAACATTCAGCTGGCGCAATTCATCTTCCTCATTGCGCTGCTGCTGCCGCATGAGCAGCGCCGTACCGCAACGCCTTTACGGCCGACGGCGCGTGTCAACTACCAGTACGTTCCGGCATAACTCGGGATCTCCTTGCATGGCCATCTATGTCGACAATACCCACCTCGGTCGTCACGTCACCGGCCTGGAACGCGTCACGCTGGAGCTGTTCTCTGCGGCCGCGCTCGCGCCGCTCAAGGTCGTACCCGTGACGGCGCGCGGACTTCGCCAGATGTTGACGAAACAGACACTGGGATTGCCGATGCGGCTCGCCGCTTCGTCCTCGTTCCTGCTGTGTCCGGGCTTTCCACCCAGTCCTCTGCTGCGGCCGTTCGCATCGCGGGTGCTGCCCTACATTCACGATGACTTTCTGATCACGCGGCGCGCCGAACTCAATATGCGGGCCCGCCTCTACATGGCCGGGCCCTTCGGGCTGGCATTGCGCCACTACCCGCGCTTTCTTGCCAACTCCAGCGACACCATGCGAAGGCTTGCCGCGCATTGCCGGTCCGACGCCGAGGTGACCCTCTACCGGCCCTCGGTTCGCAACGTGTTCGCCTTGAGTTCGTGGACGCGCGCCGAACGCAGCGTGCAGCCTCATCCGCTTCGGATGATCGCACTTGGCACCGTGGAGCCGCGCAAGAACTTCGGTGCTGCGGCGGAGATCCTGAGCGCGCTGCGCATGCGGGGATTTCCGGGAGCCACGCTGGATATCATCGGAAGGCAGGGCTGGGGCAACGACTGGAAGACTCTCGAGCAGCAACCGGGTGTCACCCTGCACGGATATCAAACAACCGATCGTGTGCATCAGCTGCTTGACGCTGCCGACGTCTTCATCTGCACGTCGCACGACGAGGGCCTGGGGCTGCCCCTGCTGGAGGCCCAGTATGGCGGCTTGCCGATCATCGCGTCCGATGCCGCCATCTTCCGGGAGGTCCTCGGCGAGTCCGGCATCTACATCGATACGGCAAATCCTGCCTCGGCAGCGGCACGAATTTCGGCCGCTCTGTCGACGCAGGACTGGCGGGCCCGGCATGTCGCGCTTGCGGCGCGCAATCTGGCGCGCTGGAACGATCTGGCGCGGAGCGACCGCGAAACGGTCGTCAGTCTGATCGCGCGCCTTGCCGCCTGACTCATCGAAAGCATCCCAGCCGGAGATATCACAACCTTGCAACCTGTCATCAGCTCGAC
>NZ_DASWVW010000047.1:0-107057 GCF_036406195.1 Steroidobacter sp.
ACGCTCAACAGCTAAAGCTCATCGCCCAACGACACCTGCGTGTGATCCAGCGATCACGGCGACGAGTTCGCAACTACTTCAAGCATCGTGAGATTTGCTACGCTGCATAGTAGTTCAGGTACAAGCACGCCGGGTTAATAATTCCTTGATGCCTCGCGAATCAGTCAGTCATCGTTGGCCACTCTAAGCCCCCGAATCAGCAAACTTATTTCAGCCTTGACATGGTAGGGGTCACAGGTTCGATCCCTGTCGCGCGCACCAACTTTTCTCAGTGATTTGAGGCGGTTACGCCTGCCGATCATCGCGGATGGCACGCTACCCCGAGTCAGCCTGCTGGCCATCATCGCCAGTCGTCTGCGCTCTCCCGCACTGGCAGGCGCTGCATCCCTTGTCGAACACCACTTGCCATGCTCCGTCGGGGGCGCGGCGCCAGATCGAATTGAAAGTACCGACGCGTTTGCCATTCGGGTCGAACACGGGACCGCTGCTGTGAGCGAGCGTACCGGAGTCGAGCACTTCCACGGTTTCGGGTGACCAGGAGAACGGCGGATTCGCGCCGTCGAAGAACGCTTTCCACGCGGACGCTATTGCCGCCTTTCCGCGGATCGCTTTCTCACCGTTGAAAAAAACGGCGTCGTCGGCGAGATGGCGTGTGAATGCGACGTGATCGCGCGCCGCCATGGTGTTTGCAAATGCCTGTTCTGCGTCGCGCACCTCTTGCGAGAGTGTCGTGCGGTCGGCGGCGGCAACGGCAGTGATATAGGCGAGAGCGACGACGCAAACCAGTGCGATCTTATGAGCCATACGCGGTACTCGTGAACAGGTCGGAACGAACGATACGCGCAATCTCGTTGCAAGGGTGCACGTAGAAGCCTGCTCGACCTCTACGTCCGCGGCCGGGCAGAGTGGACCGACAGATTCGCATACGCGGCGCTCAGCAAGGGCGTAGACAGCCCAGCGTTACGCGCGCGCTCGACCAGGTTGCCGACGATCTGCTCGGACTCGATGGGATAACCCTGTTGCAGATCGCGGTACATCGACGATGTCAGCGTGGACTTCGGGTCGGTGAGTTGTGCTCGGATGATCGAGCTGTACTTCTCGGTGGGCGCCACGCCGACGGTTTTCACGACCGACAGCACTTCATCGAGCAAGGCGTTGGCGAACTCCTGGCCGCCGGGCGCGCGTGCGACTTCACCGATGCTGCCCCTCATCAGGCTGTTGATTGCGCCGAGCGACGCGAGGAAGGTCCACTTCTCCCACATTTCACGTTGGATAGCCGGCGAGATACGCGCAACGAAGCCGGCGTCTCGCATGAATGCGTCGAGCTGTGTCATGCGCTCCGAGGTGCTGCCGTCCAATTCGCCGTAAGCGATCTCATGAAAGTTCGCGAGCTCGATGATGCGGCCCTCGTCATCCAACGTGCTGGCAATCTTGCAGATGCAGCCCGCTACATTGCGAGTGGCGAATCGGGAGGTCAGGACATCCATGTGCTTCATGCCATTCAGCACGGGCAGGATGATCGTCTCCGCACCGACCGCCGGCGAGAAATCCTCAACGGCCTGCTCCAGTGCATAAGCCTTCACGGTCAGCAGCGCTACATCGAACGGCGACTCGATCTGGTCGGCCGTCAGCAGCTTGGGTGCCAGCGTGAGATCGCCGCTGGGACTGACGATCTGCAATCCCGTCTTTCGGAGTTGCTCCGCTCGCCGCTGACGCACCAGAAACGTGACATCCCGGCCAGCCGCGGCCAGCCGGCCGCCAAAATAGCCGCCGGTGGAGCCGGCACCTACGACGAGCATTCGCATCTACTGCTCCAAGAACGACGCGTATTCGCGAGAGGCTACCACACGGCTATGAGCACACGGCCGGCGCGCCCTGCGCGGTGCCGCCAGCTTTGGGCTCGATTGGATTAGCGAGCTGCCCGGGCCGCCGGTTGCCTGCCTTGCCCCGGCCGGGCATACTTCGCGTCCTTTTTTCTGCCTCTAACGAGTTGAAATCGCTGGCTTGTCGCGTTCCGAAGCGGCCAGAGTGACGGCTCCGGAGGCGCGCCACAGTCAAGTTCTGCTCGCGTCATGCCTGTAATCACCTTGCCGGACGGTAGCCAACGCAGTTATGCGGAGCCCGTGTCGGTCGAGAAAATCGCCGCGGATATCGGTCCCGGGCTGGCCAAGGCGGCCTTGGCCGGCAAGGTCGACGGCCGCCTGGTCGATACGTCGCATGTGATCGACAAGGACGCGCACCTCGCCATCGTCACTGCCCGAGATGCAGAGGGCGTGGACATCATCCGGCATTCGACCGCGCACCTGCTGGCTCAAGCCGTCAAACAGCTGTTTCCCGAAGCGCAGGTCACCATCGGCCCGACGATCGAGGACGGCTTCTACTACGACTTCGCCTACAAGCGGCCTTTCACCACCGAAGATCTCGCTGCCATCGAAGCTCGCATGCATGAGCTTGCCGATGCGGATCAGAAGGTGACCCGCCGCGTCATGAGTCGCAACGAGGCGGTCGAGTTCTTCCGCAATCAAGGCGAGGTCTACAAAGCCGAGATCATCGCCAGCATTCCGGAGAAAGAAGAGATCAGCCTGTACGGGCAGGGCGACTGGGTGGACCTGTGTCGCGGCCCGCACGTGCCGAGCACCGGCAAGCTGAAGGTGTTCAAGTTGATGAAAGTCGCTGGCGCATATTGGCGCGGCGATTCTCGCAACGAGATGCTTCAACGCATCTACGGCACCGCCTGGGGCGATGAGAAGGCGCTGAAGGCGTATCTCACCCGGCTCGAAGAGGCCGAGAAGCGCGATCACCGCAAGATCGGTAAGGAACAGGACCTGTTCCACTTCCAGGAGGAAGCGCCGGGCGCGGTGTTCTGGCATCCCAAGGGCTGGACGCTGTTCCAGACCCTGATTGCCTACATGCGCGAGTACCAGGGCCGGGCCGGCTGGCAGGAAGTGAGCGCGCCCGAAGTCATGGACGTAAAGCTGTGGGATGCCTCGGGTCACCTGGCGACCTTCAGCGAGAACATGTTTTTCACGGAGCTGCCGGACAAGCGCAAGTTCTGCCTGAAGCCCATGAACTGCCCGGGCCACGTGCAGATTTTCAACCAGGGGCTACGCAGCTATCGCGACCTCCCGTTGCGCTTTGCCGAGTTCGGCAAGGTGCACCGCTTCGAGCCGTCCGGCGCGCTGCATGGCCTGATGCGCGTTCGCGCCTTCACGCAGGACGACGGCCACAGCTTCTGCGCGCTCGAGCAGCTGTTCGACGAAGCGGTGAACCTGACCAAGCTGATCCTGGGCATCTACGCCGACTTCGGCTTCGACGACGTGCGCATCAAGTTCTCGGATCGCCCGCCCAAGCGGGTCGGTTCGGACGAGGTCTGGGACAAGGCGGAAGCCGCGCTGAAACAAGCCGTTACCGCCGCCGGCCTCGAATACACGTTAAATCCGGGCGAGGGCGCGTTCTACGGGCCCAAGCTTGAATTCGTGCTCCGGGACGCCATTGGTCGGGACTGGCAATGCGGCACCCTGCAGGTCGACTTGAACATGCCGGGCCGGCTGGGTGCGCAATTCGTCGGTGAAGACGGTCAGAAGCACACGCCGGTCATGTTGCACCGGGCGATGTTCGGCTCGCTGGAGCGTTTCACCGGCATACTGATCGAGCACTTCGCCGGCCGATTGCCGACCTGGCTGGCGCCGGTTCAGGCGGTCGTGATGAACATCACCGACGGCCAGGCAGAGTACGTGCGTAACGTCACTGAAACCCTGAAAAATCAGGGGCTTCGGGTAACTTCAGACTTGCGCAATGAAAAAGTCGGCTTTAAGATCCGCGAACACACCCTGCAGCGGGTGCCGTACCTATTGGTGGCCGGCGACCGCGAGGCAGGTTCAAATTCTCTGGCCGTGCGCACCCGTAATGGCAAAGACCTGGGAGCAATGCAGGTAGACAGCATTGCTCAGAAGCTTGTCGCCGAAGTTACGAGCCGTGGCCGGACCAACTTGGAGGTATGACGCATCGCTGCTCCTATAGGTAAGCGCATCCGGCGCAACGAAGAGATCACCTCGCCGCAGTTGCGAGTGATTGATGCTGCCGGCGAACAGAGGGGCGTCATGAGTCGCTTCGAAGCGCTGGAGATGGCCAAGGCCGCGGAACTCGATCTGGTGGAAGTCTCGCCAACGGCGGACCCACCGGTCTGCCGCATCATGGATTTTGGCAAATACTTGTTCGAACAGAACAAGAAGGCGCACGCAGCGAAGCGCAAACAGAAGCAGATCCAGATCAAGGAAGTGAAGTTTCGCCCTGGCACCGAGGAAGGCGATTACCAGGTCAAGCTGCGTAATCTGATCCGCTTCCTGGAGGAGGGCGACAAGGCCAAGGTGACCATGCGGTTCCGTGGCCGTGAAATGGCTCATCAAGAAGTCGGCCGTGAATTGCTCGGGCGAGTGCAGCAGGACCTGGCGCCATACGCCACGGTCGAGCAGCACCCGCTCATGGAAGGACGGCAGATGGTGATGATGTTCGGGCCCAAGAAAAAGTAAGGCCCGAACGAAACAAGTGACCCTCGCGGGTCACCACAAGCGAACGGCAATGTTTCTAAAGGAACGGCGCCGTCCCGCCTGACGGGGCGCTCTCGCACGAGGCGTACCTCAAGGGCTAACAACAGTAGAGACCAGTAATGCCTAAGTTGAAGACCAACCGGGCAGCGGCGAAGCGTTTTCGCCAGACTGCCAAAGGGTTCAAACGAGCCCAATCGCATCGACGTCACATCCTCACCAAGAAGCCGAGCAAGCGTAAGCGTCAGCTGCGCGCGCCGTCGATGGTCGCCAAGCAGGACTTGGTGCGCATGGAGCAGCTGCTCCCGAACGCGAAGTGAGGAGATAGACAATGGCACGCGTTAAAAGAGGCGTCATCGCTGGCGCACGTCACAAGAAGATTCTCAAGAAGGCGAAGGGCTACTACAACGCCCGCCGCAAGGTCTTCCGCGCCGCGAAGCAGGCCGTCATCAAGGCCGGCCAGTATGCGTATCGCGATCGCAAGACCAACAAGCGCAACTTCCGCGCCCTGTGGATCACGCGCATCAATGCCGAAGCGCGCGTTCACGGCTTGTCTTACAGCAAGCTGATCGCCGGCTTGAACCTCGCGGGTCTGGCGATCGACCGCAAGGTGCTGGCCGATATCGCGATGAACGATCCCGCGGCGTTTGCAGTGATCGCGCAGAAGGCGCGCGACAGTCTGCTGAAACAGGCCGCTTGATCCCGGGCACCCTTTCCGTCGGAAGGGGTGCTTGCAGTGTTGAACGAATCGGGCGTCCATCGTGGCGCCCGATTTGTCTTGAGGGCCTGGAAATCGTGACGTGCTGTCACGCGCAGAGTCCCGCAAAAGCCTGTATTGTCGCGTTCTTAAGTTGTTGGGCTCACGCCTTGGACATGACATTGCTAACGCCATGACCGATACGGTTCAAGATTTGCCAGCGCTGGTTGCCACCTCCCGCAACGAGATCGCGGCGGCCGCGAGCATCGAGGATCTGGAACAGATCCGCGTGCGTCTGCTCGGCAAGAAAGGCTCGGTTACCGAGCTGCTCAAGTCGCTCGGCGCCATGGATCCGGAAGCGCGGCGCACCGCCGGCGCGAAGATCAACGAAGCCAAACAAACATTAACCGCCGCGCTCGAAGAGCGTCGCTCGGCGCTAGAAGCCGCGAAGCTTGCCGCGCAGCTGGCGAGCGATGCCGTCGATGTGACGCTGCCTGGAAGAGGGCAGACGATCGGCGGCTTGCACCCGGTGACTCGCGTGCGCCGTCGCCTCGAGCAGATCTTCCGCAACGCCGGCTTCACCATCGCCGACGGCCCGGAAATCGAAGACGACTGGCACAACTTCACCGCGCTCAACATCCCCGAGAACCATCCGGCTCGGGCGATGCACGACACCTTCTATTTCCCCGACGGCCGCCTGCTGCGCACTCATACCTCGCCCGTGCAGGTGCGTGCGATGGAGCAGCAGCAGCCGCCGATTCGCCTGATTGCGCCCGGCCGCGTATATCGGTCCGATTCGGATATGACGCACACGCCGATGTTCCATCAGGTCGAAGGCCTGGTGGTGGACGAAGGCATCACGCTTGCGAACATGAAAGCCATCCTGCATGGCTTCATGCGCGAGCTGTTCGAGAAGGACGTGAAGATGCGGCTGCGTCCGTCGTACTTTCCGTTCACGGAGCCTTCGGCGGAGGTCGATATCTCCTGCGTTTCCTGCGGCGGCTCGGGCTGCCGCGTGTGCAAGCAAACGGGCTGGGTGGAAGTCTCCGGCTGCGGCGTCGTGCACCCGAACGTGTTGAAGGCGGTGAACATCGATCCGGAGCGTTACACCGGCTATGCGTTCGGCATGGGCATCGATCGGTTGACCATGCTCCGCTACAACGTGAACGACATTCGCCTGTACTTCGAGAACGACCTGCGCTTCTTGAAGCAGTTCGCCTGATTCGGTTCTTGGTACCCCTGCAATGAAGATCAGTCTGAGCTGGTTACGCGATTGGGTGGACACGGGCGATGACGTCCCGGCGCTGGCCCATGCCCTGACGATGGCGGGCCTCGAGATCGAGGGCGTTGCCGCTGCCGGTCCGTCGCTGCCCGGCGTGGTGGTCGGCGAAGTGAAGTCCGTCACCAAACATCCGGACGCGGAGAAGTTGAACGTCTGCGTTGTCTCGACGGGCTCTGAGGAGCTCCAGATCGTCTGCGGTGCGCCGAACGTACGTGCTGGCATGAAGGCTCCGCTTGCGACGATCGGGGCGAAGCTGCCGGGCGGCATGGAGATCAAGCGCGCCAAGCTGCGCGGGGTCGAGTCGGCGGGCATGCTGTGCTCGGCTCGCGAGCTTGCGATCAACGAGGAAGCCTCGGGTTTGTTCGACCTGCCCGCGGATTTGCCGGCGGGGCAGGACCTGGTGAATGCGCTCGCGCTCGACGACACCATCTTCGAAGTGAATCTCACGCCGAATCGCGGCGATGCCATGAGCGTGCAGGGCATTGCCCGCGAGGTTGCTGCCACTCGCGGCACTCCGCTGCATCCGCCAAAGATCGAGCCGGTTGCGGCGACGATCAAGGATACGTTTCCGGTTCGGATCGAGACTGGCGAGCCGGTCGGCTGCTACAAGTTCGTCAGCCGCATCGTTCGCGGCGTTCGTCCGAACGCGGCGTCTCCTTTCTGGATGCAGGAGCGCCTGCGTCGCGTTGGCTTGCGTCCCATCAGCGCCGTTGTCGACATCACCAACTACGTGATGCTCGAGCTCGGCGCCCCGATGCATGCGTATGATCTCAACCGGCTCAGTGGCAGCATCATTGTTCGCTTCGCGAAGCAGGGCGAGAAGCTGAAGCTGCTCGACGGTCGCGAGATCGAGCTGACACCCGACGTGCTTGTCATCGCAGACGAGCGGTCCATTCTCGGCATGGCCGGTGTGATGGGGGGTGAAGACTCTGGCATCTCGGGCGACACGGTCGATGTACTGTTCGAGTGCGCATTCTTTGATCCAAACGACGTCGTTGGCCGTGGTCGTCGCTACGGTTTGATCACGGATGCTTCGCAGCGCTTCGAGCGCGGTGTTGATCCAGAGCTGCAGGAGCGCGCAATCGAACGTGCGACTCGGTTGCTGCTCGATTGCGCGGGCGGCAATGCGGGTCCGCTCGTCGTTACTCGCGCGTCGCGTAGCTATCCGGCCCCGTCGGCCGTTCGGCTGCGTCATTCGCGCGTCGAGCACGTGCTCGGTGTGAAGATCGATGCATCGCTGGTGCAGTCGTTGCTCACTCGTCTTGGCATGACGGTCAACGGTGGGGCAGGTGAGTGGCAGGTCACGCCGCCCACATGGCGCTTCGACATCCACATCGAGGAAGACTTGATTGAAGAAGTCGCGCGCCTGTTCGGCTTCGACAATATTCCCGAGCAGCCCGAGATCGGCGCCCACGAGATTGCGCCGTGGACCGAGACTCGCGTTCGCAACGAGCGTGCGAGCGATCTGCTCGTCGATCGCGGTTATCAGGAAGTCATCAACTACGCATTCACGGATGCCGCCGTTCAAGCAGCGCTGTGTCCGGAGCCGGCGGTCGCGCTGAGCAATCCGATCTCGGCGGAACTCGCCGTCATGCGTGTGTCGCTGTGGCCGAGCTTGCTTCAAGTGCTCGGTAGCAATCAACGGCGTCAGCAACCGCGCGTTCGCCTGTTCGAAGTCGGCCGTCGCTATTCGGCGTCAGACGAAACGGAAGTGATCGCGGGCGTCGCTACCGGCTCGGTGCTGCCTGAGCAGTGGGGCGCCGAGACGCGCAAGGTCGATTTCTTCGACGTTAAGTCGGATGTCGAAGCGCTGCTCGCTTTGACCGGCGAGCCGGACGCATTCCGCTTCGTCGCCGAGCCTCATCCGACACTGCATCCCGGCCAATCGGCGCGTATCTATCGCGGTGATCGCGCGGTGGGTTGGCTGGGTGCTGTCCATCCGGAGCATTTGCGCCGTCTGGATTTGACATATCCGGTGTTCGTGTTCGAGCTGGAAACCGCCGGGGGCCTCGCGGCCCTGGTGCCGCAGTTCGAGGAGATCTCCCGATACCCGGCCATCCGACGCGATATTGCGGCGATCGTCGACGAAGGACTCCCGGTCGAGGCCGTCCGTGACGTGGTCCGGAACAGTGCCGGCAGCCTGCTCAAGCGCCTGACCGTGCTCTCCGTGTACCAGGGACAGCAGTTGCAGAAAGGCAAGAAAAGCATAGCCTTAGGCCTGCATTTGCAGGATACTTCCCGGACGCTGACGGACAACGAAGCCGACGCCCTCGTGGCGCAGGTCGTCGAACAACTGGGCCGCCAGCTGAACGCCACCCTCCGGGACCAATGAGCGGGACGAGAGCCAATGGCACTGACCAAAGCCGAGATCGCAGAAGCATTGTTTGACCAGCTGGGTCTCAACAAGCGCGAAGCTCGCGAACTGGTTGACCTGTTCTTCGAGGAGCTGCGCGCGTCGCTCTCGACGGGCGAGCAGGTGAAGCTGTCCGGCTTCGGCAACTTCGATCTGCGTGATAAGAACCAGCGCCCCGGGCGCAACCCAAAGACCGGCGAGGAGATCCCCATCAGCGCCCGTCGCGTGGTGACTTTCCGCCCCGGCCAAAAACTGAAAGCCCGAGTCGAGGCCTATGCTGGAAGCAGGCAATAACTCCGAACTGCCGGCGATTCCCGGCAAACGCTACTTCACCATCGGTGAGGTGAGCGAGCTGTGCGGCGTGAAGCCGCATGTGCTGCGCTATTGGGAACAGGAGTTTCCTCAGCTCAAGCCGGTGAAGCGGCGGGGCAACCGTCGTTACTATCAAAGACAGGATGTGCTGGTGATTCGGCAGATCCGGTCGTTGTTGTACGAGCAGGGTTTCACCATTGGTGGTGCCAGGAATCGGTTGCAGGGCGATGAGGCGAGGGATGACCTGACTCAGGCGCAGCAGATTGTCAGGCAGATTCGGGTGGAGCTGGAGGAGGTGCTGCGGATCTTGCGGCGGTGAGGGCGTCTAATCCGCATACGCAACTGCAGGCATATCAAGCGTTACAACGCCTCACACGCTTTTTGTTCACCCGCCGACCTTCCCGCCGCAGCATCACGTCGAGGTGATCTGCTCGTCAATAAACTGATCGCCGGCTCGGTGGAGCGAGAGCGAAGCGGCAGGAAGCGATCCAGCCATTACGCATCGAGCCGTAACTCATCCGGTTCGTATCGTTCGACCAGCGCACAAAGTACGGAGCACGTCCGATTGTTCTGGTGCGCGAGCGTGAAATAACAGGGCCGGAACGGAAGGCGCTGCAGCATTTTTTGAATCCCTCACCAGGCGTGGCCGCCGCAGCTGCGCTGGGCCAGACGTCCCGATCACGCGAAGCCTTGCATACAAACATTCCTTCCCGGCGCGTTGTCAGGCGACTATGCGCACTGCCCGTTTTTTTTTCTGCCGTTTCATTGCAAGGCATTGCGACAAAAGCATTTTTTTGATCTGACAGGGGGAAAACGTGGTCATGAACCGATCGACTACAGTGGTATCCCCTCTTTGCGTAATGCGTGCCGGCCAGGATACAACTAGGCGCGCGACCGGACGTATTACAACAAGAGTGGCGAGCCCCGATTCGTCTCCTGGGAATGCGTGTGATCAATCGCAGGAATGCTGGGGAAACAACGCCTCCTTCGAATGCGCGCGCGGTGGACGTGCGGCAGGTGCTGCAGCGAGTGAACGAGGGGTTGGCCTATGAGCAGATCGCGGCGCGGCTTGCGTTGTCGCCGCGCGTCGTGCTCGGAGAGCTGTCTCGCGCCTACAGTCAATTGTGCATCAGGATGAAACGGGAAGACATCAAGTGACGGACACACACGAGGACATTGACATGTCCCTGGACTCCCACCGCGCGGAGATCGTGGCTGAGCAAGCCATGTATTGGGTTTGCCGCTCGGATGAGTCGCGCATGACACTCAACGAACGGACGAGATTTTTCCACTGGCTCAAGCGCTCGCCAGAGAATATCTCGGCGATTCTTTGGATCGTGCGCTTGGACGGCAGGCTCAAGCAGCGAAAGTTGCGAGACTGCGCTGACGTCCTGGAGACGTCGAACGTCATTGAAGCTGATTTTGGCGCAGGTTCCGGCCGGCACGACTACCAGCCGCGCGAGCATGTCAGTGCCGAGGTGCCGAGAAAGAACGAGGTCGGCGAGAAACCCTCGTGGAAGAACGGGTGGATGTGGGGTATGGCGGCCGCTCTGACGGCACTCACGTTGGCTGTGCTCTTTGCATTCTTCGGGCTCAACAGAACGCCCGACGGTGTGGTGGAGACGAGGGCGGCGCAGTGGCAGAAGATGACGCTCGACGATGGCAGCATTGCTTATCTGGATGCTCGCACTCGCATCAAGGTCGAGTTCACCGCGGAGCGGCGGATTGTTCGTCTCTATCATGGCGCCGCGGTATTCGAAGTAATGAAGGACAGCCGCCGGCCATTTGTCGTGAGCACCGATGACGTCGATATTACGGCGGTTGGCACGCGCTTTGGCGTGGTGATCGACAACGGCGTCACGACGACCGTCTCGGAAGGCATGGTCGAGGTCGCGCCACGGGATGGACCGGCGGGATCGTCTGTTCGCTTGCACAAGGGCCAACAACTTCATGTGCGGCCCGCCCGCGCATCGATTCTCTCAGTGGCCGACATCGCTGAAGTGGACGCCACGCGCGAGTTGTCATGGGTTACTGGCCGGTTGGAAATGAGGGACACGACCGTCCGCGAGATCGTGCGCCAGTTCAATCGTCGTCACAAGGTGCAAGCCGAGATCGAGGACGCCGAGCTGGCCGATCAGAAGATCGACCTGGCCTTGATGCAGGTCGACAGTGTGAAGGATTTCATCGAGGTGATGGAAAGCCGGGGCGTCACAGTGATCATAGAGGGCTCGAGGCTGATACTGCGTACTACACCGGCCAAGTAGTTGCGCGCTCGGGTGCGCGTTTCGCGTGAACACGCGCCTGCCAACCTGTTTCGAGCATTCGAATCAGCCGATTCTGACCCAATCCCATTCGTGGGTTTTGCGCCGCGGTGGCGATTCCAGACACTTCTGTACGGAAGCGCCAGAGCTGTTGTATGCTGCGTCGAACATACAGTGGTTAGAGACTGGCAGCCGGACTCGGCAGCGCCGCCAGTCACCGATCGCACCCAGGACTAGCCGTGATCACCGATCGAGACATTCGACACACAGAACTGTACGGAAAGGTCTGCGACTATTTTCTGGACCTGAACGGTGTTGGACGCAACGCGATTGTCGATGCCGCGGACATAACCGCGACATCCGACGGGCGACGGGTGGCGTTCACCGGAACATTGCATGAAGACCTGGCGCGCGCTCCGGTCACTCGCGTTTGCTTGTTGGACCTCGGTACTCGTGAGCTCACGCGCGTCGCTCCCGGCAATGGCAGTGATCGTTTGCCACGTTGGTCGCCAGACAGCACGCGGCTCGCGTTCATTTCTGATCGAGCCCAGCCGGGTAATTTTCAGCTCTATCTTGCTGACGGCGATGGCGGCGATGTGCGCGCCGCCCCTGCGGTCGACGGCATCATCGAAGCATTGCAATGGTCGCCGGACGGTCAGCGTATTCTGTTGCTGGTAGCGGGATTCGGTGCGGACCTCGCGGGCTGTCAGGGCGGCAGCACGACTATTGGCCAGCCACAGGACGAACAGTTGCCCCCGTGGATGCCTTCGGTCGACACCGGCGATGCGGCCAATCTGTGGCGCCGCTTGTTCGTACTGCGAGTGGATGGATTGGAGATGAGCGCGCTACCTACGGACGGCATCAATTGTTGGGAAGCGACTTGGGTGGGCGATGGGCGCATCGCCGCCGTGACCTCGCGTTCTCATAGCGAAGGATCGTGGTACCGCGCGCAATTGACGTCGTTTGACTTGCGAGGTGGCGAGCTGCAAGTGTTGTTCACGCCGTCAGATCAAATGGGGGTGCCAGCGGGCTCACCGGCGGGACGCACGATTGCGCTGATCGAGGCGGTGTGCAGCGACCGCTTGATCGTCGCTGGCGAGTTGCGGCTGATCGATGCGGCGACCGGAAAAGTTCGCAAGATCGATACCGCGGGCGTCGATGTCACCCACGTCGCGTGGCGCAGCGAACGTCACTTGATGTTCGCCGGGCATCGTGCCTTCGAGACCGTCATCGGAGAGGTGGACGTCGAGACCGGCACGATAACGGAGCAGTGGGTCAGTATCGAACGCACATTTGGCAACTGGTATCCCGTGATGTGGCCATTGGCCTCGGGCGGTTGTGTTGTCGTGGGCGAAGCCTACGAGGTTGCACCGGAGCTCGTGCTGATTCGCGACGGCCGTTATGAGGTTGTTCTTTCGCTCGACGCGCGACAGAAGCGCGAGCCCACCAAGGCACACATCGCGCCGGTCCGGTGGCGAGCGCGTGATGGCCTGGAGATCCATGGCTGGCTCGTGAAGCCCGAGATCGATGGACCGGTGCCGGTGGTCATGGATATTCACGGCGGGCCGGTCTGGAGCCATCGCAACCGGTGGCAAGGTCGCCTGCGGGGCACCAAGCTGTTTACCGACTACGGCATTGCTGTTTTCTATCCCAATCCCCGAGGCAGCAGCGCGCGCGGGCTCGATTTCGCACGACAAGTGGCCGGGGATATGGGCGGTGAGGACACCTACGACTATCTGACCGGATTGGATGCGCTCGTGGAGAGTGGCGTCGCCGATCCAAAGCGTCTTGGGGTGACCGGCATCAGCTACGGCGGCTTCATGTCCGCTTGGCTGATCACGCAGGACACACGTTTTGCCGCCGCGGCCCCCATCAGTTGTGTCAGTAACTGGTACAGCCAGCACCGCACGTCGCAGATCCCGCACTTCGATGCGATGTTTCTGAAGGGAAGTCCGGATCAGCCGGGCGGCCTGTACTTCGAGCGCAGCCCGGCAATGTTCGCCAGCCGCGTTCGCACTCCGACGCTACAACTCACCGGTGCGCTGGACCAGAACACACCGCCGACCCAGGCGCTGGAGTTTCACCGCTCGCTGCTGGAGCACGGCGTCGAATCGGTGCTGGTGACCTATCCCACCGCTGGCCACGGCATCCGATCGTTTCCGGAGGTGCTCGACGCGACCACGCGCTATGTCGGCTGGTTCCTCAAGCACTTCGGTGTGACGCTCGAGTGAATCTCAGCTGGGCGCGAAAGCGCCGTCGAAGGGTCGCAAGTCGAGGTGACTCCTTGGGATCAGGCGTCAGGCTCTCGCGCTGATTGTCTCCGGGTCCGTGGATGAACCGGCACGGGATGTTCAGGGAAGAACGCCGCGCTTGTGAGCTTCGGCCACCACGGTGGTGCGCTTGCGCACGTCCAGCTTGCGAAAGATGTTCTGGACGTGAAACTTGACCGTGGGCTCGGACAGGCCAAGCTTGCGTGCGATGACCTTGTTGGAATGGCCCAGGCTGATCTCGATCAGCACCTCGCGTTCGCGCGCGCTCAGAAGCGCTGGCGCGGCGGGCTTGCTGGTGCCCATTCTCTTGCTCAACAGCGCCTGAAGCTTTGCAGCGAAGCTCTGCAGATGTTTCTCGATCGGCACGGTGCGGCTTGCGAGCAGCCCATCGAGCGGCCGCTGGAGATAGCGTCGCATGTCGAGGAACGTTCGCCGATACTCGTTCGCCGAGCCGATCTCGAATGCGGCGATGAGTGCGGCATGCGCGGCATCGTGCTGATTGTTGGAATGAGCCAGCGCACTCTTCAATACGAGCGCGCGCACCCAGGTTCGCTTCCGTCCACGACGGCTCGCATCCGACTCCAAACGTTGCAGGATCGCCGCGGCATCCGTCAGCCGACATTCGTTCAGAGCGAGCTCCGCCAGCGACACGCCGATGAGATCCCACTCACGCCAGGCAAACTCCTCCGGGCTGCCGGGATCATTCCAGCGGGCGGCGAAATCATGACGACTGCAGATCTCCGCGGCGCGCTCATCGTCCTCGTTGAGCAGGGCAAGACGCATGCGCAGGGCCGGCAGGAAGTTGTGCAGCAGCTTGTTCGAGCGTGGAATGCTCTCGAGTCTCGCCAGCATCGGCTCGATGCTCGCTGCGCCATTGAGCGTGTAGGTCGTCAGAGCGACGGTCTCATATAGCGAGGCGAGCATTTCGAACCAGGCTTCGACGTGCTCGACGGTGTACATGGCCTCATCGATCTTGCTGCGCGCTTCGTTGAGATCGTCCAGTTCGTAGTCGATCTCGGCCAGCAGCACTTTGGTGAGGCTGAAGAACGTCGGCTCCTGTTGAAACTCCTCGCGCCACTGTCGTTGGCCGGCGCTGAAGATGCGGCGCGCTTCGGCGAGGTTGCCGCGTGCCAGCGCGACCGTGGCGAAGTGCTGCTTGAGCCAGAGCGCTTCCCATGCCGAGTATTCTTGTGCATTGGAGCGCTCGGCTTGCAGCAAGGTGTCGTGGGCGAGATCCAGATCGCCGCGCATGTGCTGATACAGGCCGAGGAAGATGTAGATCATCGTCGAGCGGCGCGGCTGCACGCCGCTGATCAAGGTCAATTCCTCTCCAAGCGCTTTCAGTCGCTCCGCAGACAGCGTGCCGCCCAGGTAGAACTGCATCAAGCAGCGAACCAGCAGAGCGTCCGCCTGGAGTGCAACGCTCGCAGGGCCGCCACGTTCGGTGGTGAATCCTTCCGTGACACGGCTCAGTTCATCGAACATCTGCTGCGCTTCGCTCTGCAGCCCTTGTTTGAAGTCGACAAAGATCCTGGCCAGCCGGAGTCGGGGCGAGGCGCGAAGGTGATCCTCGGGAAGCAGATCGAGCACGCTGCGTAGCGCGTTATCTCCATGGCTGATGCCGAAGTTCAATCCACCGGCATCTTCGATCGCTCGCGCGGCGGCTTCTGGAGTGCCGGCAGCGATAAAGGCCACCACGGCCTCGCGCAGGGAAGCGTGCTTGACGAGCCACAGTGCCGCGCGGCTGTGTAGCGCGCTCGCATCCAGGTCGCGACGGCTCTGCAGCAGCCGATACAGCACGCGTCTCACCAAGGGCGGAACCGCCCACGAGCCATTGGCGATCTCGATGCACTGAAGGAACGTGCTGCGCGCCGCAAGATCATCCAGCATCGCTCGGCTGTCTTTACGTTGACGCACGGCATCCGCGAAATCCGGCCGCAGCACGTCGGTGACCGATGTCTCGATGAGAAATTCCACCAACGGCGCATCGAGGTCGGCCAGCAGTTCGGTGAGCACGAAATCTTTCACGAGGCTCGCGAACGCGGGAACGTGCTCGAGGGACGTGCCCAAGCGGCGCCAGTCTTCGCCGCACAGCTGCGCGAATCGCAGCATTGCGGGCCAGCCCTCGCAGATCGCGTAGGCTTCTTTCAACTGAGTCGGTGTGAATGCCGAGGCGAACAGCGCCTGTGCTTCCTTCTTGGTGAAGGCGAGGGCGGCGCGTTCGATTCGTTGCAGCCGCCCCTGCAGGAGCAAACGGGACGATGCCAGTCCGATCGCCAGCCGACTACTGATGGCGACCTTGATGTTGGTCGGCAGGCGAACGAACAGAGTATCGAGCACCGCAGCGACCTCGGGCGTGTCCACGTTGTGAAAGTCATCGAGAATGAGGAGCAACTCGGCGGGATGGCGCGCGGCGGTGGTGAGGAGCCCATCGAGCGCATCCAGTGCGTCCTCGTGCAGGTGAGACACCGGGCGCTCGGCGCCGTGCGGCATGACCTGAGCAGATGCAAGAGAATCGGTGAGCGCGGCGACGAAGGCCCGCTTACCGCGATCTGCCTTCGTCAGATTGATCCATGCGACAGTGGAACCGGCCGCCCGTGCGGCGTTGGCCCATTGCGCGAGGGCGTAGGTTTTGCCGTAGCCAGCAGGCGCCTGCAGCAGCGTCACGCTCCGAGGGGGCGCTGCTACAAACATTGCATGGAGATCCGAGCGCTCGACGGGGGTTTCGAACCCCACGTTGGGAACGAATCGATACGGCGCCCCTGCCGGCCGGTTCGTTGCCGGCGGCGCGAAGTGGACGACGAGCGATTTGTCGGTCATTGCGGTTGAGAGTGCCACCGCATCGTACCCGGGGCAAGGCGCGGTGCCCGGGCCGGACGCTCGTGCCGGTGGCACCCCTATCCAAACGAATAGGTCCGACCTGTCCGTGCCTCGTTCTTCGGCGGCGCCGTTCCATCCTCCGAACGCATTGAGCGCCTGCGTTGCGTCTCGTTAGTCTGTTCGCGTCTTCGAGAATACCAAGACTGGCCAAGACACGGGGGCACCATGATTCGAGCACGAACCTTTCCAGCCACGGCCGTCCTGTTGGGGATGACGGGAGTCGTGCTGGCTGACGAGCCGGCGCAGCCGCAATCGATGGAGCCGGGTGCGGTATTACAAACGGTGGTTGTGACCGCGCGACGCCGCGAGGAAAACCTGCAGCGGGTGCCCGATCCCGTCACCGCGATCACGGCGGATCGGATCGAGGCGGCAGGCATCACCCAGGTGGAGCACTTCATGTCGAAGGTGCCCAACCTGACCTTCCGCGATGGCACGGGTTATCGCAGCGGCTACGCATTCATTTCGATGCGCGGCATCGGTAACGGCCAGGAGGGCTGGGCGCCAGTGACCTTCATGATCGACGGCGTGCCGTCCAGCTCGCTCGACAGCATCAAGAGCGGCTCGCTCGACGATATCGAACGCATCGAGGTGCTGCGCGGCCCGCAAAGCGCGTTGTACGGCGCTGGCGCCATTGCCGGTGCCATCAACGTCGTCACGCGCAAGCCCGATGACGAGTTTCGTGCCAGGCTGCGGGCGGCCTACGCCAACGGCAACGATCGCAGCGTCGCGGGCATGGTGTCCGGACCGCTGCGTGAAGAGCTGTTGCGCTTCCAATTGCAGGCCAGCTATCGCGATAGCGATGGCCTGATCTCCAGCCAGAGCAACGGCCTCGACCTGGATTTCGAGAAGAAGCGAAAAGTCGCCGCGCGCTTCATCTACACCCCGAGCGCGAACGTGGAGCTCGATCTGCGCGGCGAATACGTCCGCGAGGAGAATGGCTCGACCTATCAGGACAAGCTCACGAGTCCCGACCTGATCGATGATTTCGGCCGCGATACCCGGCCGCGACGCCGTTTCCCCGGCGAGGACGATCGCGAGCTCGGCAATGTTTCCTTGCGCGCCACGTTCGATTTCGGCAATGCCTCGCTGATCTCGGTAAGCGGCTACAGCGACATCCAGCAGGAGATCGAATCGAGCCTGTGTTACGACGATCCGGACGATCCGGCCATCGACGATCCGAGTCTGCCGGGCCTGCAGGCGTCCTGCCTGCTGGGTCCCGCGTTCGGCTCCAGTGCAGGACCGGGCCAGCCCATCGACGATCTGTTCAGCGGCGTGGACGATCTGCAGACCTTCACCCAGGATCTGCGCATCGTCTCGAACGGAGACGGCCGTATCCGCTGGCTCGCCGGTGCTTCATATCTGCATCGCAAGAGCCTGAACGGCTTCGATGCCAGCTGGATTCTGCCTCCCGACAACAGCCTGCTGACCTTGTTTCCGCTGTGGAACGGCAAGAAGGACGAATGGTGGGGCGTGTACAGCCAGATCTCCGGCGACCTCACCGACCGGATGGAGCTGACCGTGGCCGCTCGCTACGACGAGAACGACTACACCAACACTACCTACACCGATCGACACAAGACCACGATCGTGCAGGTGCCCGATGAGAACGGCGTGCTGGTGAACTCGCAGCAGGAGTCGGCCAACAAAGTGCAGCCGAAGGTGCAGCTGAGCTATCGCTGGACGCCGGACCTGATGACCTATGCGACCTGGTCGAAGGGCTTCCGTGCCGGCTTCTTCGCTTCAGGGGGATTCACCCGGCCCGAGTCGACGCGCAACATCGAGATCGGTCTGAAGTCGACGCTGTTCGGCGATCGAATGGTCGCGAACCTCTCGGCATTCCACATCGACTACTCGGATCAGCAGTTCTCCACGGTCATCCCTCAACCGCCGTATCGTCAGCCGGTGACGCTGCCCGAGACGGACATCGACGGCGTGGAATTCGAAACGTCCATCGTATTGAGCAGCGCGGTGAGCCTGGATGCGGGCTTTGGCTATCTCGACTCGCGAGATGTCGAAGGTTTCCGTTCGCCGTTCGCGCCGAAGTTCACCGGCAACATTTCGTTGAACACGCGCCATCCCCTCGCAGGCGAATGGTTCGCCATCGGTCACGTCGATTATCGACACAACTCCTCGATGTATCTCGGCCGAAACGAGACCTCGCGCATTCCCTCGAAGGATTTCGTGGATGCCCGGCTCGGCGTCGAGAGCGACAACTGGCGGGTGGTGGCGTTCTCACGAAACCTGTTCAGCACCCGCCAGTCCGAGGTGGAAGTGCCGCAACTGGCCGGCGGTTACCCACGCATCTCGAACAAGCCGCGCAGCTACGGCATCGAGTTCACGTACAGCTACTGATGCCTCGTTGAAGATCAGCAATTGAGGACCGGAACACATTCATGGCCACACAGATGCAAAGCGCCGGCACCCGTTTCGCGATCGACACGGGAGGAACCTTCACGGACATCGTCGTGCTCGATGAAGGCGCCGGCACGTTCACAATGGACAAGGCGTCGACCACGCCGCACAACACGCTCGAAGGCGTGCTTGCGGCCATCGACAAGGCCGGCGTCGATCTTCGCAAAGTCGACCGCTTCTTCGTGCACGGTTCGACGACCGCACTGAACGCGTTGTTGGAACGCAAGGGCGTGCGCACGGCGTATCTCACGACGCGGGGCTTCCGCGATGTACCGGAGATCATGCGTTACAACCGACGGGAGATGTACAACCCGAAATATCACAAGCCGCCGCAGATCGTGCCGCGTGAGCTGCGCTTCGAAGTCACGGAGCGCCTCAATACCCACGGCGAGGTGATTGAACCGCTCGATGAGGCGGAGCTGCGAGAAATCGCGCGGAAGATCAAGAAAACCGACGTTACAACCGTCGCCGTCTGCTTCCTGCACTCGTTCAAGAATCCCGCGCATGAGCGCCGTGCGCGAGAGATTCTGCTCGAAGAGCTTCCGGACGTGTCGGTCGCTATTTCGTCTGCGGTGGTGCCGGAGCACCGCGAGTTTGAACGCAGCATGACCACGATTCTCAATGCCTATCTCGCGCCGGTCGTCGAGCGCTGGATCAGCAACTTGCAGAACGAGCTGACCCGGCGCGGCTTTGCTGGAGAGATCGTGCTGACCAAGTCCGATGGCGGCGGCATGACGGCGGAGGCCGCAAAGGGCAGTCCGATCAACATGCTGTTCTCGGGCCCGGCGGGCGGCGTCATCGGAGGCGTGTATCTCGCCAATGTGCTGGAGCGTCCCAACCTGATCACGATGGATGTCGGCGGCACGAGCTTCGATATCGCGACCATCAAGTCGGCCACGGCGGGGACGCAGCGCGAGCTGCAGGTGAACGGTTATCCCATCCTGATTTCGACGCTGGATATTCGGACGATTGGGGCCGGAGGCGGCAGTCTCGCAACAATCGACAGCGCGGGTGCGCTGCACGTAGGACCTCGCAGCGCGGGCGCGGTGCCCGGCCCGATTTCGTATCGTCGCGGCGGCACGCAGCCGACGGTCACGGACGCCTTCGTCGTCAACGGTTTCATCGATCCGAACAACTTCCTGGGCGGCAACATGGCGCTGGATGTCGAAGGCGCGACGAAGGGAGTTAGCGAGCAGATTGCCCAGCCTTTGGGCCTGGACGTGCATCGCGCGGCGAGCGGCATTCTGCGCATCGTGATGAGCAACATGGCCGAGGCCATCAGAAGCATGACTTCGGAAACCGGCGACGATCCGCGGGACTTCAGCATGCTGTGCTTCGGCGGTGGTGGCGCGATGTTCGGCGCTCATCTGATGGACGAGCTCAGCTTACCGGCAGCCATCATTCCCATCCTGCCGTCGGCTTTCTCGGCATGGGGCATGCTGATGGTGGACCTGCGACACGATGTGGTGCAGACCATTGCCAAGCGTCTGGATGGCATCGACGCCAGTACGCTCGAAGAGCACTTTGCCACGCTGGAGAAAAAAGGTTGGGAGCAGCTGATGCGCGAAGCGGTGCCGGAGGATCGACGCCAGCTATTTCGTAGCGCCGACATGCGCTATGCCGGGCAGGAGCACTCGGTGTCCGTACCGGTACCAGCTTCGCTCAATGGGCCCGACAGCCTGCAGAAGCTCTACGAAGCATTTCAAACCGTGTACGAATCCGTATACGGCTATCGGCTCAGCGCGCCCGCCGATATCGTAACGTTGCGTGTGAAGGCCATTGGAAGAATCCCGGCACCGTCGCTGAAACCCATCGAGCGTGGCGGCCCCGACCCGGAAGGCGCTCGCAAGGGTCGTCGCAAGGTCTACGATTTTCTGGAGAGCGAGCCGCGAGAGTTCCGCGTGTTCGACCGCGCGCGACTCAAGGCGGGCAATGTCATCGTGGGCCCGGCGCTCATCGAGGAGGCCACGACTACCACGGTCGTGCGCCATCACCATACCTGTGCCGTCGACAGCGTCGGCAACCTGATCATTACGCGACGTTGAGGATTCCTGCGCCATGAGCAAAGCAGCCACTGTCGAGTCGATCGCCCAACGCGAGCCGGGCATGCAAAGCGCGTCCGAGGCGCTCGATCCCATCACCGTCGAAGTGATTCGCAGCTTCTATCAGTCCACGGCGCGCCAGATGCGCAACACGCTGGTGCGTGCCTCGTTCAATCCCATCATCTACGAGATGATCGATTTCAGCCTCGGCATCTACAATCGCGATGCCGAGCTGATCGCCGAAGGACCGGGTATTCCGTTCTTCATGGGCACGCTGACGTTCACGATCCGCCACGTGGTCGAGTACATCGGTATCGAGAACATCGAAGAGGGCGATGTGCTGCTGTCGACCTATCCGTACTGGATCGGCTCGCACTCGCAGGACGCGGCGGTGATTCGTCCCATCTTCGTCGACGGCAAGATCTTCGGCTATACGGCGGCCAAGGCGCACTGGATGGACCTGGGCGCCAAGGACATCTACGGCACGGATACCACGGACATCTGGCAAGAAGGGCTGCAGCTTTTCGGCGTGAAGGTCATGAAACGCGGCAAGCTCGATCGCGAGATCGTCGATATCGTGCGCGCCAACTCGCGCATGCCGGACGGTGTCGTCGGCGACCTGACTGCGCAGATCTCCTGCTGCAATTACGGCGCACAACGCATCGGCGATCTCGTGAAGAAGTACGGCGCCGCGACGGTCGAGGCGGCCGTGGTCCGCATCCTCGATCATGGTGAGCGCATCGCGCGGCAGGCGATCGCAGCGATGCCTGATGGCGAGTGGTCGGTCGAATCCGCGATGGACAACGACGGCATCCGCCAGGACAGCGTGCCGCTCAAGGCCACCATCCGCATTTCGGGGGATGAGATCACGGTGGACACCACCGGGTCGGCCCCGCAGCAGGTGGGACCAGTGAACTCACCGTTTCCCTCGACGGTGTCGGCGATACGTCTGGTGATGAAGATGATCATCGCGCCCAACTACGACGCCAACGAGGGCTTTTTTCGTCCGTTGAAAGTCATTTCGCCGCAAGGCTCGATATTCAACCCGAGAGCGCCCGCGCCAGTGTTTCTCTATGGCTGGTCGGCCATGATCATGGGCGAGTCGCTGTTCCGGATCATCGCCAAGATCGCCCCGGAACGATCCGTGGCGCGCTCCGGCGGCGATCTCGGCGGCGTACTGTTCTCCGGATATCTCCCGGACGGCACGTTCTTCGCCGGTGGCGCCGATGAAGGTTGTGGGCAGGGTGCAAGTTGCGATCAGGATGGCGAGAACGTGCTCATCATGTACTCGCTCGGCGAGTCTTCCAACGTGCCGGCGGAGATCATGGAAGAGCGCTGGCCGGTGGTCATGGAGAAATATGAGTTGTGGCAGGACTCGGCCGGCCCGGGCAGGTTCAGAGGCGGGCTCGGCGTGCGCAAGCAGTGGCGGGCGCTCGCCGATCTCAAACTGATCGGCACCATCGAGCAGACCAAGTCGCCGGCCTGGGGCGTGGATGGAGGCAAGGAAGCCCAACCGAACGACATGTTCATCAGTGCGGGGCTGCCGCACGAGCGGCGCATCGGCAAGGTGAGCGGCTGGATCTTGCCGGAGGGCGAGCGGCTCTTGATTCAAACCGGCGGCGGTGGTGGTTGGGGCGATCCACTCGAGCGCGATCCGTCGCTGGTATTGAAGGATGTGATCGGGGGGTATGTAAGTCTGGAGAGCAGCCTGCGAGATTACGGTGTGGTGATCAGTGGCAGCGAAGGCTCATACGCGCTGGATGCCACAGCGACCGAGGAGACTCGCCGCAAGCGACGACGGGCGGCGTGAGGCCCGACTCACGTCTCGCCGAACGGCAGGCGCTGGACCGATTGGGCCGATCAAAGCTCGCTCGTCCGGAATGGTCTTGCCGTTTTCCGCGGCGATGAACAGATCGCAGGGCAAGCCGACGAGGAGGCTTGCCCATGCACGCTTGTTATCGCCAATCGAAGGAACTGATGCGTGGCCTATGGAAGGCATGTCATCGCCGAGCTGCACTGTGCCCGACACCCGCTCCTTCGCGTTGCTTGTTTGTATCGTTGGAGTATTGGCAAGCTCTAGTGCCTGGACCAACGTTCGAGCGACTACGAGCAACGTGACCGATGCCGATCTGCGGAGTCGGCGCAATCGGGCGCAGTTTCCGCGCAGGCGCAGCTCCCATTCGCATCTTGACTGCGAGGTCGCGACTTGCAGGTGCGCGTGGAACCGGATGGTGGGCGGGGCGACTCTGGAAAAACCTCGGAAGAACAGGTAGTTAGCGTAGCGAGTTGTCGCAAGATGGAGCAATGTGTAGCATTCGCGCCCTCAAGTCGGGACGTGGCGCAGCCTGGTAGCGCACTTGCATGGGGTGCAAGGGGTCGCGAGTTCGAATCTCGCCGTCCCGACCAATCTAAAAACCCCGTAAAAACAAGCCTCTAAGCACCTTCCTGGCGCTTCCTCTCCGCGCTTCGAATCACCAGTTTTCTGTTTCCGGCTACAGTTCCGGCTACAGCCAGCTCTCAGCAAGAGCGGACCGCCGCCGGTGGTGAGACACCGACGACGGCCCTGACCACAACTTGATCCCTTGGAGATCAGAGTCATGGCTGTGCCCATTATCCCGCGCGTCGAGCGCGGTCGTCTGTACTTTCAGACTGCTGATATTTCAGTTCCTGCGCCCATTCTGGCAGCTGTCTGCTGCCCGGCATTCGTTGCCAAGGACGGCGCGCGATGAACGCCCGCCAGAAACCGACGCCCAACGCTGAAATCCGAAGCCTTCAGCGCATCCAGGCGCTGCTGATCTGCATCCAGCACACCGCCAACGAGGGCGTGGAATTCGATGTCGCCGATGCGTTGCTCGTCATCATCGAGTTGCTGGATCAGGCGATGGTCCGCGTCGACGAGTTGGGGGTGCCGGCATGAACGCCCTCAAGGTCGAATCCCGGCGGTACTTCGCGGCGCTAGGCACGCATATCGGACTGCTGCGCAAGGAGCGCGGGATGACGCAGTCCGAGCTTGCCCGCGCCCTTGGGGTGAGTCAGCAGGCTGTGTTCGCCTATGAGTCGGGCGAGCGGCGCATCTCAGTGTTGCTTCTCTCCAAGCTCGCGGCGGTACTTCACACCTCGGTCGAGTCGCTGATCGGCATGGCACCGCTCAAGCGCGTGCCGAATCGGCGTCTATCGCCCCGAGCGGCGCGGCATGCGCAGCGGCTGCAGGCGCTGTCGAAGACCCAACAGCGATTCGTGGTCAGGATCATCGACGTTCTGGAAACCAGCAACACAACGAAGCACTAACGGCGATCCTGTAGCCGTCCTGCGGTGAGCCCGGCTCGGTGCCGGGCTCTTTTCTGAGGTGGTCTCAACAATCGCGAGCGGCAGCGCGAAACCTCTTTCTCTTGGCGGGGTGGCGCCGCACCGCCGCCGCGACCCTTCCCAGCGACGCTGATACGCGTGCTGACGCGTCATCATCCTGCAAAACCTCTTGCAGCCCGGCGCGGCGTGTTGACAGTGTTAACACCCGACAGAAACCGCCCGAGCCCGCCCTTGCCCGCCAACGAAGGAGAGCATGGTCTGCTATCGTCCAAGATAGACCTTGGTGATCTCCACTCGTCCGTGACCAAGCTCCCGGCTGATCGTTTCGCGAGCTTCGAAATCTGCAAGGCGCTGAGAGGCAGTCAATGACTGCATCGATGGTCCACCCGCCACCGGTGATTTCCAGCCTGTCAGGGCTTCGTAGCGCGTTTGCGCATACGCGTGCCGCAATCCATGCATGCGCTTCAACCCGGCCGCTTTGCACTCGCGGTCGTAGACGTGGCGCTGTTCGATGTATGTCTTTTCGGCCGGGATCAATGACCGTTCGCCGACGAGCCTGTGTGCGCGATCGAGCGTCGCGCGCTGCTCCGGCGAGGTAATCGGAATGACGCGTGCGCGACCACCTTTCGTCCACGAGCCTTTGATTCTCAGGTGATCGCCCTGGTCGGCATAGCGCGGCTGGAACTTGATGGACTCCTCGCGCCTCAATCCAAAGGTCCGCTGCAGTTCCAAGCTGGCGCGAACATACGGGTCGCTTACCCTGTCTAACTTGTCTGCAAGCCCTGCCGCTTTGTTCTCGTTTGTGACGAACACTCGTTTCGGGACATCGAGCTGGACGTTGCTGGACGCTATCAGTCCGTCCTTGCCGACTTTCTCGGCCCACCAACGCAGATGCGCAAGGCGGTTCTTGAGCGTGCCCGCCGACAGGCCGTCGTTTCGCCAACGTTCAAGCAGCGCATCTACATGCTTCCCATTCAACGACGTGGCTTTCAGCTGCCGGAAGCCAGCCTCCTTGAGCTGTCGAGCCATCAATTTCAAACAGCTCTCTCGGTCGCCTTGCGTGGCATGACTCCCGTCCCGGTTCCGGTCGCACAATTGACGCAACGTATAAGTCAGATTGTCCACCGTGTTCCTCCAAAGGCCGTTAAAAAAATGCTGCTGAGTGACGCGTGGTCAGTGTTGATGCCAACTCGCGTCAAGCGAGATCCCCCGAAGGGGCAAGGGCCAGGCGCTCAGCGGAGCCTGTTGCCTCGTCTGAGGCTTCCGCCGTGCCTTCTGTGGAAAGCTCGGGCGGAGGTTTTGCATGGATGGAAAACGATGCGGGTTTGCTTCGATAAGTTGCCTCCTGTGGCGAAGTGGTGAAGGACGGCCACCGATCCCTGCCATGGCGGCAGGGATCGGCGCCGAGAGTGACGACGCACGATGACGCTTGCGGAATGTCTAATAAAAATGGCCCAGCCTCCAGGGGGAGGGGGGCGCGCTAGTGGGCCTGTCGCGCCTGGGTGGAGCGGCCGATTGGGTCCGGCATCAGCGGCTTGGTGGTCGCATGATTTGGCGCTTGGTGCCCCGGCGCCAGGTTGCCGGTGATGTCTCCGCCGGCAGATCAGTCGAGGACGAGTCTGCCCGGTGGCTATCATGTGAGCGACATTAAATCCGAAACGGCGCCCGACCGGATTATTGCTGCAGTTTCGCGGGCCGTCACTGCGGCGTGCAGTGACGGCCTGGGGTTCAAACAGAATTGCAGCAGCAAGATTTCGGCAATCAATGACCACCTGTAGCAGCGCGCGCTGCTAACCTGTAGAGTAAGTCTTCAAATGGCGTTCAATGACCGAATGGGCTTGGCTCAGGAGAGTGCCCATGCGAATTCTCGAGGTACTCATTGGCACCCTCGCGCTGGCGGCACTGCAGCAGATCGGAGCTGCCGCCGAGTGGACGACGCCGGTTCCCGATAGCTGCCCAGTCACTCGATCGGCGCCGGAGACACGCTTCACGCCATCGCCACCGGCGCGCGCCGATGGACTTGGCGAATCGATGTTCTGGTACGGCTCTGACTCGCTCTACACGCATCTGTACTCCGATGGGCGCTGGCGTGGAATTACCTCGAGCACGGGCACTCGTAATAAGTCATTCTGGTATCGCAAGGATGCAAACTGGCTCCATGAGAATCCTTATCAGCTCATGGTAACTGCGAAGCAACTCGACACCGATGGACCCATGCTCAAGTTTCCAGGTGTCACGAACGCAATCATGGGAAAGGAAGTCGCAATGCTTCTGATGCTCGAGCTACCGAAGCGGGGTTGCTGGCAAGTGACCGCGAACTACAAGAACGCCTACGTGTCGTTTGTTACCTGGGTAGATTGAGCCAGCCACCAGGCACAAGGAGCAGCACTGCTAAGCCCGTCGTGCGGCCTTGCCTCACACGAATGCGAAACGGGACTGCGGGAGCAGAGCAATTCCCGTCGTGGTATTTGGACAGGGAGGCGTGCACTCGCCGGGCCGGAGGACGATGGCTGCTAGCTCGTCATGTTGGCGGGCGCAGGCATTGCGAAACTGAGTCGAGATATCGACGGATTGTGGATCTGCGCCATCGATGCGCAGAGCCGAGCCTGCCTGGCACGTCTGGCGGCGGAAAGCGGCCGCGCGCGACCAGCTCCGATATCCATCGACGGGTGTACCCGGTTGCCCGCTCCACGTCGCGCGTTCTGATAAATCCATCCAGTTCCTCGGCGATCTGCTCCGGCGTCGGGCCGCGGGAATGCGTCAGCATGTCTACTGCACCACTTTTGAAGGTGGGCAGACTGTGCCGGTACGCATCGGCTAATCGCGAGTAACAATGCGGACCGACGCCAAACTGTATTGTTTTGGGCCAGCTCGCTTGGTTATCGCCGTGATCCGCTTGCTCGCGCTATCGGCACGATCTTGCTCGGCTTGCCGTCGATGATCGAGCGCAATTCCGCTTCCCATGCGGCGAGAGCACGTTGTTTCTCGTCCCAGTAGCCGTAGCGGTCATAGACAGCGGTGATGTCGCCGCCTTCGCTGTGATTCAAAACTTTGCCGACGTGCAAACGCTGGATGCCGAGCGTGGTCATGTGCGTAGCGGCCGTGCGGCGCAAGTCGTGTGGCGTAAATGGCTTGCAGCCGAACAGCTTCTCGTCCATATGATTGTTTCTCAGCGCTCGCGACAGGGCACGCTCGCTGATCGGTTCGGCTGGCTTGAGTGTCGAATGAACTGATGGCAACAGATGCGGCCGACCGTTCGAGACTCTGCGCAGCTCCTCGATGATCTCAATCGCCAGGTCGGTGAGCGGCACGCTGTGCGGGCGTTCGCTCTTGTTGTCTCCGATACGCCAGAGTCGTTGGGCAACGTCAAAATCATTGAACTTCGCCTGCGTCACCTCGCCGGGGCGCTGAGCGGTGACGAGGATAAGTTTCAGTGCGAGACGAATCGGCGGCGAGATCTTCGTCTTCGCATCGTCCAGCCCCCGCCAGAACTGTCTGATCTCGTCCCGGTTGAGACTGCGTTCCTTTGCCTGCTCCTGACCGCCGGGCTTCTTCAGAAGGCCGGCGGCCGGCGAACTCGGGATCAGGTCGCGCATGGCCGCGAAGTTGAATACTTGGGCCGTTAGGTCGCGGATTCGATTCGCCATGACAGTGCTGCCGCGCGCCAGGATCTTGTCGATGATCAGCACCAAGTCGCGCTTCGTGATGTCGCTCGCCGGCTTGTCCTTCACCGGCGCTTGCAGGAGATGGGCTCGCAGCAGTCGTACCGCCTCGCGCGGCCGTTTACGGTGACGACGAGCGTGGTGCCACGCCCACTCAGCGATAACGTTGCGGACCGTGACGGCCTCCGTCAGCTGACGCGCTTCTTCCTGGCGCTGGCGCTCGATGCGCAGACGTTCGCGCTCGACCTTCGGATCAAGGCCCTGCGCCAACTGCTTGCGGACTTCGCCATGCGCCTCGTGCGCTTGGTCGAGCGTCATCGCGGGATACTCGCCGAGCGTCAGCCACACCGGCTTTCCGCTGCGCTGATAACGAACCAGCCAGACGAGAGCGCCACCTGTTCGGTGACGCAGGATGAAGCCAACACGGCCAGCCTCGCTGTACGTTGTGTCCTCGGCAGGAGGGCTGTCGAGCAGAGACTTCAGCCAAGTCGGAGTAAAGCGCTTCTTCGCCGGCATGGTGCGGGCCTGGTCCGGCAGGCCTACGACATGGGAGGCGTTCGAGCCGGCTACAGTCCGGCTACAGTTTATTTGTTTCTAAGCACTTCCGCAGCACTGTCCGGAAGAGTACGATACAGATCGCTGAAAGGCTGGTTTTACCGGTGTTTCGTGGCTCGGAAGAGTGATGAACTAGGCGGGTGCTAAAGAGGCTTTCAAGCGCATGGGGTGCAAGGGGTCGCGAGTTCGAATCTCGCCGTCCCGACCAATCAAAACAGTAAATTAGAACGACAGGCCTGCGGCGGTATCTTTCAAGGATACAGCTAAGGGTACAAAGTCGTCCGCTCCTGCCTTCATCCACTTCGTAGCAGGAGAATGTCCATGGAACTCGCTGATTTTCCGTGCCTCGCCGCCGACCAATTCCCCCACCGAACGCTCGACGTCGTCGTATGCGCCTGATCTCGAACCACGGCACCCACGCTCGGAGCCGACAGGAAAGGGAATCAAAGAGTCAGCTGCCAGTACGTCACATCGATCCAGCGGTTGAACTTGAAACCGACTTCCTTGAAGTGGGCGACCTTCTCGAAGCCGAACTTCTGGTGCAGCCGCAAACTCGCCTCGTTCGGCAGCGCGACTCCGCCAATAACTGCGTGTGCCCCGACTGCCTTCAACGCAGCAAACAGCCGCGCGTACAGCCGAGACCCGGTTCCTGAATTGCCGAGTCCGGTGCGCACGTAGACCGTCACTTCCGTGGAGTATCTGTAGGCAGCTCGGGCCTTCCATTTGTGCGCGTAAGCAAAGCCAGTGACTCGATGGTCGCGCGTGGCTACGAGCCAAGGCAGCGGCGTCGCTTGGATCTCGGAGATCCGCTGAGTCATTTCAGCCGGCGCTACCGGTTCCTCTTCGAACGTGATCGTGCTTGTTAGCACGTAGTAATTATAAATCTCCGCAATCTGCTCAGCGTCATCGAGAGTTACGGGGCGAATTGACTCGTCCAAGACTTCCATGCAGGTTTCCCAAAGAGACGGCAGGCGCGTAGTCGAATGGCGGAGCCGATATGTTCTGCCAGCCCGGCATTCATAATCAATCGACTGATGCAGGAATCGCCGGAGACGGAACCGGCACGGCTCAAGCCAGTCGTTTCGACATGCACACGGCAGACGCGGGACACAGTGAGCGAAACTCGGCGGTGGCCTGAATCGGTACCGGAACGCTTGAACGCTCGATGCGGGTGTAACCGTGGCGAGTAAAGAATTGCTCGGCCGTTTGCGTGAGCAGCACCAGCTCGCGAATGCCCAATGCGGAGGCATGGCGCTCAAGCGCGCCGAGCAATGAGCTACCGAGCCCCGCTCGCTGCCGGTCCTTGGCGATCGCCACAGAACGCACGAGCGCCGCATTTCCAAAGGCCTGCACGCCGCCGGTCCCGATGAGCTCGTCGCCATCTTCGATGACGACGAACTCCGGCCGGCAATCGGCAAGGTCCGACGTCGGCAGATCATTCGCCTGTAACAGCGCGATGATCCGAGCCGAATCGTTTTGCGTCGCTGTTCGGACCTGTGTCGTCGTCATGCGCAGCACTTCTGGGCGGGCTTCGATTGCACAACGGACCTCGGCTCACAGCAGGCGCTAGGCGCTGCCGCGTGCGTTTGGTCACCGCCACCGTACTCCGTGCTTTCGCCCGTTGTGAGAAACGTTTCCCACTGAATGCCTTGGGGATCGGCGATCCAGCTCTTTTCGCTCTGCGCGTAGCAACACGTGGTCGCGCCGTCCTCTCGGATCGGACCTTCAGCTTGCTGCAGGCGTTCGTAGACCTCGGCCAATTCCGGCTTATTCTCGACCTGGATGCCAAGATGCTGAATGCCCGCGTCGGAGCCGCGCTTACTAATCGCGAAGTTCACGCGTGGATCTTCGAGCATCCACTTGGCGTAATCGTGCTTCACAACAGCGGGTTCAGCAGCGAACAGCGCTCGGTAGAAGCGGATGGAGTCTTCGATGTCGTTGACGCTGACATGGACGTGAAGGCGTTTCATGCGGTTCTCCGAGTCTTGCGAGAAGTTGCGAGTCGTTCGACCGGCGCGGGCGCGCACTTCGAGCCGCAATCGGCCGATGCGCTGCCCGCGCAGCAGTTTTCGGTGAGATAGCCGACAAGGTCATTCATCGTGTCGAAGTCGGCCGCATAGATCAGCTGTCGGCTCCTGCGCTGCTGCGAGATCAGTCCGGCGCGCTGCAAGGATTGCAGATGAAAGGTCAGCGATGACGGCGCCAGCTCCAGCCGCGTCGCAATCTCGCCGGCCGGCAATCCTTCGGAACCAGCCTCCACCAGCATTCGGTAGACGGCCAGACGATGTTCATGCGCTAGAGCGGCAAGAGCAGTGACGGCTTCCGGTGATCTCATGACTATCCGACAATTCGAGGATTGTCGAAATGATGAACCGTGCCCCGTCGGACTGTCAACTATAGTTTGAGGCTCAGGCGACGCGGGGGACCGAGGGCTGCCGAGCAGCATCTGAAATCTCGTGGCGGCCCCAGAGGGGCTCGTTGGCTCGGCTACCGCGGCCTCGCGAAAGGGAATCAAGATATCGCCGGATTGTGGATCTGCGCCATCTATGCGCCTCGCACGTCCGGTGGTGGAACTGCCCTCGCGCAATCAATTCGGATAGCGTTCGATCTTCTTTTCCAGCCGGTCTTTTTGCTGTTTGAGTGCCGTCAGGAAGAAGACCGCCCACGCTTGCCAGTCCGGTTTCTCGCTGCGGATTGTCCCCTGCGTGCGGCGCAGGGCGAGGTAATAACTCTCCTTGCTGCGCTCGATCACGCTTTCCAGAGAGCTGTAGGGTACGTAGGCATAGCCCGCTCGCAACAGCAAGAGCGTCGTGAACCCATCCGATTGTCCATCCAATTCCATCCGATTCTGAGTCAGTCAACGGTTCAGCGGAGATTCCGGCTCGAAGGTGCGGTCGGTCGAAAGCGGCTCTTAAAGTGCAAGCCTCATAAGTCTGCTTCGGACGGATTCAGTCCGGCCCGGTGCAGCGACTGCAAATGAAAGGTCAGCGACGATGGCGGCAACTTCAGCCGCGCGGAAATCTCGCCAGCGGGCAATCCTGCCGGACCGGCCTCCACCAGCATTCGTAGACGGCCAATCGGCGCTCGTGCGCCAGGGCGGCAAGGCCGGGATCGAAGCAGAGGCCACCGATGAGGACACGGTCTGAGCTCATCCCGGTTTTCCATCCACCCGTGGTCGCAACAGAATGGGCGAATAGGCTGCGAGGTAGAGCGCGAATGCAGCGCTGGAGAGCAGGCCGGCGGCAAGCACGCTGCCGCGATAATCAACATGACTCCAAACTGGCGCGAACACTCGGGCGACCACCGCCGCGGTGAGGATTAAATAAGAGAACGTAGTCGTGCGGCTCACGACTTGCGGGCGTCCGGTGTGACCGAGCGGCACGCGCGTCATGACTGCCAGGATCATCGTGCCGCAAGCGCCGAGGGTGAGTGCATGCAGCCAGTGCGCGCTCCAAGTAATTCCGGCGAGCAGCCACAGAGCCTTGAGGCAGAAGCCGATAGGCAGCCAGGCATATCCAATATGCAAGATCCACAGAATGGGTTCTCGCCACGTGTGCCGGCCACGCCATGCGGACAAACGCAGTGAGTGGGTGACAGCCGCGATGGCTGCCAATGCGCCGCTCAGTGTCGAATCGGGCCATGCGATACCGGTCAGCGCAATCGCGACCATTGTCATGATGACTAGACGATCGAGCCATGGCCGAGTGATGAGCTGTACTGTTTCGCCGCGGCGGCGTAGTGCACTCAACGTGAACGAGGGAATGATGCGGCCGCCAATCACCGTCACCAGCACCAAGACAAAGTCGATGGCAAAACGTAGCGCACGCTGAGCGATCAACACATCGCCAGAACGCACCGCCATGACAAACGCTACGTCTGCAAGCCAGAGCACGACGATCACTGCAAGCAGCGGAGTATTCCGATTGCGAGAGCGCAATAGTGGTGGTGCCAGCAACGCACACACCGCGGGCAGGAACGCCAGTTCCAAGACAGCGGTGAACCATAGCGGCAGGATTGCAGCGGTGGCCATGGCAAAGCGTCCCGCGAGCCAGAGGGAAACAAGAAGGACCAAAGGAAACCCACCAAATCCCCGCAATCGGGTCCAGCTTGGAACAGCCGTCAGAAGAAATCCCGCGATCGCTGCACCGATGAAACCAAACACCATTTCGTGTCCGTGCCACAAGTGCGCTGGCAGGCCGGGCAATGGTGCCAGGCCTTGCGTGTAAACGAACAGCCAGACCGGCACGGCGAGGAGTGCGTAGAGGCCAGCCAGGAAAAAGAACGGACGAAATCCATAGGCGAACAGAGCGAAGCGTCGCGGTCGCGACGCGGCTGTCGAAACAAAGTCTCTGTCGTACATCAGCGCGGCTATGCCTTGCCGGGCCGCCCGAAATGGCCGTTCATGACGAGAGTTTGCCGTTCATTTCCGTGCGCGGCCCTGATGTGGATCAGGTGCCGCCTCTTACGACAAACGGATGGATTGAACGGCGGCGGAGGCACTTGAACGGCGCGCCGTAGCGTCGAGCTTGAAATCAAGCAGGCAGCGCGCGTTACTCCTGCTCTCTGGCCGCCTCGACCTCGATATCGAGTGTGATCTGGTCCTTCACTGCCGGCAGGGCATAGGTCAGTCCGAAGTCCGAGCGATTGATGGTCGCCGACGCGTTGGCGCCGCAGGCGGGGACCTTCAGCATGGGATGCTGGCCGCAATGAAATGACGTAACTTGCAACGTCACGGGCTTGCTGATCCCCTTGATCGTCAGATCGCCGGTGACCGAAGCAGGAACGTCACCTTTGAACGTGATCTTGCTCGCTTTGAAAGTAGCCGTCGGATGCGTCTCGACTGCGAAGAAGTCCTTGCTGCGCAAGTGATCGTCGAATTTCTTCACGCCGGTCGTGAGCGCGGCGAGATCGAATACCACATCAACCTCGCCAGTCTTCTTCTCGCGATCGAGACTGATGGTGCCGCGCTGCGACGGGATCTTGCCGTGGAAAGTGGAGAAGCCGAGGTGCTGGAAAGAAAAGGTGGCGTGAGTATGCGTCGGATCGATGCTGTATGTGTCTGCAGCGCTGGCAGCCACGCCGAATGACAAGAGCACCGGGATCAGGAGGTGTTTCATGGCGGCTCCGGAGCGATGAGGACTGAGTCAAACTGCAGTCAAACGATCCATGGGAGCAGGGGGTTCCATCGGTTTGCTCCGGGCGCCGCGCAGGCCGGGCGGCCCCGTTGACCTAGGTCAAGGCTCACCCTCCGGGACTCGTCACAATGAGGATGAGAAAAGCATTCCTAGGAGGACGAGCCGTGCGTACCGTTGGAATATTTTCAGTGGCTGCCGCGTTCGCATGCCTCGCAGCCCCCGTAGCATCGCATGCGGATCGAGCGAGCGCTGCCGTGGATGCGTGCGTCAAATCATTCATCGAGTCGAACTTCGCCGAGGATCGCGTCGTTCATGTCCGCAAGCGGCCGAAAGCGACCATGTATCCGCAATCCAAATATACGATCGCGCTCAAGGCGCGGGGCGCTCGCAGTGGCGAGGTACTCGCGCAGGCACGATGCGTTGCTGGATCGCGGGGCAACGTCATTGTCCTGGATAGCCCGCCGTTCGATAACTTACTCGCGAACGCGGACTTCAAGGTCACGACCGGCCGATAGAGAGCGCAGCGAGCTGATACGCAGCTCGCGCGCGCTCGGTTTGTCCGCTGGGGGCTAGCTCAGCTCGCGTTTGAGCAGCGCCCCGAGCACGGCGACGCCGTGCTGAATCCGTTCGGGCGGGACGGTGACGAATGACAGCCGCATAGTGTTCTTTTGCGGTTCGTTGGCAAAGAAGGGCGCACCGGGAACGAATGCAACGTGCTCGGCGATCGCCTTTTCGAGCAGTTGAGAGCTGTCGACGCTCGTCGGTAGCGTTACCCAGATGAACATGCCGCCTTCCGGGCGATTCCAAGTGACGCCTTTCGGGAAGTGCTCGCGCATGGCCGCCAGCATCACCTCGCAGCGCTGGCTATAGAGCTGGCGGATCTTGGGAATGTGTCCGTCGAGGAAACCGTCCTTGACGCTTTCATGCACGATACGTTGTGTGAACGAAGGGGTGTGCAGATCCGCCGCCTGCTTGGCTTGCACCAGCTTACGATGCAGAGCCTGCGGTGCGATCAGATAACCCACTCGCAGTCCGGGCGTCAGCACCTTGGAGAACGAGCCCAGATACACAACGTTGCCCGGCATCAAGGAGTGCAACGACGGCAGCGCCTCTCCTGTATATGAGAGTGCGCCATACGGGTCGTCCTCCACGACGAGCAGTCCCGCTTCCGTGGCGATCTGCGCCAGTCGCTCTCGCCGCGCCAACGGGAGGCGCCGCCCGGTGGGATTCTGGAAGTTGGGCAGGCAGTACATGAAACGCGCACCGTTCAATAGATCGGGCGTCAGCATTTCGGGTTGCACGCCGTTCTCGTCCGAAGGCACAGAAGCGAAAGCCGGCTCACTCAGCGAGAACGCCTGCAGCGCGCCCAGGTAGGTTGGAGTCTCCACGAGGACGCGGCTGCCTGGATCGATCAGGACCTTGCCGAGCAGATCCAACGCTTGTTGCGAACCCGTGGTCACCAACACGTCTGCCGGATCAATCTGCAACGACCCGGTGGAGTGCCGCGCGGCGATCCATTCGCGCAGTGGCATGTAACCTTCGGTCGGGCCGTATTGCAGCGCTGGCATGGGCGCCGTGTTGAGAATCGTCTCGGTGCTGGCCCGGATGCGTTCGACCGGAAAGGTCTCGGGCGAGGGCAGGCCGCCGGCGAAGGAGATGATCTCGGGCCGTTCGGTGACCTTCAGGATCTCGCGGATCGCGGAGCTGCTGAGCTTCTGGGCACGTTGTGACAGGATCAGTCGCATGAATATTCACTCTTGTCGGGCGTCTTGGCAGACGCTGGTATCAACCGGGAGAGCAGACCAGACTTCATGTGCAGCAGAGCAACGCGCAGCCCACCGTGCCAGTATCGACGAAGCACCGCACCCACTCCATGAACACCCACCCATGATTTCTTACCGTACAGCTGGCACTTCGACCCTTCCGGGCGATCCGGCAGCCCCCTTCAAACAGACTGACAACAGGCCAGCGATCGTTCGATTCTTTCATCGATGACATGATGAACGCGGCCCTGGTGCCGCTGATCGGTTGCGGCCGTTGGCACTGCGAGTTCACGGCAAAGACAAGCGCATTCGGCAATCGCAAATCGATAATCTGTTGCGCTCGCTGCAGAAAGTTGTCCACACATCGCGGCCAGCATCGATCACTCGACGGCACAGGCGTGGGCCGGGCTTCGTCCTCGAATGGTCTACCGCGCATCAGTCCGGCCGGCCGCGGAAAGTTGATGGATGACGAGGTTCTTGGGCCTGAGTAGTGAAGCTCCGGGCCAGCGTCAATGGCAGCAGACTGGCGAGTTGATGGGATCTTTCCTTGCGGCCCTCCCTTTGGAATGCTGTAGATTTTATCCAATATTGAGGCTGATCGATAGCCTGTAATAGATCCAGTGAAAGGTGCCGACCTGGCCTGCGGCGAAATTAACTCAGGAATGACCGCACAAATCAGAGTTCTGGGCGCTGAAAGCTGGCCCTGGGCATTTCGGGTGGCGGCCGGTAGAATGGCTGCCCTTGCCCTGTTTTGTATCCAATTATACAAGAATACCTGTAGGTTCAGCCGATGCCCGTGCATTTCGATAGCGCCGCCTTGAACCGCCTGTTACCCATGCCGGCGCTGATCGAGCAGTTGGCGAAGGCGTTTCAGCGACCTGCGAACGTGCCGCTGCGCCAGAACCTCAAGGACGGTCTGAACCACGAGTTGTTGGTGATGCCCGCGGTCGCGAACGGCCTGGCCGGAGTCAAACTGTTGACCGTCGTGCCGGAGAATCGGGATTCGAGCCGGCCAGTGATCGACGGCATCTTCGTTCTTCTGGACATGAAGCACGGCGGAGCGGTGGCCACCATGGATGCGAGCAAGCTCACTGCCCGGCGCACGGCCGCGATTTCCGCTTTGGCGGCTCGTCACCTTGCTCGCAGCGATGCGAGTACATTGGTCATCGTGGGAGCGGGGCATCTTGCGCCCTACATGGCGGAGGGTCACGCGAGCGTTCGCCCCATTCGGAACATTTTGGTGTGGGCGCGCAATCCGGATAAGGCAACGCGATGTGCCGATGAAATTCGCCGGCGCTTGCCGGAGCCGAGGGTCGAAGTGGCACGCAATCTTGCTACCGCCGTGGCCGAAGCGGACATTGTTTCAGCAGTGACGCGTGCGACGGAACCGGTGATCAAGGGCGAATGGCTGCGCCCGGGCGTGCATGTAGATTTGGTTGGCGGCTACCGCCCCGACATGCGCGAGATAGATGATGACGGCATCGCCGCCGCAGACATCTATGTCGAGAATGTTGAAGCAGCGCTGGCGGAAGCTGGCGATCTGCGCTCTCCCATCGAGCGAGGTATCATCGCGCGCGATGCAATTCACGGCTTCGCGGCGTTGCTCGCCCGAGAGCCTGCAACTCGCACCCAACCGGTGACATTGTTCAAGTCGGTGGGCAACGCGCTTGCCGACCTGGCGGCCGCGGAATTGGCCTGGCGTTCCCACCATGGAGGGTACGATGGACAATGATCCGCGCTCGCATGGCTTGTGCGAGATCACAGCGCCGCCGGCGCACCGTCAAGGAAGCTTGCTACGAAGTGGGCGCCCAGTTCGCGCATTTCACGGCGCACGCATTTAGCAATTCACACGAGGTCTTCTTTCATGGCCACCGAGTTACGTACCGAGACTCACACCCTCCTGAAACAGTTGGGAGTCAACACCGAGTTGCTGCAAGGGGGCTCGCTGGTGGTTCGCTCGCCGGTCACGGGCGAAGCGATCGCGGAAGTTCGCGAGACCAGTGCCGCGGAAGCCGAACAGCAGATCGCGGTAGCGGACGAGGCATTCAGGCAGTGGCGCCTGGTGCCAGCGCCGCGACGCGGCGAGTTCGTGAGACAGCTCGGTGACGAGTTGCGACAACACAAGCAAGCGCTAGGCAGACTCGTGTCGATCGAGGTCGGCAAAGTGATCTCCGAAGGCTTGGGCGAAGTGCAGGAGATGATCGACATCTGCGACTTCGCGGTGGGGCTATCGCGCCAGCTGTATGGCTTGTGCATTCCCTCGGAGCGACGGGATCATCGCATCACCGAGCAATGGCATCCGATCGGCCCGGTCGCGGTCATCTCCGCATTCAACTTCCCCGTGGCGGTCTGGAGCTGGAACGCCGCGCTAGCCTTCGTATGTGGCGACAGCGTGCTCTGGAAACCTTCGGAGAAAACGCCGCTGACCGCCCTTGCCGTGCATGCGTTGGTGGACCGAGTGATGTCACGATTCGGCGAAGATGCACCGCGCGGTCTGTCGAGCGTATTCATCGGCAACCGTGCGATTGGTGAGCTCCTGGTCAATGATTCGCGCATTCCTGTCGTGTCCGCCACCGGCTCGACCCGGATGGGACGCGAGGTTGGGACGCGCGTCGCGCAGCGTTTTGGCCGGGCCATTCTCGAGCTCGGCGGCAACAACGCCTCCATCGTGACGCCCTCGGCAGATCTGGATCTGGTGTTGCGAGCAGTGGCGTTCGGTGCCATGGGAACGGCGGGGCAGCGCTGCACAACCCTGCGGCGGCTCATCGTGCACAAGGACGTCTACGACAAACTCGTTCCTCGACTGATCGGTGTTTATGAAAGGGTCAGTGTGGGCGATCCGTTGAGCACGGATGCGCTGGTGGGGCCGCTGATCGATCGCGCCTCTTACGAAGCAATGACCAGAGCGCTAGAGAACGCGCGCGCCGCCGGCGGCCGCGTCCATGGCGGCACGCGCGTCGATGTGAACGGTCCGGACTCCTTCTATGTCCGCCCCGCGTTGGTGGAGATGAAAGAACAATCGCCGTGCATGCGTGAGGAAACATTCGCGCCCATTCTTTACGTACTGAAATACGAGAGCCTCGATGAGGCGATCAAGTTGCACAATGCCGTGCCGCAGGGATTGTCGTCGTCGATTTTCGCGACCGACATGCGCGAAGTGGAGCAGTTCTTGTCCGCCCGGGGCTCCGATTGCGGTATAGCCAACGTGAACATGGGAACCTCGGGCGCGGAGATCGGCGGCGCGTTCGGCGGCGAGAAGGAAACAGGCGGGGGCCGCGAGAGCGGTTCGGACTCCTGGAAGGCGTACATGCGCCGTCAGACCAACGCCATCAACTATGGCCGTTCGCTGCCCCTGGCGCAGGGAGTCAAATTCGACGTCGATTGAGGCGAGTGGCGCGGCGACGTCATGGAGCGAAGCCGCGCTTGTCCAGCAGCATGATCAACTCGTCGCCGTTGGTCTGGATGTGGTCGCGCGTGAGTGCCACTGCTTGATTCACTTGACGTTTGCGGCAAAGATCGAGCAGGGCGCCATGTTCTTCCAGTGCCCTGGCGAAGGATTTCCCCAGGGTCAGCAGCACCTGCGTATAACGATCTGAGTTGATCAGCAGGCCGCGCACGATCTCGAGCGTTCGAGTGCGACCCGACGGCGCATAGAGCACCATATGAAAGCGCCGGTTCAACTCGCCCCACGAATGGATGTCGTCGGCAGCGATGGCATCGTCGAACTTGCGTAGCAAGGTCGCTGCCTCGGCGTGTACGGCATCGGTGAAGTTCGGAATCGCAAGGCGGATCAGCTCGGGTTCGAGCATGGCGCGCAGATCGAACAGCTCCTGGATCTCGGCGCGAGACAGGCCGGTGACCACATAGCCCCGGTGCGGAAAGCTCGCGACCAATCCCTCGCTTTCCAGCCGCGACAGGGCTTCACGGACTGGAATGCGGCTGGTGCCCATTTCTTCGGCGAGCGCATCCTGGCGCAGCGGCGAGCCGTCTTTCAGGGCGCCGGACAGGATGAGGCGGCGCAACTGCTCAGTAACGGTGTCCACGACGGTTACTCGCGTCACCGGTTTGGGAATACGTTTCGTCGCTTCTTTGGCCACGCTGCATCCTAGGAACAAAACATTTCACGCAGCATACCGTCGCCTCTGAGAGCCAGCAATTGGCCAGGGCCCGGTAATCGGCAAAGTGGCCGACGGCGAGAACAGCGCCGCAGATCATGTGCGCATGCAGGCGAATTTCATCCGATGCTTTTTCAATGCTGTCTCTGGGACATCGCGACTCGGGCCTTGCGCAAGATCCGGGGCGGCAATCTCGGAGGGTGGCCGAGCAAGTCTGGCGCTGACGGCTCGCATGCCGTTGGCCCTAGGGGCAACGGTGTGTGCTGCGGCGGAACTTTCCCGTTGCACGTCCCATTGCATTCACGACGGCCCAGACCCAGACCGCAGATTGCCATGACGACCATGTACCCACTGCTCCCAATCAGCCGATTCCGCCTGTTACGGCGGGAACAGTTGCGCGGCGGTCAGTGGCGCAGACGCAAGCACGGCTACAGTTGGCGCGTGCCGAAAGTTGTTCGCGGCGCTATTCGCTGTGCAAGAGTGCACGTCACCTCGATGGCGTCCAATACCTGCAGCAAGGCTTTGCTGGTGCAAGGTACGACTGACGCTCCCACCTAGATTTTCCGTCCGTATCAGTACCAGCACGTCCGCCTCCTTCGACAGGAGACTGTCATGCATACGCATATCGATGCGTCGGCATCGGTATCGCTTGCGGGGTCGGGGACGGCCGCTCCGGAGGCGATACATCAAGCGAAGTCGAGTCCAATCCGGGTCAAGCAGCGCATTGTCGCAGTCGACGCAGCGCGCGGTTGCGCAATGCTGCTGGTTTGCCTCAGTCACATCAAACCGCACTTCGAAGTGTCGGCGCCGGAGATATACACGGCGCTGGTGATAACGACGCGCGTCGCGACGCCGACATTTCTCATGCTCAGTGGCTTCGTCATCGGCCATCTGCTCCGGGGCAATGCTCGCGAGGACGTGCGGTGGCTGCTGGTGGATCGCGGCCTGTTCCTGGTGCTGGTCGTGCACTTCCTGCTGGGCTTGAACGAGCTGAGTTATCTGCCTTTCTCGGATTGGGTCTTTGGCAAAGTGATGATCACCGACGTGATCGGTGTCGCGCTGTGTGTGGCGGTGGTGATTCGTGGCGCGTCCACAGCGGCGCTGTTCGCCGCGGGGGGCGCTCTATTCGTGATGTCCTGGATCGTCGCGATGACGCTAGTCCCGGAATCGGAAGGGATGCAACTGCTGGGAGCGGTGCTGTTCCATTTGCACAGCGCTCCCAATCGCCTCATCGATATCGCGTTCCTTCCCTATCTGGGCGTGTTTCTGATGGGCATGGGCCTGAGCAGCTATTGCCGCGAGGCTTTGCAGAACGGCGAGACCGGCTGGCTTGCGCGGCGTCTGGGCACCATGGGGTTGATCGCGATCGGCCTCGTGATCACGGGAATCCTGGCGTGGCACTTCTTCAAGCATGCGCTGCCTGAAGGATTGCGTGAGCCACATGTAATGTCCTTGCTGCGGGCCACCCTGCATCCCGGCTACAAGGCGCCGCCGAGTCCGGCGTACTTGCTGTTCTATGCGGGAGCTGGACTGGTGATGACCGGGCTGTTTTTCCATGGCCGGCCGCGATGGCTGGCGAGCATGACCGGCAAGGCCGCCGTGATCGGCAAGGCGTCGCTGTTGTGCTTCATCGCGCAGGACTGGCTGCTGTTCCTGATTCCACAGCTGCTCGGCTTCCACCAGCTCACGTCCGTGCCGTTCTGGTTCGGGTATCTGGCGCTGGTCGTGCTGATCCTGTTCTACTTGTCCAGGCAGTGGATCCGGCTGGACGGCAATCGTTTCTTCACGGTCGGCTTGAAACGATTCATGCGGCGACGGCGGGCAACCGCGCAAGTCCTCACGCAAGCGTGACGTTGCACTGAAGCCCGCCGCAGGCGCGACTATTGAGCCGCGGTCACTCGAATCTCGACCGTGAACTGGGGTGCAGCCAGCTTCGCTTCCACCGTGGCGCGCGTCGGCGTATTGCCAGGGCTGACCCACTTGTCCCACACCGAATTCATTTCGGCGAAGGTGCCGATGTCGGCCAGCCAGATGGTCGCCTGCAGGATCTTGGTCTTGTCGCTGCCGACCGAGGCGAGGGCCTTGTCGATCTGTTGCAGGATGTCCTCGGTCTGCGCGGCCACCGACTGCCCGGCGGCGGAGTCCGCGACATAGCCGGACAGGTACACCGTGCCGTTGTGGACCACGATGCCGCTCATGCGCGGGCCGACCGCATAACGTTCGATTTTACTCATTGTCGTTCCAGATGATCCGTCGATTGCAGGGGGCGCGTAGTTTCCACGTCTGCACCCGGCTCGGCAACTGTCAGCGTCGAGTCGCCGGCTTGCGCGTCGATTTCTTGCCCGGTTTCATGGTGCGATCGATAGCGGTATCGGTCTGGGCTTCGAGGCTGAAGAGCAGCAGCGAGCGGCCGGTAACGCCATACGCTTCTCCTTGCTGGAAGATCGCTTTGTGGCCCGTGGGCAGATCGGGCAGGTTGGTGTCGATCAACAGCGTCCAGCGCGCGTCCGGCGAATCGCCGGGCAGCGTGAACTCCACCAGGTCATGGAACGCGTTGAACACGATCAGCAGCGTGGCGTCGTGGCCCCGCTGGCGCAGGCCCGTGGCTTGCGCCCGGCCGTCGAGCAGCATGCCGAAGCACAGCATCCCTGCGTCGGTCCATTGCTCGTCTTCCATCTCGTTGCCGCTGGCGTTCACCCAGGTGATTTCCTTCAGGCCGATGCGCGGATTCTCCTCGGCGGAAAGGAATCGATTGCGACGCAGGATGGCAAACCTGGCCCGCAGCGCCGTCATCTGCTTCACGAACTGCACCAGCGTCGCGTTCTTTTCGGCGAGCGACCAGTCTACCCAGCTGATGTCGTTGTCTTGACAGTAGGCATTGTTGTTGCCTTGCTGGGTGCGTGCGAATTCATCGCCGGCCAGCAGCATGGGTGTTCCCTGCGACAGGAGCAGGGTCGCGAGAAAGTTGCGCATCTGCCGCGCGCGCAGCGCGTTGACGCCTGCATCTTCGGTCGGCCCTTCTTCGCCGCAGTTCCACGAGCGGTTGTGCTCGTGACCGTCCTTGTTGTCTTCCTTGTTGGCCTCGTTGTGCCGGTGGTTGTAGCTGACCAGGTCGTTCAAGGTGAAGCCATCGTGCGCCGTGATGAAGTTGATGCTGGCCCACGGGCGGCGGCCGAATTTGTTGAAGATATCTGCCGATCCGTGCAGTCGAGGCGCCAGCTTTGCGGCCGGTGCTTCGCCTCGCCAGAAGTCGCGCACGGTGTCGCGATATTTATCGTTCCATTCCGCCCAGCCCGGCGGGAACTCGCCGACCTGATAGCCGCCCGGACCGCAATCCCAGGGCTCGGCGATGAGCTTGACGCGGCTCAACACCGGATCCTGCGAGCACGCCTTCAGGAAGCCGCTGCGATTGTCGAAGCCATTGGGCTCGCGGGCCAGGATGGTGCCCAGATCGAAGCGGAATCCGTCCACATGCATTTCCTGCACCCAGAAGCGCAGACTGTCGGTGACCATCTGAATCACGCGCGGGTGACTCATGTCCAGCGTGTTGCCGGTGCCGGTGTCGTTGATGTAGTAACGTTTCTGCTCGGGCATCAACCGGTAGTACGAAAAGTTGTCCACGCCTTTGAAACAAAGCGTGGGGCCGCGCTCGTTGCCCTCGGCGGTGTGGTTGTAGACCACATCCAGAATCACCTCGAGTCCGGCGTCGTGGAAGCGCGCCACCATTTCCTTGAATTCCTGCACGCCGCGCCGCCGGTCGATCACGTAACGCGGATCGGGCGCGAAGAAGCCGATGGAGTTGTAACCCCAGTAGTTGGTCAGGCCCTTGTCGAGCAGCAGGCGGTCGTTGATGAAGGCGTGGACGGGCAGCAACTCGACGGAGGTTACGCCGAGGGACTTGATGTACTTGATGACTTCCGGCACGGCGAGGCCGCTGAACTTGCCGCGCAACTCGCGCGGCACAGCCGGATGTTTCATCGTGTATCCGCGCACGTGCGTCTCGTAGATGATCGTGCGATCCCAGGGCACCAGCGGGCTGACCGACTGGGCCCAGTCGAAGTTGGAGTCCGACACGACGCACTTGGGCATGAAGGGCGCGCTATCGCGCTCGTCGAAGGTGAGGTCATCGCCTTCGGCACCGATCGTGTAGCCGAATAGAGCGTGATCCCAACGCAGCTCGCCGACGAATTCGCGCGCGTATGGATCGATCAGCAGCTTGTTCGGGTTGAAGCGATGGCCGGCCTCGGGCTCGTAGGGGCCATGGACTCGATAGCCATAGACCGCGCCCGGCCCGACATCGACCAGATAACCATGCCAGATTTCATCGGTGTATTCGGGCAGCTCGATGCGCTCCAGCTCGGTGTCGCCGTCGGCGTCGAACAGGCACAGCTCCACCTTGGTGGCGTAGGCCGAAAACAGCGAGAAATTGGTGCCTTTCCCATCCCAGAACGCACCCCGGGGGTGGGGCAGACCCTCACGCAACTGCGACGCGAAGCTTCGGCTCAAGATGACACCTGATGGGAGCGGGAGGAGGCAACAGGTGCAACGCTCCGCGTTTGGGAACGTTCCCCGGAACGGCTCGAAAGGTCCCTGGCCCGGCGCGCTCAGCGCCTCTTCGCGGCGCGCGGGTCTGACTTCGGCGACGGACGCTGGTCACGGCCCAACGGGAGCATCGTTCCCGGCCACTCGCAGCGGTTGGTCAATTAGCGCACAATTCGCCCGTGACCAAGCTGCGCGGCTTCATTCTCCAGGCCAGTTATCGTGTCGTCTCCGGGCCAGCCGGAACGCGCGTCCCTGTCATTCATATTTACGGCAGGCTGGAGGACGGCGGTACCTTTCTGGTGCGCGACGACCGGCAGCGTCCGCATTTCTATATCCGTGCCGCGGATGTGGAGCGCGCGAGCCTGCTGACATCGCAGCAGTCCATCATCATTGACAAGCGCACCTTCAACGGTGAGCCGGTCGTGCGTTTCGACATGGAAACGCCCACCGATGTGCCCGGCCTGCGCGATCGTCTGCACGACGCCGGGATCGAGACCTACGAAGCCGACGTTCGATTCGCGATCCGCTATCTGATCGAGCGCGGCATCAAGGGCGGCTGTGAAATCGAAGGTGAAGCGACGGCCGGCGAGGGCATCACGTGGATCTTTGACAATCCGGTCATGAGACCGGCCGACGTGCGCATCGAGCCGCGGGTGCTGTCCTTCGACATCGAAACGGATGGCAAGGGCGAGCGGCTGCTGGCGATCTCGATGTATTCGAACGAGATCGACGAGGTGCTCATCGTCGATGGCAGCGATCGTGCGATGCCGGAGAAGGCGACGCGCTGCCCCGATGAGTATTCCGCGCTGAGCGCGTTCTGCGATCGGGTGCAGCGGCTCGATCCCGACGTCATCACGGGCTGGAACATCATCGACTTCGACTTGACGGCGCTACAGCGCATGGCTCAACGCCTGCGTCATCCTTTCAATCTGGGGCGCGATACCGGAGCCATCCGCATTCGCAAGGCCGAGGGTTATTTCGGCAGCGGCCAGGCGAGCATCCCTGGTCGTCTCGTGATGGATGGCATTGACCTGCTGCGCGGCGCATTCGTGCGCATGGACGACTATTCACTCGATGCCGTCGCCCGCGAAATCCTCGGCGAGGGCAAGGCAGTGTACGGCGATGTCCGTGATCGGCTTGCGGAGATCATCCATAACTATCGCCACGACCTGCCGGCGTTCGCGCTGTATGCTCGTACCGATGCGCGGTTGGCTTACGAGATCGTCGCGAAGTTGAATTTGATTCCATTGGCAGTGGCGCGCAGTCAGCTGACCGGGATGACGCCGGATCGAGTCGCGGCCAGCATTGCTTCGTTCGACTTTCTATATCTGTCGGAGTTGAAGCAGCGGGGCATCGTCGCGCCGTCCGTGCGCTCGAGCGATTCGCGAGTCTACGACGCCCAGCAGGGCGGTCACGTGCTGGAGCCGCTGACCGGCCTGCACAAGAATGTCTGGGTGTTCGACTTCAAGAGCCTGTATCCGAGCATCATTCGCACATTCAACATCGACCCGCTCTCGTTTGTCGCGCACCCGGCACCCGGGCAGGATTTGATCGAAACGCCCGGCGGCGCATTTCGCCGCGAGCCGGCCATCCTGCCGCAGGTGCTCGATGAGTTGTTTCCACGGCGCGACGTTGCCAAGAAGAACGGCGACGATGTGGCCGCGCACGCCATCAAGATCCTGATGAACTCCTGTTATGGCGTGCTCGGCACGCCCGCGTGCCGCTTCTACAATCCGGCACTGGCGAATTCGATCACCGGCACGGGCCGGGAAATCCTGCTGTGGTCGAAGCAGTGGTTCGAGAGCGCGGGCTACACGGTGCTCTATGGCGATACCGACAGCTTGTTCGTTCGTGCCGGCATGGCCGACTCCGAAGAAGCACGAGCGCGTGGCAAGGCACTTGCTGGGCAGTTGAATCAGGACATCGCCCGCTACATCGCCGAGCAGTGGCGTGTGACCAGCAGGCTCGAGCTGAAGTTCGAAAAGCTGTACCTGCGATTGTTCCTGCCGAGGGCGAGGGGAAGCACGCGCGGCGCGAGCAAGCGCTACGTCGGTTTGCTCAACGCCAACGACATCGATGGCGTGCAGTTCGTGGGCATGGAAGTCGTGCGGCGAGACTGGACCGCGCTCGCCAAACAAGTGCAGCGGGAGCTGTACCACCGGCTGTTCACGGATCAGCCCGTTGACGTGTATCTGGCCGATGTCGTCGGGCGGGTGCGCGATGGAAAGCTGGATGATGCGCTGGTGTATCGAAAGAACCTGCGCAAGGACACGGAAGAGTACACGGCCACTACGCCACCGCATGTAGTGGCCGCTCGCAAGTCAAAGCAGCCGCCAGGCAGGTTGATCAGCTATGTGATCACGACGGCGGGACCGGAACCCATCGACAATGTCCAGCATCCCTTGGACCGTGAGCACTATGTGATCAAACAGATCAAGCCGGTGGCCGAGCCGGTGCTCGCGACCTTGGGCCTGGATTTTGAACAGGTGATCGGCGACAGCCGCCAGATGGATTTGTACGCGCTGCTCGACGGGCGGTAGTCAAGCGCTGCGTCGACGCGACGAGGCGGCACGACCGCCGGGCGTGGCAGCCGCCTTTGCTTTGCGCCGCGCCTTGCCGATCAGATCCAGCACTTCGGTGATGATGTTCTCCATCGCCGCACGAGCCTGGTTCGAATCGCGAGCCGTGATCGCATCGAGCACCTGCTGGTGAAGATCGACGTCAGCTTGTGCCACGCCTTTCATGGAGTTGGTCAGGCGAATGGAAAAGCGCAGCGCGGCGTTGATCATATCCTCGAGCTGGGCGTAAAACCGATTAGCCGTGGCATGCAGTACGGCCACGTGGAATGCGATGTCGGATTCGAGCGGATCGTCTTCACCCCTGGCGGCGCTCTTCATGCGTTCCACGGCGCGTTCGATTCGCGCCAAGGCTTCTGGCGTGGCATTACGCGCGGCAAGCGCCGCTGCCGACGGCTCGATGGCAAATCGAATCTCGGCAAACTCGGTGAGCAGTTCCAACGAGAACTTTCTCTCGAGCAGCCAGCGCAATACATCCGGATCGAGCAGATTCCAATGTTTTTCCGGCTCCACCCAGGTGCCTTGCCGCGGACGGGCGCTGAGCAAGCCCTTGGCCGTCAGCATCTTGACCGCCTCGCGCAACACGGTCCGGCTGGCGCCGAATTTCTTGCACAGCTCCGCTTCGATGGGAAACGGCTGGGCATCGCCATAGGCCTGGGTGACGACGGCTTGCCCCAGCTCTTCGACGATGGCGAAGGTCAGGTTCTGTCCGCTGGGTTTGCGCATGCCTGGCTGGATGATGACCGCTGATGATTGGAGAGCAACATATCACGCTCAGACGCTGCTCGAGCCTCTCGCCTGACGCCAGGCGGTGACGATGGCCGCCGCGCGTGCACCGACATCGGCCGCGGGCCGCCCAGGCGCATAGATATCCGAGGAGAAGCCCACGCCATCGATGCCGCCATCGGCCCATTCCTGCAGCGTCCGGGCGCCGACGCCGCCAACTGCAAATATCTTGATGGGAGGCAGCACTGCACGCAGTGCTTTGAGGTGGGCAACGCCGTAAGTCGATGCGGGAAAGAGCTTCAACGCGGTCGCGCCGGCGTCGAGCGCCTCGAAGGCTTCGGTCGCGGTTGCGAATCCCGGCACGACATGCAGCCCAAGCTCTACGCTGCGCGCGATGACGGGTGCACTGATGTTCGGCGTGACAATCAGCTTGCCGCCCGCATTCGCGACCTCGTCGACTTGCGCAGCTTTCAGCACAGTGCCCGCGCCGCACAGACATTGCTCGCCATAGCGCTCCGTCAGGCGGCGAATACTCAGCAAAGGCTCGGGGGAATTCAGCGGCACTTCGATGCCGCGAATGCCGCTGTCGATCAATGCCGCGGCGACTTCCAGGATTTCATCGGGGCGAATGCCTCGCAGAATGGCGATCAGAGGCGGCAGGTCATGACCGGATGGCACGGGGCAGCTCCGCGAATATCAATGATGAGCGAGGGCGTTGAGACCCGCGACAGTGAGCGCCGTCGCGTCCAACGGTTCGGCGTCGATGCCATGTGCGGACAGCGCGGCGGAGTAAAGCGCCGCGAGCTGCGGTGCGCCGATGATGGGAACGGAGGCCACCGTCCGCAATGTTCCATCGAACAGCGGCAGGGCGCCCAACACATCCTGTCCGATGATGAGGCCGGACAAAAATGCCGAGGCATCGGCGTGCGTCATGCCCTGAATCAATTGGCGTGCGCGCACTTCGAACAACAGATGGGTGAGCGGCACGGTGCGCAGCTCCCGGATACGTTGCAGACCGGCATCGAAGCCGCGTTGCTCCGCTGCGTCGTTCGCATCCGCGGTTGATGCCTTGAGCAACGTGCTGCGGTCTCTCAGTAGCGCATACAGTTCGCCGGATAAACTGGTCTGGAACGTTTGCAGTTTGCCGTCTTCGATGATCGCCCATTTGGTGTGGGTGCCGGGCAGGGCGAAGATGTGTCGGCCCCGGCCGAGCTCGGGCCGCGTGGCGATAGCGCCGAGAATCTGAGTCTCCTCGCCACGCATCACGTCCGGTGCACCGAGCGGATTCGTGCAGGAAACGCCTGCGCCGATGATGATCTCGTGACCGCGGGCGCTGAATCGCAGCATCGACTTTCGCAACTCGGTCACGCCGGCAGGACACGATGCATACGGCACCTCACGCCACCCATTGCGCGATCCGATCATCCCTGCGAGCCAGATGGGCAGCGGCCCGTAGTTGCAGGACCAGGGCTCGATGGCGTCGAACAACGCCGCTTCCGGGCTCGCGGACGGCGCGCCGATGCCGGGGCCGTCGACTTTTTCGAGGACTGTCGCGCCCCGGCACAGATGCAGCCGCAAGTGCGTCGTGCCCCAGTCGCCGGCGATATGGGTGGGAGAGTCGGTCATGCGCGGGAGTCCATTTGGGGGCTTTTATATGATTAATATTCTTCCTCGTAAAGACCTCTCCCTCGTAAAGCCCGAGCCGGACAAATGTCGGCGTGGCCGGATTGGGACGCGCCCGCGTTGTCCCATCGGCTATGCGTGCGGACCGTTATGAGCCGGCGCCCTTTGCTGCCCGCACGATCACACCAGGCCGCACACCGGTGGTGCGGCGTTCCTGGAAGACCAGCTTGCCGTTGACCCAGACCTTTTCGATGCCGGAGGACAGTGTAGTGGGCTTCTCCAGGGTGGCGCGATCCATGATGGTTTCTGGATCGAACAGCACCAGGTCGGCGGCACTTCCAGGGGCGAGCGTGCCGCGGTCGGTGATGCCGAGATGTTTCGCGGCCAGGCCGGTCATCTTGTGCACGGCTTGTTCCAGTGTCATCACTTTTTTCTCGCGCACGTAGTGGCCGAGAACGCGAGGGAATGTGCCGTGACCGCGCGGATGGCCGAGCGACATGCCATCGGAACAGATGTTGGAGTGTTCCCAGGTCATGAAGCGAATGATGTCGTCCTCGTGCATGCTCTTGCCGACGATTGCTTCCACGCGCTCTTCGTCAGGATGTGCGTTTTCGTAGTCGATGACTTTCTTCATCAGGTCGAGATAAACGTCCACGGGATGGCCGCCGCGTTCTTTCGCGATCTCCGCCAGAGTCTCGCCGACCACAGTGGGGTCGGGTGCGTACTTGACGAAGTGCAGCCCGTCCGGTGGTGTCGATTCCATGAGCATGAAGGCCAGGCCCTTGCGATCGCTGTAGTCCTGGTGAGGAAACATCACGCGCATCGTCGACTGCCAGTACGTGTATGGATAGACATCCGCAGTGATATCGACGCCGGACGCCCGGGCGTCGTTCAATAGCGTCAACACTTTGTCCGACGTGCCCCAGAGCCTCTTCGCGGCAATCTTCAAATGCGAGACATGCACCGGCATGCCGGTCTGCCGACCGATCTCGATGACCTCTTGCAACGCGGGCATCAGCTCGAAGCCTTCGTTGCGAATGTGGCTGATGTAACGGCCGCCGTGGCTGGCCGAAACTTTCGCGAGCGCCAGCACCTCGGCGGGCGTGGAGAAATTGCCGGTCTCGTAGACCAGGCCCGTCGATAGTCCAAAGGCGCCAGCTGCCAGGTCTTCTTCGAGCAGCTGGCTCATGCGGGCGACTTCTTCATCGGTGGCCGCGCGCCGAGCGGCATTCATGCCTTGCTCGCGCAGCGTGTTGTGCCCCGAGTAGGAGCCGATGTTGACCGCGATCGGCGATTCGTCGATCTTGGTGTAGAAATCGGCGAGCGGCGAGGGCGACTTGCCGTCCTGACCGACGATGATGGTCGTCACGCCCTGGCTGGTGACCGCGACCATGTCTCGCGATTCTGCAATGTCGGCGTCATGATGACTGTGCGTGTCGATGAAGCCGGGCGCCAGCACCTTGCCGCCGCCGTCGATGATGATTTCATTCTTCTCGGGGAGGAGATCGCCGACCGCGACGATCCGATTGCCGGCAATCCTGACGGCACCCTTGCGGGCCGGCGCACCTGTGCCGTCGACGACAGTGACGTTGGAGATGATCGCAGTGGTTTCCGGCGGAGACTCTGCCGCCCAGGTGAGCGCCGCAGCGGTCACCATCAGCAATGCGAGCAATCGTTTCATACGCGGTCTCCTCCTTGGCGGGAGCCCGCGTCATTATGCGACCGGCCCAGCGCAGCGGCCAGAGGTGTAAGAGCGACAGGCATCTGAGTCCGGAAGCGAGCGCCGAGCCGGCATGGTGAGCGCCGAGCTGCAATTGCTGCAGGTCCATTCTTCGAACCTGGCCATTCCGTAGTCTTGAAGACGAATGAGTGTGGGAAGCGGCATGGTCGCCGACGATGTGAAGCAAATGGAGATCGCGCAGATTTATCGTTGAGCCGCGCATCATCAGTGCGAGCACCGAGCTCAAGTCTGATTCCTTGTTCGAGTCCAATAAGTCGCGCAGCTGCAGGAAGCGGCGTTACCCGACTGTGACCTCGTTCCGCGTTGGAGCACAGCCGGGCGGCGGAGGTCGCATGTATCGACCTGCCCGGCGCATCGGGGTGCGGGCCAAGAGGCCCCAGGTGACTTAATCCGACAACCGTCCGCGCCAAGGTAGTGCGCCGGCCAGTTTTCATAGGGATTTTTCGAATTACCCTCACAGCCGCGGTGGATTCCGGGGGTACGAAGCCGATACCATCAGCGCTCCGGCCCACCGACTACTCGACGAATTCACCGGCTTGCGATTCCTCATTCTTACCCGCACGGCGTGCCTGTTTCTGGCCGCCGCCTTCTTGGCCGTAACAGGGACGGCGCGGGCAGCCGAGGAGCACCCGATAGAAACGCATCCGGCACAGGAGTACATCGACCGAGCCGCGGCGGCGGTGCGCAGCAGCCCGGAGGACAGCGTCAAGGACCTGCGTGCGGCGCTGGACATCCTGGTCAGCCAACCCCACCCCGATTTGGAAATCCGCGCCAGGCTCCTGTTGTGCGATCACCTCTCCGAACGCGACCGGCCGGCGGCCGAGATCGAAGTGGCGAAAGCGCGGGCGCTGCTCCCCAAGGCTACTCGCCGCGGATTGGAAGCTGGGGTGCTCGGCTGCGAGGGCACCATCTTGGAAACCAGCAGCGAGAACGCGCGTGCGCGCCAGCTTTACGAGCAGGCGGTCGCTGTCGCTACTCGTAGCCAGGATACGGAGATGCTGGCCCAGGCATTGTTTCAGCGGGGTTACCTGCTCGGTCTGCAGGGGCAGTACGCCACCGGTCTGGCCGATCTGAAGCGGGCCGAGGCGCTGTTCGAAGAAATCGCGCTCCCCGATCATGCACTCACGGCAATGAACGGTATCGCCATCCTGTACAACCGGATGGGCGACTATGCTCAGGCGCGTTACATGTACGACCGGGCGCTCAAGGCCCAGCGCGATGCCGGCATGTATCGCGAGCAGAGCGTCACGTTGCACAACCTCGGCCGAGCTCATGAGAACCTGCTCGAATGGGATGCCGCTCAGGGGGCTTTCCAGGAGTCGTACGAGATCAGCCGACAACTCAAGTACGCCCGCGGCGAGGCCTATGCGCTGCGCGGTCTCGCCGCCGTCAAGAATGCAAAAGGCGATCCCGTAGGCGCGTTGCAGATCCTCGAGCAGGCAGCAGTACTCCAGAGCCGAACTCCCGACGCGCGATTGAACGCACAGATCCACCTGGCGCGCGGTGTGGCGCTACACCGTTTGAAGCAACTGCCCGAGAGTGCCGAGTCATTGCGAACGGCGCTCGAAGTGTTCCGCCAGGCCGATTCGTTGAACGAGCTACGGGCAACGTACAGCGAGCTGGCATCCGTGCTCTCGGACATGGGCAACTGGCGCGAAGGCTACGCGTATCTGGCGAGCGCCCACGAAACCTCCGAGCGCATGTTCCGCAATCAGGTCGACCAGCGCTTCGCGACCTTGAAGGTCGAGTTCGACACTGCAGCCAAGGAAAAGGAGAACGCGCTGCTGGTCCGCGAGAACAACGCCAACCAACTGGCCCTGGCGCAAAGTCAGCGCGCGCGCAATCTGCAAACCGCGGTCATCTTCCTGACCATTGCCTTGGCCATCCTGCTGGCGACCCTGGCCATCCATCAGTGGCGCTCCAAGCGCAGGATGCGAACCCTGGCCATGACGGACGAGCTGACCGGCGTGCCGAACCGTCGCGCCGTGCTGTCGCGACTTGCGCCACTATTGCAACAGCCGAATCCGCCCAGCTGTGCGATGCTCATCATCGACATCGATCACTTCAAGAGCATCAACGATATGCATGGCCATGCCGAGGGCGATGAAGCGCTCAAGGCGGTGGCCCGGGAACTGCGCGAAGAGGTGCGGGAGCCCGCGTTCATCGGCCGGCTGGGCGGCGAAGAATTCGTGGTCGTCATTCCCGGTGCCGACTTCGACAAGGCGTATCGTCTGGCCGAGCGCTTCCGCGAAGGGGTCATGAGCATCGATACCCGGCGCTGGCTTGCGGACCGCCGCATCACCGTCAGTATCGGCTTGACGATGTCGAAGCCATCGGGCGACACGCCGAGCACCATGTTGCAGCGGGCGGATGCCGCCCTTTACGACGCCAAGCGGTCTGGTCGAAACTGCGTCAAGGCGCAGGTGCCGGCGCTCGAGAGTGACGTGCGGGCACCCATACCGCCGGCGCGAGTAGAATACGCCTGAGCACCAAGCCAGTAGGAGACATGATGAGGACATTGCGAAGAGGACTGTTGGTCGCCTGCGGGCTGGTGACGTTCGCGGTGATGAGCACGGCGGCTCATGCGGACGAGGACGAGGCGCTGGCGCATGCGCGTCAGCTGCTGAAGAAGGTCATTCTGGTCGACGGGCACAACGATCTGCCCTGGGCGATCCGCCTCGACAAGAAAGCGCCGGGCGATGTTGCCGCGTATGACTTGAACGGCACGGTGTCGGGCCAGACCGACCTCAAGCGCCTGGAGAAAGGCGGCGTCGGCGCGCAATTCTGGTCGGTGTACATCCCGGGCGAAATCGGCACGGGCTACGCACGCACGCAACTGGAGCAGATCGATATCGCCCGGCGCATGATCGCGCGTTATCCGGAGTTCCAGTTCGCGACCTCGGTGGCGGACATTCGCGCTGCTCATCGTAAAGGACGCCTGGCCTCGCTGTTGGGCATGGAGGGTGGCCACGCCATCGAGAATTCGTTGGGCGCGTTGCGTGCGTACTATGACTTGGGCGTGCGCTACATGACGCTCACCCACAACGTGAATCTGGATTGGGCCGACTCCGCCGCCAAGCCGCCCGAGCACGGTGGTCTCACCAAGTTCGGTGAGGAAGTGGTGCTGGAAATGAACAAGCTCGGCATGCTGGTCGACCTGTCGCACGTGTCCGAGGGCACGATGGACGACGCGCTGCGCGTTTCCAAAGCACCGGTGATCTTCTCGCACTCATCGGCTCGCGCGATTTGCGATGTGGCGCGCAACGTGCCGGACAGCATCCTGAAGCGGCTGCCGGAAAACGGCGGCGTGGTGATGGTGACGTTCGTGGCCGGCTTCATCGATCCGGAGGTCGCCAAGATCCAGATCCCCGCCATCGCCGAGGTCGGTCGCCGCAGCCAGGGCAAGTCGCCGGAGGAAGCCGAGAAGATCGCCGAGGAAATCATGGGCAATCTGAAGCTGCCCAAGACCAGCATCGCGAAAGTGGCCGATCACATCGAGCACATCCGCAAGGTGGCCGGCGTGAAGCACATCGGCCTGGGCGGCGACTATGACGGCAATTCCGATTGGCCGGTCGGGTTGGAGGACGTGTCCACTTATCCCTTGCTGTTCGCCGAGCTGATTCGTCGCGGCTGGAGCGATGAAGACCTGACGCTGCTCGCCGGCGAGAACGTGCTGCGCGCCCTGGCCAAGGCCGAGGAAGTCTCGCGCCAGCTCAGCAAGAGTTGATGTGGATGAAATAATGTGAGCGAGGCGACGGACCGCTGGCAGTTTTGGATCGATCGTGGCGGCACGTTCACGGATGTGATCGGCCGCCGTCCGGACGGCGAGCTGGTCACACTCAAGTTGCTGTCCGAGAATCCGCAGCGTTATTCCGACGCTGCGGTTCAAGGTATTCGCGAGCTGCTGCGGCTCGATCCCGATGCGCCTATCCCGTCCGAGCGCATCGATGCCGTGAAGATGGGCACGACGGTCGCCACCAATGCGCTGCTCGAGCGCAAGGGCGAGCGTACCGTGCTGCTCATCACTCGCGGTTTCGCCGATGCCTTGCGTATCGCATATCAACATCGTCCCAAGTTATTCGTTCGGCACATCGAATTGCCGTCGATGCTCTACGAGGAGGTCGTGGAGGTCGACGAGCGCGTGGGTGCCGATGGTTCCGTCGTAGTTCCGCTGGATTGCGCTTCAGCGGAAACGTCTTTGCGGGAGGCATTCGGCCGCGGCATTCGCAGTTGCGCCATCGTGTTGATGCACGGGTATCGGTATCCCCAGCATGAGCAACGGCTGGCGGAGATCGCGCGTCGTATGGGCTTCACGCAAGTATCGGTGTCGCATGAAGTGAGCCCGCTGATGAAGCTGGTGTCGCGAGGCGATACGACAGTTGTGGATGCCTATCTATCGCCGGTATTGCGGCGATATGTGGAGCAGGTGGCGTTGCAGTTGCCCGGCGTGCGGTTGCAGTTCATGCAGTCGTCGGGCGGCCTCACGGATGCGCATCAGTTCCAGGGCAAGGATGCGATTCTCTCCGGGCCGGCCGGTGGCATCGTCGGCGCCGTTCGCGCGGCGAGCGAGGCGGGTTTCGAGAAGATCATCGGCTTCGATATGGGTGGGACGTCCACGGACGTTGCTCACTACGCCGGTGAGTACGAGCGCGCGTTCGATACGGAAGTTGCTGGTGTGAGATTGCGTGCGCCGATCATGCAGATTCACACGGTCGCCTCCGGCGGCGGCTCCGTTTGTCGCTTCGATGGGGTGCGATTGCGAGTGGGACCCGAATCCGCGGGTGCCGATCCCGGGCCGGCGGCTTACCGGCGAGGCGGACCGCTGACGGTGACCGATGCCAATGTTCTGCTTGGCCGTATTCAGCCGGACTTCTTCCCGGCGGTGTTCGGGCCGGAGGGTGATCTGCCGCTCGACGCCTCGATAGTGAAGGAGAAGTTTGCGGCGTTGGCGGCGGCCATCGATCCGTCGGCTGGTGCATCGGCTCACACCGAAGAAAGCATTGCCGCGGGCTGCATTCGCGTTGCGGTCGAGAACATGGCGAACGCCATCAAGAAGATCTCCGTACAGCGCGGCCACGATGTTACCGGGTACACGCTGGTGTGCTTCGGAGGCGCGGCTGGCCAACACGCGTGCCTGGTGGCGGACGCGCTGGGCATGCACACGGTTTACATTCATCCGCTGGCAGGCGTGCTATCGGCATACGGTATCGGGCTCGCGGATGTGACGACAATCAAGCAGCAAGCCGTCGAGGCGGAGCTGAGTGATGCTACGCTCAATGATCTGCAGCCCGGATTCGCCGCGCTCGAAACATCTGCCCGTGAGGCATTGCTTGCACAAGGTGTCGCCGCTGAGCGCATTCGCATCGAGCGCAAGCTCGCCATCAAGTACGCCGGTACGGACAGCACGCTGCAACTATCGCCGGGCGAATCCCAACTGGCAGCACAGTTCGCCAGCCGGTTCTACGAAGAGTATCGACAGCGCTATGGCTTCCTGATGTCCGGCCGCGCGCTGGTGATTGAGGCTATCCGCGTGGAAGCGATCGGTGCCTCGTACCAGGTGCCAAGTGGGGCGAGTGGACATGATGCGGTCACGGCGGCATTGCCGGCGCCGATCGACACGCGGCCGGTGTACTTCATCGATTCATGGCAACCGACTCCATTCTTCGAACGCACGTCGTTACATTCAGGCATGCGCCTTCCCGGACCTGCGGTGATCCGGGAGCAGAACACGACCATCGTGATCGAGCCGGGCTGGCAGGCGGAAGTCACGCCGCTGAATCATCTGGCCCTGCGACGAATCGAGCCGTTGCGTCGCGAGCATGCAATCGGCACGCAGGCCGATCCCGTGCTGCTGGAAGTGTTCAACAACTTGTTCATGGCCATCGCCGAGCAGATGGGCGTGACGTTGGCCAACACGGCGACTTCGGTGAACATCAAGGAACGCCTGGACTTCTCCTGCGCGCTATTCGACGAAGCGGGCCACCTGATCGCGAATGCTCCACACATGCCCGTGCATCTGGGTTCGATGGGCGAGTCCGTGCAGGAGATCCTGCGCCGACGGACGACGACAATGCGACCCGGCGACGTGTTCGTATTGAACGCACCGTACGCGGGCGGAACGCATCTGCCGGATGTCACTGTGGTCATGCCGGTATTCATCGGCGACCAGCACGACAGCAGTGCCAGGCGGCCGACCTTCTTCGTCGCCGCCCGTGGCCATCACGCCGATATCGGCGGCTCGACGCCGGGTTCGATGCCGGCGACTTCGACGCACATCGACGAAGAGGGCGTGCTGCTCGATAACGTGCAACTCGTTGCCGACGGCATCTTCCTGGAAACAGAGCTGCGTCAGTTGCTGACGTCCGCCAAGTTCCCTGCACGCAACGTCGAACAGAATCTCGCGGACCTTCGGGCGCAAGTGGCTGCGTGTCAGAAAGGTGCGGCCGAGCTGGAAGCGATGGTGGAGCATTTCAGCCTGCCTGTCGTGCAGGCCTACATGCAGCATGTGCAGAACAACGCCGAAGAAGCAGTGCGACGAGTCATCGGCGCGTTACGCGACGGCGAGTTCACCTACGCGATGGACAATGGCGCGAGCGTCAAAGTCTCGATTCGAATCGGTGCCGATAAGCGCTCGGCCGTCATCGATTTCACGGGCAGCAGCGAACAGCAGTCGAATAACTTCAACGCACCAGTCTCGGTGACGAGAGCTGCCGTCTTGTACGTGTTCCGTACGCTGGTCGATGACGAGATCCCGATGAACGCCGGCTGCCTGAAGCCGCTGCAAATCATCGTGCCGCCCGGTTCCATGCTGAATCCTCGTCATCCAGCGGCGGTCGTCGCTGGCAACGTCGAAACATCGCAAGTCGTCACCGATTGCCTGTACGGCGCGCTCGGCGTGCTGGCCGCGAGCCAGGGCACGATGAACAACTTCACGTTTGGCGATGGCGAGCATCAATACTACGAAACCATCGCTGGCGGCTCGGGTGCAGGTCCGGACTTCGACGGCACCGACGCCGTGCAAACGCACATGACCAACTCGCGTCTCACCGACCCTGAAGTGCTGGAATGGCGCTTTCCCGTGAGACTGGACGCGTTCAGCATCCGGCGTGGCTCGGGCGGCGAGGGCCGTCACAAAGGTGGCAACGGTGTCGAACGCCGCGTGCGTTTTCTCAAACCGATGACTGCCGTGCTGCTTGCAAACCATCGCGAGATCGCTCCCTTCGGTGTCGCAGGTGGCGGCAACGCGGCCGTTGGCAAGAACTGGATCGAGCGGGCCGACGGCACGATCGAACGTTTCGGCGCGACTCACACCGCGCAGCTTTCCAAGGACGACGTATTCGTGATCCAGACTCCGGGAGGCGGCGGCTTTGGCTGAGCGGCCCGCGACGGGCAGACTCGCCACTGCGAGCATCGTCGGTACGACGCTCGAGTACTACGATTTCGCGGTCTACAACATGCTGGCCGCGCTGGTGTTCAACCGGCTGTTCTTTCCATCCTTCGACCCATTGTCGGGCACGCTGCTGGCGTTCTCGACGTTCGCAGTCGGTTATCTGTCCAGGCCGGTGGGCGGAATCATCTTCGGTCACCTCGGCGACCGTTACGGCCGGCGCTTCGTGTTGGTGGCAACGTTGCTGCTGATGGGCGTGACGACAGCGCTGATGGGCATGCTGCCCACGTATGCGAGCGTCGGTGTCGCGAGTCCCGTCATGTTGGTGTTGCTGCGATTCGTGCAGGGCGCGGCATTGGGTGGCGAGTGGGCGGGTGCGGTGCTGTTGAGTGTGGAGCATGGTGATCCGCAGCGCCGTGGACGCAATGCTTCATGGGCGCAGATGGGACCCTCGCTCGGCACGTTGCTGGCCACGGGGTCCATCGCACTGATCACGTTGCTGATGTCACCCGAAGAGTTCATGCAGTGGGGCTGGCGTGTGCCGTTCTTCGCGAGCGTGGCGCTGGTGATCTTCGGATTGTGGATTCGAGCAGGTGTCGATGAGACGCCGCTGTTCAGGCAGATCGAGCAGCAACATTCCAAGGCACAGGCGCCGCTCGAGGAAGTGCTGCGCACGCATTGGCGCAGCCTGCTGGTTGGCGGCGGCGTGCGCATCGGCCCGGACGTGTTGTACTCGTTGGCCGTCGCGTTCTCGTTGAGCTACATGACCACAGTGCTGGGTCTGTCACGCACGTTGGCGCTGACGGCGCTCTCCATTGGCGGTGCGGTGAATGCATTCACCATCCCGCTGTTCGGCGGACTGTCCGATCGGCTGGGGCGACGCGTCGTGTATGGCGCCGGTGCATTGTTCAGTTTGATCTGGATGTTTGCTTTCTTCCCGTTGCTGGAAACGAAACAACCTGGGTTGATCGTGCTGGCCGTGGTGGTCGCGTTGACAGTGCACGCCATGATGTATGGACCGCAGGCTGCATTCATTGCTGAACAGTTTCCCACGCGAGTGCGCTACGCCGGCGCCTCGCTTGCCTATACTTTGGCGGGTATCGTCGGCGGTGGCATCGCGCCGATGGTGTCAACTGCATTGTTGCAACGATACGGGACGACCCTTGCGGTTTCCTGTTACGCAGCGATCGCTGCGCTCGTTACGTGCGGAGTGTTGCTCAGCGTTCGCGAACGATCGCGTGAAAAGCTGAATTGAATTGCTTGCACGCTGCGGATTCGACGCACTCATTTCCATCGCCAGCGTTATCACGGCGCTTGCCGTTGCACTCCGACAACAGGTCGGAACTCTTTTGGTGCACGCTTCGTTTCAGGGCATTCCGGGCAAAAGGACGGGACAGCCATGAAGACGTTGCCCATGAAACGGGTTCGATGGGGGACGCTGCAGGCCCTGGGGTTGTCGGTCATCGCGGTGAGCTCGACGTTCACACCCAGCGTCGTCACGGCGCAAGTGACGAGCGCGGTGGTGCGCGGTCGAGTGTTGGCCAATGGTCAACCGGTACCGCCGGGCGTGCAGGTGACGGCCACCAGACAGGCCAACGGCTTCACCAAGCAAGCGACCACTCAAGAGGGCGGCACCTATGCATTGATCGGCCTGATACCGGGCACGTATCAGTTGCGAATTCACGGCGAGGGTTTTCAGGAAACTGCCAGAGCGGTGCGCGTGCAGATCGGTCAAACCATCGATCTCGATCTGAATGCAGTGCCCGAAGCTCGAGCGGTGGCCGTCACTGATGGAGTCGTAGTCACTGCCGAGCGCCTGGTCGACATGCGAACCTCGGAAGTGGCGACCAACATCAGCGTCGAGCAGATCGAATCCCTACCGCAGGGCAATCGCAACTTCCTCAACTTCGCGGCGCTCGCTCCGGGCGTGCGCATCAACGACCGCGACACGGAGAAGACATTCCAGGCCGGTGCGCTCAGCGCCAACGCCGTGAACGTGTACATCGACGGCGTGAGCTACAAGAACCAGGTGATCAATGGCGGCGTGGTCGGTCAGGACTCCAGCCGCGGCAATCCGTTCCCGCAAAACGCCGTGCAGGAGTTTCGTGTCATCACGCAAAACTTCAAGGCCGAGTACGAGCAGGCATCGAGCGCCATCATCACGGCGCGCACCAAATCGGGCACGAACGAATTTCAGGCCGACGCCTTCATCTACTGGCAGGACAAGGGCCTGGTCGCGCGCGATGACTTCGCGCGGCCGGGTGAGCCAAAGGCGGCGTACGAGCGCAAGCAGTACGGCCTGTCGTTCGGCGGCCCCATCATCCAGGACAAATTGCATTTCTTCGTCGCGTATGAAGGCAACGATCAGGATCGCGCCGAGCGCGTGACGTTGGGCAATCCGTCGGCCGAGCCCCAGTTCGGCCAGTATCAAGGTTCGTTCGTGCAGCCATTCCGCGAGGACCTGGTGTTCGCCAAGCTGGATTTCCAGCCGACCTACAACCAGACCATGGATCTTTCCTTCAGCCTGCGCGATGAGTCGGACATCAAGGACTTCAGCGGCCAGAACAGCTATGAAGCCGCCAATGACATCCAGAACGAGGTGCGCACCATCAAGTTCGGCCACACCTACGATCGGGCGAGCTTCACCAACGAGCTCACGCTGCTGTACATGAAGTACGAGTGGCATCCGACGCCGATCAACTACGATCTGATCGGCCGCGAGTATGTCGGCATCATCCGCATCGGCGGCGGCGCGACCAAGCAGAACATCGGCCAGGAGGTGCTGACGCTCAAGGATGACCTGTCCTTCACCGAGTTCGACTGGTTCGGCGGTCACTCGGTCAAGACCGGCATTCGCATCAGCCAGGTCGACTACGAAGTGCAGAAGTTCCAGAACGCGAATCCGCTGTTCCGTTATCGCCCCGAGGAAGGCTATGCATTCCCGGCCGAAGCGCTGTATGGCGTCGGCAATCCCGATCTGTCGGGCGAGACGACCCAGTATGGTTTCTATATCCAGGACGATTGGGCGGTCACATCCAAGCTGACGCTGAACCTGGGCGTGCGCTGGGACTACGACACCGACCTGCTTGGCAAGGACCATGTGACCCCACCGCAGATTCGTGCGGCCGCCTCACAGTATGTGCCGGACCGCTACTTTACCGACGGCAACGATCGGGACAGCCCGACCGATCTGATCCAGCCGCGCGTCGGCTTCTCGTTCGACCTGTTCGACGACAATCGCACGGTGATCTTCGGCGGCGTGGGGCGCTACTTCGACCGCGTGCTGTACAACGAAATCCTCGACGAGCGCTTCCGTTTGCAGTGGGGCGTGCGGCGCTTTCAGTTCTCGCAGGACGGTCTGCCGCGTGACGGGCAGCCCACCATCGTATGGAGCGATGCTTATCTCAGCGCCGCGGCCCTGGATCAGTTGATTGCCTCGGGCATCGCGCCGAATCCGGAGATCTTCCTGATCGACAGCGAGACACGCATTCCGGAAACCATCCAGGCCAGCCTCGGCGTGCGGCAGCGCTTCGGCGACGATTGGCTGGCGTCTTTGACGTTCGCGCGCAATCGCAGCCGTCACGGCTTCACGTACATCTTCGGCAATCGCAACCCCGATGGCTTGATCGGACCGTTACCGGACACCGGCTGCTGCGCGCCGGTCAGCGGTGGCTTCGGCAACATCCTCGTCTCGAGCGATGCCAAACAGACCTGGTACAACGGCGTCTACGTGACGCTCGAAAAGGCTTACGCCGAAGGCTCCGAATGGGGCATGACCTTCGCATATACCTACAGCGAAGCGGAGGAAACCGGCGGCGATCTCTTCAGCCTGGACTATCCGCTGGTGTCGGACTATCCACGCCATCCCACCAGCGCCGACGAACGGCACCGCATCGTGATGACCGGCATCGTCGGGTTGCCCTGGGACCTGAAGCTGTCCACCACATTGACGCTGGGCTCGGGCACGGGCTACACGATCATCGATCAATCGCAGGGTACCGGTCCCGGACAGATCCAATACCGGTACTATACGGGCCGGCCGGAGAAGCACTCGTTCATCATTCCCGACGCGTTTGCCTATCGCAGCCTGGATTTGCGGCTGGAGAAGAGCTTCCTGTTCGGCGCATCGCAGGCTTTCAGCCTGATCGGCGAGGTGTTCAACGTATTCGACTACGAGAACTACGACCCGCGCTCATACAACGGCAACATCCCGTTCGGCGGTGCGCCGAACGAGGCCTTCGGCAAGCCGACGGACCTGATCGAGCCGGGGCGGCGTTTCCAGGTGGGAGTCACGTATAGTTTCTAGTGTGCAACCCGACACCTATGGCATACATACACGATGAGGTTGAATGACTCCTTCGCCCGGCCCATTGTCTGGCCCAGTGTGTGGCGAGGCTGGTTCTGGCTGATGGCGGCGACGCTGTGGGTGGGCGCCACCGGTGTGGCCAGTGCGGCGGAACGGACCAAGCCCAAGGTGCCTGGAGTCGTGGTGGAGCGCTCACGAGTGTTCGATCCCGAGCGCGATGGCGATCCGGTCATCAATAATCTGCAGCGCCGCACCTTTCGCTTTTTCTGGGACACCACCAACAAGCAGAACGGCATGGCGCCGGATCGTTTTCCGTCGCCGTCGTTCGCCAGCATCGCGGCGGTGGGCTTTGCGCTCACCGCTTACGTCGTCGGCGCCGAGCGCGGCTATGTGTCGCGCTCGCAGGCACGCCTGAGAACGTTGCGCACGTTGCGATTCCTCGAGTCTCTGCCGCAAGGGCCGGACGAGAGCGGTAAGGGCGGCTACATGGGCTTCTATTATCACTTCGTCCACATGCACAACGGCCAGCGCTTCGGCACCTCGGAGCTGTCGACCATCGACACCGCCTTGTTGCTGGGCGGCGTGCTGCTGTCGCAAAGCTACTTCGATCGCGACTCGCGCTCGGAGCGGGAGATTCGCCGTCTCGCCGAGAAGATCTACGGGCGCGTCGATTGGCAATGGGCGCAGAGCCGTCCGCCGCTGCTGTCGCACGGCTGGCGCCCGGAGAGCGGCTTTCTGCGCTTCGACTGGCGTGGTTATAACGAAGCCATGTTGATGTACATCCTCGCGCTGGGCTCGCCGACGCATCCCATCGAGCCGGAGGCCTGGCAGGAGTGGATGAAGACGTATGACCGGACGTACGGCAAGTTCAGTGGCCAGGAGTTCCTGTCGTTCGGCCCGCACTTCGGCCACCAGTACTCGCACGTGTGGATCGATTTTCGCGGCATCATGGACGAGTTCAATCGCGAGAAGGGCTTCGACTATTTCGAGAACAGCCGCCGAGCCTCGTATGCGCAGCGCGAATATGCCCGCCAGAATCCGATGCGCTGGCGCGGCTATGACAGCGAGATCTGGGGTCTCACGGCGTGTGACGGGCCGGCGGACACCGTGCAGATATATAACGACGAGGAGCGCGGTTTCTTCACCTATGCCGCACGCGCTACGGCGTCGATTCACATCGTCGACGACGGCACGATCGCGCCGACCGCGGCCGTGGGCTCGATTGCCTTCGCGCCGGAGATCGCAATTCCGGCGATTCGAGCGTTCCGGGCCCGCTTCGGCGAGCATCTGTATCAGAAGTATGGCTTCCTGGATTCGGTGAATCCCAGCTTCACGTATACTGACGTGCCGCTGCGTCATGGCCGCGTGATTCCGGACATCGGCTGGGTAGCCGACGACTATCTGGGCATCGACCAGGGCACCATCGTGGCCATGATCGAGAACTATCGCAGCGGTTTGATCTGGAACGTGATGCGCAACAATCCGCACATTCGCCGGGGGCTGCAGCGGGCCGGGTTCACCGGCGGCTGGCTCGACCAGCCCGCGCTACAACAACCCAGTTCTTGAGACTGACATGGCTGCGATGCCGCTGGCCGCACGGATCAATCGCCGCGAGGCGATCGTGAGCCTTTCGGGCGCGGCGTTGGCATTGTCAGGCTGCGGCCGCTCGTCGAATCAGACGGAATTGAGGTTCTGGGGCGCGGGTCGCGAAGGCGACATTGCGGCGGAGCTGATTCGCGGCTTCGAACAAGAACATCCGGAGATCCGGGTGAGCGTGCAGAAGATGCCGTTCACGGTGGCGCACGAAAAGTTGCTGACGGCCTTTGCGGGCGAGACGCTGCCAGACCTGTGTCAGCTGGGTAACACCTGGATTCCCGAGTTCGCGGCGCTCGATGCACTCGAACCGCTCGACGGCTACGTCGCCCCGTCGCGCGAGATTCAACTCGATGACTATTTCGAAGGCATCCTGGCTTCGAATCGTATCGACCAGACGTTGTTCGGCATTCCATGGTACGTCGATACGCGTTTGCTCTACTACCGGCGTGATTTGCTGAGCCAGGCCGGCTTCGACGAGCCGCCGCAAACCTGGCAGGAGTGGAGCGACATGATGGCCGCCATCAAGGCCTTGGTGGGGCCGGATCGGTATTCGGTGCTGCTGCCATTGAACGAGTTCGAGCCGTTGCTGGTGCTGGGATTGCAGTTGCCCTCGGAATTGCTGCGAGATGGTGGGCGCTATGGCAATTTCCGAAGCGCGGACTTTCGGCGCGCGTTGACTTTCTACGAAAGCATATTCAGGCGAGGTTGGGCGCCACGCATGACCAACTCGCAGATCTCGAACGTGTGGGACGAGTTCGGTCGCGGCTTCTTCTCTTTCTACATCTCAGGTCCGTGGAACATCGCCGAATTCAAGCGGCGCTTGCCGCCGGCGCTTCAGGATGCCTGGATGACCGCGACTATGCCGGGCCCCGAGGGGCCGGGTGTGTCGATCGCCGGTGGATCGAGCCTGGTCATATTCAAGTCGTCACAGGTCAAGGCTGAAGCATGGTTGCTCGCGGAATATCTCTCGCGACCCGCCGTGCAGCAGCGCTTCTACGATCTGACCGGTGACATGCCGCCGCGACGCAGCTCGTGGCAGATGCCGGCGCTGGTGCAATCTCCCTACGCCAAGGCATTTCTGGCGCAGCTGGACCGAGTTCGCTCGCCGCCGAAAGTCCCCGAGTGGGAACGCATCGCGACCGAAATGCGGCTGACCGGCGAGCGAGTGGTGCAGGGCGTGCAGACCATCGACCAGGCCGTGGTCGCGCTCGATCGCAAGACCGATGCGATCCTGGCCAAGCGGCGCTGGATGCTCGAGCGGAACACGCTGCCGGGGGTGACGTGAAACGCTCGATGAAACGCTCGATGGCGGCATGGTGGTTCGTCGGCCCGGCGCTGATGGTGCTGGGCGTGTTCTTTTTCATTCCCGTCATCGGCGCGCTGCTGATGAGCCTGACGGATTTCGATCTGTACGCGCTCAGCGACTGGCGCAACCTGCGCATCATCGGCTTCGACAACTATGTGACCTTGTTGCAGGACCCGCTGTTCTGGAAGTCGTTGTGGAATACCTTGTACTTCGTCGTGCTGGGAGTGCCGCTGTCCATCGGAGCGTCGCTGGGCGCTGCGCTGCTGGTGAATTCCAAGCTGGGCCGTTTCCGCAGCTTCTTTCGCACGGTGTATTTCGCGCCGGTGGTCACGACCTTGGTGGCGGTCGCGGTGGTGTGGCGCTACATATTTCATACGCGCTATGGATTCTTCAACTATGGCCTCGGCGCGTTGGGCATCGATCCCATCGACTGGATGGGCGATCCGCACTGGGCCATGCCCGCCATCGTCATCCTCGCGGTGTGGAAGAACTTCGGCTACAACATGATCATCCTGCTGGCGGCGCTGCAGAACATTCCCGAAGATTTGTATGAGGCGGCGCGTATCGACGGAGCTTCCGGCTGGCAGGTGTTTCGTCACATCACGATTCCCGGCATCGCCCCGGTGCTGCTACTGGTGAGCATCCTCACCATGACCGGCTATTTCCAGTTGTTCGCCGAGCCGTATGTGATGACCGAGGGCGGGCCGCTGCAAAGCACGTTGAGCGTGCTGTATTTCATGTACGAGGAAGGCTTCAAGTGGTGGAGCCTGGGGCGCGCCTCGGCGGTCGCGTTCCTGCTGTTCGTGTTGATGTTTCTGACGACCGCGATGCAGTTGCGGCTCGGCCGGCAGCGGGAGGGGCGATGAAGCGCACGTGGCGGGCGATCCTGGTCAATCTGCTGCTGATCATCGTCGCGGTGCTCACGGCGTTCCCGTTGCTGTGGATGTTGTCGGTGTCGTTCATGCCGACCGGGGCCGCCAGCACCTATCCGCCGCCCTTGCTCCCTGCGGACCCCACGCTGGACAACTATCGGCAGTTGTTCGCCAATCACAGCGCCGGCCGCTACATGCTCAACAGTGCCATCGTCGCGACCTTGGGGACACTGATCGCGCTGGTGCTCAACACGATGGCGGGCTATGCGTTCGCCAAGCTCAGGTTCAAGGGGCGCGAGCGCATCTTCCAGATCCTGTTGGGGGCTCTGGTCATTCCGGCGCAGGTCACCATGATTCCGCTGTTCGCGCTGGTGAAGGAGATGGGCCTGATCAGCACCTACGGCGGCGTGATCGTGCCGGTCATGGCCAGCGTGTTCGGCATTTTCCTGATCCGTCAGTATGCGTTGTCCATTCCGGACGAGTTGCTGGAGGCCGCGAGGATCGATGGCGCCAGCGAGGCGAAGATCTTCCGGTCGCTGGTGGTGCCGCTGCTGCAACCGATCCTGGTGACGCTCGCCATTCTCACTTTCCTGGCCACGTGGAACGATTTCATGTGGCCGCTCATCGTGCTGACCGACCAGAAGCTCCATACATTGCCGGTGGCGCTCGCCGGTTTGTCGCGTGAGCATGTGCAGGACAACGAGTTGATGATGGCCGGCGCCGTCATCACGGTGGTGCCGGTATTGGTGCTGTTCCTGGCCCTGCAGCGCTACTACATTGCCGGCATTCTCGCGGGGAGTGTCAAGGGATGAGGACCTTGGCATGGTCGCTGCTGATACTGCCATTACTCACAGGGGCGGCCGAACAGGCGCCGCAGCTCGACATGCGTTATCTCGATGAGATGGAGAACGTGGCCGAGTGGAAGTCGCTGGCATCCGACGGCGTGAGTGCGTCCGTGCATAGCGCCAAGGGCGTGGATGGCAATGCGCTCGTGCTCGAATACAACCTCAACAACACGGCCGGCTATGCGGCGGCCACGCGCAAGCTGCCGGTCACCCTGCCGGACGACTACGAAATATCCTTCTGGATGCGCGGCGAGGCGGGGCGCAACCACTTCGAAATGAAGTTCGTCGATGCCTCCGGAGACAACGTCTGGTGGTTCCGCCGGCCCAATTTCCAGGTGAGCGGCGACTGGCAACAGATTCGAGTCAAGCGGCGGCAGGTGGAGTTTGCCTGGGGACCGACCAGCGATCGCACGCTCAAATCGTTCGCGGGCATCGAGTTCGTAGTGGCCGCCGGCGAGGAGGGCGGGCAAGGCAGCTTGTGGTTCGATCGGCTGGCAATCAAGCCCGTGCAACGACCGTCACAAGTTCCTGAACCGACCATCACCGCATCGTCGGAGGACGGGAAGAATGTCGCGGCGCGCGCCATCGACGGCCAAAGCAAAACAGCATGGCGCAGCGACGCGAGCGGCGAGGACCAGACTTTGCAGCTCGATCTGCAGGCGCTGCGGGAGTTCGGCGGCCTGGAGATCGATTGGCTGCCCGAGCTTCATGCGCAGCGCTACACGATCGAGCTGTCGGTGGATGGCAAGAGCTGGGACCAGGTTCGCACCATCGAGGCGGGCAATGGCGGTCGCGACTCTCACCTGCTGCCGGAATCGGAGGCGCGATACATCCGGCTCACGATGCCCAAGCCCGGCCGCGCTGTCGGGATTTCCGAGCTGCACGTGCGGGACCTGGAGTTCGGCGCCTCACCGAATGCATTCATCGAGTCTCTGGCAAAGGACGCGCGCAAAGGATGTTATCCGCGTGCGTATCTCAAGGAGCAGACGTACTGGACCATCATCGGCGTGGATGGCGACAGCGAAGAGAGCATGCTCTCGGAGGATGGCGCCCTCGAAGCTCGCAAGGGCAGCTTCTCTATCGAGCCGTTCATTCGCGTGCGCGACCAGTGGCTGACGTGGGCGGATGTGTCGATCCGGCAGTCGCTAGCGGAAAACTATCTGCCCATTCCGACGGTGGAATGGAAACATTCGGACGTGATGCTGTCGACAACGGCCTACGGCATCGGCGAGCCGGGCGATGCGCACACTGAGGCGGTGTACACCGTGCGCAATCCCACCAAGAGTCGGCGACAGTACACGCTGGCGCTGACCGTGCGTCCCTTTCAAGTCAATCCACCGGCGCAGTTCCTCAACACAGTGGGCGGGGTAAGCCCGATTCGGGAGATCGCCTTTGAGAATGGCGCGGTTCATGTCGACAGAGTCGCGAGCGTGCTGCCGAAAACGCCGCCGGCATCTTTCCGGGCGGTGCCGCTTGCGGCGGACACTCCGTGCGAATGGTTGAGCAAGCCTAGCGGTCCGGCCAGCGTCATCGATGAGAGCGGATTCGCATCGGGCGCGATGCTCTATACGTTGAATCTTGGTCCCGGCGAGAGTCGGGAGATCGTGTTGGATCTGCCGTTGCACGCGGGTCGGGGCGGGAAGCGCAATGAAGGCAAGCAAGCCGAGCAGCAGCGTCGGCTAGCGACGAGCTCGCAGGCGCCGCAGACGTGGGCGGAAGTCGAACGGCAGTGGCGCGACAAGCTCAATCATGTGGAGCTGATTTTGCCGAAGGCCGATCAAGCGCTATTCGACACATTGCGCACGTCGCTCGCGCATGTGCTCATCAATCGCGACGGACCGGCGATTCAACCCGGCTCGCGATCCTATGAACGCTCGTGGATTCGCGATGGCGCGATGACCTCCGAGATGCTTCTGCGCATGGGACATGCAGAGGTCGCGAAGGAGTTTCTGGCTTGGTATGCGCCGTATCAGTTCGCTAATGGCAAGGTGCCATGCTGTGTAGATCGCCGCGGAGCCGATCCCGTGCCCGAGAACGACAGCATGGGCGAGTTCCTGTTCCTGATCGATGAGATCTACCGCTACACCAGGGATGACAAGCTGCTGCGCTCGATGTGGCCGGCGGTGGTCAAGACGGTCGACTACATGGACAAGTTACGCCTGTCCGAGCGCACGCCGCAGAATCAGCAAGGCGACCGGGCGGCATTCTATGGATTGATGCCGGCATCCATCAGTCACGAAGGCTACTCGGCCAAGCCCATGCATTCGTACTGGGACAATTTCTGGGCGTTGGGTGGCTACGAAGCGGCCATCCGCATTGCTCGCGCGCTCGAAGAGAAGACAACGATGGCGCGGTTCATCGAGTCGCGCGATCAGTTCCGCTCGGATCTGTATCGCTCGCTCAATACCGCCATGCGCGCGCACAACATCGACTATCTGCCGGGCGCGGCCGAGTTGGGCGACTTCGACGCGACCTCGACGACGATTGCTCTGACGCCGGTGGGTGAGACACAGATGCTGCCGGCGCACGAGCTGCACGCCACGTTCGAGCGTTATTGGCAACACTTCGTCAAGCGCCGCACCGATACCACTTGGGACGTGTACACGCCCTATGAGTGGCGCAACCTCGGCGCCTTCATCCGCTTGGGCTGGCGCGAGCGTAGCCAGGAGCTGATCGAGTTTTTCATGAATGACCGCCGCCCGGCGGCGTGGAATCAGTGGGCTGAGGTCATTGGGCGGGATCCCCGCGAAAGCCGGTTCATCGGCGACATGCCGCATGGGTGGGCGGCCTCGGACTTTGGGCGCTCGCTGTTGGATATGTTTGCGTTCGAACGCCAGGCGGACGAAACGCTGGTCTTGATGGCGGGTATCCCCGAGGCGTGGACTCAGAAGGAAGGCTTTGAGGTTCGCAATCTACGCACGCCGTTCGGCCCGCTCAGCTATTCATTGAAGATCGATGACGAGCAGGCGACGCTGCACGTCGAAGCTCTGGAGGAAATGCCGCTGGGTGGTGTCGCGGTTGCTTGGCCGCGTGAGGCGCCTCCCAAGCATCATTCCATCGAGCGTGGCTTGGGGCGGTGGATGGGCACCGATCTGCGCATTAGCGAGCTGCCGTTCACCATCGTGTTGCCGCGATGAGCAGGCTACTCGGCCAGCGCCGCGCCTCGGGTGGCAATGACTTTCGAATAGAAATGCGCGCTCGCCTTCAGCGTCCGCTGCAAGGTCTCGTAGTTCATGTGCACGATGCCGAAGCGCTTGGAGAAGCCGAAGGCCCATTCGAAGTTGTCGAACAACGACCAGGCGAAGTAGCCGCGAATGTCGGCGCCGCGTTGCATGGCGTCGTACACCGCGGTGATGTGCTTGCGCAGATAGTCGACGCGCAGGGGATCGTCCAACACGGGCCCTTCGATCTGCGGCGGATCGTAGAAGCAGGCGCCGTTCTCCGTGACGTAGACCGGCGGATTGCCGTAGTTGTCCTTGATCCAAAGCAACGTGTCGGTCAGACCCTGTGGAAAGACTTCCCAGCCCGTTTCCATGTGCGCGTGCTGCTTTTGCTTCACTGGGGTGGCTCGCAACGGCCACGCGCTGGGATCGGTTCGCACGACCGCACGCGTGTAGTAGTTCACGCCGATGTAGTCGAGAGGTTGCCGGATCAGTTTCAGATCCTCGTCCGGCCATTGGGGCCATGCTTCGCCGAAGATTTCTTGCAGTTCCTTTGGGTACGAGCCGAGCAGGGCGGGTTCGAGATACTGCCGGTTCATGTAGGCCTCGGCGCGTCGTGTCGCGGCCTGATCCGCTTCGGATGGCGACGCCGGATATTTGGGCTCGATGTTCACGACCAGCCCGATCTTGTTGCGTCCGCTGGCACGGTAAGCCTGTACCGCCGCGCCATGCGCCATCAGAAGATGATGTGTGGCCCGAGGCGCTTCGAACACGTTGCGATGGCCGGGCGCCAGGACGCCCTGCATGTACCCGCCGTCCGCCACCACCCACGGCTCGTTCAACGTCGTCCAGTATTTGACGCGGTCATCGAGCCGTCGAAACACGATGTCCGCGTACTCGGCAAACCATTGCGCGATGTCGCGATTCAACCAGCCGCCGCGATCGTCCAGCGCCGCCGGCAGGTCCCAGTGAAACAACGTCACCATGGGTTGGATGCCGTGCGACAAGAGTCTGTCCACCAGCCGCTCATAGAAGTCGAGCCCTGCGGGGTTGATGCGACCCGTTCCTTCTGGCAGCACGCGCCCCCAGGCGATGCTGAACCGGTACGAACCCATGCCCAGGGAGTGCATCAGATCGACGTCGCTTTGCCAGCGCCGGTAGTGGTCGCAAGTCACATCGGCGGTGTCGCCGTCCTGCACGCGGCCGGGCGTGTGAGAGAATCGATGCCATACGCTCGGCCCGGCGCCGTCCGCCAGCGGCGAGCCTTCGATCTGATAGGCGGAAGTGGCGCAGCCCCAGAGAAAGTCGCTCGGGAATTGAATGGCGCGCGGGTTGGGTTGGGTCATGCTGGGCGACGAGTCACATATCTATCGAACAACACGGGATGCGGATATGGGCTGTGGCGCACTCCCTTGGAAGAATAGTGTAGAGGAGCCCGGGCGCGCGTGGCAGCAGTAAAACTCAAAGGCGTACGTAAGGTCTACAGCAACGGTCACGTTGCTGTGGACAGCGCCACGTTCGACATCGCCGATGGCGAGTTGCTGGTGCTGGTCGGGCCGTCCGGCTGCGGCAAGAGCACGTTGCTGCGGCTGATTGCCGGGTTGGAGGAGCCGACTGCCGGCCGCATCTATATCGGTGATCGTGACGTCACCAATCTGGAGCCGCGCGATCGTGACATCGCCATGGTGTTCCAGAGCTATGCGCTGTATCCGCACATGACCGTGCGCGAGAACCTTGGTTTCGGGTTGAAGCTCCGAGGTCATTCCCCAGAGGAAGTGGCGGAGCGGGTCAAGGACGCGGCTGATCGCCTGGGGCTCGAGTCCATGCTGGATCGCTTGCCCAAGCAGCTGTCCGGTGGCCAGCGCCAGCGTGTCGCGCTCGGGCGCGCGTTGGTGCGGCATCCGCAGGTGTTCTTGCTCGATGAACCGCTATCGAATCTGGACGCGAAGCTGAGGGCGGCGATGCGCACGGAGATCGCTCGACTGCATCGATCGCTCAAGACGACGATGGTGTACGTGACTCACGACCAGGTCGAAGCGATGACGCTCGGCCAGCGCATCGTAGTGATCGATCGAGGCATCGTGCAGCAGATCGACACGCCGATGAACATTTACGAACGGCCGATCAACCTGTTCGTCGCCGGCTTCCTGGGCACTCCCGTGATGAACTTCTTTCGCGGCACCGTGAGCGCCAGCGGCGCCGACACCGATATCTTGAAGGGCGACGGCATCGAGCTTCCCGTACCCGCCGGCCTGCCCCTCGGCAAACCCATCGTCGTCGGCATCCGCCCCGAAGACCTACAGCGCGTCGACGGCGCCAGCCCTCCGGGAAACCTTCGCCTTCCCGTGCTCGTCGATCTCATCGAAACCGTCGGCAACGAAGCCTTCATTCACGCCAGCGCCGGCTCCTGCCGCGTGATCATCAGGTCGTCTCCCTATCACCTGCCACCGCTGGGCTCGACCATCACCTTGCAGGTCCAGCCCGAGCGGATGCATTTCTTCGATGCCGAGAGCGGGGAGAGGATCGCCATCGACCCATAGCTCAGGCGGCAACGGTAATACCGGGTTTGTGGGCACGCCGCGCCGGCTGCACGACAATTTCGACGTGCTGATCCAGCGCCGCCGGAGCGGTGTTAAGACCGGTCAGGCAACCGTTTTTGGCCTTGATGCGGACTGATGAGGCGCAGCTGATGTAGCGCGTGCGGTATAGGAGAGGACGATTGCGTGGACCGCTGCGCACAGCCGTTATGAATCGAGCCCCGGCACCGGAAAGCGAGCGCAGAGTTCACGCACCTGCGCATGAATGGCGCGAAGCTTCGATTCATCCTCCGGAGCACGCATCGCTTCGACCATCCAGGCCGCGACCTGTTTCATCTCCGGCTCTTTCATTCCGCGAGTCGTCAGGGCGGGAGTGCCCAGCCGAACGCCGCTGGGCTTCAGCGGAGGGCGAGGATCGTCGGGGATCACTTGTTTATTTACGGTGAGGCCGGCGAGGTCGAGCGCGTTTTCCGCGACGCGGCCGTCGATGTTGAAGGAGCGCACCACGTCGATGACGATCAGGTGATTTTCGGTGCCGCCGGTGACCAGCGTGCAGCCGTGCTTCATCAGCTCATCCGCCAAGATGCGAGCGTTGAGAAGAACCTGCGATGCATAGGCTTTGAACGCAGGCTCGGCGGCGAGTTTGAGAGTCACGGCGACGCCCGCGATGGCATTCATGTGGGGGCCGCCCTGCATGCCGGGAAAAACGGCGGCATCGATCTGCTTGGCGAGCGACGACTTGCAAAGAATCATCCCACCGCGTGGGCCGCGAAGGGATTTGTGGGTGGTGGTCGTCATGATGTCGAAGCCGAAATCGAGCGGGTTCTTCAGCGCGCCGCCAGCGATCAGGCCGCCGACGTGTGAAACATCGGCCATGCACAGCGCGCCCACGTCATCGGCAATGGCGCGAAAGCGCGCGTAGTCCACTTCGCGTGGATAAGACGAATGGCCGCAAAGCACGATTTTCGGTCGCACCTGCCGGGCCGTCGCGAGGACGGCGTCGTAATCGATGTGGCCATCGGGCGGGGAGGTCTTATAACGCACGAAGTTGAAGATGCGCCCCATGCACGATACCGGCGCCCCATGGGTGAGGTGTCCGCCATGCGAAAGATCCATCGCAAGCACTGTATCGCCCGGCGCGAGGCACGCCATGTAAACGGCCTGATTCATGGGCGAACCGCTCAGCGGCTGCACGTTCGCATGTTCGGCGCGAAACAAACGTTTGGCGCGCTCGATGGCAAGCGACTCGATGCGGTCAGTGAATTGCTGCCCGCCGTAATAGCGCCGGCCGACGTAGCCTTCGGCGTACTTGTTGGCGAACACCGAGCCGTTGGTGGCATACACCTCGGGGAAGGCGTAATTCTCGGAAGGAATCAGCTCGAGCCCTTCGCGTTGGCGGCGTTCCTCGCCGACCACGGCATCGAACACTTCGGGATCGGATGATTGCAGCAGGTCCAATGAAATCTGCATCGCGGCGCTCCTGTGAGAGGGGGACTTGGATGCCCAGGCGAGCGGCCGCAGCAGGGGAGGACCCTGCACGCATGCTTCCCGATGGTTATTCCATCTACGCCAGTCACATGCGCGGAACCGATGCTACGCCAATGTTTTCGATCTGTGCAAGCTGGCAGCGACGATTACGTCAGGCGCACGGGCCGGAATAGCGCGCCACCAGGGATTCGGTGACAATCGGCGAGTCAGCTGACAGACACGTTATGGAGCGACCATGCCACTCGACTATGCCAAGCTGAAGAGCATGCGGATCGAGCCTGTCCGCCACACCTATACGCGGCGGGACACGATGCTGTACGCGCTGGGCCTGGGCGTGGGAGCGGACGATCCCACCGCGGCGAGCGATCTCAAATACATCTACGAGAAATCGCTGGTGGCGCTGCCGATGCAGGCAGTGACGTTGGCCGCGGCTCCTTTGCTGCTGGCCGAGCCCGAGTTCGGGATCAACTACAAACTGCTGTTGCACGCCGAGCAGAGTCTGCTGGTGCACAAGCCGCTGCCGGTCGAGGGCACGGTGATCGGTGAGTTCAGCGTCGACGAGATCTATGACAAGGGCGCGAGCAAGGGTGCCATCCTCTACATGACACGCAAGCTGGTCGATGCGTCGAATGGCGATCTGCTGGCGACGATGAGCGTGGTCTCGTTCCTGCGTGGCGACGGCGGATTCGGCGGCAAGAGCGAGGGCGCGCCGAAGCCTCGGCCGGTACCCGCCGATCGAGCTGCGGATCATTCCGTTGCTTTGGCGAACCCACGCAACCAGGCGCTGATCTATCGTCTGTCCGGCGACTACAATCCGTTGCACATCGATCCGGAGATCGCGGCAATTGCGGGCTTCAACCGGCCCATCCTGCACGGGTTGTGTCATTACGGCATGGCCGGCCGAGCACTCATCGCCGCCCTGTGCGATGACGATCCATCACGATTGCAGCGCCTGGATACGCGGTTCACCAGTCCGGTCTATCCGGGAGAGCCGCTGCACGTGGAGCTCTGGAACATCGCCGCCGGTGATGCGTCATTTCGAGTGGTCGCGAGCGAACGCAACGTCGTTGTTCAAGACTTCGGTCGCTGCGAATATCGCGCTTAGCGCTCCCACGAGCTTTCTATCGGTTGTCTCATGTTCTCAGCCTGCGGCGTCATCACGCTCACCACTGACTTTGGTCCGCAAGGGCCGTTCGTCGCGACCATGAAAGGCCGCATCCTGGCGCGGCTGCCGGAGGCGCGGATCATCGACGTGACTCACGACGTGCCGGTGTATTGGCCGGCAGAGGCGGGGTTCTGGCTGGCCCGGGCCTACAGCTACTTTCCGGAAGGGTCCGTGCACGTCGCGGTGGTGGACCCGGGCGTCGGCACCAAGCGCGACATCGTCGCGGTGGTCGCGAATGGCCATGCCTTCCTCGCGCCGGACAATGGACTGCTCGCACCCATCGTGACCCAGGTGCCGAGCGCCAAGATCTACCGGTTCGATGCGGCCCGGGCGGCGGGCAAGTTCAAGTTGCCCCCGGCCAGCGCCACCTTCCATGGCCGGGACATTTTCGCCCCGCTGGCGGCCGAGCTGGCCGGCCGGCGCGCCACGCCGGCCGACCTGGGGCCGGAAACCCACGACATCGTGCCTTCCTGGGTGGACGAGCCCTCGGTGGCTGCCGACCAGGTGGCCGGGGTGGTCATTACCACGGACCACTTCGGCAACCTGATCACCAACATCGACGCCAGCCTGATCGAGTCGTTCCGGCGCCCCATGGTCAAGACCGGGGGCCACACTTTTGCCCTCAGGCGCACCTATGGCGACGTAAGCCCGGGGGAATTCCTGGCCCTCGTCAACTCCTTCGGCGTGGTCGAAATCGCCCGGGCGGAGCAGAGCGCGGCCGAGGCGCTGGGTCTGGGCCGGGGGGCGCCGGTCGTGGTCAGCGAGGGTTCCTGAGCCCGCCAGGGCCGGCGGGGGCCTTGCGAACTATTTCCCGCACCCCACCTTCAAGCCATTGAAAAGCGCCGCGCATCGTATATAGTCCGCTTCGCTTCCGGCCCCGCCGGTACCCGATCTGGTTGATTTGGCTGGATTTTTCAGGAAAGCCCATGGAGAGAGACGACGATCATTTCGACATCGATGATGACTTCGTCGCCGAAAGCGACGAAGACCAGAATTACGAGAAGTTCATCGACTCGGGGGCGCGACGCGCCCGTCCCAATGCCAATGCCGCGGCGAAAAAAGGTAAAGCAGCCTGGAGCAAACTCGAGGACGTGCTCGCCGACCGGCGCCTGAAGAAAGAACTGAACGATTTCGAAGAAGAATAGTAAGGTGCCGCGCGGTCCTGAGGTCTCCACCAGAGCAACCGCGCCCCTGACAGCTGACCGCTCCGGCGAAGCTCTCGAGGCCGGAGCCAGGATGGTGCGCCTGGCCGCGCGACCCGATCCTTTTCCACACCATGCTAAAGAGCTGACAAATGACGATGGCTGATTCCACGCCCGCGGCGTCGCCGTGGGTGGTGCTCAAGTTCGGCGGTACCAGCGTTTCCTCCGTCGCTAATTGGAAAAACATCGCGGTGGTGCTGCGCGAGCGTCTGGCCGAGGGGCTGCGCCCGGTCATCGTTCATTCGGCCCTGTCGGGCATTACCGATCGGCTGGAACAGCTGCTCGCCTTGTCCCTCGACTCGCACAAGACGCCGAGCAACGAGGCGCAAGCAGTGATGGATCAGATCGAGCAGCGCCATCGCGACCTGGCGCGCGATCTGGGCGTCACGCCCAGCCAGATGCTCGAGGAACAATTCAAACGTTTGCGACAGATCGCGGCAGGCATCGCGCTGGTCGGTGAAGTGAGCGATCGCCTGCGTGCCCGCGTGATGGCGCAGGGCGAGTTGATGGCCACGCAACTCGGCGCCGCGTTCCTTACGGCGCAAGGCTTGGATACGCAGTGGGTCGATGCACGCACGGTGCTGAAGGCCGAGCAGCGTCGTAACGCCAATATGCGATCGAGCTATCTGTCCGCGACGTGCAACTACGAACCGGATCAGGAACTGCAGCGGCGCTGGTCGACGCCCGGCAGAGTGTTCATCTCGCAAGGCTTCATCGCCAGCGACGAGAACGGCGACACGGTGCTATTGGGACGCGGTGGCTCGGACACCTCGGGCAGTTACTTCGCGGTCAAGCTGCAGGCGCGACGGCTGGAGATCTGGACCGACGTGCCTGGCATGTTCAGCGCCAATCCGCGCCAGGTGCCGACGGCTCGCTTGTTGCGCGCGCTCGAATACGACGAAGCTCAGGAAATTGCGAGCAGCGGTGCGAAGGTGCTGCATCCTCGGTGCATCATGCCGGTGAAGCAGTACGGCATTCCGCTGTATGTCTTCGCCACGCAGACGCCGAAGCTCGAAGGCACGGTCATCACTACGCACGGTGGCAACGTCGCCGCGCAGGTGAAGGCCGTCACGATGAAAAAGAACATCACGCTGATCTCGATGGAGACCGTCGGGATGTGGCACTCGGTGGGCTTTCTCGCCGATGCCTTCCGGGTGTTCAAGGATCACGGCCTGTCGATCGATCTGGTGTCGACCTCGGAAACCAGCGTCACCGTGTCGCTCGACCCGGCCGCCAACACCTTGGACAAGGCGACGCTCGATGCGCTGGTGGGGGACCTCGGCCGGCTGTGCCGCGTCGAAGTCATCGGCCCGTGCGCGGCGGTGAGCCTGGTCGGAAGAAACATTCGCGCCATTCTGCATCGGCTCGGCGACGCGCTGGAGCTGTTCGAAGAGCAGAAGATCTATCTGGTGACGCAGGCGGCCAACGATCTGAACATCACGTTCGTGATCGACGAGGCGCAGGGCGACCGGCTGGTCTCGCGCCTGCACGACATCGCCATTCAGAAGATGACCGCGGATCGCGTGCTCGGCCCGACCTGGGAAGAGCTGTATGGTCCGAAGGACAAGAGTGCCGCCGACCTGAAGCAGTGGTGGCACGAGCGCAGGGCCGATCTGATCGCCTTGGGCCGCGAGCATGGCGCCGCGTTCGTCTATGACCGTGCGACGCTCACCGCCAAGGCCAAGGCATTGCGAGCACTGCCGGGCATCGACAGCGTGTTCTACGCGCTCAAGGCCAACTGGCATCCCCAGATCATCAAGCTCTTTGCCGAGCAGGGCCTCGGCTTCGAGTGCGTGTCTCGCTACGAGGTCGAGCACGTGCTGAAGACCGTGCCGTCGCTCGACAAACAGAAGATCCTGTTCACGCCCAACTTCGCGCCCAGAGCGGAGTACGAGTGGGGCGTGAACCAAGGCATCTGGGTGACGCTCGACAACCTGCATCCGCTGAAAGCCTGGCCGGAGCTGTTCAAGGACCGCGAAGTCTTCATTCGCATCGATACCGGCTATGGCCGCGGCCACCACGACAAGGTGCGGACCGCCGGCGTGCACTCCAAGTTCGGCGTGCCGTTGTTCGAGATGGACGAGTTGGAGCGGCTGGTGAAGGCGGCCGGAGCGCGTGTGGTCGGCCTGCATGCTCACACCGGCAGCGGCGTATTCAGCGTCGACAACTGGAAGTCAGTGGGCGATACGCTCACTGCGCTCACCCAGCGGTTCAAGGATGTACGCATCGTCGACCTGGGAGGCGGTCTGGGCGTGCCGGAGCGTTTGGGGCAGCAGGGCGTGGTGCTTTCCGAGTTTGGCGAGACCCTGGCCGCGCTGAAAGCTGCGCATCCGAACCTGGCGCTGTGGATCGAGCCGGGCCGCTATCTGGTTGCCGAGGCCGGCGTGCTGCTGGCGCAGGTGACGCAGCTGAAGGGCAAGGGCGAGGTGCACTACGTCGGCGTCGCCACCGGCATGAACTCGCTGATTCGTCCGGCGCTGTACGGCGCGCATCACGAGATCGTGAATCTCAGCCGGCTGGACGATCTGCCGACCGAGATCGTCAATGTCGTGGGTCCGATCTGCGAGTCCGGCGATACGCTCGGCACGGATCGCTTGCTGCCGCCGACGCAGGAAGGCGATGTGCTGTTGATCGCGACCGCGGGCGCTTACGGCCGCGCGATGAGCTCGACCTACAACCTGCGCGAGCCGGCGATCGAAGTCTTGATTTGAAGCAACGCCCGGGTTGGACGCGTAAAAGGTTGGACGTGTAAAAAGCGAAGCGGGCCACGCAGGCCCGCTTCGCTCCGTTGCCGATCGTGTGAGCGGCGTCAGTCGGTGTCGCTAGCGGTCACCATGGAGCGCTCGCCGTCGCGTAGCTCTTGAGCCGTCAACACCCCATCACCGTCCGAGTCCATCTTGCTGAACATCTTCTTCGCGCCAGCAGCGTGTTCCTCCTCCGTCAGTTTGCCGTCATTGTCGGTGTCCATGGCGGCGATCTTCTGGGCGGACGACATCTGCTTGGGCATGGCCTTGCCCGTGCCGGAGGGGTCATAAGCTTTCTTGTCGCCCATCCTCTGCTCGCCCGGGCCCTCGCCGCGAGAGGCGGATTGCTGGTTGGAGTGACCCTTGCCCATCCTGGAGGCATGCGCCGCGTCCATTTCGTCTTCGGTCAGCACACCGTCCTGGTTCGTGTCCATCTTGCCGAACAACATGCGGGTGCCTTCGGCATGTTCGGCCGCGGACACCTTGCCATCACCGTCCTTGTCCATCATGGACATCTTGTCGTCCTTGCCGCCGCCGGCCACGGCCACGCCGCACAGAATACTGGCGATCGCGACGGGAATCAGTTTTGAAGCCAACATTTGCATGGCGAAATCCTCAACGCTTCGTGTTTCCACTCAACGTAACGCGCGGTGGCAAGTTCCGCTGCGGTAATCATCGTTGGTGGCTACTGGCGAGGCGACAGGCGATCCCTTCAGAGGCCGCCGACCCGATGTAAGACGATCGCAAGAGAGCGGAAGACGGCCAACAAAGAGCGTCTGACGGCCAAGTCGTTGCGCAGCCGGAGGTCGGCTTGTACTCTTCGCCGGTGCGTAAATTCTGCTGGCAGCGCTGGACCTTGATGTTTCTACTGGTGACCCGCCTGGTCATCGGCGAGCTGGGCCATGCCATGCCGGCGGTTCACGCGGATGGCGCGGGTACGGCTCATTCCTTGCTGGCAGCCGAGATTCTCGCAGATGCCGCGGTTTCCTCCGGGCACGAAGGCCATCAGTCCGAATTTCATCATGTGGGTCATTCGACTGCGGACACTGCTTCCGCTGGGGCGGATTGCTGCCAGTCCGACGAGTGCGAATGCCCCTGCTTGCATGTTCCTTGCGTGGCATTGGATGCCCTGGTCTTGAGTCCTGTCGCCACGGCTTTGCTGCGTACTTCACAGGGGCTGGAGCGCTTCCCGTCGCAGCGTCCGTCCGGCCTGTTCCGACCTCCCGCCCGATTCTCTTGATGCTCGTGGGCTGAGCGCGGCTGTGGCTCGGGTGCCTGGGCCAGCCTCGCATGTCATTGCTTCAATCAAGAGAGTTCCATGTCATCGATGCAATCATCGCGAGCGCGTTTGCCGCAGCTCTCGCGCAGATCTTTTCTACAGGCGGCGGGAGCCGGGCTGTTCGTCCTGGGGGCGCCACGCGGCAGCGGCTGGGCGCAAAGCCAGGCGCAAACGGTACTCACCGGAACTCACTTCGACCTGCAAATCGGCGAGGCGCCGTTCAACTTCACCGGCAAGCGACGTATCGGCACGGTGGTGAATGGGCAGATCCCGGCGCCGCTGTTGCGCTGGCGCGAGGGCGATACGGTCACTTTGCGGGTCTCGAACCGGCTCGACGTGCGCAGCTCCATTCACTGGCACGGCATGATCGTGCCGGCGGACATGGACGGCGTGCCGGGCCTGAGCTTCGAGGGCATCCCCAGCAAGGGCGAGTATCTATATCGCTTCAAAGTGAATCAGTACGGCACGTATTGGTATCACGCGCACTCGCGCTTCCAGGAACAGACCGGACTGTACGGACCGATCGTGATCGAACGTCGCGGCGGCGAGCGCTTTCCGGCCGAGCGTGATTACGTGGTGATGCTGTCCGACTGGACCGATATCGATCCTGAACGGATCTTCTCGGTGCTGAAGAAGCACAGCGACTACTACAACTTCCAACGCCGCACCGTTGGCGATCTCTTCGCCGATGTGCGCAAGAACGGTTGGGGCGAAACCATCGCTGAGCGCCGCATGTGGGGCGAGATGCGGATGAATCCCACCGATATGCTCGATGTTTCGGGGTACGCCTACACGTATCTCATGAACGGGGCGGCGCCAGTAGGCAACTGGACGGGCTCGTTCTCGCGCGGCGAGAAAGTGCGGCTGCGCTTCATCAACGGCTCGGCGATGTCGATCTTCGACGTGCGCATTCCCGGGCTGAAGATGACGGTGGTCGCCTCCGATGGCCAGGATGTCGAACCGGTGTCGGTGGACGAGTTCCGCATCGGCGCGGCCGAAACCTACGATGTCATCGTCGAGCCCAAGGACGATCGTGCCTATACGATCTTCGCGCAGGCCATGGATCGCTCCGGTTATGCGCGTGGCACGTTGTCTCCGAGCCCTGGGCTCGAAGCGGAGATTCCGCCGCTGGATCCCAGGCCGCTATTGTCGATGAGCGACATGGGAATGTCTCATGGTAGTCATGGATCGGGCGGACATGGATCGGGCGGACATGGATCGAGCGGACATGGATCGAGCGGACATGAATCGCACGGCGGCGCGGTCGATCACAGTGCCATGAATCACGGCGCGTCATCCGATCCACACGCCGGCCATGATATGTCGGGGCAGGCTTCCGCGCCTGCCGTCTGGCATCCGGCGAGCGAAGCAACGCCGCTGCAGGACATGCAGGCCGAACGACTCAACGTTGGTCTGGACGATCCGGGCGTCGGCTTGCGAAACAATGGCCGTCGCGTGCTGACCTACGCGGACTTGCGCACCATCGGCGGACCCATCGATCGGCGCCAGCCGGGACGAGAGATCCAGTTGCATCTCACCGGCCACATGGAACGGTTCGTCTGGTCGTTCAATGGCCAGAAGTTCTCCGAAGCCGAGCCGCTGAAGTTCCGGCTCGGCGAGCGCCTGCGCATCACGCTGGTGAACGATACGATGATGACGCATCCGATTCATCTGCACGGCATGTGGAGCGAGCTGGAAGATGCCTCGGGAAACTTTCAGGTGCGCAAGCACACGATCAATGTGAATCCGGCGCAGAAGCTCAGTTACGCCGTAACGGCGGATGCGGTCGGGCGCTGGGCCTACCACTGCCATCTGCTGTATCACATGGAGGCTGGCATGTTCCGAGAGGTGCATGTGGAGCCTGATGGAGGCGGCGGTTCAGGGGGCCAAGGCGGTCACGGCGGTCAGGGCGGTCAGGGCGGTCACGGTGGTCACGGCGGCCATGGAGGTCACTCATGAACGCGCTCATTCGATGGAGCACCGCGGTGGCGCTGCTGGCCTCGACAGGTTTGGCCGCGGCTCAGGAACAACATCAGCATCACCAGCATCAAGAGCACGCTCATCACGCGGGGCATGCCGACCCGCGCACCGAAAGCGAACGTGCCCACATTCCTCCGCCACCGCCGCAGCGTGTGATGGGGGACATGTCGGAGGAGGAAATGGCCGAGATGATGGACATGGACGACACCGAGCCCTACGGCCTGCTGCTGTTCGAGCAATTCGAGTGGCGGGACACCGATGAAGGCGACGCGTTGGCTTGGGAGGGTCGCGCCTTCTATGGCAATGATTACGACAAGGCACTGCTCAAGACCGAAGGCGAACGCCTCGACAGCGAATACGACGGCTCGGTGGAGTTGTTGTGGGATCGCGTGTTCTCACGCTGGTGGAGCGTGCAAGCCGGCGTCGCGCACGACTTTGGCGAGGGACCGTCTCGCACCTGGGCAGCATTCGGCGTGCAAGGACTCGCGCCGTATTGGTTCGAGGTGGAAGCATTGATGTACGTGGGCGAGCAGGGGCGCACCGCCGCCAGCTTCTCGGCCGAGTATGAAATGTTTCTGACGCAGCGGCTGATTCTCCAGCCGAAGTTCGAGGTCGATCTCTATGGCAAGGACGACATTGCCAATGGCATCCGCTCGGGGCTCAGTGATGCCGAGCTGGGGCTGCGCCTGCGATATGAAATCCGCCGAGAGCTCGCGCCGTATGTCGGCGTGATGTGGTCTCGCAAGTTTGGCGAAACCGCCGACCTGGTGCGGGAGCACGGCGGCGATGCTGAAGAGGTTCAGTTTGTCGCGGGAGTGCGTGCGTGGTTCTGAACTCTTGCCAATATATTGAGAACCGTCGTCATCTACGGCGCTCGCTGGGTTCACCAGCGAGTCGCCAGATGACGATGGCGATGGCAACGTGTCGCGCGCTTACTTCTTCGCCGCGTGCCGCCGCTCGAGCTCAGTCAGGACATCCAACAGCGACAGTTGCCTGCTCTTCAACAGCAGCGTGAGATGAAACAGTAAGTCAGCCGCTTCGCCGACAAACTTGTCATCATCCTGCGTCACCGCGGCCAGCGCGACCTCGACGCCTTCTTCGCCCACTTTTTGGGCCATCCGGGTCTTGCCATCGGACCAGAGGCGAGCAGTGTAGCTGCCCTCGGGCCGCTCGCTGACGCGCTTCTCGATCACGGACTCCAGTCGCGCCAGGAAGGCGAGCTGTGTGGCCGTGGTCGAGATGGCATCGCCGAAACAACTATCCGTGCCGTTGTGACACGTCGGTCCGTCGGGATGGGCCGTGATGAGCAACGAATCGTTGTCGCAGTCAACTGCCGCATCGACCAGGTGCAAGAAATTCCCTGAGGTTTCCCCCTTGGTCCACAACCGCTGCTTGCTGCGGCTGTAGAACGTCACGCGCTTCTCGCCAAGCGTTTTACGCAGTGCCTCCCGGTTCATGTAGCCGAGCATGAGCACCTTGCCATTGGTCGCGTCCTGCACGATTGCGGGCAGCAGACCCTCGCCCTTGCTCCAATCGAACGACTCGATCTGATCGAGTTTCATGGCCTGACCTCGACGCCGACCTCACGCAGATAGTTCTTCAGCTCCGGAATCGGCAGCGCTCCAGTGTGGAACACGCTCGCCGCCAGCGCGCCGTCCACTTTCGCCTCGCTGAATACGCTGGCGAAATGTTCTTTCGCGCCAGCGCCGCCGGAGGCAATCAGCGGCACTCGACACTGCGCTCGCACTGCGCTGAGTTGAGGGATGTCATAGCCTTTGCGCACGCCATCGCTCGCCATGCAGTTGAGCACGATCTCACCCGCGCCTCGTTCCTGTACTTCGCGCACCCAATCCAACGTCTTGCGTGCCGTATTGCGGGTCCGCTCCGGATCGCCCGTGAACTGATACACCTGATAGTCTCCGTCGATCGTCTGACTATCGATGCCCACGACTACGCATTGCACACCAAAACGTGCGCTGAGCCGGTTGATCAATTCGGGATCGGCCAGAGCGGGAGAGTTGATCGATACCTTCTCCGCACCTTCGCCCAGGACCTCCTCGGCATCGCTGACGCTGCGAATGCCGCCGGCCACGCAGAACGGAATATCCAGAATGCGCGCGATGCGGCGAATCCAGCTGCGATCCACCGTGCGTCCATCCGGACTTGCGGTGATGTCATAGAACACCAACTCGTCAGCGCCTTCGTCACGATAGCGCGTGGCGAGCTCCAGGATGTCGCCCACGACCACGTGATCGCGGAAGCGCACGCCCTTGACGACCTGCCCGTCTCTTACATCGAGGCAGGGGATGATGCGTTTGGCAAGAATGGCCGCAACTCCTGAGAAGAAATCTTGTTTTCCAGCAGCGCTTTGCCGCTGATCACCGCGGCGACGCCGCAGTCGCGCAGGGCGATCAGGTCGCGGGCGGTCGCAACGCCGCCCGAGGCCTGCCACTGCAATTCCGGAAAGCGCCGTACCGCTTCTGCGTATAGCTCGAAGTTCGGACCGGTGAGCGCACCGTCCCTGGCGACATCTGTGCAGAGCACGTGGGCGATGCCGGAGCGCGCGAAGCGCTCCACCACGTTCCACAGTGTTACGCCGCTGGACTGTTGCCAGCCATGCGTGGTGAGCATCGGTACGCCCGAATCATCGAGCCGCACGTCGAGCGCCAGCACGATTTGTGTGGGGGCGACGTCCGATAGCCACGAGATGACAACCTCGGGCGAGTTGATCGCTACGCTGCCGATGACGGCGCGCTCGACACCAGCATCCAACAGCGCTTTCACGCGATCCAAGGACCGCAGGCCGCCGCCGACTTGCAGTTTCACCGACGGATCGCTGGCGAACTTCACGATGACATCGCGATTGGCCTGCGTGCCGTCCTTCGCGCCGTCGAGGTCGACGACGTGAATGCGTCGTGCCCCAAAGCCGCGGTAGCGGGCGAGGATCTCAGCCGGATCGTTGGAATAAACGGTCTCGGCGGCGAAGTCGCCCTTGAACAGCCGCACGCAGCGGCCGTCCTTCAGATCGATGGCGGGAATCAGCTCCATGGCTCGATAGACGTCGTTCAGTGAGTCGGTTGCAGTTGCAGGAAATTACGCAGCAGCAGCGAGCCGGTGCGCGCCGAGCGTTCCGGATGAAACTGTGCGCCGAACACATTGCCGCTTTGAACCAGCGCCGAGAACTGCTCGCCGTAAGTGGCGCATGCCAGTGTCAAAGGCCCCACGGGTGCGGAATAGCTGTGCACGAAATAAACATGATCGCCCGGACTGATGTCCTTGAGCAGCGGCGAAGGCGAATCGAACTCCAGTTGATTCCAACCCATATGCGGCACGGGCAGGTCGTCACGATCGGCGAAGCGGCGCACGCGGCCGGGCAGCAGGCCGAGGCAGGGCACTTCACCTTCTTCCGACGATTCGAACAGCAACTGCATGCCGACGCAGATGCCCAGCATGGGCTGGCGCAGCTTGCGAATCGTATCCACCAGGCCGGGAATCTTCTGCAGACGCCCCATGCAGTCCGACGCAGCGCCCACGCCGGGCAGAATCACATGCGAGGCGGCGCGAACCTTCGCCGGATCGGTCGTGAGCTCGGACGCCACACCGAGCCGATCGATCGCGTACCGGAGGGAAGCGATGTTGGCACCGCCACTGTCGATGATCACGAGCTGCATTACAAAGTGCCCTTGGTGCTCGGCAGTTCGGTATCCGTGATGCGAATTGCCTGGCGGAGTGTCCGACCGACGCCCTTGAAACAAGCTTCGATCATGTGGTGAGTGTTCTCGCCCTGAACTTTCAGGTTGATGGCCGCACCCAGTGTTTCCGCCAGAGAGCGGAAGAAGTGCGGCACCAGCTCGGTGGGCAACTGCCCGACGCTGTCGCGGCCAAACTGGCCTTCGAACACGAAGTAGGGCCGGCCCGACAGGTCGATCGCGACCTGCGCCAGCGCTTCATCCATGGGCAACAGGAAGCCATAGCGATGAATGCCGCGCTTGTCGCCGAGCGCCTGCTTCAGCGCCGTGCCCAAGGCCAGCGCGCAGTCCTCGACGGTGTGATGCTCATCGATGTGCAGGTCGCCCTTGCAGGTGAGCTGCAGTGAGAAGCCGCCATGCTTGGCGATCTGCTCCAGCATGTGATCGAAGAATCCCAGTCCGGTGGAGATGTGAATCGGCCCTTCCCGGTCCAGGTTCACGTCGATCTTGATGTCCGTTTCCTTGGTCGTGCGAACCACTGTCGCAACGCGGGCCGGTGCCGTGAGGCGTGCGACAATTTCCGGCCAGGTGTCGCCCGGTGTTTCTTCGGTGCGGACGCGAATGCCTTCGATACCGAGGTTGCGCGCCAGTTCCAGATCGGTTTCGCGATCGCCGATGACGTAGCTGTGCTGACGGTCGATGGGATGCGTGCGCAGATAGTCGTCGAGCAGGCCGGTCTTCGGCTTGCGGCAGCGACAATTGTCGGCAGGCTTGTGCGGGCAGATGAACTCTGCGGCGAACACGATGCCTTGCGAGGCCAGCAACTCGCGCAGAAACTCGTGCGGCTCGCGGAATGTCGGCTCGGGGAAGCTTTCGGTGCCGAGACCGTCCTGGTTGCTCACCATGAGCAACGTGTAGCCGGCATCACGCAGGCGCTGTAACGCGGCGATCACATCCGGCACGAGGCGGAACTTCTGCAGGCTGTCGATCTGCTTGTCGGCGGGCTCGATGATGATCGTGCCGTCGCGATCGATGAACAAGACGCGTTGGCCGCTCATGCTGCTGCTCCGGAGGCGCGGGCCACGCCATGAACCAGGCGATCGTTCTGCTCGGGCGTGCCTACTGAAATGCGCAGGCAGGTGCTCAGTCCGGGCTGCGAGCGAGGATCACGAATGATCAAGCCCGCCTCGATCGTAGCTCGCAGCACGGCGTCCGCATCCATGCAGTCCACGAGAATGAAGTTCGAGTTGCTCGGCCACACCTGGCGGATCAGTGGCAGAGTGGCCAGCCGCCCGGCGAGCCGCGCACGTTCGCTGAGGATCAGCTCGATGCGCTGCTTCGACTCGGCGACGTGTGCTTCATCGGTGAAGTTCAGTACGGAGTCGATGGTTTGCGTCGGCAGGGCATAGGGCGTGATCACGCGAGCCAGCAGGCCGACGATGTCCTCGTCAGCGAGCAACGCTCCGCAGCGGGCGCCGGCCAGCGCATAGGCCTTGGACAGCGTGCGCAGAATCACCAGGTTCGGAAAGCGCTCGAGATCCTGCGCCATGCTGGGCACGCCGGCGAATTCGATGTACGCCTCATCTACTACGACGAGTGCCTTGTTGCTGAGTTGCGCGCACAGCAGTTCGATCGAAGCGCGGTCCAACAGGTTGCCCGTGGGATTGTTGGGCGTGCACACGAACACGAGTTTGACATTCTCGCGACAGGCCGCCAGCACGGCTTGCACATCCAATTCGAATCCGCGCTCCTTGACCAATGGCACTTCGATGACGCCGGCGCCCTGAATGCGCGCCGAGACCTTGTACATGCCGAAGGTGGGCGGGCAGATCAGCACATTGTCTATGCCGGCACGGCAGAAAGCGCGCACCAGCAGGTCGATGCCTTCATCACTGCCACGTCCGGCGAGCACGTTCTTCGGCGCGACTCCATACAGCTTGGCGAGATGATGGATCAGAACATCCGGCTGAGGCTCCGGATAGCGATTGAGGCCGGCTTCCGTGCGGTCGCCTTCGGCACGCCAGGGCATTTCATTGGCGTGCATGCGCTCCAGCGTCGGCTCCCAAGCCGCGTGTTGATACGGTTGCAGCGACAGGATGTCGGGCCGCGCGAGATTCAGGATCGGGTTCATATGGGATTGGCGAGTTGGCTCAGGCGCACTTGCACTGCATTGGCATGTGCGTCGAGGCCCTCGAGTCCGGCAATGGTGACAGCGGTCGGGCCGAGATCGCGCAGACCGTCGGCAGTAAGCTCCTGCACGGTCATGCGCTTCTGAAAGTCGACCAACGACAGGCCGCTGTAGGCGCGGGCAAAGCCATAGGTTGGCAGCACATGGTTCGTGCCGCTGCAGTAATCGCCCATGGTTTCCGGTGTCCACTGGCCGAGGAATACCGAGCCGGCGCTGCGAATGCTTGGCAACCAGTCGCGCGCGTTGCCAACTTGCACGATCAGATGCTCCGGTGCGTATGCGTTGCTCAATTCGAAGGCCGCTTGCAGCGAGTCGACCAGGAACAGGCGTGCGTGATTGATGGACTCTCGCAGCGTGCTTTCCCGGCCCAGCCGTTTCATTTGAGCTTCCACCTGTCCGAGTGTCGCTTCGGCCAGCGCCCGCGACGTGGTCACGAGAATGGCTTGCGCGTCCGCACTGTGCTCGGCTTGGGCGAGCAAATCGGCCGCGACGAATTCGGCATTGGCGCGCTCATCCGCGATGACCAGCACTTCCGAAGGACCGGCCGGCAGATCGAGCGCGGCGCCATCGGGATCGTTGGCGACGAGAAGCTTGGCAGCCGTCACCCAGGAATTGCCGGGGCCGAACACTTTGTCGACTTTGGGAATGCTCGCCGTGCCGTAGGCCATCGCGGCGATGGCTTGTGCGCCACCGACCTTGAATACGCGAGTGACGCCGCACAGCTTGGCTGTGACCAGCACGGCTGGATCGGCCGTGCCGTCTTTGCGAGGCGGTGTGCAGATGATGCGGGTCGGGCAGCCCGCGGTGCTTGCAGGCACCGCCAACATGATGGCCGTGGAGGGCAGGGGAGCTACACCCGCCGGAACATACAAGCCCACAGCGTCGATCGCACGAAAGTGGCGCTCACAGACGACGCCGGGCGATGTTTCCACTCGCAGCGGGCTGCTCACCTGCGCTTCATGGAAGCGTCGCACGTTGCCAATGGCGCGTTCGAGCGCAGCACGTTGCTCGCTGGTCAGAGCAGTTTCGGCGGCGGCGAATTCGGCGGCGCTCACTTCCAGAGTCTGAAGCTTCACGCCATCGAAGCGCGCGGTGTAATCGAGCAGCGCTTCATCGCCGCGCGAACGGACGTTCGCGATGATCTCGCTGACGCGTCGATGCAAGCCGTCGGTATCCGCTTGCGCGGGCCGCCGTAAGGCAGCACGCCGCTCATCCGCGGAAAGACTCGACCACTCCAGCAACGCAAGATTCACGATCAACCTCTCTTGTCGGTCAGTCGGCGCGCCAATGCACGCCTTTCTGACCAGTCATCGTTCACCAGTCATCAGTCACTTTCTTCTGGTCATGCCAGCATCTTTTCGACCGGCAGCACCAGAATCGCGCTGGCACCGGCGCCCTTCAAGCTTTCCAGCGTTTCCCAGAACACGTTCTCGCGACACACCGCATGCACCGCGACTTTGTCGTCGTTGCCGTCGAGCGGCATGATGGTCGGCGACTCGCTGCCGGGCAGCAGCTTGCGAATGTCCGCAAGCTTCGAGCGCGGGGCGTGCAGCATGATGTATTTGCTTTCCTTCACCTGCTGAACGCCGTCGATGCGCAGCCGGATGCGACGAATCCATTCCTGCTTCTCGGCGGATACAGGGACAGGCGTCGAAATGATCGCGGCCTGGCTCTCCAGGATGGTTTCCGCCTCCCACAAGTGATTGGCCAGCAGCGTCGAGCCCGACGACACCAGATCGCAAATGAAATCCGCGCGGCCCAGGCGAGGCGCGATTTCTACTGCGCCGGACAACGTGACGATCTCTGCTTGCACATCACGCTGACGCAGAAAGCGGCCGAGAATGTTCGGATACGTGGTCGCGATGCGTTTGCCGTTCAACGAACGGGCATCTTTGTACTCGACGCCGTCGGGCACGGCGATCGACAGGCGGCACTTGCCGTAGTCGAGCGTCATCAGCTGTTCGAACAGCGGCGTGGTGCCCTTGGCCTGAAAGGCGAGGCGCTTCTCTTCGATCACGTTCATGCCGACGATGCCCAGGTCGCAAACGTCCTGCTGCACCAGGTCGGGAATGTCGTCATCGCGCACGAACAGCAGGTCGAGCGGCATGTTCTCGCCGTAGCACATCAGCTGGTCCTTGCCGCGGCTGTACTTCAAGCCGCAGCGGACCATCAGGTCCAGCGAGTTTTCGGTGAGGCGCCCGGACTTTTGCAGGGCCACTTTGAGGCGGGAAGCTTTGTCCATCATGGTCGGGCGCGCCCTGAATCTGGTGAACGGGAGTCGGAGGAGTCTTTCATGCGTTCGGCGGCCAGGGTGTAGCCGCCGTTGCCATTGAGCAGATAGCGGGCGACGCGGCCGATCGTAGTCACGCTGACGCCGGTCTGTTTGTGAATTTCACGGTAGGGCACGCCTTGCTGGAGCAGGGCGACCACGGCCCATCGATCGGCCAACGCCTGCAATTCCGCGGGCGTACACAGGTCGCGAAAGAACGCGCGGCATTCTTCGATGCTGCGCAAGGTCAGGATGGCGCTGAACAGCGCCCGTTCCGCCAGCGCCTCCTGGCGCGGCGTCAAGGCCCGATGCTCTTTCATGGTGGATGGGTGAGGACGCGGCTGCGCCGGCTGTAACAATGTACTAGCACGTTAATACATTGGTGCATGGCGCTGCAAGCTCTTTCATGAGCGGCACCGGCAAGGTGCAGAAATGCCTGGGTTTATTTCGTGACGGGGTCGACGCTGGCAGCGCCCGGCCGCGGGCTTTTCTTGACCGGGCATGGCCCGAGCCCCTAGACTTGCCGATGCTCATCGAGACCGGCTGAGGGTCAGGCCCTTTGAAGCCGGGGCAACCGTCGAGGCTAACCACCTCGAAAAGGTGCCAACTCCTGCGGGAATGTTTACCCGACAGATGAGTTGCTGTGTAGCTGCCAGGCTTGCTGCCCGGCGGTGGGTCACGGCGACCTGCCTCTACGGACCTCCGTGGGGTTTCTGCGATGTGCGAAACCTGTCCAGCACCGGCATTCCGCCGCGCCGCTGGGGTCGATACGGAGTGTTCGATTCATGAATGCCGTGCCCGAGCCCGCTCCCGCGGCTGTCCGCGAGGGCGTGCTGGAGCTTGAACAACCCTTGCCGCTGCATTTTGGCGGACGGCTGAGCCACGTCCGGATCGCCTGGCGACTGGTCGGTGACCCGGCTGCTCCAGTCATTGCCGTGCTCGGCGGTATTTCCGCGGGCCGATGTGTCGTGGACAACGGTACCGAGAAGGGCTGGTGGGGCGAAATCATCGGACCGGGGCGTGCGCTCGATAGCAGTCGCTATCGCATCCTGGGCATCGACTTTCTCGGTGGTAGCGGCGGCAGCACCGGGCCGAGCACCGGCCAGGTGGACTTCCCTTCGATCGCTTCTCAAGACCAGGCCGAGGTTCTGCGGCGAGTCGCCGAACATTTGAAACTCGGCTCGCTGGCCGCCATCGTCGGCGCTTCGTACGGTGGCATGGTGGCGTTGGCTTTTGCGGAGCGCTGGCCTGATCGGGTCCAGCGCATCGTCGTTATCAGTGCCGCGCATCGAGCCCATCCCATGGCGACGGCGTGGCGCAGCGTGCAACGCGCGGTGGTTCGCTTCGGCGCTCAGAATGGACAAGGCACCGAGGGCTTGCGTCTCGCGCGGGCGCTCGCGATGGCGACGTATCGCAGCCCCACTGAATTCGAACAACGTTTTTCCGGTCCGGCGACGCGCGTCGACGGTCGTTTCCAATTCCCGGTCGAATCCTATTTGCTAGCGCGTGGCGATGCCTACGCCGCAACCTATATTCCCGAAGCGTTCGTGTGCCTGTCCGAGTCCATCGATCTGCATCAGGTCGAGCCATCGAACATTCAGGTGCCCACCTGGCTGGTGGCGATCATCGAAGATCAACTCGTGCCGGTCTCGGACATGCGGCAATTGAAACAAGCGCTCGGCGGTCCCGTGCACTTGACCGAGCTCTCATCGTTGTATGGCCACGATGCCTTCCTGAAAGAGACACAGGCCCTGCGTGAAGTATTCACCCACGCACTGTCGATCCCTGGAGATGTGAAATGACCTGGCGCCCCTCGGCAGCGACTCGTGCAGTCCGTGCTGCTTTGGATACGGATCCGCAGCACGGTGCGGTGGTGCCGCCACTGCATCTCACCTCGACTTTTTCGTTCAAGTGCTTCGGCGAGAAGCGCACCTATGACTATTCTCGCTCGGGCAATCCGACGCGCGACGCTCTGGGCGACGCCATTGCGTCACTCGAAGGCGGTGCCGGCGGGGTGGTTACCGCATCAGGCATGGCAGCCGTTCATCTCGCCTGTCAGTTGCTTTCGAGCGATGATCTATTGATTGCTCCCCACGATTGTTATGGCGGCAGCTATCGGTTGTTCGGCAATCTGGCGCGACGCGGGCAGTTGCGCGTCGAGTTTGTCGATCAGAACGATGAAGCAGCAGTGTCTGCCGCGTTGGCACGCAAACCCAAGCTGGTGTGGGTGGAGACCCCGAGCAATCCTCTGCTGCGTGTCGTGGACATTCGCAAGCTTGCGGAAAAGGCGCATGCCGTGGGTGCCTGGCTGCTTGTGGACAACACTTTCTTGTCGCCTGTCTGGCAGCAACCGCTGTCGCTGGGCGCGGATTTCGTTCTGCACTCGACTACGAAATATTTGAATGGGCATAGCGACGTCGTGGGCGGCGCCATCGTTTCTGCGACGCCTGAACTACACGAGCGCATGGTGTGGTGGGCGAATTGTATCGGCGTCACTGGCGCACCGTTCGACAGCTACCTGACACTGCGAGGCATTCGCACGCTGCATGCCCGTCTGAAGGTGCATGGCGAGAATGCACTGCAGATCGCCAAAGCCCTGCAAGAGCATCCCGCGGTGAAGAAGGTTCATTACCCGGGCCTGCCGTCGCATCCTCAGCACGAGCTGGCTCGCCAGCAGCAAACCGGTTTCGGCGCCATGGTGAGTTTCGAGCTGCGGGGCGGAAGTCCGAATGTTTGCGCGTTCCTCGAAGGGTTGCAGGCGTTCTCTCTAGCCGAGTCTTTGGGCGGCGTGGAAAGTCTGGTCGCTCATCCCGCGTCGATGACGCACGCGGCGATGGATGCCGAAGCTCAGCGCGCAGCGGGCATCGGCGAGACGTTGTTGCGGCTTTCGGTCGGCATCGAGGCGATCGAAGATCTGCTCCAGGATCTGCAGGCTGGACTGGATCGCGCCGCCGCCGTACGCTAAGCGATAGCTACGGTCCAACTGTCCGACAATAACCACGATCGCGCGGTTTCGTGCGATTCGTGGTGTCGCGTGCTTGGCATTGATGCCACAGGTGCGTGTACTCTTGCCGTCGTTGTTACCACGTTGGCAGGGCTCACACCGAATGAAGACCAGAGTCACCGAGCTGCTCGGCACGCGTTATCCCATCATTCAAGGCGGCATGCAGTGGGTAGGAACAGCCGAGATGGCATCGGCCGTTTCCAATGCCGGCGGGCTTGGCATTCTCACCGCGCTCACGCAGCCCACACCGGAAGATCTGCGCAAGGAGATCGAGCGCTGCCGGACGATGACGGATCAGCCGTTCGGCGTGAACATCACCATCCTGCCGGCGATCACGCCGCCGCCATACGCCGAGTATCTGCAAGTGATCATGGAAAGCGGCGTGAAGATTCTCGAGACCGCCGGCAACAATCCCAAGGACTACATCGGCAAGGTGAAGGAGTGCGGCATCAAGGTCGTGCACAAGTGCACGTCGGTGCGTCATGCGCTATCGGCGGAGCGCGCGGGCGTGGATGCGGTGAGCATCGACGGTTTCGAATGCGCCGGCCACCCTGGCGAAGATGACATTCCCAATTTGATTCTGATTCCGGCAGCGGTGCGCGCGTTGAAGGTTCCCGTCATTGCCTCCGGCGGCATCGCAGATGGCCGCGGCATGGCGGCGGCGTTTGCTCTGGGCGCGCACGGCATCAACATGGGCACGCGCTTCATGACGACCAAGGAAGCGCCGATTCACGACAACATCAAGCAGGCGCTGATCAAGGCCAGCGAGCGTGATACCCATCTGATGTTCCGGACCATGCACAACACCGCGCGCGTGTTCAAGAACGCCATCTCCAACGAAGTGGTCGCGATGGAGCGCAAGGGCGCCAGGTTCGAGGATGTGCGGCCGCTGGTCGCGGGCGCACGTGGCAGACAGGCGCTGAAGGAAGGAAACATTGACGGCGGCGTGATCAGCGCCGGCATGGTGATCGGATTGATCGACGATATTCCGAGCTGTGCGGAGTTGCTCGAGCGGATCGTTGCCGAGTGCCGGGCGCACTTGCGTGCCGCGGCGGATCTCGTCGGGGCGTGAAGGCTGCGTCTAGAGAATAGTCAGCAAGGCCAGGCTCAACCCGGCGTAGATCACGATGACGCTCCAGAAATACCCGGGTGATTCGGCTTTCAGCACCTTGCGCCAACGGATGCCCGACTTGGCGTGCACCTGGCCGTCCGCGGCGGCGAAGGTGGTGTAGACGGCCAGCAGGGCACCTAGCAGCTTGAACATCGCGCTTCCTGGAGTGTGGGCGCGATTCTAAGCTGTTGATTGCTTGCTATTTCGTGCGGCAGTTAACGTTGGCGACGGCCGTTTGCTTCCTCGCCGGTCCCAACGCGGGCGATAACTGGGGCCGTCCTGGGGCAGTCATCCTAGGGCAGTCTGGCGGCTTCCGGCCTGAGCGCCAGCGAGCCTGGCAACGGCGACCCGGCGCAGCTGGGTCCGCCGACCGCGCCGGGCGCGCACCCGTACCTGAATTTCCCTACGAAGACGTGGGCTGCTGAGCGGCCAGCCGGCACTCGTACTCCTTATATAAGCAAAGTATGGCCCCGTGCAGCGGGCCATCCACGCTCGGAAGTGGCGGCAATAAAAGCTGTGGATAAAAACAGGCCGGCGCAAGGCCGGCCTGGGATGTGGCAACTTAAGACCGCTGTCGTGGCGGCATCGGCTGGGCCGATACCGACCTTGGGGACTAACCCGACACGAGTCCCGTTTCCACCAAAGACACCTCGACCGTAGTGGCCGAGACATGGAGATTTGCCCGAAGGCGGAAGCGGCGGAAGAGATCGAATCCGTCGCTTGGGATAGATCATAACCGGTTCGACCGGATTGTGGTCAAGATTATTCTGCGACCGGATAAAATCTTTTTGTCTCCATAAAAATCAATAACTTACGAAGCTACTGCAGGATTCTGGCCCGCACCGCCTCGCCGGCCTGGGCGGTGCTGGCGGCGGGGCCGCCGGCGGCGATATCGGCCGTCCGAACGCCCTCGGCGATGGCCTTCCCGACGGCTTTTTCGACCGCCTCGGCTTCCTTCGGCAGATCGAGAGAGTGTCGCAGCAGCATGGCCACGCTGAGAATGGTGCCGTAGGGATTCGCAATACCTTTGCCCGCGATGTCGGGTGCCGAGCCATGAATCGGCTCATACAAACCGAGCTTGCCGGCACCGAGTGAAGCGGACGGCAACAAGCCCAGCGAGCCGGCGAGCATGGAGGCCTCGTCGGTGAGAATGTCACCAAACATATTTTCAGTGAGGATGACGTCGAAGCTCGCCGGTTTGCGGATCAGGTGCATGGCGGCCGCGTCGACCAGCATGTGCTCGAGCTTCACGTCCGGAAATTCGTCGCGCAACACTTTCTCGACGGTGCTGCGCCACAGGCGCGATGTTTCCAATACGTTGGCTTTGTCCACCGACGTGATGGATTTGCGACGGCTGCGAGCGAGCGCGCCTGCAACGCGAGTGACGCGAGTGATCTCTTCGACGGTATAGCTGCACAAGTCGCTGGCGGAATTTTCAGTGCGCGTCTTCTCGCCGAAGTAGATGCCACCTGTGAGCTCACGCACTACGATGATGTCGGTGCCCTTCAAGATCTCGGGCTTCAACGGTGACGCGTCATACAGATCGGCGTGCAGCGACACGGGCCGCAGGTTTGCGAACAGGCCAAGCGCCCTGCGCAATGCGAGCAAGCCTTGCTCCGGACGAACCTTGGCATTCGGATCCGACCACTTCGGGCCACCCACCGCACCGAGCAGCACGGCATCTGCCGTGCCGCACGCCGACGTCGTCTGGGCGGGCAGGGCGCTCTGCGTTGCATCGATGGCCGCGCCGCCGATCAGATGTGATTCGAATTGGAACTCGTGTCCGAAACGGCTGGCAATCGCCTCCAGCACGCGTACGCCTTGTTCAGTGACTTCCGGGCCGATGCCGTCGCCGCCCAGGACCACGATGCTTGCTTTCATAGGTGTTCAGTAACCGAAGGCTTAGAACGTGCGGGATGCTTCGTAACGCTCGATCGCGGGCGCTTGTTGCAACAGAAAGCCGAGCTCGTCGACGCCGTTCATGAGGCACACGCGAGCGAAGCCCTCGAGCGGGAACTTCGCGGTTGCGCCGGTGGGCAAGGTCAGCGTGGTGGTTTCCAGGTCGATCTTCACCCGGGCGCCTGGATTGTTCATCAACCACTCGTGGGTGCGCTCGTCGATGACGATGGGCAGCAGTCCGTTCTTCAGCGAGTTGTTGCGGAAGATGTCCGCGATCTCCGTGCTGATGATGGCGCGGAAACCGTAATCGAGCAGGGCCCAGGGCGCGTGCTCGCGCGAGGAGCCGCAACCGAAGTTGCGGCCTGCGACGAGGATTTCGCAGCCGGCCGCTTCAGGTTTGTTCAAGATGAAATCGGGCTTCACCGCGCCGGACGCATCGTAGCGCCAGTCGGAGAACGCCTGCTTTCCCAGGCCCTCGCGCGTGGTCGTCGTGAGGAAACGCGCGGGAATGATCTGGTCCGTGTCGATGTTCGAGACCGGAATGACGACAGTGCGAGATTCGATCGTGCGGATGGGTTGCATGGCCGGTGCTCAGTGAGGAAGGTAGGCGCGAGGATCGGCGATCTTGCCTGCGACCGCAGCGGCGGCCGCAGTTGCGGGGCTCGCGAGCAGCGTGCGTGCGCCGGCGCCCTGGCGGCCTTCAAAGTTGCGATTGCTGGTGCTGACGGTGTATTGGCCGCGACCGGCGGTATCGCCGTTCATGCCGATGCACATCGAGCAGCCGGACTCGCGCCACTCGGCGCCCGCTTGGGTGAAGATCTTGTCGAGCCCCAGGCGTTCGGCCTCACGCTTCACTTGTTGCGAGCCGGGCACGACGAGCATTCGCACGCCCTCGGCAACCTTGCGGCCCTCGAGCACGCCAGCCGCCAGCTCCAGATCGGAGAGCCGGCCGTTGGTGCAACTGCCGATGAACACGACCTGGATGGGTTTGCCGATCATTGGCTCGCCACCGTGCAGGCCCATGTAGTTGAGCGCTTTCGCGTGCACCGGATCGTTTGCGACCTCGGGCACTTTGCCAGTGATGGGTATCACCATGCCGGGATGCGTGCCGTAGCTGATCATGGGCTCGAGCTTGTCGGCGTCGATGGTGACGACGCGATCGAACTTCGCGCCCGGATCGCTCTTCAGCTCGCGCCAGCGTGCGACGGCCTTGTCCCACTCCGCACCTTGCGGGGCGAAGCGACGGCCCTTCAGATACTCGAATGTCTTCTCATCCGGCGCGATCATGCCTGCGCGTGCGCCGGCTTCGATGGACATGTTGCAGACGGTCATGCGCTCTTCCATCGACAAGGCTTCGATGGCCGAACCGCGATATTCGATGACGTAGCCGGTGCCGCCGGAGACGCCGATCTCACCGATGATGGCGAGGATCAGATCCTTCGCGGTGACGCCGGGGCGCAGCTTGCCGGTGACTTCGATGGCAAGCGTTTTCGGTCGACGCTGTAACAGACATTGGGTCGCGAGCACGTGGCCCACTTCGGTGGTGCCGATCCCAAAGGCCAAGGCACCGAACGCGCCGTGCGTGGCTGTGTGACTGTCGCCGCACACGATGGTCTTGCCGGGCTGCGTGGCGCCCAGTTCCGGGCCAATGACGTGCACGATGCCGCGCTGATCGCTGTCCAGGCCGAGCAGCTCGATGCCAAACTCGCGGCAGTTCTTTTCGAACTCCTTCACCTGCCGTGCGGCAGACTCGACCTTGATCGGCACGCGGCCGAACACTTCGTCCGGGTCGGTCGGGGTGGAGTGATCCATGGTGGCCAGCACACGATCCGGCCGCCGCACCTTCAGCTTCTGCTCGCGCAGCACGGAGAACGCCTGCGGCGAGGTGACCTCGTGTACCAGGTGCAGGTCGATGTACAGCACCGCCGGGGTATCGGCGCTTTCGGGCACGACCTGGTGCTGTTCCCAGACTTTTTCGAACAGGGTCTTGGCGGGCATGGAGCTGGACCGGCTGAGTCAGTGACGAAGCGCCAAGGATGCCAGGGATGAGGGGACGCGGGGGTGACGATTGCCGAAAGTGGCATCGCGGGCGGCGATGGATTGGCGCGAGAGCGCGGGTTTATTCGGGGCTGCGCTCGATCTGGCGGGCTGGGTCGAGGGGCTGTGTCGAGGGTCCGGGGCGCGCGTGGCGCGCCCCGGAACAGAACAGGGAAGCCGCGATTACGCGCGCTCTTCCTGCAACCAAGGCATGCGCTCGCGCAGCTTCACGCCGACCTTCTCGATCTTGTGCTTCAGATCCTGCTTCATGAGCTTGTTGTACTTCTTGCGGCCGCTCTTGTTCTCGGCAATCCACTGACGGGCGAACTTGCCGTCCTGGATTTCCTTGAGCACCTTCTTCATCTCCTTCTTGGTGCTCTTGTTCACGATGCGCGGGCCGCGGGTGAGGTCGCCGTACTTGGCGGTCTCGCTGATGAACTGATGCATCTTGGTCAGGCCGCCTTCATGCAGCAGGTCGACGATCAGCTTCAGCTCGTGCAGGCACTCGTAGTAAGCCACTTCGGGCTGATAGCCGGCTTCCACCAGCGTCTCGAAACCCTTCACCACCAGCTCGGTGGCGCCGCCGCACAGCACCGCCTGTTCGCCGAACAGATCGGTCTCGGTCTCTTCGGCGAAGGTGGTGGTCAACACGCCGCCGCGAGTGCTGCCGATGCCGTCGGCGTAGGCGAGGGCGATGTCTTTGGCCTTCTTGCCGCCCTGGAACACGGCCAGCAGCGCCGGCACGCCGCGACCCTGCTGATACTGACGACGCACCAGGTCGCCGGGACCCTTGGGCGCAATCAGCACCACGTCCAGATCCTTGCGCGGCTTGATCTGCTTGAAGTGGATGTTGAAGCCGTGCGCGAACAGGATGGTCGCGCCCTGCTTGATGTTGCCGATGACTTCGGCGTACAGCTCTTTCTGCGTCAGGTCCGGGGTGAGGAACGCGATCAGGTCGGCATTCTTCACGGCCTCGGCGGGCTCGGCGACCTCCAGGCCGTCCTTCTTCGCCTTGGCGAAGCTGGCGCCGGACTTGCGCACGCCGACCACGACGTCATAACCGCTGTCCTTCAGGTTCAGCGCGTGGGCGCGACCCTGACTGCCGTAGCCGAGGATGGCGATGCGGGCCTTTTGCAGGGCCTTCTTGTTGACGTCCTTTTGCGAGTAGATCTGCACCATTGCGCGGTCTCCGAATTGGCTCTTGTAAGCGTGTGTTGAAAAAGTGGTGTCTGAAAAACGAACGAACCCCGCCTCGGTCTGGCCGGTGCGGGGTTCGTGTGGCGAATCTCTATCCTGTAATGATCAGACGCCGATCCCGCACCCGGCCCGCCGCAGCAGGCCGCAGGTGACTACACGCTCTACTACAATGATCGCGTCGATCATTGCGAGGCCGAACGGATCGGCGGCGGCGTGCGTGGCTGCGGGCATGGCCTTGCTGATGAAGAGCTGAAAGGTTGCGTACGGCGAAATTAATGCAAAAAGCCGGTGAATGGCACCATACGCATGCGTAACTTGTCAAGCTGCGCTACTCTTGTGGAAGCCGCGTCACGAAGTAGAGCGGCGCTGAAATCCTCTTCCGGCCAACCATTGCCAGCCACGTGACTACCCCTTCCATCCCTCTGCACCTGCTCCATGAAGATGACTTCGAGCAGTGGCGAACGGCGCAGGACGAAGCGACCCGCAACTGGGCGGCGACCCACGGTTTCAAGGCCGAACGAAACAAACTGTTGCTGCTGCCGGGCCCGCTGGGCCGGCCGGCGGCCGTGATCGTGGGCCTGGGCAAGAACAATCCACGCGAGGAAGTGAGTTTTTGGATCGGCGCGGCCCTGGCGGATCGGCTGCCGGATGGTCAGTACCATCTTGCCAATACATTGCCGGCGCGAGCGGCGACGCAATTCGCCGCCGGGTGGGGGCATGGCCAATATCGTTTCGAGCGCTACAAGCGTGGTGGTCCGCAGCGTTCGGTGCAGCTGAAATTGCCCGAAGGCGCGGATTCGTCCGAGGTGGAAAGATTGCGTTCCGCCAATGCACTGGCGCGCGACCTGATCAACACTCCAGCAAACGACATGTCGCCCGAGGCGCTGGCGCACGCCGCCATCGAAGTCGCGCGGCGCTATGGGGCTCGGCATCGCGTCATCATTGGCGATGACCTGCTGAAGGAACGTTTGCCCGCGGTACATGCCGTCGGCCGGGCCGCGGCCGTGGCGCCCAGGCTGGTCGACATCGAATGGGGTGACGCCTCCAAGCCAAAAGTGACATTGGTGGGCAAGGGCGTGTGTTTCGACTCGGGCGGGCTGGACATCAAGCCTGGCGCGTCCATGCTGCTCATGAAAAAAGACATGGGTGGGGCCGCGGTGGCGCTGGCCCTGGCGCAGACCATCATGGATGCGAAGCTGCCCGTCAGGCTGCGCGTGCTTCTGCCCATGGTGGAGAACGCGATCTCCGGCAACGCATTTCGGCCCGGCGACGTGCTTGGCACGCGCAAGGGGCTGACGGTTGAAGTCGGCAACACGGATGCAGAGGGGCGGCTCGTTCTCTGCGATGCGTTGGCGCTGGCCGACGAAGAACAACCAGACCTGTTGATCGATACCGCGACGCTGACCGGAGCCGCGCGCGTCGCGCTCGGACCGGAGTTGCCCGCGCTCTTCGGCAACGATGATGAAATCGTGGAGGAGGTGCTGCGCGCCGGCGCCGCCGAGTCCGATCCGTTGTGGCGACTGCCTCTTTGGTCAGGTTACGACGACGAGCTGTCCAGCAAGATCGCCGATGTGAACAACGTAGCGGCGTCCGGGTTCTCCGGCTCCATCATCGCCGCGTTGTTCCTGCGCAGATTTGTGAGCAATGCGCGCGCCTGGCTGCATCTCGATCTGTATGCTTGGAATGGCAAAGAGCGGCCTGGCCGGCCGGTCGGCGCGGAACCACAGGCGGTCCGTGCTCTATACGCTTTCCTCAAGCAGCGATATTGCCATTGATCGATGGTTGCCAACTCCTCTACCGGCATCGCTGACAGCTCGATCGCCGGAAAGCATCTCGTTCTGCTGGTGTTGATGAACCTGGTCTGGGGCCTGAACCTGATCGCCTCCAAGGTCGGCGTCGCCCAGCTGCCGCCGATCCTGTTCACGGGGTTGCGCTTCGGCTCGCTGGCTTTGTTCCTGCTGCCGTTGCTGAGGATCCATCGCGGCCAGATGGGCAATCTGTTGCTGGCCGCGATGCTCACCGGGCCAGCGGCCTTCTCGTTGTTGTTCCTCGGTATGTACTACGCGGAGGACGCGGCGACGGTCGCGATCGCGAGCCAGATGGGCGTGCCGATCTCGACGCTGCTGTCCATCTGGCTGCTGGGCGAAACCATCCGCTGGCGGCGAACACTAGGGATCGCGCTGGCCTTCGGCGGCATGATCATCATCAGCTTCGAGCCTCGTGTGTTTGCTTACTGGGAAGGCCTGGCGCTGGTGGTCGCTTCGACGTTTTTCGGGTCGCTGGGCCTGATCTTCGTGAAGCGCTTGTACAACATCAGAGCGCTGGAGTTACAAGCGTGGATCGCGGTGGCTGGCGGCGGGATGCTGATGCTGCTGAGCCTGATGTTCGAGCAAGGTCAGTGGGAAGCCATTCAGACGGCGGACTGGAGAGCCTGGTCGGCGCTGGCATTCACGACACTGATGTCCAGCTTGCTGGCGCACACGGCGTGGTACTACCTGGTCAGCAAATATCCGGTGACGAGCTTGTCGCCGATCACGTTGCTGTCGCCGCTGTTCGGCATCTTCTTCGGCGTCACGCTGCTGGACGATCAGCTGACGGGCCGCATGTTGCTTGGTGGCGCAGTGACGCTGATCGGCGTGTTCATCGTCGTGATGCGCGAGAAGCGGCTGGTCGATACGGGCACGTAGGTGGCGTCAGCGAGCGCTTCGCATGAAGCTGGCTATCTCGGTCGCACCGACCTTGCGCCATTCGCCCGGTGCCAGTCCTTGCAAGCTCCAGGGTCCTACGGACCAGCGGATCAGGCGCAGTGTCGGCAAGCTCACCGCCGCGGTCATGCGTCGGACCTGACGATTGCGGCCTTCGCGAATGGTGAGCTTCAGCCACTGAGTCGGAATGGCTTTGCGAAAGCGGATCGGCGGATCTCGTGGCCACAGCCATGACGGTTCATCGACGCCTTCGGCTTGGGCGGGAAGCGTCATGCCGTCGTTCAATTTCACACCCCGGCGTAATATTGCCAGCGCCTGTTCGGTGACTTCGCCCTCGACTTGCACGAAGTACGTCTTGTCCTGCTTCCAGCGTGGGTCCGCCAGTTTCGTTTGCAGCGGACCGGAGTTTGTCAGCAACACCAAGCCCTCGCTGTCGTAGTCCAAGCGACCGGCCGGCCGCATGCCCGGTGCGTGAACGAAATCACGCAGCGTCGCCTTGCCATCGTCACTCGTGAATTGGGTGAGCACGCGGTAAGGTTTGTTGAGCAACAGCAGGGCAGGCGAGTCCATTCAGATCTGTTCGGCGGTACTGCGCACGAGATCGATGAAGCGTTGCACGGCCGCGGCGTTCTCGCCACGACGGCACGCGAGAATCAGCGGCGCGGTGAGTTGGGGCATGTCCTCGAGCTTGCGATACACGATGCCGTCCATCTGCAGGCGTTGCAGTGACGCAGGGACGATCGACACTCCGATACCCGCGGCCACCAGGTTCAATGTCGAGATGATACGCGGCGCTTCCTGCCCGACGCGCGGACTGAAGCCAGCGGTCTTACACGCCGCAATGATGGTGTCGTACAGGCCGGGACCGCCAGGCCGCTTGTAGAGCACAAACGTTTCTTTCGCGAGCTCCGACAGCGGCAACAGCACGCTGCGACTGAAGCTGCTGCGCCGGGCGAAGATGTGGCCAGTGGGCAAGGCGACCAGCATTTTCTCTTCCAATATGGGCTGCACGGTCAGGCCCACCACGTCGGCGACCGGCGAGCGAATGAACGCGGCATCGATGTCCTCGTTGTACAGCCCTTGCACCAACTCGCTGCTGCCACTTTCTTCCAGCACCACCGACACCAGTGGGGCTGCCTCACGAAACGCACGCAGCACGCGGGGCACGAACGGGTGGAATGGGGCGGAGCTGGTGAAGCCGACGACCACCCGGCCTTCCTCGCCACGCGCCGTTCGACGCGTGGTCGCGACTGCCCGATCGACCTGGTCCAGGATGGCCCGGGCCCGATCCAGGAATGCCGCGCCAGCCTCGGTCAGCTCGACCCCGCGCGGCTGGCGACGGAATAACTGGGCATCGAGCTCCTGTTCCAGGGCCCGGATCTGCATGCTGAGCGGCGGCTGCTGAATGCCCAGGCGCTCGGCCGCCCGAGTCATGTGCTTTTCTTCAGCTACAGCAATGAAGTAGCGCAAATGTCTCAGTTCCATGATGAGATATTTACCAGATATCGGTTTCTAACTCACCATATATTTTACCCACAGGTGCGAAATGGTTAAGGTGGCTGTCCGGAAAAAAATGGGGACATCCATGGCGACCAATCCAGCGACGACGACAGCGACGGGTATTGAGATCCGAGGCTCGATGCAGCCCGGCTACGAGACAATTCTGACTGCCGCCGCGCTCGAGTTCGTCGCCGACCTGAGTCGTCGTTTCGGGGATCGAGTGACCGCCTTGCTGGATGCGAGGACCGCGCGTCAGAAACAGCTCGATGCGGGCGCGCTGCCGGACTTTCTGCCCGAGACTCGTCACATCCGTGAAGGCGATTGGCGCGTTACCACGATTCCCGCGGACTTGCAGGATCGCCGGGTCGAGATCACCGGTCCCACCGATCGCAAGATGGTCATCAATGCCCTCAACTCGGGCGCCAGGGTGTTCATGGCCGATTGCGAAGATTCGCTGACGCCCACTTGGAACAACGTCGTGCAGGGCCAGATCAACCTGCGTGACGCCGTCAATCGCACCATCTCCTTCAGCAATCCCGACGGCAAGCAGTACCGCCTCAATCCGCAGATCGCCACCTTGATCGTGCGACCGCGCGGCTGGCACTTGTTCGAGAAGCATATTCTCGTCGATGGCCAACAGGTGCCCGGCGCGTTCGTCGACTTCGGTCTGTATCTGTTCCACAACCATGCGGCGCTCAAGGCGCACGGCACCGGTCCTTATTTCTATCTGCCCAAGCTCGAAGGGCATCTGGAAGCGCGGCTGTGGGCCGACGTGTTCCGTTACTCCGAGCAGCAGCTGGGCCTGGCGCCGCAGACCATCAAGGCCACGGTGTTGATCGAAACCATCCTGGCCTCGTTCGAGATGGACGAGATCCTGTTCGAGCTCAAGGACTACATCGTCGGGCTCAACTGCGGACGCTGGGACTACATCTTCAGCTTCATCAAGAAGTTCGCGCGCCGGCCGGATTTCGTGCTGCCGGACCGGCAGCAGGTGACGATGACCACGCACTTCCTGCGCTCGTATTCGAAGCTGGTGATCCGTACCTGTCACCGCCGCGGTGCGTTCGCGATGGGCGGCATGGCGCCGCAGATCCCGATCAAGAACGATGCGAAGGCCAACGAAGAGGCGCTTGCCAAGGTGCGGGCCGACAAGGAGCGCGAAGCGGGCGATGGCCACGACGGCACCTGGGTCGCGCATCCGGGCCTGGTGCCGGTGGCGATGGAGGTGTTCGATCGCCTGATGCCGACGCCGAACCAGTTGCACGTGGTGCCGGACGTGGAGGTGAAGGCCCCGGATTTGTTGCAGATTCCACAGGGCACGATCACCGAAGCCGGTTTGCGCAGCAACGTGAGCGTGTCGATTCAGTACCTGGCCGCATGGCTGGGCGGGCTGGGCTGCGTGCCCATCAACAATCTGATGGAAGACGCGGCGACCGCCGAAATCTCTCGTGCGCAGATCTGGCAGTGGATCAGGCATCCCGCCGGTGTGCTCGAGGACGGCCGCAAGGTCACTGCCGACTTGTTTCGCGCCATTACCCGCGAAGAGCTGGGCAAGTTGCGCAGCGCAGTTGGCGTGCACGCTTTCGAGAAAGGCAACTTTGAGCAAGCTGCCGCGTTGATCGATGAGATCACGACGGCGCCAGAGTTCGAGACTTTTATCACTTTGCCGGCGTATCGGGTCATCCACTAACTCTATGGGTGTAATTCATTAGACATTTTCCTGTCGAGGTTCCCATGACGCTCCCTTCCGCTGAACAACTCCGTGAGGACTGGCAGACCAACCCGCGCTGGAAGGGCGTCGAGCGCCCCTACAAGGCCGAGGATGTGGTGCGCCTGCGTGGCTCCGTGCACATCGAGCATTCGCTCGCACGCCTGGGCGCGGAAAAGCTCTGGAAGTACGTGAACGAAAAGCCGTTCGTCAATGCGCTCGGCGCGCTGACCGGCAACCAGGCGATGCAGCAGGTGAAGGCTGGCCTGGATGCGATCTATCTGTCGGGCTGGCAGGTGGCGGGCGACGCCAACCTCGCCGGTGAAATGTATCCCGACCAGTCGCTGTATCCCGCGAACTCGGTGCCTCAGGTCGTCAAGCGCATCAACAACACGTTGCTGCGCGCCGATCAGATTACGACCGCCGAAGGCGACAGCTCGGTGGATTGGTTGAAGCCCATCGTCGCCGACGCGGAAGCCGGCTTTGGCGGCGTGCTCAACGCGTTCGAGCTGATGAAGGCCATGATCGAGGCCGGCGCGGCCGGCGTGCACTTCGAGGATCAGCTGTCCTCGGCGAAGAAGTGCGGTCACATGGGGGGCAAGGTGCTGGTGCCGACGGCCGAAGCCATCAGCAAGCTGGTCTCGGCGCGGCTGGCCGCCGATACCTCGGGCGTGCCGACCGTACTGGTTGCCCGCACCGATGCCGAGTCCGCCAATCTGCTGACCTCGGATGTGGACGAGCGCGATCGTCCGTTCATCAAGGGCGCGCAGCGCACCAGCGAAGGCTTCTTCTATGTGAACGCGGGCCTCGATCAAGCCATCGCTCGCGGCCTGGCGTATGCGCCGTACTGCGACATGATCTGGTGCGAGACCGGCAAGCCGGACCTGCACGAAGCCAAGCGCTTCGCCGAAGCCATTCACAAGCAGTTCCCGGGCAAGCTGCTGGCGTACAACTGCTCGCCGTCGTTCAACTGGAAGAAGAACCTCGACGAATCGACGATCGCGAAGTTCCAGCGCGAACTGGGCGCGATGGGCTACAAGTTCCAGTTCATCACGCTGGCGGGCTTCCACTCGCTGAACTACTCG
>NZ_DASWVW010000048.1:0-197575 GCF_036406195.1 Steroidobacter sp.
TATGCATTATGCGCCCCAGCGATGCCGGTGCCACAGGGGCTCAATCACCAGACTGGTTCTCCAGAATTGCCCAGCCTTTTCGCGCTCCTCGGTCGCCCGACAATGACAATCCGGCCGCTCGGTCGGAAAGCTCGGCTCATAAACTGGAATCAAGCGGACCCACTGCGTATGCAGTGTCGCCGGTGCTGGCTGCGTCATGACGCCAATGACATCTTGGGAATGGAACACTTCCGTCCGCAGATCGGCATTGCCCAGCCGAGAAATTCAATCGGTGGTGCCCGCCGACGCTGTGCGCGCGCAGTTCGACGAGATACTTGCCTCGCAGGGCTGAGTAACACATCAGCCAGGAATGTTTATTAGCGAAGCTGGCTGTCCTTACTGCCGCGGCGGTTGTAGCCGCTGAACTGAGCGACTTCTTTGTCTTCCGCTTCCTGGCAGGGAATGCACAGGCGCACGCCTGGGATGGCCTTGCGTCGCGCTTCGGGAATCTCGTTGCCGCAGTCGGCGCAATGAGTGAGCCCAGGGCCGCTGGGCAACAGGCTTTTCGCGCGCTCCACGGCATCTTTTACCGTCGCGTCGATCTGATCCTGAACGGCGCCATCGCCTGCCCAACCCGTCGCCATGATCACCTCTCGAATTCTCGCAAGATCCCAATGTATGGGGCCGCGGCCCGGCCCGCTCAAGCTACTCGCCGCCCCCGAGATTCGCCAGGTGGCCGAGCCGGACGAGCAGCGACTCGGCATATCCCTGAACCACCCCCTGGGCAGGATGCTGGCCTTGCAGGCAGGCTCACTTAAGCAAAGCGACCACACCCCCGGGCCCCCGGATCGCAATGCCAAAAAACTGGCGCGGCCCCGTTGCCTTTCGAAGTCGCAGGAGTATATTCCGGCTGTAGTCGATTGACGCGACGGGAGAAAAACCGCCGCCCCGACTTAAAGTAACTTCTCAGCTTTCGCTCGCCGTTGTTGTTGCTAATGCTCGAAGCGATCCTTGGCGCCAAGCAGCGGCTAACCCATCCGGGAGTCAGTTGAATGAGCAGCGCCTGGGAGCAATTTTTCGCCGCCACACTCGTGCTCGCCTCGGCCGGACCGATCAAGCACCGTCTGGCGGAAGCTTTTCGTGAGCATCTGGCCGATCTGGAAGAAGACGAGCTGCCGCGGGAGATCCGCGACGAATTCACGTCCCTGTCCACGTCCTTGTGCTGTGTCCACCCGATGAAGGGCGAAACGGCGGTTCAGGCCACCGTGCGCAAGATGTCCGATTCCGAAGCCGGTGGCTGCGCGACACGCATCGTCGGCATGCTGGGTGTGCTGGCCCGCCTGCAGGCGGCGCAGCGTGCACCGAAACTGCGCGCGGTTGGCGAGGACTAGCCGCGCTCGAAGGCCTCGCGGCCTTTCAAGCGCCCTCAATCCAGCTTGAAATCGATGGTGTCCCAGCGGGCTGTGTCTTCGTGACGGGCCTGGCGCCGGATGGCGTCCGCGATGGTGCGCTCGTTCCACTCGATGATTTCGTCGCCCAGCGCTTCGAGCTGCACCGGCACCTTCTCCTTCACGCCGAATTTCTCCAGCACGATGACCGGCTTGTCCAGGCCCTTGGCGCAGTTGAGCTGAAAATCGAGCAGCTCCCGGTGCCGCTGATACAGCGCCGCAGGAACGATCACCACCTCCGCCAAGTTGATCTGCTTGCGCAACTCGTCCTTCATCGCCTCGCGCGAGTTGCTGGGGAAGTCCGGATTGCTACAGTTGCGATAGTAGAAATTGTGCGAACTCTCCAGATACTCGAACACCCGGTGATAATCGTCCGAGGGCTCGAACGCGTGGCTGACGAACAGCCGCACCGGATCGTGTTGAGAAATGCTGCCCACTTGAGCTTGGCTCCCCGTCGCGATGGAGGCGCCCATTCTAATCCATAATGCTGCTGTAGAATGCGGCCCCGCCGTGCCGATCCGCAATGCGGGCGCCGGCGCGTCCGATTGCGTCGAACAGTCCGTTAAACAGTCCGTCGAACAGCCCCTGACCACGCCGCTTCATACGCCGATTCGAGCTGACGCCAACACGATGCGCTTCGTTCTGTACAACATCCGGTATGCCACCGGTTTCGGCCCGGCCTTCCACCTGCCGGTGCCCGGCGCGGGTTACCTGCGCAGCAATCGAAGCGTCCTGAACAACATCACCCAATGGCTCAAGTCGCTCGATCCGGACCTGGTCGGGCTGATCGAGATCGACACCGGCTCGATCCGCTCGGGGCTGGTGAACCAGGCCAAGCAGATCGCCGACTCGCTCGGCCACTACTCCACCTACCAGTGTAAATACGGCACGGCCTCCATCAACCAGTTGATGCCCATCGTTCGCAAACAGGGCAACGCCTTCCTGGCGGCGCCGCGCGTCGAGGGCGAGCGCTTCCACTACTTCGAGACCGGCATCAAGCGGCTGATCATCGAGCTGGAGCTGGAGGAATGCGCCATCTTCCTGGTGCACCTGTCGCTGAAGTTCCGCCATCGCCACGACCAGCTGCGCCACCTGCACGAGTTGGTGAAGCGCGCCAGCAAGCCGGTGATCGTGGCCGGCGACTTCAACACCTTCTGGGGCGATCACGAGATCTACCTGTTCATGGAAGCCTCGGGCCTGAAGAGCGCCAACCGGCTGGGCCTGCCCTCCTACCCCAGCCACAAGCCGCGCAAGGAACTGGACTTCGTGCTGTATTCCAACGGCATCGAAGTGACCCAATTCGATGTGCCGGACGTGCGTTTCTCCGACCACCGGCCGCTGATCTGCGACTTCAACATCCGACCGCGAACGTAACAAGAACTGCGGGAGCCGAGCATGACCGAAGCCACCTCTGCTGCGAGCAGCGCGCAACACTGGCGCTTGCAGATCGAAGCGGACGGCGTCGCCTGGCTGATCATCGACAAGGCCAACGCTGCGGTGAACAGCCTGTCGCGGGAGGTGATGGAGGAGCTCGACGCCATCCTCACCGCTTTGAACCGGACGCCACCCAAGGCGCTGATCGTCAGCTCGGCCAAGAACGGCTTCATCGCTGGCGCCGACATCAAGGGTTTCGTCGGCATCGAGTCGCCGGACCAGGCGTATGACATGATCCGCCAGGGTCAGCTGGTCATCGACAAGCTCGCGGCACTTCGCTGCGTCACCGTCGCGGCCATCAATGGCTTTGCACTGGGCGGCGGGCTCGAGGTCGCGCTCGCGTGCCGGTATCGCGTGGCGGCGGATGATCCGTCGGTGACGCTGGGCTTTCCCGAAGTCCAACTCGGCGTGCATCCGGGCCTCGGTGGCACTGTGCGAGCCGTGCAGCTCGCGGGCCCCATTGCCGCGATGGATTTGATGCTGACCGGTCGGCATGTCCGCCCGAAGCAGGCGCTGCAAATGGGGCTGGTCGACAAGCTCGCGCCTCCAGCACAGTTGAAAGATGTAGCTCGGCAGGTGGCACTGAATCCACCGCCGCTGAACAAGCCGCCGCTGAAGAATCGATTGCTGAACTCCGGCTTGGCGCGGCCCATCCTTGCCGGGCAAATGCGCAAGCAGGTGGCGAAGCGCGCTCGGAAGGAGCACTACCCTGCTCCCTACGAGCTCATCGAGTTGTGGCAGGAGTACGGAAGCGCTGGCACCCGTGCCTACGAGGCCGAAGCGCGCTCGATGGCGCATCTGCTATGCACGCCAACGTCGCGGAATCTCGTGCGAGTGTTCTTCCTGCAGGAACGACTCAAGTCCGCGGGCAAGAGCAGCGGCGAGCGGATGAAACACGTGCATGTCATCGGCGCCGGTGTCATGGGCGGCGACATCGCCAGCTGGTGCGCGGCTCGCGGTCTGACCGTAACGTTGCAGGATCGCGAGGAGAAGTATGTCGCGCCCGCCATGGAGCGCGCTCGCAAGTTTTTCGAGAAGCGCTATCCGGACCCGGCCAAGCGCGATGAAGTCATGGCTCGTCTCAAGGCCGATGTCCCCGGCGCAGGCGTGCCGCAGGCCGATCTGGTGATCGAGGCCATCTTCGAGAACCTCGAAGCCAAGCAAGAGCTGTACGCCCGAGTCGAGCCGCAACTCAAACCGAATGCCGTGCTCGCCACCAATACCTCCAGCATCGTGCTGGAGCAGCTGGCCGAGAAGCTCAGCAAACCGGAGCGCCTCATCGGGCTGCACTTCTTCAACCCGGTGGCGCGCATGCCGCTGGTCGAAGTGATTTACGGCGAGAACACGGAGCCGCAGCAGGTGCAGGCCGGGCTCGCGTTCGCGCGGCAGATCGACAAGCTCGCGATTGCGTGCCGGAGCGCTCCAGGCTTCCTCGTGAACCGGGTGCTGATGCCCTATCTCAGTGAGGCCGTGCGCGCCGCGCAGGAAGGGATTCCACTGCCTCTGATCGACCGCGCTGCCGAGGAATTCGGCATGCCGATGGGGCCCATCGAGCTCGCCGACGTGGTGGGGCTCGATGTCGTCATGAGCGTCGGCAAGGTGTTCTTCGAAGCGGGCTCCGAAGTGCCGCCGGTGCTGGCGACCCGCCACGCGCAGAAAAAGTTCGGCAAGAAAACCGGCGAGGGCTTCTATGTCTGGCAGAACGACAAGCCGGTGAAGCCGGAGACGGCGGGCCAGACGGCGCCGGATGATCTGCAGGATCGCCTGTTGCTGCCTCTGGTGAATGAAGCGGTGGCCGTGCTGCGGCAGCGTATCGTCGAGGATGCGGACCTCATCGACGCCGGCGTGATCTTCGGCGCGGGCTTCGCGCCCTTCCGGGGCGGTCCGCTCCAATACGCCCGCACTCGCGGGGTCGATGCCATCGTCGCGCGCCTGCAAGAGTTGCAGCGGCTGCACGGAGATCGCTTTGCGCCGGACGAAGGGTGGGATTTACTGCGCTAATTAGCCATTTTAGCGCGGTCTTGCCGTTAATTCGGCTGTGCTACCATCCGGCAGATACTCCGAGCCCATCGCTGCCGGCCTCCCTTCCCCGGTCGCGTTGCCCGGACAACGATCCCTGCGACATTGGAGACCCATGGAGAGCAAGCCGCTCGATCTTGGCCTGCTTCGGCAATTTTCCCCGCTTGACGGTTTGAAATCCGAAAACCTGCAGTCGCTGGCGCGGAAAACCGTGCTGCGCGAGCTGCCCGCGGGACGCGTGCTGTTCAAGGAAGGCGACAGCGACAAGCGGACCTTTTACCTGGTGAGTGGAGCCCTGGAACTGCTGCGGGACGATCGCCCCGTTAGCGTGCTGCGCGCCGGCTCCCCTGAAGCGCGCAGTGCCATCGCTCCCTTCACGCCGCGCCGCTATACCGCCCGCGCCATCTCCGATCGCGTCGAGTTCCTCGCCATCGACAGCGACATGCTCGACATGATGCTCACCTGGGACCAGACCGGCTCGTACGAAGTGGGCGAGCTGAGCTCGGGCGCCGAGCAGGCCTCCAGCGACGACTGGATGACCACGCTGCTGCAGACCAAGGCGTTCCATCGCATTCCCCCGGCCAACATCCAGGCCATCTTCATGCGCATGCAGCGCGTCGATGCCAAGGCCGGTGACGTCATCATCAAGCAAGGCGACGACGGCGATTACTTCTATGTCATCGTCAAGGGCAAATGCCAGGTGACACGCGAGACGCCGTTGAATCGCGCCGGCATCAAGCTCGCCGAGCTGGGCATGGGCGACACCTTCGGCGAGGAGGCGCTGATCGCCGACGCCAAGCGCAACGCCAACATCACCATGCTCACCGACGGCGCGCTGATGCGCCTGGCGAAAGACGATTTCCGTACTCTGCTCAACGAGCCGATGCTGAATTGGGTGACGCTCGAGCAGGCCAACGCCATCATCGCCAAGGGCGGCAAGTGGCTCGACGTGCGGCTGCCGAGCGAGTTCGAGAACTTCCACCTGGAAGGCGCGCTGAACCTGCCGCTGTATTTCATCCGGCTGAAATTGAAACAGCTGGACCCCAAGGTTCACTACGTCACGGTGTGCGACACCGGCAGGCGCAGCTCCGCGGCGGCTTACATCCTGGCCGAGCGGGATTTGAATGCGTCGGTGTTGAAGGGCGGCCTGGGTGCCGCGGGTCTGAAACGCTGAAGCTGGAGAGCGCCCGCGCTTACATCGTGTGCGTGGGTTTATCGCCGCCGAGAGCGCCGGCCAGGTAGCTCTCGATCTTGCGCTGGGTGTTGCCCCGATCCTGCTCGCTGAACTGCACGCCGATGCCGGCGGTGCGCTTGCCCTGCGCGCCCTTGGGCGTCATCCAGATCACGCGGCCGGCCACCGGCAGCTTCTCGTCCTCGCCCATCAGGTTCAGCAGCATGAAGACTTCGTCGCCGAGCCGGTAGTTGCTGTTGGTCGGAATGAACAGGCCGCCGTTCTTCACGAACGGCATATAGGCCAGATACAAGGCGCTCTTGTCCTTGATCGTGAGAGTCAGCAGACCGGGCTTGCTGCTTGGTTGACGCATCACACTGTTGGTTCCGACGGCGATTTCGACTGCAATTCCGAACGACTCTGAATACTACTCGACCCTTGCCAGCCTGTTGTGTGAACGTGCTCAGCCCGCGCGTGCCACCGGCGCTCCACCCCTGGAGGGTGCGAGCGCTTCCAGCAGCGCGATGAGCCATGATTCCACCGCCAGCTCGCGCTGGAGCGCGGTACGGGCCAGTTGTGCCTTCAAGGCCCGCGTACGGTCCACCATGCTGTAGAGCGCGCTTATGTTCAACGGCCGCGACGGGCTTGGCAAGGGCGCAGGTCCCCCTGGGAACGTGACCCGATCGTCAGTTCCCGCAATCGCCGTCCGGGCCAGCGAGGACAGCCACAGGTCCAGCCATACCAGCCGATCGATCAGCGCATCCTTGTCCTTGGAGTCGTCCCATTCCGCCGCGACCTGGGTCACATCCGCGTCGCCGCTCAGCAAATCCCGCAGGGATTTCTGCATGTGCTGGTTCAACGCGTCGAATCGCCCGTCCGCGTACGACAGTGCTCGCAGCGGCGCCCCGCCACTGAACGCGAGCAGCGCGGGCGACACCGACTTGCCGGCCTCGTTCTGCAGCCACGCCATGGCCTCTGCAGTGGACGGACGCGCGATCGTGAGTTTCTGACAGCGGCTGCGCACCGTAGGCAACAGGCCCGAGGGACGCGATGTCAGCAGAACGAGCAAGCTGCCCGGCGACGGTTCTTCGAGCGTCTTGAGCACGCTGTTCGCCGCGCCCAGCGTCATCTGATGCGCAGGTTCGAGGATGGCGACCTTGTAGCCTTGCCGGAAGCTGGTCTTGGAAAGCTTCTCGCACGCCGCGCGCACCTGATCCACGGACAACTGGGTCTTGTCGGCCTCCGGCGCAACCCAATACAGATCAGGATGCGAGCCCGCCTTGATGAGCGCGCAGCTCGCGCAGGTTCCACACACATCGAGCTTGCCGTCCACGGACTGTTCGCAAAGTGCAGCCGCGGATAGCCAAGCCGCAAAGGAGCCTTTGCCGAGCCCATCGGCCCCCTGGACGAGAATGGCGTGTGGCAACCGATTCGCTGCCCACGCCTGACGCAACTGCGTGGCCGCAGCCGAATGCCACGGCAGCAAGCGTGGGCTTGGCAGCGGTTGCACCTCGGGTTGTTCGTCTTTCTTCGCCATGACTCACATAAGAAACATTCTGTGGCCGACCAACGCGCCGGGGGTCACTTGCTTTGCACCGGGCTCGAACTGCTCCGCAGCTTTTTCAAATAACGCTTCACGGCTGCATTGTGCTCCGCCAGCGTGCGCGAGAAATAGTGGCTGCCATCGCCATCGCCGGTGGCCACGAAGAACAAGGCGCCGGTGATCTCGGGCTGCACGGCAGCGCGCAGGGAGTCGAGTCCGGGCAATGCAATCGGCGTCGGCGGCAGGCCGGCGCGCGTGTACGTGTTGTATGGAGTGTCTCGCAGCAGGTCGGTGCGACGAATGTTGCCGTCGTACGAAGCCATCATGCCATAGATGACCGTGGGATCGGTCTGCAAGCGCATGCCTCGTCGCAGCCGCTCCACGAACACGCCCGCAATCTGCGGACGTTCGGAATCGAGCGCGGTTTCCTTCTCGACGATGGAAGCCAGGATCAGCGCCTCGTAGGGTGTCGCCAGCGGCAAGTCCTTGGCTCGCGACTCCCACGCCGACTTGAGCTCCTGCTGCATGCGCCTGAAAGCCATGCCGAGCAGCTCGATGTCCGTAGTGTTACGCGGGTAGCGATACGTATCGGGGAAGAACTGGCCTTCCGGATGCACATCGGGCTGACCCAAGGCGCGCATCACGTCCTGGGCACTGCGTTCGCCGTACTCGCTCACGATCGTTGGCGATTGCGCCAGCGCTTTGCGCATGTCGTTGAAGGTCGAACCTTCGATGAAGGTGATGCTGTGAAGGAGCACCTCGCCGGAGTTGAGCAGATCGAGCAGCCCGCTGGGCGTCAGTCCGGGCGACAACTGGTACTCGCCTGCTTTCAGCGAATGCGCACGTTTGGTGATGCGCGCCCAGGCCGTCCAGATCTGCGGCTGATCGAGCAGGTTCTGGTCGTTGAGACTGCTGGCGACCGTGCGCAGGGACGCGCCCTTGCGTATCTCGATGATGGTCGGCTCGGTCAGCGTTGCAATCGGCGTCTGCAGCCAGCGGTGGCCCCACCACGCCAGGGCTGCGGTAGCGACGATGCCCAGCAGAATCAAAACACCCAACAGACGCAGCAGCGTTCGCATTTACAAATTCATTCCTTTACGGCTCGCTCAGCGACAATGCGTTCGCCATGCGCGTGGCCACACCGGTCTCGCTCCATTGCAACGAATCGAGCGACGCCACCGATCGGATGCCGCGCACGGCATTGGTGATGAACACCTCGCTCGCCGTCTCGAGGTCGTGCGGCCACAGCGGCTCCTCGCTTGCCGTCAACCGTAGCCTGGCGGCCGCTTTTAGAACCTGGGCACGCATCACACCCTGCACACCGCAGAATCGCAGATCGGGCGTGACCAGCACGCCATCGCGTACCGCGAACACGTTGGCCGAGGTGGCGCAGACGACCTCACCTTCGGTATCCAACATGACGCCCTCGTCCGCCTCGCCTTCCTGCCATTCGCTTTGCGCCAGCACCTGTTCGAGCCGGTTGAGATGCTTGATGCCCGCCAGGCGTGCGTTACGACCGAGTCGGATCTCGCACCAACGCAAACGCAAGCCTGCCTGCGGAGATGGATTGAAAGGATACAGCGCGACCACGCGAGTGCTCGCCATCGCATTGCTGGGACGATAACCACGCCCGCCCGCGCCTCGCGTCACGATGATCTTGAGCACACCGCGGTCACGGCCGGCTGTGACCTGCGCGATCTCGCCTCGCAAAGTGGCTGCGTCCGGCGCGTTGATGCCCAAGCGATCGCAACCGGCGAACAGGCGACGCAGATGATCGTCCAGAAAACGAACCCGGCCGTGCGCCAGCAACACGGTCTCGAACAATCCATCGCCATATTGCAGGCCGCGATCGTCGGCACGTAGCAGTTTCGATGGTTGACCATTGATCAGCATTGCGAGTGTCATCGCTTGCCACCTTCGGTATCGGCATCGAAGGCTCGCAGCACACCGCGAGCCTTGGCGCGCGTCTCCGCCAGTTCGCGCTCCGGCACTGAATCGGCAACGATGCCGGCACCAGCGCGCACGGTCAGTTGATCGCCCGCCACTTCCAGCGTACGAATCAGGATGTTCATGTCCATGCTGCCGTCGCGGTTGAGATAACCGAACGAGCCCGTGTACGCGCCGCGTGCCGTGCCTTCGAGCTCGGCGATGATTTCCATGCACCGGACCTTGGGGCAGCCGGTGATGGTGCCGCCAGGAAACACCGCGCCGAGAACTTCGCCGGGCGTCACGTTGGCGCGCAGCTGGCCGCTCACATTGGAGACAATGTGATGGACGTGCGCATACGACTCGATGGTCATGAGCTCGTCGACCTTCACGGTCCCCGCTTCGCAGATTCGCCCCAGATCATTGCGTTCCAGGTCGATCAGCATCACGTGCTCGGCCCGCTCCTTGGGATGAGCGTGCAGCTCACGCGCGAGATCGACATCGGCCGAGGCAGTCTGGCCTCGCGGCCGCGTGCCTGCAATGGGTCGAGTCGACACGTGCCCGTCGCGCACGGACACGAGGCGCTCGGGCGAGGAACTGACGACGGTGATGTCCTCCAACCGCACGATCCCGCTGAAAGGAGCCGGGTTGGTCTGACGCAGGCGTTGATAGAGATGCTGGGGAGTGATTCCTGCCGTCAAACGCGCCGACCAGGCGCGGGACAGGTTCGCCTGATAGATGTCGCCAGCGGCGATGTACTCGAGCGCGCGCGTCACACTGCGCAGATATCTGTCAGGCTCCTCTTCCTCCACGCCGCCCGTAACCAGAGGCACTGTGGCCGGGATCAGCGCTGGAAGATGCGCAAGGTCTCGAGCCATGCCAGCCAGCAGCGGCTCGAATCCCGCCTCGGCCAGCAGCCAGGACTTGCCGCTGTTGCGCTCATGGATGATCGCGGCGGGAATGCGCACGGCGGATGCGATCGGCCCGGCTTTGGGCAAGGGCAAATGCAGTCGCGGCTCGATCTCGCCCGCCATTTCGTAACCGAGGTAGAGCAGCCAGCCGCCGGTAAAAGGCAGATCGAGGCCGGCCGTCGCGCTTGATCGCTCGCTTTGCCACCAACGATCCAGCGCCGGGAGAAAACGCTTGTCGTTCGAGCCCGTGCTGAAGTTCAGCGTGCCATCAGCACGTAGCGACAGCCGAGCTTGTGGATGAGCGAAAAGAATGTCGAAGCGAGTGGCCGCATTGCCGGCTGCGGCACTTTCGAACAGTGCTGGATAGCGATCGGGGAACGCGGCATGCAACGCCAGCAGCGCCGACGGATCGGCGCTGACGGGGCGGAGCAACGGCGGCCGGTCGATCGAGAGAGGCGTGGGCGACTCCTGGCCGCGCACGGCAGCTCAGTCGAGCTTCTTGAAGATCAGGCTGCCGTTGGTGCCGCCGAAGCCGAACGAATTCGACAAAGCCACCTTGATCGGCATCTGCCGCGCGACCTTCGGAACGTAATCGAGATCGCAACCTTCGCCGGGATTGTCCAGGTTGATGGTCGGCGGCGCGACCTGATCGCGGATCGCGAGGATCGAGAAAATCGCTTCCACCACACCGGCGGCCCCGAGCAGGTGGCCGGTCATGGACTTGGTGGAACTGACCGCGAGCTTGGACGCGTGATCGCCGAAGCAGCGCTTCATGGCGATGGTCTCGGCCCTGTCGCCCAGATCGGTCGAGGTGGCGTGCGCATTGAGATACTGCACTTCGCTCGGGTTGAGCTGCGCGTCCTTCAGTGCGTTCGCCATGGCAAGGCGAGCGCCCTCGCCGTCATCCGGCGGCGCGGTGATGTGATGCGCATCGCCGCTCATGCCGAAGCCGACGAGCTCGGCGTAGATGCGCGCGCCGCGCTTCTTCGCATGCTCGTACTCTTCGAGCACGACCGAGCCGGCGCCATCGGCCAGCACGAAGCCGTCGCGATCCTTGTCCCACGGACGGCTCGCCGCCGCGGGATCATCGTTACGAGTCGACAACGCGCGTGCCTGGCAGAAGCTGCCGAGGCCCAGCGGTGTGGTCGCCATCTCACCACCGCCGGCGATCATCACGTCGGCATCGCCGTACTGGATCAAACGCATGGCCAGACCGATCGAGTGAGTCGAGGTCGTGCACGCGGTGACCGTGGCGATGTTCGGTCCGGTGAGCTTGAAATCGATGGAAATGTGGCCGGAGATCATGTTGATGATGCTGCCGGGCACGAAGAATGGAGAGATGCGCTTCGGGCTCTTGGTCTCCATCCACTTGGCATGATTCTCCTCGATGGTGTCGAGGCCGCCGATGCCGGCGCCCATCGCCACACCGACGCGAGGCGAGTTCTCGGCGGTGACCTCCAAGCCCGAGTCCTTGAAGGCGTCCACCGCGGCGGCATAGCCGTAGTGCATGAACGGATCCATGTTCCGCAGCCGTTTCGCCGGCAGATATTTCTCCGCCTCGAAACCCGCCACCGCACCATGAAAGCGCACCGGGAAGGCGCTGGCATCGAAACGGGTGATCGGCACGATGCCGCTCTTGCCTTCGAGCACGTTGCGCCACGCCGTATCGACCTGCGAGCCGACGGGAGAAACGATGCCCAGACCAGTGATGACGACGCGTCGCTTGGACAAACAGCTACCTCACAAGCGTGACTTCGATGGACGTGAACGGAAAGGATCGGAACATGGAGGGGCAATTGGCGGAAGACCGTGAGTGTGCGGCCTTCCTTGTGCTTTGAGCGATGGCGCAGCCCGCGCCTGCAGGCCCGTCAGGCCTGATTGCGGCGCTCGGTGATGTAATCGATCGCCTGCTGCACGGTGGTGATCTTCTCCGCGTCCTCGTCCGGGATCTCGGTCTCGAACTCCTCTTCCAGCGCCATGACCAGCTCAACCGTGTCGAGCGAGTCCGCGCCCAGGTCGTCGACGAAGGAAGCGTCGTTGGTGACCTCTTCCTCTTTCACCCCCAGTTGTTCGGCGACGATGGCTTTGACCTGCTGTTCAATACTGCTCATTGTGTACGAGTCCTCTATGAGGTGCTTAAACCCTTCGCTCGAGACCGACCCTTTTTGTTCATGGGTGGGGTCGCACGGGGGGCGTATTCTAAGTTAGAAGCCCGGTGGGGCCAACATTTGCGAAATTCTGACGAAATCGGCGCCAAGCCGCTTGATTCAGATCATGTACATGCCGCCGTTGACGTGCAGCGTCTCGCCGGTGATGTAACCCGCCTGTGGCGACGCAAGAAACGCCACAGCATGGGCAATATCCTCGACGGAACCCAGTCGCCCCAACGCAACTTGCGCGCTCAGCTGCTGTTGTTGCTCGGCTGGCAGCTTGGCGGTCATGTCGGTCGCGATGAAACCCGGCGCCACCACGTTCACCGTGATGCCGCGCGAGCCGACTTCGCGTGCCAGAGACTTGGAAAAGCCGATGATGCCGGCCTTGGCGGCGGCATAGTTGGTCTGCCCGGCGTTGCCCATCACTCCGACCACCGAGGCGATGTTCACGATGCGGCCGCGGCGGGCCTTCATCATGCCGCGAAGAACGCCCTTGGACAGCCTGAACACCGAGGCGAGATTGGTGTTCATGATGTCGTCCCATTCTTCCTGCTTCATGCGCATGAGCAGGTTGTCACGGGTAATTCCTGCATTGTTCACCAGGATGGTGACCGCGCCTTCCTTCGCTTCGATGTCTTTCAAAGCGCTTTCGCTGGCGGTGGCGTCGGCGACGTTCAGCACGATACCGCGGCCCTTGTAGTTGCCCGCGGCGAGCCAATCGGTGATGCCCTGGGCGCCGGCTTCGGTGGTCGCCGTGCCGATCACTGTCGCGCCGTTGCGCGCCAGCTGTTCAGCAATGGCTCGACCGATACCACGCGACGCGCCGGTGACCAGCGCCACATCCTGGGAGAGTGTCTCGCTCATGACTGACTCCGGCAGGCGGCCAGCGCCGCTTGTAACGACTCGGGATCCTCGATGGCGAGCATGCCGATATCCTTGTTCTTGTCGATGCGTCGATTCAAGCCGGTCAGCACCTTTCCCGGGCCGCACTCGACCAGCACTTTGGCCCCGCCGGCCAGGATGGCGCGCACCGTTTCGGTCCAGCGCACCGGCTTGACCAACTGTTGCACCAAGGCCTGGCGGATGCTGTCCGGGCCTTGGTGGGTCTTGACGTCGACGGTGTAGATGTCGCGCACTTGCGGCTGCGCGAAAGTAATGCCTCGTAACTTCTCAGCCAGCCGCTCGGCTGCCGGCTGCATCAATGCAGTGTGCGAAGGCACGCTGACCGGCAGCTTGATGGCGCGCTTTGCGCCCTTGCCCTTCAGCACTTCGATCGCACGGTCGACGGCGGCCGCGCTGCCTGCGATCACGACTTGTCCGGGCGAATTGAAGTTGGCTGCCTGCACGATTTCACCGGCGGCACCGGCGGCTGTAGCTTCGGCACAGGCTGCTTCCACGTCCGCATCGTCGACGCCGAGGATGGCAGCCATCGCGCCCTGCCCGGGGGGCACGGCAGCCTGCATGGCCTGGCCGCGAAACTGCACCAGCGCCACCGCGGTCTTGAAGTCCAGCGCGCCGGAACACACCAGCGCCGAATACTCGCCGAGGCTATGCCCGGCCATTGCCGCCGGCATGGGACCGTCATGCTTGCGCCAGACGCGCCAGGTGGCGACCGCGGCCGTCAGCATCGCCGGCTGGGTGCGCTCGGTGGAGCCCAGTTGATCCTCCGGCCCCTGCTGGCACAGCTGCCACAGGTCATAGCCCAGCACCGAGGACGCTTCGGCGAAGGTTTCCTGCACCAACGGCTCGGCACTCGCCAGCGCGGCCAGCATGCCGACCGACTGCGATCCCTGACCGGGAAATACGAAGGCAAAAGTCATTGAGCTCCTACACTGGTTACGGGCCGCTTGCGGCCCACCAGGCTTATGCGGCGCGCGATTATAGCGATCACAATCGCCGCGGCTAGATCCTTGACTTTACGGCTACTTGCCTGTGGGCCTGCAACCACAGCATGAGTCCGGCCAGGGCGCCGCCCAAAGCACCATACAGATGGGCGTCCACCACCACCGGCAGGCCGCCCGACAGCGGCAGCGCTCCGTGCCACTGCTCCCAGGCGAGTTTTCCGGCAAAAATAGCGGTCAGAACCGCGGCCAGCGCCTTGGATTCGTGGCGCCACCAGGCGATGGCGCCAGCGGCCAGCGCCCCGTGCAGCGCTCCCGACAGGCCCACGTACCAGGCCAACTGTGGCTCGTAAAAGACAAATCCCACATCGATGGCCAGGAGGCTGAATAGCGCAATCAGCAGCCATGCCCGCCACGAATAATCGTGCGGAAACAGCGCCGCGATCAGCCCCAGCCCCGCGGCGTTCAGGATCAGGTGCTGGGTGTTGCCGTGAACCAGGTGCCCTGTCAGCAACCGCCAGTATTCTCCTTGCAGCACCGCCTCGCGTTCGTAGCGCAGCGCCGAGCGGGCGGTTTCGCCAAGTAGCGACAACAGAACCACTGCGAGCAACAGGAGTCCAAGCAGCCATGCTCCGGAATGCTTTCCGGACCCGCCAGGCCCGGACATCCATTGTCGGAAGCGCCGCGAAGTCCGAAGAGCGGGCCGGGACAAGCCGTCACTCATGGGTTCGATCTGCTTTGTTATGATCCGGCGCCTTACGCATATCGGTAGGCCTCCTATTATCCACACCCGCAACCCGCGCCGCCGGATCGAGCTGCACAGCGGCTTCACGCTGCTGGAACTGCTCGTCGTGCTGGTCGTCGTCGGGGTCATGGTGGCGATGGCCGTGCTGTCGTTCGGTGTGCTGGGAAGCGACCGCCAGGCCGAGGAAGAGGCCCGACGTTTCTGGACAGTGCTGCAGCAGGCGCGCGAAGAAGCGGAGTTGCAGGCCGAGGACATCGGCATCTATGTGGCGGCCAGCGACTATGAATATCTGCGCCTCGATACCCGCAGGAACGAGTGGCAACTCATCGAGGGCGACGAGCTGTTCGCGCAACGCGAGATTCCCGAAGGACTGCGCTTTCGCCTGCGCCTGGAGTCGCGTGAAGTCGTGTTGAAACCCACCCTGCCCGATCGTGGCGACAAGGATGAGAACAACAGGGCCCCGCCGCACATCCTGGTGTTGTCCAGCGGTGAAGTCATGCCCTTCGAGCTGGAGATCGAACGCGAAGGCGCCCCGGCGCTGTGGCGCGTGACCGGGCTTGCGAACAACGATCTGCGCGTCGAGGTTCGTGACGAACGCAGAGAATGGGGGCCGCTGCTGCAGACCAAGCCACCGGTGGAAGCGACAGGGAGTCCGAGATCATGAGCAAGGCACGCGCGCCACGACGCAGGCTCGGCGGATTCACATTGATCGAAGTGCTGGTGGCACTGGTCGTCGTCGGCCTCGGCATGCTCGCCGTCATTCAGACGGTGAGTCAAACGGCCAACACCAGTTTCTACATGCGCGAGAAGACGCTGGCGCACTGGATCGCGATGAACAAGCTCACCGAGGTGCGCTTGCAGCCCGGTCCGCCGCCCATCGACAAGTCTTCCGATGAAGTCGAAATGGCGGGACGCGACTGGCGCTGGACCATGGAAGTGAAACAGACGCCGGTCGAATCGATTCGCCGCATCGAAATACGGGTGCGGCCATCGGACGCGCCCGAGACCAGCTCGCTCGCCTTCATTACCGGGTTTTACGGTCAGGCGGTCGCACCGCCGGGCACGACGCTCATCAACTGGCAGGCTGCGCCGCAAGGCGGCCCTGGCAGAAGCGGTGGCCAGAACCAGCGCCGACCGCGCGACGGCTCCGACGACAATCCAGCGCCGCCGCCCCCGCTGGAGCCCGGTGATGTCGTGCCGCCGGAGCCGGAGGAAACCGAGTCATGAGCAGAGCAAGCGCGCTCATGATTTCCACGGACCTTCGCAAGCACTGTTCGCGGCGAGGCGCCGTCGCGGGCTTCACGCTGGTCGAGGTGATGGTGGCGGTCTTCATCTTCGCCATCGTCGCCGCGATCGCCATGGGCGGTTACAACGAGTTGGTGAAGCAGAGCGATATCGCCAATGCCGGCGCGAGCCGCACGCGCGAGGTTCAATCGGCGATGCAACGCTTGAATATCGACTTCGCGTCACTCGAGCCGCGCCCCGTGCGCGAGCCGCTGGGAGATTCGCTGATACCGGCGCTGCGCTCCGACGATCGCAACCAATCGCTGCTCGAGCTCACGCATTCCGGCTGGAGCAACCCTGCCGGCGTACCGCGCTCTACTTTGCAGCGTGTGTCGTATCGTCTCGAGAACGACAAGCTGCTGCGCGAATACTGGCTGGCGCTCGATCGCACCATGAATGGCGAACCCGAAAGCGCCGTGCTGCTCGCTGGCGTCAAACGCATGGAGTTGCGTTTTATGGACGGTAATCGCTCCTGGCACAAGCAGTGGCCGCCGTTGGGGTACTCCGCACCCGATGGAATGCGCCTGCGTCCCATCGCGGTCGAGATCACCATCGAGCTGGAAGACTGGGGCGAGATCAAGCGACTGATCGAGGTGTCCGGATGAGCCGCGCCCGCGCATCCATGCATGCGAGCCGTTCGCGCGTTCCGCGCAGCATGCGACGAGAGCGCGGTGTGGCGCTGGTCATGGCCGTGCTGATCGTGGCATTGGCCACCATCCTCGCAGCCGAGGTTGGTTTCAGGAGCTATCTCGATCAACGTCGCACCCTCAATACGTTCTCGCTGGATCAATCGTTCGAGATCGCGTTGGGCGGCGAAGCCTGGGCGTCGGACGCGCTGCGCCGGGACAAGATGCAGAGCTCCAAGACCGATGACTTCACCGAGGAGTGGGCGACGCCCATTCCTCCCATTCCGCTGGAGGACGTGGGCGGCGAGTTCGAAGGTCAGCTCGAGGATCTGCAGGGCCGTTTCAATCTCAACAGCCTGGTGATCTTCGACAACAACGGCATCGGCAAGATCGATCCGCAGGCGGTGGAGCGTTTGCAGCGGCTGCTGGAAGTGCTGGAGATCGAAACCAAGTGGGCCGAAATGATCGCCGACTGGATCGACAGCGACACCAACGCCACTGGTTTCGACGGTGCCGAGGATCCGGTGTACACCAACCTGTCGCCGCCCTACCGCACCGCGAACATGCCGATCACGCGCGCGAGCGAATTGCTGGCCTTGCCGGACTTCGGACCGGAGCGCTATCGCAAGCTCGCGCCGTTCGTCACCGCCCTGCCCGCCGACGTGCGCACCATCAATCTATGCACTGCCTCGCCGGAGCTGCTCGATGCATTGGTGGAAGGCAGTCGCCAATTCACATTGGCGCGTGACAACGCCAAGGAAACGCGCGCGCAGCGCTGTTTTCCCAACAAGCAGGAGTTCGAGGCGGGACTGAACCCGAAGCAGAAACAGGAGCTGGCCGACATCGTCGGTGTAACCAGCAATTACTTCCTGGCGACCATCTGGGTCACTCTTGGCACTCAACGGTTCACCCTGTACAGTCTGTTGTATCGCAACGACGGTGCCAACCAGGTCCGTCCCATCCTGAGAAGCTACGGAACGCTCTGATGCCGGAACTCCTAGTTGTCCGCTTGCATCCCATGGCTGTCGCTCGGACAGCTGTGGCGGTTTCCGAAGCGGCCTCGCAGACCCCGCAAGTCCCTGCCCAGGCCGCGCCGCGGGCGGACGCGTATCAAGCCGAATGGCTGATCGTCGAGGGCAACGGTACCCGCAAGGGCAATGTGTCGTGGGGCTCGCTCGAGGATGCCGCCGCGCAAGCCACGGGGCGCAAGACCATCGTACTGGTGCCGGGCACCGATGTTTTATTGGCCGAGCCGGTGTTGCCGCTCAAGAGCGGCGCCAAGCTCGCGCAAGTGGTGCCGTTCGCGCTCGAAGAACAACTCGCGGCCGACGTCGAAGACATGCATTTCGCAGTCGGCAAACGCGCTTCACGCCCGGGCACGCCGGTCGCGGCAGTCGCACGCAAGCGCATGGAGGAATGGGTCGCTGCGCTACAGTCAGCGGGCTTGCCTTGTGACGCGCTGTACGCCGAGACCAGTGTGCTGCCCACGGTCACTGGCGCGATCGCCGTGCTCATCGATGGCCAGCGACTGTACGTGCGGCGCGAGAATCAACCAGGCACCGTCATCGAAGTCGAGCCGTTGATCGAAGCCTTGCAGCTGGCGCTGGGCAGCGGCGAAGAGGCGCGCGAGCACGTCACCATCTTCGTGTCCGAAGACGATTACGAGCGCGAGCGCCAGATGCTCGAAGAGTTGCGCGAGTTCACCGCCAGCCTGCAATTGAAGCTGCTGCCCGATGGCCCGCTGCCGTTGCTGGCCGCGAACGTTCCCGCCGCGATGAAGAGCGGCGCGGTGAACCTCTTGCAGGGACCGTACGCGGTCAAGACCAAGTTGAATGTTTCTTTTGCGCCGTGGCGTTACGCGGCCGTGCTGGCCGCCGTGCTCGTGGCCACTCACATCGGCGTGAAGACCTGGCAGTACGTGCACTACAAGAAGGTCGAAAGCCAGCTCGATGCGCAGATCACCGAAACGTTTCAGCAGTCGTTGCCGGGCGCGCCGGTGCCCGACCCTCTCGAAGCAAGGCGGCAGGTCGAGCAGGTCCTCGCCCAGCTGCGCGGCACCGGGCCGACCAGCGGCATGTTGACCGCGCTTGCGATGTTGAGCGAGGCGATGAGCCAGGCGCCGAATACTCATATCGAAGCCCTCTCCTACCGCGACAACGTCACCGACCTGCGCGTGCTCACTCCATCGGTCGACTCGCTCGAGCGCATCCGGCAGGTGGCTGGCGAGCGTGGCATTGCGGCGGAGATCCAATCCACCAATCCGCGCGATTCCAAGGTCGAAGGCCGGCTGCAGTTCAAGAAGGCGGGCGCCTGATGCAACAGCTCAAGGACAAGTTCAATTCGCTGCAGCCTCGCGAGCGCTGGGTGGTCATCGGTGGGGCCATTCTGGTGCTGGTGGTGGCGGTCTACGTATTCGCTCTCGCCCCGCTCTATAGCGCGGTCGAGGCGCAAGCCAATCGTGTGGCGCAGAAGGAAGGCGATCTCGCCTGGATGCGCAGCGTTTCCGGCGAAGTCGCCGTGCTGAGCGCGGCTCAGCCGAGTCGCCCGGGACCGAGCAACGAATCGCTGGTGGTACTGATCGATCGTGCGGCTCGCGAATGCGGCCTCAGCAATTCGCTCACCGGCCAGACACCCAATGGCGAGCGCGGCATTCGCGTGCGTCTGGAAGCGGCCGAGTTCGACAAACTGATGGTGTGCCTGGGCACGCTCCAGCAGGTGCATGCCATCGACGTCGAATCCGCCACCATCGATCGCACCGCCAAGCCCGGCCTCGTGAATGCCAATCTCGTCCTGATGCGCGTCGGCGTATAAGAACACGGGTTATCGACAACACTATGAAGCGACTCTGGCCGCTGGTTGCGCTCGGCGTGGGCGCCTTCATCGTCTTTGCCGTGGTGACGTTGCCCGCCAGCGTGGTGCTGTCCCGGCTGGGCTCGACTGGCATCAATGCCGGCGGTGTGTCCGGCACCATCTGGAATGGCCGCGCGCAAGTGCTGCAGATCCAGGGTGCCCGTATCGGCGGCGTCGAATGGGACCTGCATGTGCTGCCGTTGTTCGCAGCTCGCTTGAGCGCCGATGTGAAAGTCACTCGCATCGACGGCTTTGCCACGACCCAGCTCAGCGCCAGTCCCGGCGGAACCGTTCGTTTGAAAGATCTGACGGCGTCGCTGCCGCTGAGCACGTTTCCGCCCAACATGATTCCGGGTGGCTGGAACGCCACGCTCAATGGCAAATTCACGCAGCTCACGCTGGAGAATGGCTGGCCGACGCAAGTCGGCGGTACGCTGGACATCGTCGATCTGACCGGACCGGCCCGCAATCCCTTCAAGGCCGGCAGTTATCGCGTCGTGTTCGATCCGGCGGCTGCTTCGGCCGAGGTACTGCAAGGCGCGATCTCGGATGCAGGCGATGGTCCACTGCAGGTTTCCGGCACGCTCGAATTGCGACCGGACCGCACTTACAAGCTCGATGCCCTGGTTGCCGCGCGTCCCGATGCGCCTCGCAATCTGGTTCAAGCCCTGGAGATCCTCGGCCCACCGGACCCGCAGGGCCGGCGTCAGTTCGGGACCGAAGGCTCTTTCTGAGTCAGCCTTGCCGGATGTTCACACCGATCCCGGCTCAGCTCACCGGCACTTCCCGCCACTGCTTCAGCAACGGGAAATACAGCGCGGCGCGTATCGGCTGGTCGGGACGGAACAGCCGCATGAGCCGGGCGTAGCGCTGCAGCTGATCGCGATAACGCAGCACTTCGGCGTTGAGGAACTGCTCCAGGCCGCCACCTTCGTGCGAGCCCGTCTTGAAATCGACGATCCAGCGCAGGCCGTGCTCGTCCACGAACGTACGATCGATCACACCCGAAACGATCTCGCCCTGGAACACGCCGCTCAACGCCAATTCGGATTCCGCGTCGCTCAGCGGTGACGACAGGCCCAGCAGCCAGCGACCGCGTTCATCCGCGAGCGTATGTCCGATCGCGGCGATGACGCGATCCACGGCGGCGTCGCAAAGGTCGGGCGGCACGCCCAACTCGGCAAGCTCCGCACACAGACGTGCGCGATTGGGAGATAAAGGCGCGTGCCCCGCCCCGGCTCGCACCAACCGGTCCAGCTCACGATGCACCAGCGTGCCGATGTGACGCGCGGTCTGCGACGCCCAATCGAATTCGATCTGCGTTTTCAGGTCGCTGAGAGTCACCGCCTTGGCAATGATGGCGTCGTCGGCTGCCGGGGGTTGCCATGGCAGCGGCAGACGATGCAGGCGAGCGTGTGGCGCGGGAGCGGCGGCGAACAGGTCCTGTTGCGGCTTGGTATGCACGACCGCTGCGAAGCTCGCTTTCACCTCGGGCCACAACAATCGCAGCATGGAGCCGCTGCGAGGCTCTTGCAGCACCGCGCCCTGTTCCGTTTCTTTGACGCGCACCGTGCCGAGCAAATGCAGAACACGTTTGGCGCGAGTCGCTGCGACGTAAAGCAATCGGCCGCGCTCGCGAGCGCTACGCTCACGTTCCAGCAGCTCGATCCAACGATACATCGGATCGGCATCGGCGCCCGCGGCCTTGATGGGCGCGAACACGATGCCGCCGTCGTTTCCTGGAATCCGCGTCCATCGCAATAGCTCTCGTCCCTCGCCGCGCAGCAGGCGATTGAGCGCCGGCAGGATGACCACATCGAACTCCAGGCCCTTGGCCTTGTGTATGGTCATCACTTCAACGCGCGCGCGATTCTCGGGCCTGGGGCGAGCAAACAACCGGTCCAGTTGCTGTTCGAGACGCGCGACATCTTCCAGGTCGCCTGCGATCTCGATCTGATCGAGCCGGCGCAGATAGGCATCGGCGTCGTCCAGGTCCTGTGGCCTGTGCAGCGTCGCTGGACCGCCCAATGCGTTCCAGGTGCGCTCTACCCAATCCCGCAGCGAGAGTCGGCCTCGCTGAGCCAGCGCCGTTTGCAGAATGGAGTGCACGCGCGCGATGCGCTCGCGGCCGTCATTGCTGAGCACGTCGCTGTTCTCGAGCGCCTGGGCCAGCAGCTCATTGATAGTCGATGCGCGATTGTTGTTTACGATCGCATGCAGGTCTTGCAACGTGAGACCGCACCATGGCGCGCGCAATATCGCCAGCCAGGAGGTTCGATCCGCGAGATGCAGCAATGCTCTGGTCAGGGCAGTGAGATCCTGCACGACCGGCCGGTCCAACAGGGCTTCGATCTCGATGGCCTGAAAGTCGATGTTCGCGGCGTGCAGCTCGCTGGCGATCAAGCCGACGTGTGTACGTGCGGTAACCAACACGGCAATCGTGGCATCCGGATCTTCGGCAAGACCCTTGCGGACCAGACTGACGACTTGTCGCGCTTCGAGCAGTTCATCCTTTTCGAACGACGGATGAACCTTCACTCCGCCTCGCGTGCTACTGATCGCGGCGACGCTCGGGCTGTAACGCACGGCGCCGTGCTCGGCATTGTCCGTCGGCGACAGCACGCTCGGAAACACGCGGTTCACCCATTCGATGATGGGACGTGTCGAGCGGAAATTCGCCGTGAGCCGCAACGGCTCCAGCGGCACGTTGCGCAGCCCGTGTTGTTGCAATTGCAGGAACAAACCGACCTCGGCCTGGCGGAAACGATAGATGGACTGCATGGGATCGCCCACGCAGAACAATGTGCGGCCGTCTCCGGCGGTCCATCCCGCTGTCAGCCGTTCCAGCAGATCGAGCTGCCCGAACGATGTGTCCTGGAACTCGTCGACCAGCAGGTGTTGCAGACGATAGTCGAACGCCAGCGCCAGGTCGGTCGGCTCGTCGCTCGGACCCAGGGCCTGCAAGGCTCGCAACGCCGCTTCGATGTAGTCCGCCTGTCCGTGCGCTTGGAACACCAGTTGCAACTCGGCCACTGCTACCGGCAGCACGGCGAGCAGCGCTTCGAGAATGCGCCACTGTTCCTCCGAGTAACTCGGTCGCGGCAAGGTGCGCAGCGCACAGAGGCGAACGATCAGCTCCGGGTCCTGCGCCATCTCGGCGAGCAAGCCCAGCATTCGTTCCTTCTCGGCGGGATGAGTGGTCGGAAAGCCGCTCTTCTTGGTGACCGTCTGGTACGGTGTCCCGTCGCGCTTCAGGAAGACACCGGTCAGGGCGAGCCATGCGTCGAGCGTGTCACATTCGGAGCCGGGCACGGCTGCGGCGTTGCTACATGCCTCCAGCAGCAGGCGCTTCTCTTCGTTGAGCCCGGCTGCGTCGCGCAGATTGGTGGCGGCGAACACTGTCAGTTCCCACAACTCCCGACGCCGCACGTCATTGAGCAACTCGCACAGCGACACCAGGTGACGTCGAATTACGCCCTGTAATGTCTGTTCGAGCATTGCGCGCAAGTTGTGGTGCGCGCTGGCGCTGACGATCTGGTGCAGCCACTGGTCGCGCTTGGCCAGCAGCTCGCACAGCAGCTCTGCCAGCATGTCGGTGCGATTGCCGAGATGCACGATCAGAGATTCGAGCTGCTGCGCGACCGAAGATCCGTCGCCGAGCCGTTCGATGAGGTGCCGCGCAGCCTCTTCGTACAATGGCCACGGATCTTCAGCCGGCTCCAACGCCGAGCCGGTGCCGGCCAGAACCGGCAGACGACGCGCCAATGTCGAGTTGAGCGCGTCGATGGTCTGTATGCGCAGGCGTGAAGGATGCTCGGTAAGTTTCCAGTTTCTCTGCGCGTCAGCTGCCCGCACGGCGCGAGCGAGCTCCCATGTGGTGAGCTTATGAGCCGAATCCGGGGGGGGCTGACCCGCCGCTTCGATCGCCAACAGAATGCGATTGCGCATTTCAGCGGCGGCCTTGCGCGTGAACGTGATCGCGAGAATCTGCTCCGGATGCTCGACTGTTGCGAGCAATCGCAGATAGCGCTGCGTCAGCAACTCGGTCTTGCCCGAGCCGGCAGGCGCCTGGACGATGAAGGAGCGCGTCGGGTCGAGCGCGCGCTTGCGGGCCGCCGCGTCGCTACTCATCGGCATGATGCTCCGAATCGTCTTCGTTCTGCATCTGTTCGCTGATGCGGCAGAACGCGCCGAGATGACAGGTCGCGCACTCCTGCGGCAGCAGCGGGTCCACGACCGCCTGCCCTGCCACGAAACTCTCCGCCAGTTGCGTGAGCGTCTTGCGCCAGTGATCCATCAGAGAAGGCCAATCGGGCGGATGGTCATCGCGGAGTCGCATGCCCGATGGGTAAGGCGCTATGCCGTCGCCAATATAAGCGCCGTCACTCCAGCCGCGATACTCGACGGCGCCTGCCGCCAGCACTACATAGGCCAGGCCACGCAATGTTTCTGCATGAGCCAAACCATAGAGAGGCAACTGCGGCCGCAGCGGGCGTCCCGGGCGTGTGTCCAGCCATTGTCTCGGCGTGTGCGAGTCGCCGAGCTTGTAATCGATGAGCAGATGGCCACCGTCGCTGAGCTCGTCGATACGATCCGGCTGCAAGGTGATGGACAGTCCGCCAATGGCATAGGGCTCGGACGTTTCCGTGACACGCATCGAGAATGGGGGCCGCCGCTTCTCGATCATCAACAGCTGCAGCACCTGGTGGGCGACGCTGCTGGCTTCCAACGCCGCAAGACGCTCGCGATAGCGCACAGTTGGCTGCAGTGCCTTCAACGTTTGGCGATGCGCACTGTCGCGCACTCGCGCCGCCAGGGTCTCTTCATCGATGGACAAGAGCGCTGCGTGATTTCTCAGCCAGCCCCAGATCTCGTGGAGCACTCGGTGCAAGATAATGCCGCGATCGATCGGCTCCACTCCGATACTCACCGAAGGCAAAGCCTCGGCGCCCAATCGAATCTGCGCCTGCGCACGGAACGGACAGCGCGACTGCAATTCCAGCGTCATCGATCCACCGCGCGCCGTTCTGCCGGTGAGCTTCGGAGCAAAGTCATCGTGCAAGTGTTCGAGCAACGGCCGCTGTTCGAACAACGTCCGTCGCAACGGGCGCACTGCCGCGATGGCGATGTCACTGCCCTTGATCGTCGGCCACGTGCTCAGCATCGGGCTGGGCTGCAACTCGGCCTCGCCTTCCTGACGGGGCCAGCTGAGCACGACTTCGGGTGCGCTGCTGGTCCAGCGCGCCAGTCGAGCCCGCGACAGCTGCAGCACTCCTTCGGCCGTGGCCTCCGGAATCTTCGCGGCCCGTTGCAGAGCGACCGGCAGCAAGGGATCGGGATTCACCGGCTCGGGCAAACGAGCCGCTTCCAGGCCCATCACCCAGGTTGCGTCGAACTTCATGCCTGCGACGGTTGCGGGATCGATGACGGTGATCGATGTCGCGTGGCTCTCCGGCTCGAACGGCGTATCGCGCAACAGCTCCTGCAGGCGTGACAAAGCGGTTGAGGCGGACAGCGGCGGCGTTACGGCGTCCAGCGTGCCGAACTCGGCCAGCGCCGCATGAAACTTGAGCACGGTTTGATGCTCGACGCTGCTCAGCGAGCGTTCTCCCGGCCAGCCGGCTGCACGCAGCCAGGAATGGAACCGTTCGGCCCAGGCGCTGGCCCCGGTCGCCGAGGTCTTGCCTCGAATGAGCTCGCCGATGCTGCGCGCGGCCTGCGCCAGCTGTTCGCAGCCCGTAACACCCGCCCAGCGTTCCAGCTCGAACCAGTCCCAACGATCGCGTTGGTCCTCGCGCAAGCGAAAGTCGGCCATGGCACGGCGATCTTGTTCGGATTCTCCGCCAGCGATGAAAGGTGTTCGTAACAATCGGCCAGCGTGCGTCGCGGGCCGATCATGCAAAGCGAACTGCAATATGAGCAACGCCGCATCGACAACGGGATATGAAGTAAGCGGCGTGGGTGCCGCGATCGCTACCGGAATCTTCGCGGTCTCGGCGTGAATGTCCCGGTGTCCGGGCGCGAACACGTCTTCGAACACTCGTTGCACTTCAGCGCGTCGCTGCTGCAGGTCGGCAACCACAACGCCGACCGTGCTCTTGCCTGTCGCGATTTGCGCACGCGCCCAGCGCGCCGCAAGCTCCAGTTCATCATCGGCGTCGCGAGCCGCGACCACCACCACCGATCGCGATGGTGGCTCCTCGCTGTCGACGTCCGCGATCTTGCCTTGCGCGCGCCAACCTTCGATCAGCCGCGCCATGGAGGGCGGCATGCTGTCGAAGCCCACCAGTGCCAATGTTTCTTCGGGCACGAAGTTCGCATCGTGCGCCCAGTGCGGCAGACGCGTTTCGTCGATGGCGTGCAGTTTCGCGCAACGTTTCAAGAACTCGCTGCACCAGGCGTGCAGCGCTCTGGCTTCGGTGCTGTCGCTATCGTGCAGGGCTGCGAGCGGGATGAGATATTCCTGCATCCGCCGCCAGCTCCGGGCGGCCAGGCGGGCGGCATTCGAGGGATTGAGCAAGTGGTCGCCCCACTGGCTCTCGGCGACCACCGTGTCCCAGAGAATGTTTGCCTGTGCGTTGCTGAGCAAACGTGCGTGGTGCGCGTGCGTGCCGATGGCCCTCGCCTCCAGCCATTGCTGTGCGAGCCAGGTCGACCACGGCAGGATGCGAGGTGTACGCCAGACGGATTGCCCGAGACTCTGCGCATACTGCGCGTAGCCCAGCCGCAGCGCGTGCGCGAGCCTGCGGCTCGCGGTGAGCACCGTGACGCCCCCTTTTTCAGAGGAACTGGCGAGAAGAGAATGGAGCCGCAATGCCCCTTAACTCATGAAGACGTGCGGACGACCTTGAGATCCGGCGCCGCGCGTGACACTGGCTCTGCCCCGTCGGCATAGCTGTCCAACAGTTCCTCCATGCGTTGGAACACGTCGGCCAGCACTTCCGGCCGTGGCAGGTTGGTGATGCGGAAGTGCGTCTTGTAGGGCGTGTTGAAGCTGGTGCCTGGCGCGAGCAGCACGTGCTTGTGTTCCAGCAGATCCATGGCGAAGCGCTCATCGTCGAAGTTCGGCAGCACGCCCTCCTTCACGCCGATGAACGCATAGATGGCACCGCGCGGCGCATGCACCTGCAGGTACTTGCTCTTGGCGACGCCGTCGAGAATGGCCTGGCGCGATTCATACAAACGGCCGCCCGGACGCGTCAGCTCCAGGATGCTCTGATAGCCGCCGAGCGCGGTCTGCACCGCCCATTGACCCGGCACGTTGCTGCACAAACGCAGCGACGACAGCTTGTCGAGCGCGTTCAGGTATTCACGCGCCGACTCGAGATCGCCCGAGAATGACACCCAGCCGACGCGATAGCCGCAGGCCCGATACACCTTCGACAGGCCGGACATGGTGGCGCACAGCGTGTTGTGCACGAGCGTCGCCATCGGCACGTACTTGGCGTCGTCATAGACGATCTGGTCGTAGATCTCATCTGAGAACACCACCAGATGATGACGCTCGGCGATGCGTGCAATGGCCTCGAGCGTGGCGCGCGAGTAGACGGCGCCGGTCGGATTGTTTGGATTGATCACGACGATGGCGCGCGTGCGGCTGGTGATCAACGCCTCGATGTCTTGCGGATCGGGCTCGAAGCCATTCTCTTCGAGACACGGATAGTGCACGGCGCGGCCGCGATTCAAATTCACCGCCGCCGTCCACAACGGATAGGTCGGCATGGGCACCAGCACTTCATCGTCGGTCGACAGCAACGCGCGCAGCACCAGGTCGATGAGCTCGCTGAGGCCGTTGCCCATGAACACTTCGTCGGCGCTCACGCCGCGCACGCCCCGGCTCTGCTGCTGCATCACCACCGCTTCACGGGCCGGGAAGATGCCCTTCTGATGGCAGTAGGCTTCGCTGGACTTGAGGTTCTCGATCATCGCCAGGCGCATGGTCTCGGGCGTGCGAAACCCGAATACGCCAGGGTTGCCGATGTTCAGCGGGATGATGTCGTAGCCCCGGCGCTCCATTTCGTGGGCGCGCCGTGCCAGGTCGCCGCGAATTTCATATTTCACGTTGGCGAGGCCGGCACTGGGACGAATGGTACGCATGGGAGTATGGGCTGACTGACTTTCCGGCCCAAAGATAACAGAATCCATGCGCCCAAAGTGCGCACAGAGTCATGAGAAAGCGAGGATTACAGGGCTTCAGTGCTCGCTCAGCAGCGAGCCGAATCCCTCGATCTTGTCCTCGATGCCGGTGCTGCGCAGGGCATGCCAGTAGCTGCAGGTGTTCACGGCCAGCACCGGCTTGCCCAGCCAGCGCTCGGCTTCGGCGGCCACTGCCGTAAACGCCAGGTTGGTGCCCACCTGCAGGATCAGCTCGACGCTGCTGTCGTCCACCTCGCGCACTGCGCGGCGCAGGCGCTCGGGCGGCTCGTGCGCCATCAACAGCGGGCTGTTGGACTTCAGGCCCAGCAGGTTCACCACCTCGAAGCCGTTGTCGGTGAATGAACGGCGCACCTGCGCATCGCCCGAGGGCATGTACGGCGTGATCAGGCTGATCCGGCGGATGCCGCCGTAGCGCTGGATGGCCGCCTGGCAGGCCTGTACCCCGAGGATCACCTTGACGCCGGCGCGGGCTTCCAGATGCGCCTGCAGCGCATTGACGTCCAGGACGCCTTCCCAGAACGTCTCGGCCGACATGCCGACAATCACCGCGGCCGGTGCACAAGCCATGACGGTATCGACCGCGCCTTCGATGGAGCTGCGTACCTGCCCCATCATGGCCGCGAACTCGCTCTCGGTGCCGACCGGCGAATCCGGGATGACAACGCGCGCCATCTGGTTGGTGACGCCGCGCGGGCGCATGGCGTCGTATTCCGGCTGCACGATGGTGTTGGTCGCGGGCGCGATCACACCGAACTTCAGGCGCGGAGCGAGAGCATCGGGCATGTTGGGTGGTCGTTGGGCTGGGACTGGAGGCGAAGTTTACCGGGTCACCACCCCTGGCGAGTCGTGACCGCATTCCACTTCTCGCGACGAGTCTGGCAAGACACGATCCGGATGTCGGACAAAAAGCCCTTTTTCCTCACCGACAGCGCCCTTTGCCCACGTGCTTCAATTGACTAGCGGGGTGGGTTCAAGTAGCGTGCCCGGCCGCTGCCGCGGCCTGCAGTGGCAAATTAAGCGATCAATTAATCGGAGCCGACGTTGAGCAAGATTCTGGTGGGACTGAAGCGCGTGGTGGACTACAACGTCCGCGTACGCGTCAAACCCGACGGCACGGGCATCGTGACCGACGGCGTCAAAATGAGCATCAACCCCTTCGATGAGATCGCGCTGGAAGAGGCGCTGCGCATCAAGGAAAAAGGCGGCGCCAGCGAAATCGTGGTCGTCAGCATCGGCCCGGCCGATACCCAGCAGCAGCTGCGCACGGGCCTCGCCATGGGTGCCGATCGCGCCATCCTCGTGCAGGCCGACACTGCGGTCGAGCCGCTGGCCGCCGCGAAGATCTTTCTCAAGCTCATCGAGAAGGAAAATCCGCAGATCGTGTTGCTCGGCAAGCAAGGCATCGACGACGACAACAACCAGACCGGCCAGATGCTGGCCGCGTTGTGGGATCGTCCGCAGGCCACGTTCGCCTCCAAGGTCGAGCTGGAAGGCGGCAAGGCCAAGGTGACGCGCGAAGTCGACGCCGGCCTGGAGACCATCGAAGTCGATCTGCCGGCGGTGCTCACCACCGACCTGCGCCTGAACGAGCCGCGCTACGTGAAGTTGCCGGACATCATGAAGGCCAAGAAGAAGCCGCTCGACACCATCGCGCTCGCCTCGCTGGGCGTGGACACGGCGCCGCAGTTCAAGACCACCAAGTACGAGCCGCCCGCGGCGCGTTCCAAGGGTGTGATGGTGAAGGATGTTGGCGAGCTGGTCGCCGCGTTGAAGCAGAAAGGGCTCGTTTGATGACCGCCAAGATTTTGATCGTCGCCGAACATGCCGGCGGCAAGCTCAATCCCTCCACTGCCAAGTGCGTGGCCTGCGCCAGCACCATCGAAGGCGCGCAGATCGACATCGCTGTGTTCGCGACCGACGGTTCCGCCGTCGCTGCCGAAGCCGCGAAGATTCAGGGCGTCAAGACCGTATTGAAGGTCGACAACGCCGCGAATGCCGAGCCGCTGGCTGCCGTGCTCGCACCGCAGGTCGCCGCGGTCGCTGCGAACTACACGCACGTGTTTGGTCCTTCGACCACGTTCGGCAAGGACTTGATGCCGCGCGTTGCCGCCCTGCTCGGTGTCGGTCAGCTCAGCGACATCATGGCGGCCGAAGGCGCTTATAAATTCCGTCGCCCCGTGTACGCGGGCAACGCCATCATCACCGTCGAGGCTCCGCAGGATAAGAAGCTCGTCGCCACTGTGCGTACCGCGTCGTTCCAGGCTGCGCCTGAAGGTGGCAGTGCCGCCGTCGAGGCCGCGAATGTTGCTGCTTCGCTGCCCTCTCACACTCGCTTCGTCTCGCGCTCCGCCGCTGCGACCGGTCGCCCGGATCTGCAGACCGCACCGCGCGTGGTTTCCGGCGGTCGTGCGCTAGGCAGCGCGGACAACTTCAAGATCATCTTCAGCCTCGCCGATAAGCTCGGCGCCGCTGTCGGCGCATCGCGCGCCGCGGTGGACGCGGGTTATGCCGCCAATGATCTCCAGGTCGGCCAGACCGGCAAGATCATCGCGCCGGAGTTGTACGTTGCGGTCGGTATCTCGGGCGCGATCCAGCACCTGACCGGCATCAAGGACGCACGCACCATCGTCGCAATCAACAAGGACGCCGAGGCGCCGATCTTCGAAGTGGCGGATATCGGCTTGGTCGGCGACCTGTTCACGGTCGTGCCGGAACTGGAAAAAGCGCTCGGCTGAGCCCGTTTACTGCTGTAGAGCAAAGGCCGCTGCGTCTCATAACGCAGCGGCTTTTTTATTCTTTGTTTCTCGCGCTTCACGCGAAGAGCGCGACTGGTCGAATCAATCATGGGACGCCGCGGCGGCTGATGCGACCGACTGGTTGGGAGGAATAGCACCGGCGATCAGTGCGGCTGGCGGCGGAAAAGGCGGTGCCGCGCGGAGCGCGCCCAGCAAACTCGGCCGCGTGAAGTCGACTACGCGGCACGCCATGGAAGAGCCGCGGCGGACGCCCTTGCTGCGGCCGAAGGCGCAAACAAAATGGCCGCGCGAAGCGCGGCCAAATAGAAAAATCTCTTAGACCGCGCCCAATGGGCGAGGCCCTCTCAAAGCTGCGTCAGCACATGCTCCGCACTGGAGACCTTGAACTCTCCCTTCTGCTCGACATTCACCTGCTTCACCACCCCATCATCAACGACCAGCGAAAACCGCTGCCCTCTCACCCCCATGCCGAAGCCGGTGGCATCCATCTCCAACCCGAGCGCTTTGGTGTACTCCGCATTGCCGTCCGCCAGCATCTCCACCTTGCCATCGGTGTTGTGCGACTTGCCCCAGGCGCTCATCACGAACGCGTCGTTGACCGCCATGCAGGCAATCACATCGACGCCTTTGGCTTTGATGTCGGCCGCTTTCTCCACGAAGCCGGGCAGATGCTTGGCGTCGCAAGTGGGAGTGAACGCACCGGGGACCGAGAACAGCACGACCTTGCGGCCTTTGAAAAAGTCCTCGGCATTCACCTTCTGCGGCCCATCCTTGGTGACATGCGTTAACGTGCCCGCGGGCATTTTGTCGCCGACTTTGATCATGACGATCCCCTTGCTGATTGCGTGAACGGAACCGTCATTCTAGTCATCCAGCAGCACCGGGGGTACAGGAAGGTCAGCCCCACGGCGAAATGGCGAGTCGGCAAAAGGCAGCGCCCTTTACCGACTCGCACGAGCCGCGTTGCGATCGAGTCAGGCGGCCAGCGATCCGCGGGCGCCGAGAATGTGGGACCGCATGAGCGCCGCGCTCCAATCGCCATCGCGCGCTTCCAGCGCACGCACGATTTCGAGGTGATGCGACGCGCTGCGGATCAGGTCCTCGTCCTGATACGTCGTGAAAGTTCGCAGCATCATCGGCGCCTCGATCAACGATGCCAGCGCCGTCACCAGCCTCGGGCTGCCCGCGAACTGGTGAATGCGCCGGTGAAACTGGCTGTTGAGAATACCGACGCGCTCGAGATAGCCCTCGGGCTTCGCCAGGGTTTCGTGATACTGATCCTCCGCGAGTTGCCGCAGTTCGGCGATGCCTTCAGGGTTGATGCGACGTGCCGCACGAGCCGCGCCATACGCTTCCAGCGTGGCTCGTAATTCGTACACGTCTTCGCGATCTTCAGGGGTCCACTCGGTGACGATCGCTCCCTGGTGAGGAATGAACTCCAGCAGTCCCTCTGCGTGGAGTTTTCGCAACGCTTCCCGGACCGGGGTGCGGCTGACTCCCGCGACGGCCGCCACTTCCAATTCGGTGATGCGAGAGGAAGCTGGATACACGCCGCGCACGATGCGTTCACGTACGGTGTGATACGCCTTGTCCACTGCCTTGGTCATGATGCTCCTTCATGAAAGTGATGGAGGCCTCGGCATCCGCCGTTGGATGTAATCGGTTACTTCGGAGGCCTCGTATGACGCGAGTGTATACGCGCCCCGGTACGTCAAACAGCAGAATGAGCACCCCGGCGGAGTAAATTTCTGGCAGGACTAACTTAAGTCAGGAGACGGAGATAACCCCGGACAGGTGTGTTCCGAGGTTTGTTCTCTTTGGGCAGGAATATACGTATCAGGCTGATGCGGCTACAGTTCCGACTGGGAATCCGCCCGCCTTCGATACCATGCTGGGCACCGGCTTGCCGCGCTGGTCTTGCAGCCACCTTGCGGTCTCGATGAGCTTGGTCAGATCGATGCCGGTCTCGTATCCCGAGCGGGACAACATGTACACAAGATCCTCCGTGCCCACATTGCCGGTCGCGTTGGGCGCGAAGGGACAACCACCGACGCCGCCGACGCTCGAGTCCAGCGTGTTCACGCCGGCAAGGATGGCAGCGTAGGCATTCGCCACCGCTGTATTCCGAGTATTGTGAAAATGACAACGCACCGGCACGTCGCCGACGGCGGCGCGCACCTGTTCGACCAGCGCCGTGACCTGACTCGGAACCGCAACACCGATGGTGTCGGCAAGCGCAATTTCGAGCGGCTTCGCGGCGGCCAGACGCCTGGCGATCTCGACCACGCGAGATGCCGGCACTTCGCCTTCGAACGGACAGCCGAACGCCACCGAGATGGTAATCTGCGCTCGCACGCCCGCTTCCCGAGCCAGCGGCGCGATCTCCTCGAAGTTCAGAATGTTCTGCTCGATGTTCGCCCCTTGATTGCGTTCACCGAAGCTGTTGGTGGCGGTAGCCACGAGGCCAACCTCGGTGCAGCCAGCGGCCAGGGCACGCTCGAATCCCTTGCGATTCAGCACCAGGCCAACGTATTGCACGCCAGGCACCTTGGGCAGCCCCGCCATCACCGCTTCGGCATCGGCCATCTGCGGCACGCGCTTGGGATTCACGAAGCTGGCCACTTCGATGCGTCGCAGACCGGCCGCGACCAGGCGCTGAATCAGCTCCAGTTTCGCGGCGGTCGGCAGAATCTCGGGCTCGCTCTGCAAGCCGTCGCGCGGCCCCACCTCGACAATTTCAATCGCTCGACCCATGGCTGATATCTGGCGTTGATTCCTGCAGGTTGATCTCTGGTACTCAGTGATTCTCGCAGGCATCAGCGTCGGTGATCGCACCCAACGAGGCGCTGCTGACCGAGCGAGCATACTTTGCGAGCACACCGCGACGAGTGTACGGCTCCGGCGCCTGCCACTGCGCACGCCGCTTCGCCAACTCTTCATCGCTCAGCGCGACCTGGATTTCGCGAGACTGCGCGTCGATGGTGATCGAATCGCCATCGCGGATCAGCCCGATCGGGCCGCCGACCGCCGCTTCCGGCGCGATGTGGCCCACGACGAACCCGCGGCTGCCGCCCGAGAAACGACCATCGGTGATCAACGCCACCTTGTCCGCCAGACCAGCGCCGGCGATGGCACTGGTCGGGCTCAACATCTCACGCATACCCGGTCCACCTTTGGGGCCTTCGTAGCGAATAACAACCACGTCGCCTGCCTGAACCTTGCCATCGAGAATGGCCTGGACCGACGCCTCTTCCCCATCGAACACGCGCGCGCGCCCGGTGAACGACAAGCCTTCCTTGCCAGTGATCTTGGCGACCGCGCCCTCCGGCGCCAGATTTCCATAGAGCACGACCAGGTGGCTGTCCGGCTTGATCGGGTTGTTGAAGGCGTAAATGATGTCCTGATTCTTCGGGTACGGCTTCACGCTCTTGAGGTTCTGCGCCAGTGTCTTGCCGGTGACCGTCAAGCAGTCTCCGTGCAGCAGCCCTTCCTTCAGCAGCATCTTCATGAGCGGCTGAATGCCGCCGATACGCACCAGCTCGGACATCATGTACTTGCCGCTCGGGCGCAGGTCGGCGAGCACCGGCACGTTCTTGCCGATGCGAGTGAAATCGTCCAGCTCCAGCGGAATGTTTGCCGAGTGCGCGATCGCCAACAGATGCAGCACCGCGTTGGTCGAGCCGCCGAGCGCGATGACCGTGGTGATCGCGTTCTCGAAGGCTTCGCGCGTCATGATCATCGAGGGCGTGATGCCCTGCTTGGTCAGCTTCACCACCGCCTTGCCGGCGTTCTGACAGTCCAGCATCTTTTGTTTCGAGACGGCGTCCTGCGCGGAGCTGTTGGGCAAGCTCATGCCCATCGCCTCGATCGCGGAGGCCATGGTATTCGCCGTGTACATGCCGGCGCAGCTGCCCGGTCCCGGAATGGCCTTGCGCTCGATCTCGTCCATTTGTTTCTTGGAGATCTTGCCGGCGGTGAAGGCGCCGCGGGCCTCGAACACGGAAATCACATCGAGATGTCCCGGTCCCGGACGAATGGTGCCGCCGTAGACGAACACCGCCGGGCGATTCAAGCGCGCCAGCGCCATCATGCAACCGGGCATGTTCTTGTCGCAGCCGCCGATCGCGACCACGCCGTCGAAGCCTTGCGCGCCCGAGACTGTCTCGATCGAGTCCGCGATCACTTCGCGAGACACCAGCGAGTAACGCATGCCCGGCGCGCCGTTCGAAATGCCGTCGGACACGGTGATCGTGCCGAACGTCGTGCTCTTGCCGCCGGAGGAATCGACTCCGGCCGCGGCGGCCTTGGCCAGCTTGTCGATGTGCATATTGCACGGCGTGAGATTGCTCCAGGTGGACGCAATGCCGATCGCCGGCTTCTTGAAATCCGCGTCCTTGTAGCCCACTGCCCTCAGCATGGCGCGGCTGGGCGCCTGCTTCAGGCCATCGACGACTTCACTGGAATAGCGACGGAAATTGACGGCTGGCTTGCCGGTTGACTTGGGAGCTTGCTTTTTCGTGGCCATGGATGATGCGAATCGATGAGCAGTAGCAGCGGCCGATATTGTAGTGGCCGCCGCCGACTGCGAGGCAAGTTATTACATTGGAACTAGATGTTGCTGCCGGATCTCATGCGAGAGCCTTTGTTCGAGTGCAGGCCGGCGATTCGCATGGCCAGTTCCAGCGCCTGTTCGTAATTCAGGCGCGGATCGACCTGCGATCGATAGGCACGCGCGAGGTCTGCATCCGTCAGACCGCGAGCGCCGCCCGTGCATTCGGTGACATCCTCTCCCGTGAGCTCGAAGTGCACCCCGCCGAGCCACGAGCCCAACTCGCGATGGATGCGGAACGCGGACTCCAGCTCGCTGAGGATGTTTTCGAAGCGTCGCGTCTTCAGGCCGGACGTTGCCGTCTCGGTGTTGCCGTGCATGGGATCGCAAACCCACAGCACCGGGCTGCCGGTGGCGCGTACTGCCTGGATCAAGGGCGGCAGATGCTTGTCGATGTCCTTCGCGCCCATGCGATGGATCAGCACGATCCGGCCGGGCTCGTTGTTCGGATTGAGCTTGGCCAGCAAGCCCTGCACCCATTCCGCGCTCATCGACGGACCGACCTTGATGCCCAACGGATTGGAGATGCCGCGGAAGAATTCGACGTGCGCACCGTCGAGCGCCGCCGTGCGCATGCCGATCCAGGGCATGTGCGTCGACAAGTTGTACCAGCGCTGCGAACGAGGGATGAAGCGCGTCTGCGCCTGCTCGAGCAGCAAATGCAGCGCTTCGTGACTGGTGTAGAAGCGAGCGCTGGTGGCCTCGTGGATGGGCCGGCCCGCGGTCGACTCGAAGAAGTCCAGCGACTCGGAGATCGACTGCACGATCTTTTCGTAGGCGTCCTTCGAGGGCGAATGACGCATGAAATCCAGATCCCAATATTCGGGGTGATGCAGGTCGGCGAAGCCGCCATCGATCAGCGAGCGGACGAAATTCAGCGTCAGGGCCGCACGTTCGTAGCCTCGCAGCAGCAGTTGCGGGTCGGGCACACGGTCCGCGGCCGTGAACCCGGGGCGGTTGACGTTGGCGCCGCGATAGCTCGGCAGGGTCACGCCATCGCGCGTTTCGGTGTCAGCCGAGCGCGGCTTTGCATACTGACCGGCCATGCGGCCGACGCGGATCACCGGCTTCTTCAAGCCATAGACCAGCACCAGGCCCATCTGCAGCAGGATCTTCAGCTTCTTGGCGATCTTGTCCGACTCGCAATCCTCGAGGGTCTCGGCACAGTCGCCGCCCTGGAGCAGGAAACGCTCACCGCGCTGCGCGGCCGCGATCTGGTCCTTCAGCGCTTCGATTTCCCAGGAAACCACCAGCGGCGGCAGCCGTGACAGCTCGGCGATCACTTGTTCGAGAGCCGCCTGGTCGGGATAGGTGGCCTGCTGCTGGGCCTGCTTGGACTGCCAGCTGGTGGGGTGCCATTGCACGAGGTCGAGATTACGGGTCATAGCGGTGCGGGAGACTAGCACTCGGTCGCCGCCAAGCATACGGACGCGGGCGGAAAATTGCATACAAGTCGCGGCTGCCGAGCCGTTGTTGCACCATTGCGGCCTGCTCATGCGTTCGTGCAGTCGGGGAGCGAGGGGCGAGCATGGCCAAAGTTCTGATTCTGGGGGCCGGCAAGATCGGCGCGCTGATTTCCGGGTTGCTGGCCGAGTCCGGGGTCTTACGAAGTGCATCTCGCAGACGTGCACGCAACTCAAGCCGGCGGTGGCAAGGAAGTGTCAGCGTACCTCGTGGTAAGTGGACAGACGGGCACCAGAGGAAGTGAGCCCCCAACCCAGGCGATCGCTCGGATATCCTCGCGCTCCCTGAGTCAGCCAAGCGGAGAGTTTAGTGTCACGTACTGAGTTCGCGATCGTCGGCGCCGGTGCGCTCGGGTCCATTCTGGCCGCGCATCTGGTTCGTAGCGGTCGTTCGGTTGTGTTGCTCGCGCGGGGAGCACGTGCAAAGCAAGTTCAAGAGCAAGGCTTGCGCATCAAGGGACTCAGCGAGATCTCCACGCCGGTCGACGTGCTGACCGATCCCGCGCAACTGCGCGAGGCAGGCACGCTGATCATCGCCACGAAAACCCCGGGGTCCGAGCAGACCATGGACTCGCTGCGTCACGTGAGCGTGGCTCGCGCGCTATCGATCCAGAACGGTGTGATGAAGGACGAGCTGTTATCGCAAACCTTTGGCCGCGAGCGCACCCTGGGCGCGCTGGCCGATACGAGCGGCGAGCTGCTCGCCTCCGGCGATGTCCTGTTCACTCGCAACGTGAACTTGTTCGTCGGCGAGTTGGACGGCGCGATGACTGATGCCGCTCGCGGCATCGTCAAGGCCATCGATGACGCGGGCATTCGCGCCACGCTGGTGACCGACATCGTTTCTCGCGAATGGAGCAAGTTCGTGTGCTGGGTCGGCTTCGTGAGCCTATCGCTCACCACGCGGGCCAAGACCGGGCTGTTTGTCTCGGACCCCGATTCGGCGCTGTTGATGGTGCGTCTCACGCGCGAGGCGGCTTCGATCGCCAACGCGCTCGGTATTCCGCTGACCGAGGATCGAGCGCTGTTGCCGATAAAAACCGTGCTGGGCGCGAGCGAGGCAGACGCCGTTGAAGCCGTGCGCAAGGTGGGCGCGGAATACCAATCGAACGTGCCTGAACATCGCATGTCGTCGCTGCAGGATCTGCTCGGCGGGCGCGCTCTGGAGATCCACGAGACCTTGGGGTACGCCGTCCGCAAGGCCAGAGAGTTGAATTTGTCGCTGCCCCTGCTGAGCAACTTCTACGCGCTGGTCAGCGCGATCGATCGCACACGCGGTCGCTGAGCAGGTGTCAGCGTGCGAGGCTGAGAGCGAACAAGGCGGCCGCCAGCAAACAAGCGACCGTGCGCACGTGGTTCCAGCGTGTCCACGGTCCACGATAGGCTCGCCATTGGCTTTCCAGGTCTGCGGCAGACGCCCTCACCTTCTGTAGCTTCTCGTTGAGCGGCACGTTGCACACCATGGTGACCCCGATCGAGCCGGCCAGATACAGCAACGCACCCGCCACTACCAGCGGCTCATCGAGCTGACCGATCAGCAACACCACGCACAGCAGCGCCGTGCCGAAGAAAGCCAGGAAGAACCCGGGATTCAGGATCACCCGATTGATGCTGTTCATCGCCGCCACCGCGTCAGCGGCAGGCAGTGCGTCGAACGCACGCATGCACGTATTGGAAAAGATGAAGAACGAGCCGCCGATCAGCCCGGTGCCCACGGAAGCAATGACGGTCAGTGCGGTCCAGAGATGATCTCTCATGACTCCCCCATTGCCAGATCACGCTGGGTCGATGTGCCGCAAGTTACTGCAATCCGGGAATCGACACCACGCCGAGCCGGCAAGCAATGTTTGCTACTGCGCTCAGGCCGCGCGTTGCACTTCCACGCGGGCGCGCTCGATCTGATCGGCGATGCGCTTGTCGGACACCGGCAACGCGGCCTTCAGGTCCTGCGCAAACAATGACACGCGAAACTCCTCGATCATCCATTGCAGGCGGTCGAGCTCGGGATGCGTTTCGCCACGGGGCGCGAGAGCAAGCAAGCGTTGATAGACCTGAGTCGCGGGTGACACTTGTTTCAGCAACTCGGCGTCGCGCTTCTGGTTGCCCGGCGCCTTGTCCAGGCGACGGGTCAGTGCACGAAAGTAGCGAGGCAAGTGAGGCCACAAGGCAGTCGGCACGCTGGCAGGAAAATCTCCGGGCACCAGCATTTGCAATTGCGCATTCACGTCCGTGCGCAGCGCCTGGAACGTGGGTCCTTCGAGCGCGGCAAGTTTCAGGCGCGCGTTGCGTAGCTCCCGAAGAGCTGACGTCGTGTGCTCGATGACCTTGTCCGTCACCTCGCCGAAACGTGCGCGATGCCGGTCGAGCAAGGCATCGAACTGCGCTGTCGAACGCGGCAGCTGCGAGTCTTCGCCGAGGAAACATTCGACAAAACATTTTTCCGCCAGCGCCTCAGCGATGGGGCGCGAGTTGTTCAGTCCTTGAGCCAACAGCATCAACTCGGTGCGCTCAGAGCAGCGCTTGCGGGCGTATTTGAATTGCTCCGGCAGCGCCAATATCGCCAGTCTCAAAACGCCGGCGCGCAGCATGCCTTCTGCGTCAACCAGGGTTGCCGCCTCGGTGACTTCCACGCCTTCGCCCTTGTCGCGCAAAGTTGGATACACCGAGAAGCGCAGGCCCCGGCGCTGCACGGACTCTTCGATCGCGAGGTCACCGAAATTCCAGCGTCGATGAATCGTGCCTTTCTCGGCTGGCCTCGGCCCGCCGCCCTTCGCCTGGCTCTGAGCCTCACGTTCGCGAACAGTCCGCTTCAACGCAATGAGATCTCGGCCTTCCGCCAGTGTCTTGCCATCGAGGTCCGCCACCCGGAAGTTCACGCGCAGATGATCCGGCAGCGGCAGGGCCGCGACCTCCTCTGCCGTCACAGGCGTACCGCCGACACGCGTAATCCACTCCGCAACCGCGGCGTTGAACTCTTTGGACTCGTCGATCTCGGCCGCAGCGCGTGCAGCGTGCTCGGGCACGGGAACGAATGCTTTTCGAATCTGCTTGGGCAGACTGCGGAGCATTTGCGTGATGGTTTCCACTCGCCAGCCGGGGATTGGCCGCGAGAAATCGCCAGCAACCGCGTTGATCAGCAGCGGCTTCGGCAGCACCACCGTTACCCCATCGCTCGCGGCACCCGGCTCGAAGCGATACTCGAGGGGTAGCTCATTGCCAGTAACGGCCAGTACCGGCGGAAATTCCTGCGGCGTGATCTCTGAGGCGTCGCGACGCGTGATATCCGCCATCGTCATGTGCAACTGCTGAGCATGGCCCGGTGTCTTGAGCCATTTCTCCAACGCCGAAACCGAGTTCACGTGCGGCGGCAACCGGGACAGATAAAAGTCACACAACGCCTGTTCGTCCGCGAGGATGTCTCGACGGCGAACCTTCGCTTCCATCACCTCGACTTGTCGTCGCAGGCGACGGTTGTGTTTCAGGAACTCGGCCTTGAGCCGCGAACGCTCTTCCACCAGCGCTTCGCGAACGAAAATTTCCTGGGCCTCGCGCGGCGACACATTGCCGAGATTGATCCGCCGGCGCGACGACAACGTGAGTCCATATAGCGCCACCGACTCGAATGCCGCCACGAAACCGCGATCCTCCACCCAGTGCGGCTCGCTATAGCTGCGTTTGATGAGATGCGCACCTGCGGACTCGATCCATTGTGGCTCCACGGCTGCAACGGTGCGAGCATATAGCCGTGTCGTTTCCATCAAGTTCGCGGCGACCACCCACTTCGGCGGCTTGCTCGCAAGTGGCGTGCCTGGAGCGATCACGAAGCGCGAGCCGCGAGCGCCGTCGTATTCACGTTTCTCATCCAGTGCACCGATGTTGCCGAGGAAGCCCGTGAGAATGGCCTGATGCAGATTGGCGTAGTCAGCCGGCGTGGTGTTGGGCTTGAGACCGAGCTCTTTCACCGTTTCGCTCAGCTGCCGATGCAACTCCTGCCATTCCCTGGCGCGCATGAACGCAATGAAGTTCTCCCGGCACCACTTGCGAAGCTGGTTGCCGGACAACTCCGCGACCTGTGTCGTATAGGCATTCCACAAGTTCAGGATCGCGATGAAGTCAGAGCGTGGATCGGCGAACGCAGCGTGCTTCTGGTCCGCCTGCGCTTGAGCATCTGACGGCCGCTCCCGCGGATCCTGCGCGGACAGAAACGCGGCGATGACGAGCATTTCAGCGAGACAGCCGTGATGACTCGCCGCGAGCAACATCCGACCCAGGCGCGGATCGACGGGCAAGGACGAGAGCTGACGGCCCACACTCGTGACTCGCCGGTTGTCGTCGACAGCCTTCAGTTCCTGCAGCAGCCGATAGCCGTCGTTGATCAAACGCGTGTCGGGAGGATCGACGAACGGAAATTCTTCCGGCTCGCCCAGCTCCAAGGCGGCCATTTGCAGAATGACACTGGCGAGATTGGTGCGCAGGACTTCGGGCGGCGTGAATGCCGGCCGCAGGTTGAAATCATCCTCCGCGTACAGGCGAATGCAGATGCCCGGAGCTTCGCGGCCTGAGCGACCTTTGCGTTGGTCGGCGCTGGCTTGCGAGATCGGCTCGATAGGCAAACGCTGCACCTTGCCACGCACGCTATACCGGCTGATGCGCGCCAGTCCGGAGTCGACGACGTGTCGAACGCCCGGCACTGTCAGCGACGTCTCGGCAACGTTGGTCGCGAGCACCACGCGACGCGAGCCATGCTTCTCGAAGATCTTTTCCTGATCGCGCGTCGACAGTCGAGCATACAGCGGCAGCACTTCGGTGTTGCGCAGCTTGGCTTTCGACAACGCGTCCGCCGCGTCGCGAATCTGTTTCTCGCCTGGCAGGAACACCAGCACGTCACCGCGATCCTCGCGTTCCAGTTCTTGCACGGCGGCGACGATGCCCTCGTCCAGGGACAACTCATAGTCGTCTTCATCCGTGCCGGTCAGCGGGCGATAGCGAACCTCGACCGGATAGCTGCGCCCGGAGACTTCGATGATGGGCGCGCCGCCGAAGAACTCGGCGAATCGCTGCGGATCGATGGTGGCCGACGTAATCACTACGCGCAGCTCGGGCCGCTGCGGCAGCAAGCGCTTGAGCACGCCGAGCAGGAAGTCGATGTTGAGACTGCGCTCGTGCGCTTCATCGATGATCAGCGTGTCGTATCGTCGCAGCAGCCGATCATTCTCCAACTCGCGCAACAGGATGCCGTCGGTCATGAGTTTGACGCGGCAGTCCGGACCCGTGCGGTCGTTGAAGCGCACCTGATAGCCGACCGCACCGCCAACCGTCGTCCGCAATTCTTCAGCGAGTCGATTGGCGATGGCGCGGGCGGCGATGCGCCGTGGCTGAGTGTGGCCAATCATGCCGAATGTGCCGCGGCCCGCTTCCATGCAGATCTTGGGCAACTGCGTGGTCTTACCCGAGCCGGTGGCGCCGCAAACGACCGCCACCTGGTTTGTTTGTAACGCCTTTGCAATCTCATCCCGATGCGCACTGATCGGCAGCGCGGGGTCATAGTCGAGTCGCAACGGCAGAGACTTCAGGCGTTCGACATGGGCCACCGAGGCCGCGATCGCCTGGCTGAGTTTCTCGACGGCAGCATCTGCCTGAGCAGGCGGCGTGCGGCGCGCGAACAGCCGATCCAGCTCTCGTGACAGACGCGGCCTGTCGGCGAATCGCGTGTGCGGCAGCTGGTCGCGCAGCGCCATCAGCGTTGTTGTGTAGGAGGAGGTAGTCATTGGGCAGCCGGTTTGTATGCGATCGCGCCGGCTCGTTTCAAGTGGCAGCGGTTGGCGGTTAGCGGTTAGTGGTTAGCCGGAAGAGGCCCTCTACACCGCCACAAACCGCTAACCGCCAACCGCTGGGTCAGACGGGCGCGATCTTCAGCTCGATGCGCGCGCCGCCCAGCGCCGACTTGTCGATATCGATACTGCCGCCGTTGAGCTCCACCAACTCGCGCACCACCGATAGGCCGATGCCCTGCCCCGCCACGCGCTCATCCAGGCGCGCGCCGCGTTCCAACACCCTGGATCGGGAAGCCAGCGGAATGCCCGGTCCATCGTCCTCGATCACCAGCCGCAGCCCATCGCGCCGCGCGGCGGGGCTGACAATGCGATCGGCGGTGATGCGAACCTTGGTGCGGGCCCATTTGAATGCGTTGTCCAACAGGTTGCCCGCGATCTCGGTGAGATCTTCGCGATCGCCGGTGAAGGTGCAGCCCTCGGCGACGGTCAGCTCGCACGTGAGCCCGCGCTCCACATAGACCTTGAGCAGTGCGCCCCGGAGTCCTTCGAGCGCTTCGCGAACATCGGTCGGCGCTGTTCCCAGCCCCGTGCCGCCGGACGCGGCCGCGCGGCGTAGTTGATACTTGACGATGTCGTCCATGCGCCCGACCTGCTCGTCGAGTTGCTTCGCGACGCTCAACTCTCGCACCTGTTGAGTGGTGAGCAGATTGCGCATGACGGCCAACGGCGTTTTGAAACTATGCGCGAGATTGCCGAGCGTATTTCGATAGCGCGCCAATCGCTCGCGCTCGCTTCGAAGCAGTGCATTCAAATTGGTGGTGATGCCGAGGAGCTCGCGCGGATAACCGCCACCCAACTCGGTGAGATCCCCCGCTTCGATGGCTTCGATCTCCTGCTCTACCCGCCGCAGCGGCGACAACAATCGTCGCAGCGTGTAGGCGAAGCTGCCCAGCAACAGCACCATCAGCACGCCGAACCAGCCGAACAACCTGCCTCGCAGGCGGCTCAATTGCGCGTAATAGGGATCCAGGCTCTCAGCGACGCTATACACGAACGGCCGCAGCACGCCATTGCGGAACTGCCATTCGATGCCGACGCTGAGCGACAGCACGCTCGAGCCATCGGCTCGCTGCAGCTCGCCGAAGCGTCGTTCTCCGGTACGGACTCGCGGAAATTCGATGCCCGTGCCCATCAGGGACTTCGAGCGCCAGGTCGGCACGCCGTCGGCATCCACGATCTCGCCGTACAGCCCGGAGCCCGGGTTGCTGAACCTGGGCTCGGCCAGGCCATCGGGGCGCAGCCCGCCGTCGTCCTCCTCGGACGCCGACAGCAGCGCGAGTACCTGGACCTCCAGCCGATCCTGCACGGCACGCCGGCTCACGTCCTGGAACACCAGATCCAGGGCGAGGATGGTGACCCCAAAGAACAGGATCAGCAGGATGCTGAGCGAGACGAGCAGTCGTGTGCTTAGGGAACGCGGCTGCATCGTCCTCGCTACAGAGTGTCCTCAGGCTGCAGCCGTATCCCGCTGGAGTGCGAAGCGATAGCCCCGGCCGCGCAGCGTCTCGATCGGCTTGATGGTCTCGTCCGGATCGAGCTTGCGGCGCAGACGACCGATGAACACCTCGATGGTGTTGCTGTCGCGGTCGAAATCCTGGGCGTACAGGCGCTCGGTGAGCTCGCTCTTGGAGATCACTTCGCCGGCGCGATGGATCAGGTGGTCGAGGATGCGGTACTCGAAGCTGGTCAGGTCGACCTTGCGGCCGTTGACCGTGACTTCCTGGGTCCGCGGATCCAGCGACACCGGTCCACAGCGCAGCACCGGTTGTGCCCAGCCGCCCGAGCGCCGCAGTAGCGCCTGCACGCGCGCCAGCAACTCCTCGAAGTGAAACGGCTTGGCGACATAGTCGTCGGCGCCGGCCTGCAAGCCCTCGACCTTGTCCTGCCAGCGGTCTCGCGCCGTCAGGATCAGGATGGGAAAGCTCTTGCCTTCGGCGCGGAGGGTTTTGATCACCTCCAGTCCGGGCACCTTGGGCAAGCCGAGATCGACGATCCCCAGGTCCAGGGCATATTCCCGCCCGCAGTAGAGTCCTTCCTCGCCATCGGCGGCGGCATCGACCGTGAAGCCGTGCTGCTGCAGCTGTTCGACGATGGATTCACGCAGGGTTTGTTCGTCTTCAACAATTAGGACGCGCATGGATCAGTTCATTGCTCCCGATTCTGCGTCCACGCTCACGTTTCGTACCTTGCCGTCGGCGCTGAGCAGGCGGATACGATGTTCCAGCCTGTCGCCATTGCGGACGGTTTCGGCTCTGACCGCCTTCGCGCGATAGCGCCGTTGCACCATCTCCACGGCCTGGTCGAGCGAAATGCCCGAGGGCTGGATACGGTACTCCCGACGCTGCCTGCGATCGATCAGGTCCTGGGCATTGGCACTGGGAACCGCCGCGATCAGCGGCAGCAGAACCAAGACCAGGTGCCAGAAAGTGCGCATGGGGGCTAAGTGTACGCACGGCGCGACGCTTCTTCACGCCCCGCCGCACAACCATTCAAGAAACTCCCGTCGAAGATGCAGATCGTTTGACCGGTCTCCATCTCATTCGGCCACGGCGACGGCCACCCTGACCCGAATGCGGTCACCGGGGTCGTACGGCAGTCGGGTCGTGTATTCGCGACCGTTGTACTCGTAGCTCACCCGGTACCCGTCAACACGCTCTTCGTACCGTTTCTCATATCGGGTTTCGCAACGCTGAACTATTTCTTCCCGCACCGTGGCGGAACGGCGGGCGGCGGCGTCGTAGCCCACCGCGGCACCGGTCAGGGCACCGGCCACGGTGGCCGCGTCCCGGCCCCGGCCGCTGCCGAACTGATGACCCACCACGCCGCCGATGAGGGCTCCCACCAGGGTGCGGCCACCCACGTCCGGGTCGGAAATGTGCGGGCGGGATTCGACATATCGCACGTCGTCATAGCAGTGGCGGGCCGGGGTCTCGACGCTCACCTGGCGAACGATGGGGACCACGCGGGTCACGGGGGCATAGTCGTATTCAGAGGAGACACTGCGCTCGTGGGAGCGCTCGTACCGGGAATGAGGCGGTGTGGCCAAAGCGACGCCAGCCAGCAGGACACCCGCGACAGCCATCGAAACCCGAGCGGCACTCATTCTTGATCTCCTCAGAACCCGGCGCTTGGCCGAGCGTGGGGGTCAAGTTAGGACCGAGGCCATGAATGAACCCTGAACCCAAGTCAGTCAACTTGTTACCGATTGTGTGCTCCGGGCAACAGCCGGAAGGGCCGGCCCGCGAGGCTCAGCGATCGCCTCGTTCCTGGCGCTTGCCTTCGTCCCAGAGCTGGTCCATCTCGGCGAGAGTGGCCTGCCTGGGAGTCTTGCCCCGAGCGGCAAGGCCGCGTTCCACGTAACGAAAGCGCCGCTCGAAACTGGCATTGGTGCGCTTGAGCGCCAGCTCGGGGTCGATCTTCAGGTAGCGGCATACATTGACGACGCAGAACAGCACGTCGCCGAGCTCGGCGGTCAGCCGTTCGTGCTGGCGGCTGTGAGCCTGCTTCGACTGTTCGTCGTTCGCGTGCTGTTGATTGGCGACCGCATCGGCTTGCAGACAGGCATGTGCGCGCACTTCCGCTTTGAACTCGGCGATCTCCTCGTCGAGCTTCTCGATGGCGCCGTGCACGTCGGACCACTCGAACCCGACCTGGGCCGCACGCTTGCCCAACTTGTTGGCACGCGTGAGCGCCGGCAATGCCAGCGGCACATCGTCCAGGACACTCGCCTGTTCCGCGCCGGCATTCTTCTGTGCGCGTTCCTGACGTTTCTGTTCTTCCCAAGCAACCGTTTGCGCCTCCGCGTCGGCGATGGAAGCGTTGCCGAACACGTGCGGATGCCGACGCTCCATCTTGTCGCAGATCGCGTTCACTACGTCGTCGAAATTGAAAGCGCCCTGCTCCCGCGCCATCTGCGAATGAAACACGACCTGAAACAGCAGGTCGCCCAGCTCGTCGCGCAGCGCCGGCAGATCGTCGCGTTCGATGGCGTCGGCGACTTCATAGGATTCTTCGACCGTGTACGGCGCGATGGTCTTGAAGCTCTGTTGCAGGTCCCATGGACAGCCGCGCTGCGGATCGCGCAGGCGCGCCATGATGTCGAGCAGACGATCAATGCTGGCCATGGTGATTACTCGGCGTGGTTACTCAGCTCGTAACAAACGATACAGGCTCATCAGCATGCCGGCGGTTGCGCCCCAGATGTTGTGACCTTCATAAGGAAGGTCATAGACCTGCACACTGATCGGTCCGAGCTGGCGCTCGCGCGCACGGTGATTCGCCGGATCGAGAATGAACGACAGCGGCACCTCGAACGCGGCATCCACTTCCCGGCGATCGAGTTTCAGCTCGAAGCCCGGTTGCACGAACGATACGACCGGCGTCACCCAATAGCCGGACAACACCAGCTGCGGCTCGAGATACCCGGCGAAGGTGATGTGCTCGCGCGTGAGTCCGATCTCCTCCTGCGTTTCCCGCAAGGCGGCTTCCACCGGATTCAGATCGGTCGGCTCGATGCGGCCGCCCGGAAAGCTGACCTGCCCGGCATGATTCTTCAAATGAGAAGCGCGCTGCGTCAGCAATACCGTCAGGCCGGAATCATGATCGACGATGGGCACCAGCACGGCCGCGGCAGTCGGCGAGGCCGGAAAATAAGAGCGAATCGAGTCGATGTCCCGCGCCGCGAAGCCCGCCGGTACGGCAGTCTTCGGGTCGGCTGCGGCGCGCGAGTCCTTCAGCCGTTCTTCGATGAGCCGGCGCAGGGCGATACGATCCTTGGCTATCAACCGCCGCCACCTTCCGCCTTGCCGCCCGGCTTGGTGAGCTCGCGGGGATCGAGGAGCTTGTCCAGTTGCTCGGCGGGCAGCTGTGTGCGCTCGGCGGCGACGTCCTTGATTGGCCGGCCGGTGGCATAGGCTTCTTTTGCGATCTTCGCGCCCGCCTCGTAACCGATGACGGGATTCAGTGCGGTGACCAGAATGGGATTGCGGTTCAACGCTTGGTCGATGCGCTGCTGGTTGACGGTGAATCCCGCGAGCGCCGAGTCGGCCAGTGCCCGCGCCCCATTGGCCAACAGCTCGATATTCTGCAACAGGTTGTAAGCGATCACCGGCAGCATCACGTTGAGCTGGAAGTTGCCGGACTGTCCGGCGAGGGCGATGGTGGCATCGTTGCCCATCACCTGCGCCGCGACCATGGTCACGGCTTCGGGAATCACCGGATTCACCTTGCCGGGCATGATGCTGCTGCCCGGCTGCAACGCCGGCAATGCGATCTCGCCCAGGCCCGCCAGCGGTCCGCTGTTCATCCAGCGCAGATCGTTGCTGATCTTCATCAGCGACACGGCCAGGGTGCGCAGCTGGCCGGATAGCTCCACCGCTGCATCCTGTGACGACATTGCTTCGAAGTAGTTGCTGCTAGGCAGTAACTCCAACCCGCTCTTGACCGAGAGGTGACGCGATGCCAGTGCCGCGAAACGCGGATGTGCATTCACTCCAGTACCGACCGCCGTGCCACCGAGCGCGATTGCCTGCAGGCGGGCGCGAGATTCGATGATGCGAGCGCTGCCGTGATCGATCTGTTGGCGCCAGCCACTCATTTCCTGGCCGAGCGTCAGCGGCATCGCGTCCATCAAATGGGTGCGGCCGGTCTTCACCACGTCGCCGACTTCGCCGATGCGCCGACCGATGACTTCCGAAAGATGAGCGAGCGCCGGCAACAGCTGTTGCTGCAGGCCCAGCAGCGCGCTCAGGTGGATGGCCGTGGGAATCACGTCGTTGGAGCTCTGGCTCATGTTGACGTGATCGTTGGGATGCACGGGGATGCCGGCGTACTGCGAGGCCAGTCGCGCGATGACCTCGTTGGCATTCATGTTGCTGCTGGTGCCGGAGCCGGTCTGGAACACATCCACCGGGAAGTGCCGGCCGTGGCGCCCCTCGCTGACTTCGAGCGCGGCCTTCTGGATGGCGCCGGCGCGCTTGGCATCGAGCCCGCCCAGCTCCTGATTGGCCATGGCCGCCGCCCATTTGACCAGGCCCAGCGCACGAATGAAGTCGCGCGGCATGCGCAGGCCGCTGATGGGAAAGTTTTCAACCGCGCGCTGTGTCTGCGCGCCCCACAGCGCATCGCCCGGGACTTTCAGCTCCCCCAAGCTATCTCGCTCGATGCGCAAGTCGTCTGCCACAACCACCTCTTCGGACTGGCCGCAAGTACACCGGTAAGCGCAAAAAATAGCCTGCCGGTATACGTGCGGTATCATTCTACGATGAACACCAGTCCCTTGAACGCCCCACTGAATGCTATCTCTCCCATCGACGGCCGCTATGCCGATAAAGCGGCCGAGCTGCGGCCGCTTTTCAGCGAACGCGGCCTGATCCGCCAGCGCGTGCGCGTCGAAGCGCTATGGCTCAAGGCCCTGGCCGCCGAGCCGGGCATCGACGAGCTGCGCGGCCTGCCCGCTCCGGCGCTCACGGTGCTGGATGCACTGGCCGCCGAGCTGACCGATGCCGAGGCCGCCGAGGTCAAGAAGCTGGAGCGCGAAACCAATCATGACGTAAAGGCGGTCGAGTACTTCGTCAAGTCCCGCCTGGACGCCGTGCCGGCCTGGCGCACGCGTCGGGAGTTCGTGCACTTCGCCTGCACGTCGGAAGATATCAACAATCTGAGCTATGCATTGATGCTGCGGGAGGCGCGGGATCAGGTGCTGCTGCCTCGAATCGACGCGTTGATTTCGCGCCTGCGAACGCTGGCTCATCTGCATGCGGCGACACCGATGATGTCCCGCACGCACGGTCAGCCCGCCACGCCCACCACGCTGGGCAAGGAAGTCGCGAATTTCACTTACCGCCTGCGCGAACAACGCACGCGCCTGGCTGCCGTCACCATCAGCGGCAAGATCAACGGCGCGGTGGGCAACTTCAACGCGCACGTCGTTGCGTATCCGCAGGTCGACTGGCCGAAGCTCGGTCAACGCTTCGTCGAATCGCTCGGCCTGGCGTGGAATCCGTACACCACGCAGATCGAACCGCACGACTGGATGGCGGAATATTTCGACGCGGTGGCGCGGTTGAACACCGTGCTCGTGGCTCTGTGCCGCGATATGTGGGGATACATTTCGCTCGGGTATTTCCGGCAGCGCGTGGTGGCGGGCGAAACCGGTTCCTCGACCATGCCGCACAAGGTGAATCCCATCGACTTCGAGAACGCCGAAGGCAATCTGACGTTATCCAATTCACTGCTGCGCTATCTGTCCGACAAGCTGCCAGTGTCGCGCTGGCAACGCGATCTCACGGATTCGACCGTGCTGCGCAATGTCGGCGTCGCTGTGAGTCATGCGTTGATTGCATGGCGCTCCATCGAGCGCGGGCTGGAGCGAGTCGACGTCGATGCCAATCGCCTGGCCGAAGATCTGGACGCGAACTGGGAGCTGCTGGCCGAGCCCATCCAGACGGTGATGCGCCGCTACGGCGTCGAGAATGCGTATGAGCAGCTCAAGTCGCTGACGCGGGGGCAGCGGGTCGATGCCGCTTCGCTGCGGCAGTTCATTTCGGGTCTGGCGCTGCCCGAGTCTGCCAAGCAGGCGCTGCTGGAACTCTCACCCGCGCGTTACGTTGGCTATGCAGAGCAGTTCGCAAGGAATGTCTAGGAAGCGCCGGCCCCGGGGCCGGCAAGAAATCAACAACCTGCTTTATCATCATTCGCCAATATCTTGAAAAACATCACAAAAAAATTGACTCGGGTCACTATAATCCGCTCATGAGCATGCGCCCTGACCTGACCGTCGCTGCGGTCGTCGAACGCGACGGCCAATTCCTGCTGGTGGAAGAGCGGGTCGGCAACCGCATGGTGTTCAACCAGCCCGCCGGTCATGTCGAGCGCGGCGAGCAGTTCCTGGACGCGGTGATCCGCGAGACCATGGAAGAAACCGCGTGGACCTTCCGGCCGCACGCATTGATCGGCATCTATCTCTGGGAACACACCGAGAAGCAGCGGAGCTTCCTGCGCGTGGCCTATGCCGGCGAAGTCATCGAGCATGATCCGCACCGGCCTTTGGATCGCGGCATCGAGCGTGCGGTGTGGCTGGATCGGGACCAGATCGTGGCCCGCTCGGCGCGCCTGCGCAGCCCGATGGTGCTCAAGTGCATCGACGATTATCTGGATGGCTCACGTTACCCGCTGGACGTCGCCAAGCATGTGTTGAAAGATGGCATCTTGTCCCCAGAAGTACGGGCGCGCACCCTCGAGCACCCGGCCATCAATCGCCTGATCTAGAAGTGGCTGGTGACTAGCGGTTGGTGGCTAGTCAGAGTCTCTTCTTCTCCTGCCGTCGTCGTAATATTGGCGGCTGTGCTTCAGACCATCCACTAGCCACTAGCCACTAGCCACTTCTATGTCCTTAGTCATCGTCGGCATGTCCGGCGGCGTCGACTCGTCCGTCGCCGCGTACCTGTTGCAGCAACAGGGATACGAGGTGCAGGGCTTGTTCATGAGCAACTGGGACGAGGATGAAGACGGCTACTGCACCGCTGCCGAGGATTATCAGGACGCGCGCCACGTCTGCGAGCAGCTCGGCATTCCGCTGCACAAGGTGAGCTTTGCCGGCGAGTATCGCGAGCGCGTCTTCAGTTATTTTCTCGACGAGTATCGTCGCGGCCGCACGCCCAATCCCGATGTGCTGTGCAATCGCGAGATCAAGTTCGGTGTTTGTTACGACTATGCGCGCCGGCTCGGCGCCGAATGGGTAGCAACGGGCCACTATGCTTGCGTCGAACGCGACGCTTCGCAAACTCACGCCCGGCTATTGCGCGGCCTCGATCCCAACAAGGATCAAAGTTATTTTCTGCATGCCATGCCTGGTGAAGCGCTCGCACGCACACTCTTCCCGATCGGCGCCATGGAGAAGAGCGAAGTGCGACGCCTGGCTCGCGAGCTCACGCTGCCGGTGTTCGATAAGAAGGACAGCACCGGCATCTGTTTCATCGGTGAGCGGCCGTTCGCGCAATTCCTCGAGACTTACCTGCCGGCGCAGCCAGGTGACATCGAGACGCTGGAAGGACATCGCGTCGGTCAGCATCGCGGCCTGATGTACTACACGCTCGGTCAGCGCCAGGGCCTGGGCATCGGCGGACGTAACGATGCCGGTGAAGCGCCATGGTACGTGGCTGACAAGGATCTCGCGCGCAATGTGCTGGTTGTCGTGCAAGGTCATGATCACCCGGCGTTGCAGCGAACCGAAGCCTGGGCTTCGCAACTGGCGTGGGTGGCCGGCGAACCACCCGCAACCACGTTCGAGTGCACTGCCAAGGTGCGATATCGCCAGGCGGATCAGGCATGCCGCGTCGACGTTCTGGCTGACGGGCGTTGTCATGTAATTTTTCAGCAGCCGCAACGCGCGGTCACGCCCGGACAGTACGTGGTGTTTTATGTCGGCGACGTCTGCCTCGGCGGCGGCGTGGTCGACCGGACTGCTTGAGCTTTCTAGAAAGTCGACCTGCGTACCGACTATTTGCGTGCCAATCGGCCCGGACATCCCCATACACAGGCCGCGACCGCTATAATCCCGCCGATTTGTCCCGGGGGCATGCAATCGGAGCTTCGCGGCTCTTGAAGGGCGCTTTCGTGGGCGATGAAGCTAATGGGGTGGCCCTACGTCGAGGTGGCACCCCTGGCGCTGCCAGCGCTCGAGCCAGCCGCGCCACTCCCTAATCCTCGCGGAGGACGCATGAAAGACTCGTTCAAGGCGCGCACCACGCTCGCTTGCGGCAATCGGAATTTTGAGATTTTTTCGCTCGCAGCTCTTAAAGACCGCAATGTCGCGCGCCTGCCCTACTCGCTGAAAATCCTGTTGGAAAATTTGCTGCGCTTCGAGGACGGGGTCAACGTGACCCAGGCCGACGTCGACGCACTGCTCAACTGGGACCCGAAGGCAGCGCCTTCCTACGAGATTTCTTACACGCCCAGCCGTGTGATCATGCAGGACTTCACCGGCGTGCCGGCGATCGTCGACCTCGCCGCGATGCGCGAGGCCATGATCAAGCTCGGCGGCAATCCCGACGAGATCAATCCGCTCTCGCCCGCCGAGCTGGTCATCGATCACTCGGTCCAAGTCGATGCTTATGGCTCGCCGCAGGCGCAGGCCGAGAACAACCGCATCGATTTCAGCCGCAACACCGAGCGCTATGCGTTCCTGCGCTGGGGCCAGACTGCATTCCAGAATTTCAAGGTGGTGCCGCCCAACACCGGTATCGTGCACCAGGTAAACGTCGAGCATCTGGCTCGCGTCGTGTTCGACGCCGAGAAGGACGGCGTGCGCTGGGCTTATCCGGACACGCTGGTCGGCACCGACTCGCACACCACGATGGTGAACGGCTTGGGCGTGCTGGGCTGGGGCGTCGGCGGCATCGAAGCCGAAGCGGCCATGCTCGGCCAGCCGGTCACGATGCTCATTCCGCACGTCATCGGCTTCAAGCTCACCGGCACGCTGCCGGCAGGCGCGACCGCGACCGACCTGGTGCTCACCATCACCGAGATGCTGCGCAAGAAAGGCGTGGTCGATAAGTTCGTCGAGTTCTTCGGCGACGGCCTGGCCAATCTGCCGCTGGCCGATCGCGCCACCATCGGCAACATGTCGCCCGAGTTCGGCAGCACCTGCGCCATCTTCCCGATCGACGAAGAAACATTGCGCTATCTGGAGCTGACCGGTCGCAGCGCCGAGCAGATCGCGCTGGTGAAGGCGTATGCGCAGCATCAGGGCATGTGGCGTAACAACGGCGATCCGCAGGCCGACTACACCGACGTGCTGGAGCTGGACCTCGGCACCATCGTGCCCTCGCTCGCCGGTCCGAAGCGTCCGCAGGATCGCGTGCCGCTGCGTACTGCCAAGCAGGTTCATCAAGCCACTCACAAGAAGATGGCCGAAGAGCGTGCTGCCAAGAATCCGAGCGCCAAAGGCGTCGCGACCGCGACGGTCGATGGCAAGACCTTCGAAGTCGCCGACGGCGCGGTGCTAATCGCCGCGATCACCAGCTGTACCAACACGTCCAACCCGGCCGTGCTGATTGCTGCCGGCCTGCTCGCTCGCAACGCTCGCAAGCGTGGACTCAGCTCCAAGCCGTGGGTAAAGACTTCGCTGGCGCCCGGCTCGCGCGTCGTGACCGACTATCTCAACAAGGCCGGCTTGAGCGACGACCTCGACGCCGTGGGCTTCTACACCGTCGGCTATGGCTGCACCACTTGTATCGGCAACTCCGGTCCGCTGAAGCCTGAAATCAGCGATGCAGTGAAGGCCGGCGACGTGATCGCCGCGTCGGTGCTGTCCGGCAATCGCAACTTCGAAGGTCGCGTGCATCCGGAAGTGAAGATGAACTTCCTCGCTTCGCCGCCGCTGGTGGTCGCCTACGCGCTCGCCGGTTCCATGACCATCGACCTGACCACCGAGCCGCTGGCCACCGGCAGCGACGGCAAGCCGGTCTATCTCAAGGACATCTGGCCGACGCCGGCCGAGATCCAGGAGTTCATCGGCAAGTCGGTGGATGCGGCGATGTTCAAGAAGAGCTACTCCAGCGTGTTCGCGGGCGACGAGAACTGGAATGCGATCCGCCTGCCGAGCGGCAAGATCTACGCGTGGGACGAGAAGTCGACCTACGTGAAGAATCCGCCCTACTTCGTCGGCATGACCATGAAGCCGAGTGCCGTTACGGATGTGCGCGGTGCGCGTGCTCTGGCGGTGCTCGGCGACTCCGTGACCACGGACCACATCTCTCCTGCCGGCGATATCGCCAAGACCAGCCCGGCGGCGAAGTACTTGATGTCGCTGGGCGTGCAGCCGAAGGACTTCAACTCCTACGGCGCGCGCCGTGGCAACCACGAAGTCATGATGCGTGGCACGTTTGCAAACATTCGTCTGCGCAACCTGATGGTGCCGGGCGTCGAAGGCGGCGTGACCGTGCACGTGCCGAGCGGCGAGCAGATGAGCATCTACGACGCCGCCATGCGCTACAAGCAGGAAGGCACGCCGCTGGTGATCCTGGCGGGGAAGGAATATGGCACCGGCTCCTCGCGTGACTGGGCCGCCAAGGGCACCATGCTGCTGGGCGTGAAGGCCGTGATCGCCGAAAGCTTCGAGCGCATCCATCGCTCGAATTTGATCGGCATGGGGGTGCTGCCGCTGATGTTCAAGGAAGGTCAGAACGCCGCCTCGCTCGGCCTCACCGGCAAGGAAAGCTTCGAGATCATCGGCCTGAACGGCGGTGCCGCGAAGGTGGTGACCGTGGTTGCCACGCCGCCGAGCGGTGCGCCGATCAAGTTCGAAGCGCGGGTGCGCATCGACACGCCGAAGGAGCGCGAGTACTACCAGCACGGTGGCATCCTGCATTACGTGCTGCGTCAGCTGGCGTCTTCGAGCAAGGCTGCTTAACGCTTCGTTAGCTAAGGAAGATCATGACCGAGCACGTACTCATCGCTGCTGAAGACGGCGTTCTTCGCATCACGCTCGCCAGAGCAGACAAGAAGAACGCGCTGACGCAGGCGATGTATGCGGCGCTCGGTCAGGCACTGGCCCGGGCCGACACCGATGCGTCGGTTCGGGCGGTGCTGCTCGAAGCGGAAGGTGACGCGTTTTGCGCTGGCAACGACCTCGGCGATTTCGCCGCGGTCGCGGCCGGCAAACTGGCCAGGGAAGACATGACGGCATTCAAGTTCCTGTATGCGCTGGCCAGGGTGCGCAAGCCCATCGTGGCGGCGGTTCAGGGACAGGCGGTGGGGGTCGGCGTCACGATGCTGTTGCACTGTGATCTGCTGTTCGTCGCCGATGATGCCAAGTTGTCGGTGCCCTTCGTGAATCTCGGGCTCGTGCCTGAAGCGGCGTCGTCGGCGTTGCTACCTGCGCGCATCGGCTACTCGCGGGCGTTTGCGATGTTTGCGTTCGGCGAGGCGGTCGATGCTCGCAGTGCTGTTTCGCTCGGCCTCGCCAATGAGGTCGTTCCGGTGAGTGAGGTGCGCGCGAAAGCGCTGGCCGCAGCCAAGCTGTTGGCGACCAAGCCTACGGGCGCGCTGCAGGCGATGAAGCAGTTGATGCGGGATGGCGAAGCGCTCGTCGCGTTGATGGCGAAAGAGAGCGAGATCTTCACCGAATGTTTGAAGTCTCCGGAAACCGCTGAAGCGTTGCGCGCCTTCGCCGAGCGCCGGCCGCCGGACTTCAGCAAGATCACCGGCTGAAAATCCTCGAGCGATTCAGTAACCGGGCCGCGGTTTCTTCTTCAGCGGCTTGCGCGGCGTCGGATGACGCTGCAAGCGAATCGGTAGCTGCGGCTCTTCGGGCTCGTCTTCCACCGACCATTTCTCCTTGAACATCTGCATCGCTTCGCTTTGCACGGCCGCGTGACGGTTCGAGAGCATGAGCGAGGATGGCGCACAGACGCGCGCCCGGATCAATCCCAGGTCGGAAGCGGCATCGAACAGGCTCGGATACCAGCTGCGCCAACCGGGCAGCAGGTCCTCCACCTGCTCGCGCAGGCTGCGGCGGTCCGATTTTTCAGGTACGGTGTCGGTCACGGCAGCCCCTTTTACCACAAAGCATTTTCGTTGGAACCCGAGCGCACGCCCATGGCCATGACTCACCCGGCGCCCCGTCTCGAGGGCAGTTGTCTATGCGGCGCGGTCACTTATCAGGTGAACGGCCCGTTCAATATGATGGTGCATTGCCATTGCTCGATGTGCCGCAAACATCATGGCGCCGCGTTCGCAACCTTTGTCGGGGCGCCGCTGATGGGCTTCAAGTGGTTGAGCGGCGAAGACCAGATCCAGTGTTATGCGTCCTCGGAAAAAGGCCGACGCTGCTTCTGCCGTCATTGTGGCTCGGTCACGCCGACCTTGGTGAAGGAGATGGATCTCGCGCTGGTGCCGGCCGGCAATCTCGAAGGCGATCCTGGCATTCGTCCGCAGAGTCATGTGTTCGTCGGCTCGAAGGCATCGTGGTACACGATCACTGACGAGCTGCCACAGCACGAGGAATTTCCTCCGGAGTTCGGTGTCGGTGGCATCACGCGGCCAATCGTCGAGCCACGCGAAGGCGTCGTGCTCGGCAGCTGTCTCTGCAACAGCATCAAGTACGAGATCACCGGGCAGCCGCTGCGTAGCGCGAATTGTCATTGCTCTCGCTGTCGGCGCGGCCGAAGCGCCGCGCACGCGTCGAACTTGTTCTATAAGCTCGATGACTTCCGCTTCACGCGCCAGGATGTGGCGATCGGCGACTACCGCGTGCCCGGGGCAAAATACTTCGGCGTGTCTTTCTGCACCAGATGCGGTAGCGCCGCGCCTAGAATCTCCAAAGAGCGTAACTCCGTGGTGGTGCCGGCTGGAACGCTGGATACGGACCCGGGCATCCAGCCGGCGATGCACATCTACGTCGCCGACAAAGCCTGCTGGTTCGAGATCACTGACTCCATTCCTCAGTATCAGACGTTGCCGGCTTGAGCTGGTACCAGTCGATTTTGCGAGTCGTGAGCATCACCGCGGCGAGCGCGACGAACAGGATGATGGAGCCGAGCAGCAAGCTGTAATCCTCGGACAGCAACAGCATATAGAGCAGGCCATAGACCAGGCCCATGGCGGCGCCAGCGACCATGCCGCGCTGTGCGCTGCGTAGCGCGCCCGCTAGATACAAGCCGATCAGCAACACCAGCGCGGTCGCCGCGACCACGTAGGCCAGCGCAAATGCGATGTGCTCGGAAAGCGCGATCAGCAGTAGATAGAACATGCTGAGCGCCAGTCCCACCAAAAGGTATTGCAGCGGATGCAAGGGATTGCGCGTCACCTGCTCCCAGGCAAAGAACGTCATGAACGTCAACGCGATGAACAGCACCGCATATTTCACGGCGCGCTCGCCGCGTTGATAGATGTCGACTGGCTGAAACAGGCCGACGCCGAAGGCCGATTGCGCCAGCGCCTGGTCGTTGACCTCCCCTTCCTGAAACACCTGGCCGTAGGAACGATTCAACTCCAGCACCTGCCAGCGCGCCTGAAAGCCCTGGTCGCTGATCGTGTGCTCGACCGGCAGGAACGAGCCCCGGAACGAAGGATGGGGCCAATCCGAGCTCAGTTTCACCGCGGTAGCGCTGCCGAGTGGCAGGAACGAAACGGCGCGACTGCCCGCGATCACGGTGCCGAAGTCGAAGGTCGCACCGGGGCTGCGATGCAGCTCGCTCAAGTCGACACTGGCTTCGATACCTCGGTACAAGCCTGGACTGGCGGGCCCGAGCTTGACCTGGCGGCCCGCGAAGTTTGCGTGTTTGATCTCGCGCAGACTGCGCACAGTATCCATGGGCAGCCGCAATCTCGCTTGCGACCAGAGGTAGGTCGCTCCCGATTTCGCTACAAGCTCCTGCAACGTCGAGAAGTCGAACTCGCCCTGCAGCCGCAATGTCGACAGATACACTGGCACCGCATAGATGCCGACGTGGCGCGGTTGCGGCTCCAGCTTCACGTCCACGTCTGCGCTGAGCTGTGCAGGCAGGATGTACACAGCACTGCGCACCAGGCGCTCCTTGTCGTCGACCATCACGGTGTACTCGGTCGGCACGACGAGCATCGGTCCGCCGACGGTCAGCTCGCCGCCCCACCCTTCGGCGACCTTCCGGTAGGCCTGCTCCCGCAGCCCCGCCCGTTCGGTCACCACGCCCATGAGCATCGCCAGCGGGATCAGCATCAACAGTACGATCACCCCGACCAGCGCCGCCTTGGCGGTCACCGATCCCAAGATTCGCATCGCCATCTTCCCTCTCCCATGTGGTTGATTCAGCGCTTACACTGGCGCGCACGATGCCGCTTCCATCGGGCAAATTGCCGGCGCAATTCGGGCAGATCATGACAATCTCATCCGAGGTAATGTCCGACGCGAAACTCCGGTCTAATGCCACGAGTCTTGCTGATAGGCTTCGCGAGAACAGACGATGCTCATTCGACGTCCCCGTCCCGGCGACAGCGCCGCCATCCGCCCTTCGGAGATCACTTCGGAGTCCGTGTACTTGAACCGCCGCAAGCTGCTGCAGGCGGCGCTGGCGGCTGGCGTGGCGGGGATCGGTGCCGCGTGGGTCAGCGATGCCGGGGCAGTCACGGACCTGAATGTCCAGCGCAATCCGAAGTACAGCCTCAGCGATCCGCCCAACAGCTACGAAGACATCACCACCTACAACAACTTCTACGAGTTCGGCCTGGACAAGAGCGACCCGGCCGAGCACTCCGGCCGCTTCAAGCCCGCGCCCTGGTCGGTGAAAGTCAGCGGAGAGGCGGAGAACACGGGCACGTTTGCGCTCGAGGATGTTCTCAAGCCTCACACCATCGAGGAACGCGTCTATCGGCTGCGCTGCGTGGAAGCCTGGTCCATGGTCATTCCCTGGGACGGCGTGCCGCTGGCGTCGGTGTTGAAGCAGTTCAAGCCCACGTCCAAGGCAAAGTACGTTGCGTTCAAGACTGTGCTGCGTCCCTCGGAAATGCCGGGACAGCGCACGCGCACGCTCGACTGGCCCTACGTCGAGGGCCTGCGCATCGACGAAGCCATGCATCCGTTGTCATTGCTCGCCGTCGGCGTGTATGGCAAGACATTGCCGAATCAGAACGGCGCGCCGCTGCGTTTGATCACACCGTGGAAATACGGCTTCAAGGGCATCAAGTCCATTGTCGAGATCCGCTTCACCGAGCGCCAGCCGCCGAGCACCTGGAACATCTCGGCGCCGCATGAATATGGCTTCTATGCCAACGTCAATCCGAATGTCGATCATCCCCGCTGGAGCCAGGCTCGCGAGCGCAAGATCGGCGCCGGCCTGTTCGGCTCGCGCGTGCCAACGCTCATGTTCAACGGTTACGAACAGGAAGTGGCGTCGCTGTACAAGGGCATGGACCTGAAGAAGTATTACTGACCCGCCCGCGTTCGATGCCCTCTTCACTCGTCATTCGCCGCGTCATCAAGCCCGCGCTGTTCGTGCTGTGCGCTCTGCCGCTGCTATCGCTTGTGTTCGCAGCGTTCGAAATCGGCGGCGCGACGCTCGGAGCGAACGCGGTTGAAAAGATCCAGGATACGTTCGGCCAATGGGGCCTGCGTTTCATCGTGATTACGCTGGCCGTCACGCCGCTGCGCGACTGGTTCAATATGCCCTGGCTCGTGCAACTGCGCCGCATGCTCGGGCTGTATGCCTTCTTTTACGTGCTCATGCACTTTGTCACCTGGCTGCTGCTCGACCAGGGCTTGTACTGGTCGGGCATTCTAGAGGATATCGGCAAGCGGCCGTTTATCACCATCGGCTTCAGCGCGCTGCTGATACTGATTCCGCTGGCCGTGACCTCCACCAACAAGATGATGCGCCGCCTGGGCCGGCGCTGGAAAAGCCTGCACCGACTGATCTATCTCATCAGCTTGCTGGCCGTATGGCACTACTACTGGCAGGTCAAGGCGGACACGACCGAACCGCTGATCTATCTCGCCATCGTGCTGGTGCTGCTCGCCTGGCGAGCGTGGAAAGCGCGCAACTCGCTTTTGCAGCGGCTACATCGACGTGCGGATCGTCCACAGCTCGGGGAAGAACCGCAGCTCTAGCGCCTTGTTCAGATAAGACACGCCGCCGGTGCCGCCGGTGCCGCGTTTGTAGCCGATGATGCGCTCCACCGTTTTCATGTGGCTGAAGCGCCAGAGCTGGAACTTGTGGTCGAGGTCGACCAGCTTTTCGGCCAGATCGTACAGATCCCAGTTGTCGTCCACGCTGTGATACACAGCGAGCCATGCGGCGGCGACTTGTTTGCTGGGTTGATACGGCTGCGACCAGTCGCGATCCAGATAGTCCTGCGGAATCTCGAAGCCGCGGTGGCTCAGCAGGCGCAATGTTTCATCGTAGATGCTCGGGCTGTGCAGGGCGCGCTGCAGATCTTCGTATGCTTGTGGATCGCGGCGGTGTACCTCGATGGTGTCGGCGTTCTTGTTGCCGATGATGAACTCGAGCATCCGGTACTGCACCGACTGGAATCCCGACGCGCGGCCCAGGTGATTGCGAAACAGGGAATATTCGGCCGGCGTCATGGTCGCCAGCACATCCCATGACTGTACGAGTTGCTGCTGGATGCGCGACACGCGCGCCAGCATCTTGAACGATGGGCCGAGGTCGTCCCGGCGAATGTGCTCGCGCGCCGCGGTCAGCTCGTGCAGGCACAGCTTCATCCACAGCTCGGAGGCCTGGTGGATGATGATGAACAGCATCTCGTCATGCTCGAACGACACCGGCTTCTGCGCCGTGAGAATCCGATCCAGCCCGAGGTATTCGCCATAACTTTGCGATTCGCCGAGGTCCCAATGGACCTGCTCGTCGGAGAAATCGACCGGATTGCGCCGGCTGGGGGGAGTGTCGGAACTGGCCATGATGTCGGAGGGCGGTGAAAGATGAACGGCAGGGTCGGTCCCCTGGGGGATCGTGTCAACCCTGCCCGCTTTGGTGTGCGTTTGAGGCTATTCGAACATCCAGCCCGGTACCGCCTGCCAGCCACGCAGCAGCTCGCGATCCAGCCGCCGGTACTCGGGCTCATGGTGCTCGACCAGGGCCCAGAACCGCGGCGAGTGGTTCATGTGCCGCGTGTGGCACAGCTCATGGACGAACAGATAGCGCACCACCGCCGGTTCGAGAAACATCAGGCAAACGTTCAGGCTGATGGTGCCCGTCGCTGAACAACTGCCCCAACGCGTGCGCTGCCGGCGGACCTGAATGCGGCTGAAACCCAGCCCCAGCTGCCGCGAGACTGCTGCGAGCTGCACTCCCAACTCGTCGTAGGCCAGGTCGGACAGCCACTGGCGCAAGGCGCTGGCGATCGCTGCCTCGTCATGGATGGGCCCGAAGATCCGCAGCACATCGCCATCGAACAGCTGCGGCCGGATCGACGTCGAGCGCGTGTACTCGTACTCGACCTTGAAGGTGCGACCGATGGCCGGAACATGAATCGCCGTGGGTGGGCCTGCGTTGTCCGGCAAGCCAACCGCACTGAGGTCCTCGACGCGGCGGGAAATCCATTGGCTATGCGAGCCGACGAAACGCTGCACGGTGGTCGAGGACACGCCCGGAGGCACGACCACTTCCACGCGCCCGCCCGGATACACGCGTACCGACATGCGCCGCGCACGACGACTCACACGCACGGTCCAGCGTTCGGGCGACTCCCGCGATTCAAACAGCTGAAGTTGAGCGGACATGAATGATCGAAACGAGGTGGCCTGTCTCAACGAGGACGACTGGCCGCCGTCTGCAACAGCTTTTGCGCCTGGCGATAGTCTGGCGCAAGCACCAGGGCCCTTTCCAGCACATCGCGCGCCGCCACCATCTCGCCGCGCTTCAAGTAGCACTGGCCCAACAATGTCAGCGCCTCGGCATGGCCCCAATCGGGCTTGCCGGGCTGCGAGGGTGGTGCGGCCTCGAACTTCGCGACTACGGCGCGCCAGCGCTCGATCGCGGCTGGATCGCCTTCGCCATCCGGCGAGCACATGGCATTGATGAACTGGACCCGCGGATTCTCGCCACCGAGCGTCACCGCCGTGCGCATGGATTTATTACGCAGGCACGCTGACGAGCCGTTCGTTGTCAGGCTGGGCGAAAACGTGTCACACACGGCTTCGATGGCATAGATGTCGGCCATGCGAGGATCTTTCGAGATGGCATCGCGCGCATGCTGAACACAGCTCTTGGCGGCCTTGCTGGGGCTGGTCTTGATCGCGGCCTGCGCTCGCTCGCTCTGGGGGTCGCTGAGCAACTGCGCCAGCTTCCAGTAGCCGTAGGCCAATTGATAGGACTTCGCGGCCGCCAGCGCGCCTTCGACTTCGAAGTTGGCGAGCTCGCGGAGCATTTCATCGAGGGCGCGGCTGTCGCCGGTGAAAAAGGCAAACTGCAGGCGCGCCACGACGTCGTCGAACTCGGCGGTAGACGCGGCGGGTGCAGAACCCGCGGCCACCAGCAGCAATGGCAGCACCAGCCAGCCCACCAAGCGGGCAACCCTTGCACTACAATTCATGGCTGAAAGATAGCACAGACCTCCACGATGGCAGTTGATCCAGCTCGCTTTTCCGACCCGTCCTCGAAAGTCGCATCCGCTGCGCCCGCGTTGCTGGACATCGGCCTGAACCTGGCTCATGACAGCTTCGATCACGATCGTGACGAGGTCATCCGACGTGCGGCCGAGGTGGGCGTCACCCGCATGCTGATCACGGGCAGTTCTCTGGAAAGCACGCGTGCAGCCATCGCTCTCGTCCAGCGTTATCCCGAGCAGATGCGTTGCACCGCCGGTGTTCATCCGCACCATGCAGTGGAGCTGGACGCGAGCCAATTGCAGGCCTTCAACGAGTTGGCGCGACGCCCCGAGGTGGTCGCGGTCGGTGAATGCGGTCTGGATTATTTTCGCAACTTCTCGCCGCACGACGCTCAGCTCAAAGCATTCGAAGCGCAGCTGGAACTGGCCGCGGAGGTCCGCAAGCCGGTTTTCCTGCATCAACGCGACGCGCACGAGGATTTCATGAAGGTCATGCGCAAGCATCGCGCGCACCTGACGGGCGGCGTTGCACATTGCTTCACCGCCGGTTTGGAGGAGGCCCGCGCGTATCTCGACCTCGACCTGTACATCGGCATCACTGGCTGGATTTGCGATGAGCGCCGTGGCTATCACCTGCGCGAGGTGGTGCGGCACATTCCTGCCGAGCGCTTGCTGATCGAAACCGATGCACCTTATTTGTTGCCGCGTGATTTGCAGCCCAAACCGCCAAGCCGCCGCAACGAGCCTATGTATCTTCCCCATGTGCTGGCCACAATCGCGGCGGCACGGGGCGAGTCCGTGGCAGCGTTGGCGGAAATCACGACAAGCAATGCGTTACGTCTATTCAACTGGCAGACTGCCTGAAACTTCATCGATCGAATCAGCCGGAGACCCACAGTGAACACCGAGCAACTGCTGCGCTATGTCGGCGAGGTCTGGGATCAATCCATCGTGCCTACCTTGTGCGAGTACATTCGCATTCCGAACAAGTCGGCGCACTTCGACAGCGAGTGGGAAAAACACGGTCACATGGACGCCGCCGCCGAGTTGCTGCGCCAGTGGTGCGAGGCCAATGCCCTGCCCGGCATGAAGACCGAGATCGTGCGTCTGCCCGGGCGCACGCCGTTGCTGTTCATCGACGTGCCCGGCACCGGCGCGGCAAAGTCGAGCAAGGATTGCGTGCTCATGTACGGGCACATGGACAAACAGCCAGAGTTCACCGGCTGGGCCGAGGGACTGGCGCCCTGGACTCCCGTCATTCGTGATGGACGCTTGTACGGCCGTGGTGGCGCCGATGATGGCTATGCTGTGTTCGGTTCGTTGCTGGCGCTGAAAGCACTTGCCCAGCAGAACATTCCACACGCGCGCTGCGTGATCCTGATCGAGGGCAGCGAGGAAAGTGGCAGCCCTGACCTGCCCGCCTATATCGATGCCCTGGCGGACCGCATCGGCGACCCCTCGCTCGTGGTGTGTCTGGATGCCGAGTGCGGCAACTACGATCAGTTCTGGTGCACTACGTCACTGCGCGGCAATTTGACGGGCACCTTGCGTGTCGATGTGTTGCGCGAGGGCGTGCACTCGGGCATGGGCAGCGGCATTGCCGCGTCGAGCATGCGCATCGCTCGCGCAGTGCTCGATCGAGTCGAAGATTCGGCGACCGGGCGCATCAAGCTGGATGCCCTGCATGTGAAGATTCCAGAGGATCGCCTGCAGCAGACGGAGGCCGCCGCCGCGGTGTTGGGCGACGAGGTCTATCTGAAGCTGCCGCTGGTGGAAGGTATGCGGCCCATGGACCAGGACCCGGCGGAGCTGCTGCTCAACAGCACCTGGCGGCCGACGCTGTCCGTCACCGGGGTCGATGGCATCCCCAGCCTGCCGAATGCCGGCAACGTGTTGCGACCGTACACGGCCTTCAAACTGTCTTTCCGGCTGCCGCCGATGGTCGATCCGGAGCAGGCCAGCGCTGCGGTCAAGGAAACATTGGAGCGCGATCCGCCATACGGCGCGAAAGTAACATTCGACGCTGACCCCGGCGCCGACGGCTGGAACGCACCCACCACCACACCGTGGCTGGCCGCGGCCATGTCGGCGGCGTCCAGGAACTTCTTTGGCAAGGATGCGATGTACATGGGTGTCGGCGGCACCATTCCGTTCATGGGGATGCTGGGCGCGAAGTTCCCCAAGACTCAGTTCCTGGTCACCGGCGTGCTCGGCCCGCAATCCAATGCGCACGGGCCGAATGAGTTTTTGCACATCGAAACGGGCAAGAAAGTAACGGCGTGCGTGGCGCAGGTTGTGGCGGAGCACTATCACCAGGCCTAGTTAGCGTGATGTGGCGCGATTGCGCTCATCTCGTAACGCGGCCACCCTATCTTCTCATTTGCGCGCTTCGCGCGCATAGGAAGAACGAAACATCTCCTTCGGAGCGCGCCTGCGCGCCAGAGAAAAAGTAGCCTGCGCAAACTCTGAAAGCCCCTCTCCCAACGGGAGAGGGGTTTGGGGTGAGGGGTCAGGAGAGCGGATTCGCCTCCGCGTGACGTTTCACATTCGCCCAAACGTCACCGAACGCCGCCGTAATATTCCCACGCGCCTTATCGACCGGCGGAAAATCATCCGTCAAGTCATCGATCCGCAGCACATTGCGGGGCTTGCCCTTCGGGAATTCGCTGCGTAGGGTGAACAGCAAGCGCCCTTCCACAGGCACTTCACCCGTCAGCAACCGCACCGCGGCCATGCGGTCATACAACGCATGCTGCGGGTTGGGAAAGGTATAGCGCTGCTTCTTGCCGATTGCCGTCCACTCCAGCATCTGATCGCCACCGAAAATCGCCCCCGGACGGTCGAGCAGGTCCGCCACCAGCAGGCCGCGCTGGGTCAGCAGCAAGTAGTGGACATGGATCTGTCCGCCGTTGCCGTTCGGGATGAGCACGTTCTTCAGCATCTCGTAGGCGACGCTGGCGATGGCCGCGTCGATGGCCTTGCGATACCGGTAGGCGCGCACCAGCAGGTACAGCCAGACGAACAGCGCCACGACCGCCGCGGCAACCGCGGCGGGAATCGCCCAGAACGGAATCTGATCGGGAAGCTGCATGTATCGTTAATGCTGTTGCAGTTGCGCCCGCAAAGCCGCCAGGGAGGGTTCCAGTTCCTGCTCCTGGCGCGGCAGCGACAGCAGTTTCGCCAATGCCGGCGGCACCGGGATTTCCTGCCCGGTCTGCGGCTCGACGATGTCGTTGAACTTGGCGGGATGCGCCGTCGCCACGATGACCCAGTGTCCACGCGCGCCACGCGACAACAGCCGCCGATAGACCTTGGCAGCCGTGGCCGTGTGCGGACACCAGATGCGGTTGAGCTCGTGCGAGTCACGCCGCAACGTGCCGCGAATCTCGATGTCGTCCACGCTGGACGCACCGAGCTGGCTCTGCAGTTCCTCGAAATCCGGATGCAACGATCGCAGCCGCTCCATATTGCTCGGATTGCCCACGTCCATTGCCGACGCCAGGGTGGCCACGCTGGGACGCGGTTGCCACTCGCCGGAACGCAGGAAGTCCATCACCGTCTGATTGGCATTGGTCGCGAGCACGATCTCCCCGATGGGCAAACCGACATGGCGCGCCCACACGCAAGCCATGGCATTGCCGAGGTTGCCGGTGGGAATGATGAAATTCGGGCGGCGCCCGAGCTGGCGCCACAGCTCCAGGCTGGCCTTGGCGTAGTACACCATCTGCGGCAGCAGCCGGCCGATGTTGATGCTGTTCGCCGAAGACAGCTGATGCGATTCCTTCAGCGACGGATCCAGGAACGCCTCCTTCACCATGCGCTGGCAGTCATCGAAGCTGCCGTTGACTTTGAAAGTCCGCACATTGCCGCCCCAGCAGGCCAGCTGCTGCGCCTGGCGATCCGAGACCAGCCCGTTGGGATACAGCACCACCACGTCGACCCAGGGCTTGTTGTGGAACGCCGCCGCCACCGCGCCGCCAGTGTCGCCGGATGTCGCCACCAGGATGGTCAGCTTGCGGGTCTCCTTGCGACGGATGCGTTCCAGGGTCGCGGCCAGGAAACGCGCGCCGAAATCCTTGAAGGCGCAGGTGGGGCCATGGAACAGCTCCAGCACCGACGCCGGTGCGGGGGCATGTTCCAGATCCACCAGCGGCGCCGGAAAATTGAATGCCTCGCGGCAGATCGCCCCGAGCTCGCTCGCCAGCGGATCGCCGGCGAAGAACGGCGCCAGCAGGCGCTCGCCGATCTCGGGCAGCTCCGTGGCGCCGTCGAAATCGCGAGTGTTGAAGTGCGGGAATTCGCCGGGAACATACAAGCCGCCGTCCGGAGCGATGCCACGGGCGATGGCTTCGCTCAGCGAAGCTCGATGAGAAGCGTCTCGGGTACTGATGTAGTGCATGGAACGGGACGTTGAGATCGTTGCGGGGGTCCGGCCTGCTGGTCCGTCAATCGACTTGCCCTAGTCAACAATCCTGGCGCCTACGGCGTCGAGCGTGGAAATCCACGCATCGCTGTCCATCTGCTGCGCGGCGAAGCCTGCCACCATCGCGTCGCGGACGCGCTCGGCATGCGGTGCTTCGCACCACGCAAAGATCGTAGGACCGGCGCCGGAGATGGAGCAGCCCAGGGCGCCGTTGTCCATGGCACCTTGCTTGACGGCCTGGAAGCCTGGAATCAGCACCTGCCGCTGCGGCTCGATGATCACGTCCTCCAGCGACTCGCGAATCAATTGCAGGTCGCCGGTGAAGCAGCCGGTGATGAAGCCGGAGATATTGGCCGTCTGCCAGATTACATCCGACAGCTTGACCGTCTTGCTCAGGATGGAGCGCGCCTCGCGCGTGTTCAGCACCATGTGCGGGTGAACCAGCACGCAGCGCACCGTGGGCGGCACCGGAATCTGTTTGACGTAGGGATTGTCGATGCCCACCGTCAGCACCAGTCCGCCGAACAGCGACGGTGCGATGTTGTCGACGTGCCGCGAGCCGCTGGCCACCTGCTCGCCTTTCAACGCGAACTTCAGCTGCTCCAGCAGAGACAGCGACTGCGGCAGCAGCGCGTTGGCCGCGACCACGCCGGCGACAGCCGAAGCCGCCGAGCCGCCGAGCCCCGAGCCGAGCGGAATGCCTTTGTGGATCGTCAGATCGATACCGAAGTCGAGCTGCAGGTCCTGCACCATGCTCAGCACCGCCATGCCGGCCGTGTTCTTCTCCGGATCGAGCGGCAGATCGACGGTGGTTCCAGTGATCGCGCTGATAGTGACGCCCGGCTTCGCGACGCGGCGTGCCGTGACGCGATCGCCGATCGTCTGAAAGCTGTGACCGAGCACATCGAAGCCGACTGCGACATTGCCGATGCTCGCCGGCGCGAATGCCGTCGCCGATTGCCTGCTCAAAGCCTTGCTCCAAGATACGCGCACACGCGCAAAAGATCGCCAAATACGCCAGCGGCGGTCACTTCGGGACCGGCACCGGGCCCCTGCACCACCAGCGGATTCTGGTTGTAGCGCGAGGTCAGGAAGCGCACGACGTTATCGGTGAGATTGATGTTCGCGAAGGTGTGCGAACGCTCCAGCTCGACCAGCCCCAACGACGCCTTGCCGGTGGCCGCATCCAGCGAGCCGACATAACGTAGCACGCGATCGCGGCTGCGGGCGGCCTTCAAGCGCTCCGCCATCGGCCCATCGAACTCCGGCAGCCGGTCGAGGAACTCCTGCGACGAGCACTTGGTGAGCGCCGCTGGCACCAGGCCTTCGAGCTGCACGTCACCCAGCTCCAGGCGCAATCCCATCTCGCGTCCCAGGATGATCAGCTTGCGCGCGAAGTCCAGGCCGGACAGATCGTCGCGCGGATCGGGCTCGGTGTAGCCCTTCGCTTTGGCGGTGCGCACCACCGATGAGAACGGTTCGGAGCCGTCCCAAACGTTGAACAGGTAGGCCAGCGTGCCCGACAGAATGCCTTCGATGCGCCCGATCTGATCGCCGGTATCACGCAGGTCGCGGAGCGTCTGGATGACGGGCAAGCCCGCGCCCACCGTCGCCTCGTATAAGTAGTGAGCATTGCCTTGCCTGCGCGCTTCATGCAACCGCGCATACAGCTCCAGCTCCGAGCTGTTGGCCTTCTTGTTCGGAGTGACGATGTGAATGCCGCTGGCCAGCCACGCCGGATAGCGAGCCGCCACTTCGGAGCTCGAAGTGCAGTCGATGATGATGGCGTGCGGCAGATGATCGGCACGCACGTGCTCGGCGAAGCGAGTCAGGTCCGCCTCTTCACTGTTGGCCGCGAAGGCATCGCGCCAGCCGTTCAGCGGCACTTCCGAATTCGCCAGGTGCATGCGCTTGGAGCCCATGATGCCGCGCACGCGCAGATCCAGCTTCAGGTCGCGCGACAGCCGCTCGACCTGCGAAGCAATTTGATCGAGCAACACGCCGCCGACCGTACCCGGGCCGATCAAGCCGATCGATACCGTGTGCGGCGACAGGTAGAAGCTCGAGTGCACCGAGCGCAGCGCGCGCGACGAGTGCTTGCCGTCGATCACGGCGGAGATGTTTCTTTCCGAAGCGCCCTGCGCGATGGCGCGCACGCTGACCCCCGCCGTGCCCAGCGAGCTGAACACTTTGGCGGCGACGCCGTGCGAGCCGGCCATGCCGTCGCCGACTACCGCGAGGATGCTGCATCCGGAGGCGACTTCGACGCTTTGGATCTGTCCCTCGCGCAACTCGCGATCGAACGCCTGGCGCACCACGGTTTCTGCGCGCGCGGCCTCGGCCTCGGGAATCGCGAAGCAGATGGAATGTTCCGAGCTTCCTTGAGAAATGAGGATGACCGAGATGCCGTGATCGCGCAGCGCGCCGAACAGACGATGCGCGGTGCCAGGCACGCCGATCATGCCGGCGCCTTCCAGATTCACCAGCGCGATCCGGTCGATGCAAGTGATGCCTTTGACTGCGAGCTGCGAGCTGGGCTTTTCGCAGATCAACGTGCCGGCCTTCTCGGGCGCGAAGGTATTGCGGATCCAGAGCGGGATGCTCTTGCGCACCGCCGGTGCCATGGTCTGCGGATGGATCACCTTGGCGCCGAAGTAGGCCAGTTCCATCGCCTCGTTATAGGACAGCGAGTCGATCACCTTGGCATCGGGCACCAGCCGCGGATCGGCGCTGAGCACGCCGTCGACGTCGGTCCAGATGTGAATCTCTTCGGCATCCAGCAGCGCCCCGAAGATCGACCCGGAGAAGTCGCTGCCATTGCGGCCCAGCGTGGTCTGCAGGCCGTTGCCGTCGCGCGCCACGAAGCCGGTGATGATCAAGGTGGCCGGATCGGACGGCGTGATGCGATTCATGTTCGCTTGCGACACATCCCAGCGCACCGCCGGGCCGAGCGGTCCCCATTCGACCGATACGACCTCGCGCGCGTCCACCCATTGCACCGAGCCCGGCCGCCGGCCGCGATGACGCAGGTAGGCCGTGAACAGCCGCGTCGACCAGATCTCGCCGTAGCCGGCGATGAGATCGCGCACCGTCTGCGAGGCCGAGCGGATCAGTTTCACGGTCTGCAGGATGCCGGCGATGTCGCGGCAGTCCTGTTCGAGCTTGGTCATGTACTCGACGCGGCTGCCGTCCGGCAGCAGGGTGTCGGCGATGACTTGATGACGATGGCGCAGTTGTTCGATGCGCTCGGCCAGCGTCGTTTCCTGCTTCTCGGCGGCAATCACCAGGTTCAAGAGGCCGTCGGTCACACCGCGGCAGGCCGAGAGGACGATGCCGAGGCGCGGATGCGGGTCCTGCTCCAGAATCCGGGCCACTCGCTCCATGCAAGCTGCGTCGGCCACGCTCGAACCGCCGAATTTATGTACGCGCCAGCGCTCCACTAGTCTGATCTCTTCTTGATTGAGGATGCCCATCCGCGCGCGCACACCCTCCCGTCTGCCTGACCGGCACAGGATCAGTGGGACTGAGGGGGCGGCGGTTGGGAGGCCGACACTCTACTGACAGCAACAGAACGGCGCAAGCCGCGGTCGTAGCGGCATTTTTTTGCGCCGAAGAGGCAGGTTCAACCCTAAGCCAGCGGGTCCAGCCGCCCGAACGCCAGCAGCGTGGCGGGCTCTTCCTCGCCGGCGGCGGCCGGAAACCCGGGGCGCGAAAAGCACAGGGTCTCGCCGGGATCTGGCTGCACGTTGTTGGCTTGTTCGTTGATGTACATGACGCGCGCGGGACCGACCTGAATCAGGTCTCGATGCCGCAGCGCCCGTCGCAGGATGCGCCGGGAGTTCACGAGCAGGCCGTTGGTGCTGCCCAGGTCGAGCAGCAGGTGCCGGTTGCCATCGCGCACGATCAGGGCGTGATAGCGGCTGATGAACACTGAATCGATGCGGACGTCGGCCTCGTCTCCGCGTCCCACCAGGATGCGGTCGGCTTTTAGCGACACTTCTCGCTCGGCTTCCCCCTGCGCGGTGATCACCAGCTTGGCCTGAGTCTCGGTCGGCGCCAGCGAGGCGACCTGTTGTTCGAGCACCGCGTTCTCCAGGCTCAGGCGGCGGCGCATCCAGTCCAGGTCCTCGATGGCTTTGTCGAGCGCCGAGGTGGTTACCAGCGAAGCACCCTCCTCTCGCGCATGGATCAATGCGCGCGTGCACAGCCTGTTGACGTTGGCTGGCACGCCGAGACTGCAGGCGTGAATCTGCGGCAGCAGCGTGTACGGCATCAGCGCATCGGGATTGGCTGCCCCTGCAGCTCGCAGGCGGTGGGCGACGTACGCCGCCGTCTGGTCTTCGCTAAACGCGCCGAGCGAGAAGCGCGAGACGTTGCCCGTCACCAGCTCGGCCATCCGGGGTGATTCCAGGACCAGGTTCAACGCCGGCTGACCCAGCAACAGAATCTTCAACACGCGCACGCCTTCGTGTTGAATGGTCGCCAGGCAGCGCAATTCCTCGAGCACCGACGGATGCATGCTTTGCGCGTTCTCGACGACGAGCAGGCACAGCCGCCCGGTGCTGGCCTGGTGCGCCAGGAAACGCTCGAGCAGTCGGCGGCGATCGGTCTTGTCGTCGTCCGCGAGCGCGAAGCCGAACTGGCGCAGGATTTCGAGCAGGAACTCGCGCGGCCCGATGTGCTCCCGCTGCACCGTTGCCACCACCACGCGCTCGTCCAGGTCCTTTAAAAGGCGACTGATCAACAGGCTCTTGCCGCAACCATGCTCCGCCGTGACCACGCCCAGACGCGCTTTGGTCCACAGCGAATGGCCCATGAACTCCAGGGCGCGCAGGTGCTGATCGCTGGGAAAGAAGAAAGACTCGTTCGCGGTATCGGCGAAGGGCTCGGCGGCAAGACCGAAGCCAGTGGTGATGGGCAAAACGGCGACGTCGGGTGCGGTCATTGATCGAATTGTGGGACTGTCCGTAACTCGCTGACGAAGTTGATGTTGGAGAATTGTACACGTCCCTGCGCAACGATCGGACAATAATCTCTGCGTGGTCGCAGTACAAGCGATCCTGCGGCCACTGTTGCGCACGCGCCAGCGCCTGCTCAGCATGGCAGGGTTGCATGACATTTTGAGGGTGCACGGATAGTCCAATGCGGATCGCCATCGTTTACAGCAGCGCCAAGTCGGGAGCCTGGCGCGACGCGCTTGCCGCCGAGTTGCCGGACGCGCAGGTCGACATCTGGCAACCCGGCTACACGCATGCGGTGGACTTCGCGGTTGGCTGGGCACCCCCTCCTCAATTCTTCGCCGAGCAGCCGCGCTTGAGAGCATTCCTGTCGGTGGGCGCGGGCGTCGAGAACATCCTGAGCAACCCGAAGCTGCCTGCGGAGCTGCCGATTGTCCGGGTCGAGGACGCCGGCATGGGCGAGCAGATGGCCGACTACTGTCGGTATGAAGTGCTGCGCTGGATGCAGCGGCGGGATGAGTACGCGGCTCAGCAGGCGGCCGCTTTGTGGCGGCCCCTCCCCGCGGCGTGGCGCGCCGAATGGCCCGTCGGGATCTTCGGGCTCGGTGTGTTGGGACGCAAAGTGGCCACCGCGTTCGCAAGCGATGGCTTTCCGGTGAATGCGTTCTCGCGCTCTAATTCGGTTGGCGAGCCGAACGTTCGCTTGTTTAGCGAGGCCCGCGGCGTGGATCAGTTCGAGGCGTTCATGCGCGCGACGCGTGTGCTCATGATCTTCGCACCCCTCACACCTGAAACTCGGAACAAGTTCGATCGCAAGGCGCTGCAGATGCTGCCGCGAGGCGCATACGTGATCAACGTGGCGCGCGGAGCCCTAATCGTGGACGAGGCTTTGCTGGAACTCCTCGATAGTGGACATCTGCACGGCGCGGCATTGGATGTGTTTCATGAGGAGCCGCTGCCGAGACAGCACCGCTATTGGACGCATCCGAAAGTAAGTGTCACCCCACACATCGCCGCAGTGACGCCCATTGTGCCAGCGGCAAGGCAGATGGCCGCGAAGATCCAGCAATTGGTCAACGATCAACCGATCACCGGCATCGTGGAACGCAGCCGGGGTTATTGATGCGAAAGTTCCGTTAGCGGTCGAGATTCAGTTCATGAGCATTGACGCGGTGGAACTGATCGCGTTCGGCGCTGTAATCCCAGCGCTCTGCGAACACTGTCTTCGGATCGGCGCGAGAGATGACGTTGACTGAGTTCGGATGACGAGCGCGTATTCGGCTGGATACCGCCGTGCCTGCCTGCACCACCCAACATCGGCGATGCACATCCGCATGATCCTCATGCAGTGGTGCGATATACGGCAGATGGATGTGCCCACCCATGATGATGTCGGCGCCGGCGTCCGACCATGCTTTGATGGCTTCGCGATGACCGTGCAGGCGATTGTGAGTCTCGCTATCGCGGAGCACGTGGACCGGTTGGTGAGTAACTACGATGCGCAGTTGCTCTCTCGTGGCTGTGGCCAAACGGCGAGATACGCGCTGGATCTGCTCGGCTGAAACCTCTCCATCCTTGTGTCTCGACGGCCGGGTCGTGTTGACGGCAAGGACCATGAGCTGCTCGTCCTGCCATTCCGGCTCCAGGTCCGGGCCGAACACGCGCTCGAAGCCGGCATAGGGATGGAACATGCGAGCGATCACATTGAACAAGGGAATATCGTGATTACCCGGGATGGCGATCAGCGCCTGCCTGGCGATTCGGTCGAAGAAACTACGCGCGGCATCGAACTGAGCACGCCTGGCTCGTTGCGTTACGTCGCCGGAGAGGATCACCAGCGACGGCTGCAGCTCGCTGGCCAGTCGCAGCAGTGCTGCCATCACGAGGGTTTGTTCGGTCCCGAAATGGGTGTCCGAAATCTGCAGCAGCACACTCATTGTCCGGGCTTCGAGGTCGGCACCAACAGCATCAGCGGCTGGGGCGCGACCTGGAACGTCAATGGCGGCGGACACCAGAAGAGCTCGCCGTCCACGGCGACTTTCACGCCGCGGCGACCGACGCGATTCACCACGCGCACCGTCATGCTATGAAATGAAAAGTTGCGCACGCGCTCGTCTTCACCCAACTGTCCCAGCATGCCGCGTGCAGCCAGCCACAACAGCTCACTTGTTCCCACCGGCTCGACGATCACCGCTGCGAGCCGCCCTCGCCGCTTGACGTCTTCGGCTTCTTCCAAGCCGACTTGTTCCAGTTGCAGCACGTTGTTGCCGATGAAGATGCTCGGCGTACGGAGCCGTTCCGCGCCCTGCTCGTACTCTACCTCCACGGCCCAATGCCGATGTTCGCGCAACAGCGTCCGCAAACCGGACCAGAGCGCAACCGAACGGCGGCGGCCGTACTGACGTTTGTACTCTTCGCGATCCTGCAACAGCTCCGGATACAGGCCCAGGCTGGCGTTCACCAGGAATACTCGATCGTTCACCATGCCCACTTGCACGGGCTCGAGGCGAGCAGTCAGCAATGACTGCGCCGCTTCGGCGGTATCCAATGGAATGCCGTGGGCGCGGCTGGAATAGTTGAATGTCCCCTGCGGAATGATGCCGAAAGGACGCCGAGCCGGCAGCACGGCCTGCATGACCGCGTTGATGGTGCCGTCGCCTCCGGCCACGACCACCGCACCCCCGCTGCGCGTGGCGGCATCAGCCGCCTTTTTGGCCACCGACTGCAGCTGGCCGGGATTCTCGATCAATATGAATTCGTGTGGCCGGCGCGCTGTCGAGAGGATGGCCTCGATCTGTTGGCGGGCTTCGTGCGCGTCCTTGGACCCCGAGCCCGCATTGCTCACGATATGAAACGGTGCGTCGGGTGCTAGAACCGGCTCGGCCATGAAGCGCTTGCAGTAACTGCCACGAACTGGTGGGGCCGCCGGTTCAATGCGCGATCCCTCGAGGAAGTTCGACCCAGGAAGTTGGACCCAGGAAGTTGGACCCAGAAAGTTGGACCCGGCAAGCTCGACAGGGGAAGCTCTACTTGCCGACCAGGTGCTTTGTTCAAAGACCCCTGTCGGAGTGCAGCGCGCTTCCGCGTCTTCATGGAACAGGCCACAATCCTGGAGCATGAAACGCCCGATGAAAAAGGCAGCGAAAAGGCCGGCGCAACCGGCCGCAAGCGAGTCGCTCGCCCCGGCACTGGACAAGTACGGGAAGAAGCGCTCCTTCGGCAAGACGCCGGAGCCGGCGCCCGCCGTGCCGGCGCAACGCCACGGACCGCTGTTGTTCATCGTGCAAAAACATGCCGCGCGGCGCCTGCATTACGATTTTCGTCTCGAGCTGGATGGCGTGCTGAAATCCTGGGCCATTCCCAAGGGGCCGTCGCTGCAGGCGGGCGAGCGCCGGCTGGCCGTCGAGGTCGAGGATCATCCGTTCGACTATGCCTCGTTCGAGGGCGTGATTCCGGAAAAGAACTACGGCGCGGGCAACGTGATCGTCTGGGATTGCGGTGTGTATTCGCCCGATGAAGGCTCGCAGTATTCGTTCGACAATCGCGCCGAGGCCGAACAGCGCCTGCGCCGCGAGTTGCAGCAAGGCAAGCTCAGCTTCTTCCTGCGCGGGATCAAGCTCAAAGGTTCATTCGCGCTGGTACGTACCAGCACCGACAATCAATGGTTGCTGATCAAGCACAAGGATCGCTTCGTCGGCGGCGACGAGCTGCTGGCGCACAACACTTCGGTGCTCACTGGCGACACGTTGGACGATGTCGCTGCCAGTAACAATCGCGAGCGCCTGTCAGCCGTGGAGCTGGCGCCGAGCGGGCCGGTGGAGAAGATGCCCAACGAGATCGAGCCCATGCTGGCCTCGCCTGGCGAGAACATGGTTTCGGGCCCGCGCTGGAGCTTCGAGCCCAAGCTGGATGGCTATCGCATCATCGCCTTCATCGACGGCGATTCAGTGCATCTCCAATCGCGCCGCGGCCAGGATTACACTGCCTTGTTTCCCGAGGTGGTGGCCGAGTTGCAGGCGCAATGCGTCGGCTCGATGATCCTGGATGGTGAGATCGTCGCGCTCGATGCGGCCGGCCGGCCGTCGTTCAATGTCTTGCAGAACCGAGCCCAGACCAAGAATCCCAGGGATCTGGCCGAGGCGCAGCGCCAGTCTCCGGTGATCTACCTGTGTTTCGATCTGCTGCACTTCGCGGGAATGAACCTGCGCGGTGCGAGCTACGAACAACGGCGTCGCTATCTGTCGCAATGTTTGTTACCGGGTAAGCACGTGCAGTTGATTCATGCCTCCGACGACGGCGAGCAATTGCACGAGGCATCGCTCGCCGCAGGCTTCGAAGGCACGGTGGCCAAACGCAAGGACAGCATCTATCAGCCCGGCCGGCGCTCGCCTCACTGGCTGAAATACAAGGCAGTCAGCACGGCGGAATTCATGGTCGGCGGCTTCACCAAGGGTAAGGGCCAGCGCGCCGCGTTGGGCGCGTTGTTACTTGGATTCTGGAACGAGGATCAGCTGCAGTACGTGGGCCACGTCGGTTCGGGATTCGATGACGCAACGCTGGCCAAGGTGCAGCGACAACTCGCCGCGCTGGTTCGCAAGAGCAATCCGTTCTCGACCAAGCCACCCCTCAACGGCCCGGCCACCTGGGTCGAGCCAAAGCTGGTGGCTGAAGTCGCCTTCGATGCCTGGACCGAAGAAGGTTACTTGCGTGCGCCCGTGTTCATGCGTCTGCGCGACGACATCGAGCCCGAGAGCGTGAGAACCGGTCCCGCGAAGAACAAGGCGCGCCCCAAAGCGACGCCCGCAAACGACATCGAGGCGGTCCTCGAACAGCTCAGCGGCGACGCGAAGCGGTTGGACCTCGTTGTCGGCCACGGCACGGGCAGCGCCAGGATTCGCCTCACCAATCTCGATCGCGAGTATTGGCCGGCCGATCCGCAGACGCGCTCGCCTGCGATCACCAAGCGCGAGTACTTGCGTTACCTTGCGGGCATTTCGCCGTACATGCTGCCGCATTTGCGCGACCGGCCCCTGACCATGATTCGCATGCCGGAAGGCATCCATGGCGAACGTTTCTTTCAGAAACATTGGGACCAGGAACGTCCCGAGTTTGTCGACACGGTCACCACGTTCTCCGAGCACGTCGGCGGCGCGCACGACTACATCCTTGCGCAGAACCTGCCCACGCTGTTGTGGCTCGGCCAGCTGGGGACGTTGGAATTCCATGTCTGGCACTCGCGCGCCCGGGTGGCGAAGGACTCGCTCAGCAAGAGCGACGACTATTCCAGCTCGCTCGAAGCCATGCAGGCCTCGGTGCTCAACTACCCGGACTATCTGGTATTCGACCTCGATCCCTACATCTATTCCGGCCTGGAAGCCAAGGGCGCGGAACCCGAGTACAACAAGAAAGGTTTTGCCATGGCCAAGCGCGTCGCTTTCTGGATCAACGACCTGCTCAAGCAGATGTCGCTGCGCGCCGTGGTGAAGACGTCAGGCAAGACCGGACTGCACGTGTTCGTGCCCATCGAACGCACCGTGACTTTCGACGAGGCCCGCGCCATTTGCGAGATGGTCGGGCGTCACGTCCTGCAACAGCACCCGCGCGATGTGACCATGGAATGGGCCACGCAGAAGCGCACCGGAAAAATTTTCATCGACTACAACATGAACGTGCGTGGTAAGACTTTGAACGTGGCGTATTCCCCGCGGGGTGTACCGGGGGCGCCAGTGTCGATGCCGCTCACCTGGGATGAATTGGAGGCGGCCGAACCGGGCCATTTCACATTGCGAAATGTGCTCCCACGCTTGGAAAGAACCGGGGACCGGTGGCATGATGTTCTCTCGGCGAAACAGAGCCTTGCGAAAGCCTTCGGAAGTAAAGCCGAAACGAAGGTCCGAGACTGAATCCCGGACTCGCGCTCCCCGGACAGCCAGGATCGACCCGCCCGACACGATCGAAAAGGTACCCCTCATGGCCATGCGCTCCATCGGTTCGTTGACGATTTCCTTCGGCCTGGTGGCCATCCCGGTCAAGCTGTACACCGCGACGCAGACCGCCAATGCCATCTCTTTCAACCTGTTACACAAGGGCTGTGGCTCGCGCCTGAAACAGCAGTACATCTGCCAGAAGGACGGCCAGGTGGTGGAGCGTGAGGACATGGTGAAAGGCTACGAATTCGCCAAGGACCAGTACGTCCAGTTCAGCAACGAAGAGATCAAGGCGATGGAAGAGATCGGTACCCATTCCATCGACATCGCCGAGTTCGTGCCCATCGAGTCCATCGATCCGGTGTATTTCGACAAGACCTACTATCTCGCGCCCGACAAGGGCGGCGCCAAACCCTACGCCTTGTTGACCGAAGCGCTGAAGGACACCAAGCGGTGTGCCGTGGCTCGCTGGGCGGCTCGTGGCAAGTCCTATCTGGTGGCGCTCCGCCCGGTGGGTGACGTGCTCACCATGCAGCAACTGCATTTCGCGACCGAAGTGCGCGCGCCCAGCGAAGTCGAAGTGGCCAAGCCCGATGTCAAAGCCCAGGAGCTGAAGCTGGCCAAGCAGTTGATCGAGCAACAGACCGCCGAAAAATTCGACCCCACCGCCTATGTCGACGACGTGCGCGCCCGGATCGAGGCGGCCATCCAGAAGAAGGTCGAAGGCCAGGAGATCTCGGTGGCCGAAGGTCCGGTGGAGACCGGCGCCAAGGTCATCGATCTCATGGAAGCGCTGCGAGCCAGCCTGACCAGGACCGAGACCGCCAAGGCCAGTGTCGCCAGGCTGGGACCACGGAAGGCACCGAAGAGAGTCGAACAGGCCGACAAGCCGGCGCGCAAGGCCGGCAAGCGCTGAGGGCTCACGTCACCCGGGTAGCCGGTCGTCCCCTCTAACGGGACCAGAGGCGACTCGCCGCATCACCAGTCGTTCGCTCAAGCAGTGCAGACATTCAGCGTTCAAGATGTGGAACGGGTATTGCGCCTGTCGCGCAGTACCATTCGTGGGCTGATCAAAACCGGCTTCGTGCAGCCGGCCCGCGGCCCCAAGCGGCAGCTGCGTTTTTCGTTCCAGGATCTCATCGTGCTGCGCACCGCCCGCGCTCTGCTCGAGGCGAAAATCTCCCGCCGTCGCATCAATCGCTCGCTCGAAGACCTGCGCCGGCACTTGCCGGAGCAGATGCCGCTGTCCGGCCTGAGCATCAGTGCCATCGGCGATCGCGTGGTGGTCCGTGATGGCAAGAACCACTTTCAGGTCGACGACGGCCAGTATGTGCTGGGTCTCGATGTGAGCGTCGAGAACGGCGTGCTGCGCGTCGTCGATCACGAGCAGACCAAAGAGACCAGGCAAGCAAGAGCAGCGCCCGCGGCGGCCACGGCCGATGACTGGTTCGACAAGGGGTTGCGTCTCGAGGATGCCGATGCCAGGGCCGCGCAAGCCGCTTACGAGCGCGCTCTGGAGCTGGAGCCCGACTTCGTCGGCGCCTGGATCAACCTCGGCCGGTTGCTCCACACCCGGCATGAAGAAAAGAAAGCCGAGGCCGTGTATCGCCGCGGACTGAAGGAATGCGGCGTGCATCCTGTGCTCTTGTTCAACCTGGGGGTTGTGCTGGAAGACCTCGGCAGGATCGAGGAAGCCATCGAAGCGTATCAAGGCGCGCTCGGCGCAGATCCGAACATGGCGGACGGACACTTCAACCTCGCCCGCCTGTATGAAGCGCAAGGCAAGGAACAGCACGCCATCCGTCATCTTGGCCAATATCGGCGGCTGGTCAGCCCGTAGCGGCTCTCAGTGACGCTCGTTCGAGGCCGCCGGCTGACGCCGTAGCGCGTAGTTCAGTCCGCCGACCCGGAACCACTTGTAACCGAACGCCGGCAGCGCGATCTCGTGATGACCTCGCCGCCTCGCGTGACTGTCGTCGATATCGAGCAGGTTCACCAGCGACTCGCTTCCCTCGCCCTCCAGCTTCACGCGCACCTGCTGCGGCTGGCGATTGAAGTTGTGCAGCGTCACGATGCGATTGCCGCGCCACGAATAGCACAAGCCCAGCACGCCTGCCGCGCCGGTCCGAAGCAACTGCCACTCCCCCCAGCCGATCTCGGGGCATTCCTTGCGCACGCGAATCATCCTGATCATCCATAAAAGCAGAGAGTTGGGGTCGCGACGCTGCGCATCGACGTTCACGGTCTGATAGCCGAAGGGGCCTTTGGATATCACCGGATGCACCGTCTTGCGCGCCGTCGAGAAGCCGCCGTGACGTTCATTGGACCACTGCATTGGCGTGCGCACGGCATCGCGTTCCTTGAGCGACAGGTCCTCGCCCATGCCGATCTCATCGCCATAGCGCAACACGGGCGAGCCCGGCAGAGAGAACAACATGCTGTTGGCAAGTTCCAGGTGACGTCGATCGCCGAGCATGGAGGCGAGCCTGCGGCGAATGCCACGATGATAGAGCTGCATGTTGCGCTGAGGACCGAAGCGCTCGAACACCTCGTCCCGCCGCCGCTTCGGCAGGCGATCGATGTCCAGCTCGTCATGATTGCGCAGGAACACGGCCCATTGCGTCGCATCCGGAATGTCGCGCGTCGCTTCGAGCGCCTCTTCCAGCGGCTGCACGTCGCTGGCGGCCAGCGCATAGAAGAAGTGCTGGTTGACCCAGAAATTGAACATCATGTTGAGGCCATCGCGGCCGTCCCCAAAGTAGCGCCGCGTATCCTTCGGTACGACATTCGCTTCACCCAGCAACGCTGCATGGCCCGCGCGCCACTGCAGGAACTGACGCATTTCGGCGAGGTATTCGAATTGCAGCTCCTTGCCCGGCAGTCCCGATTCGAGAATGAATGGCACCGCGTCGACACGAAACCCGTCCACGCCCAACTGCAGCCAGTAGCCCATGATGCGGCGGATTTCCGCCCGCACTTCGGGATTGTCCATGTTCAAGTCGGGTTGGAATTCGAAGAAACGATGGTGGTAATACTCCTTGGCCACCGGATCGCGCGTCCACACCGCCTTCTGCACTCCTGGAAACACCATGCCCTTGTTCCATCCGTCCGGCCGCCGCTTCGACCAGATGTACCAGTCGCGATAGCAGGAATTCGGATCGCTGCGCGCCGCCTTGAACCAGGGATGCTGGTCGGAGGTGTGGTTGACGACCAGGTCGAGAATTACGCGCATACCTCGTTTGCGCGCGTGATTCATGAGCTCCACGAAGTCGCCGCTCGAGCCGTGTCGAGGGTCGACACCGTAGTAGTCGCTCACGTCATAGCCGTTGTCACGATTCGGCGAAGGCTGGAATGGCGCGAGCCAGATCACGTCCACGCCGAGCGAGTTCAAGTAGTCGATGCGATTGATCAATCCCGGCAGATCGCCCACGCCATCGCCGTTGCCATCCATGAAGGTGTCGATATCCAGGCTGTATATGATGGAATTCTTGTACCAGAGATCTTCGATCATGAGCTTCCCCGACACTCACGCGGGATAGGCCAGCGTGGTTGCGATGGTGTTGGCCGCCTGGCTGGTATCCCGCCGCGTGAATTGCACGACCACCGGATGGTCGGCGACGATCAGGGCCGCATAAGGCGTGTCGAGCGGCAGGGCTCGTGGATCGATCAGGTCATTGAAGCGCACGTGACGCACTCGCCGTGCCGCCACTTGCAGCGGGTACGGTCCGACCGGCTCGCGATCTTCGTAGTAAATGGTCAGCCGCAGATGTACGTCGACATGGCCGGCGTTGAGCACGCACAACTCGTCCCGGCTGGTGTCTCGCGGCTCCTCGCCCGAGCTGCGCAGCGGCAGGTGGCCGCCCGGAATGGCCCAGACTTTGGTGCCAATGGTCTTGAGCACGCTCACTCCTCGCCCACCAGTCGGGCCATGGCTTCGGTCAGGAACACTCCGTGTGGATCCAGCTCGCGCCGCAGCTTCATGAAGTCCGTCCAGCGCGGATACAGCGATGCCAGCGCGCACCCTTGCAGCGAATGTTTCTTACCCCAATGCGGTCGGCCGTCGTGGGCGCGCAGGATGGATTCGATGTCATCGAAATAATCCTGGTATGGCAGGCTGGCATTCTGGTGCACCGAGATTGCCACCGAATCGCGGCCGTGCACCGGACTCAGGAACCCCGGGTCGCTGGCAATCAAGCGGTACAACACACGCCAACCGACGTGCCGGCGATGATGTTCCAGGATTCTCCGGCGGACTTCTCTGAAGCAGGCCGGGCCGGCCGCCGCGGGGACGAAATACTCCAGCTCTTCGAATTTCAGCTCGCGCTCGCGGGCGATGATCTCGTGACTGAACCCCTCCTCGTCCTTGATACATCGCGCGAAAGGCAGTGCGGGCGGAGGCTCCTCGGGCGGATTCAGCGTACGAAGCTTCACTTCATCGCGGCGTGGGTACCAGTAGAAATCGAAGTTGCGATGCGCGTCCGCCAGTTCGTCAAGATGGGTCAGGCAATCGTCCGTGCGTGCGCTGTACTCGCGGCGTCGCAATCGAAAGGTGGGCTCGAGCTGTAAGCGCAAGGCCGTGAAGATGCCGAGTAGCCCCATCGAAACACGCGCGGCATCGATGAGATCCGCATGCTCTTCGGCGGACCACTCCACTACTTCGCCCGCGCCAGTGACGAGCCGAACGCCGACCAGGGTTGCGGAAATGTTCTGCAGTTTTCGGCCGGAGCCATGCGTGCCGGTGCTAATGACACCCGCGATGGTCTGAGTGTCGACATCCCCCAGGTTCTGCATGCTAAGTCCGATGTCATGCAGGACCGGGCCGAGATCATGCAGCACCGTGCCCGCGCCAATGGTGGCCTGGCTGGCCTGCAAGTCATAGTCGATCAACCCTCGGTGATCGCGCATCGACATCAGGATGTCGGGCGTCTGCACCAACGCGGAGGACGAATGCCCGGAGCCAACGACGCGGATCTTGCGAGATCGCACCGCCGCGTCCCGCACGTAAATACAGACTGCCTCTTCCGTCGCAGGCCACACTTGCCAACCAGGAATGAACCGCAGGCTGCCCGACCAGTTGATGAATTCGTCCGCAGAATGCGTGCGCAATATCTTCACGGGCTGCGGAGATTCTTCCGGGCTCACACTCGAGAAAACGGCATGTGCTCCCGGTAGGTTCCTCGCCGACGTGACAAGTCGCTATGCCTCGCTACACCGCGTGCCGGAACCTTCGTGGGCGCCAAGGCGTCACAGCACCGGAAGTTGCAAAGTTATCGGCGTAATGAAAGAGCAAGCGTGCTCGATTCAGGAACCGGAAACCGAGCTCTTCCATCGCCGGTATCTCTCGAGGGTCATCCTGACACCAGGATCATTCTCAGGATCCGGCACGAAGCCCCGCCTTTTCGCGGGGCTTCGGCTATCTGGGGGTGAATCCGGCGATCATTTCTTGCGGGCCGGAACGCGCCGGTTCTTGGCGACGATGGCGCCGAGCAGCAACAGGAATGCGACCAGTCGCACCAGATAAATGATGGGGCTGCCTTCGCTCGGCTTGTCGATCAGCAGGAAGGCCATGCGGTTGATGCCTTCGATGGCGAAGGCGGCCGCGAACGCGAGGAACAGGCTGTCACGCGTCTGGCGGTAGAAACGCCAGAAGAATCCCGCGGCGGTCAACGACCCTGTGACGATCACTCCCAGTAGAAAACCTACGATCATGTGTCACTCGCTCTCGAACACCAGGCCGTACACCAGCAGCAGCATGGCCGACGCTGCCGTGCCCAGGCGCCACATATACAAGCTCTGTGCCGGGCCCAGCAGCCCGAGGTCGATGAACAGCAAGCCATTCGACACGGTGAGGCCGGCGAAACACAGGCCGCTCCACAACAGCAGGCGGCTGCGCGACCGGGCGAACCCTCGCAACAACAGGATGGCGCACAGGGCCGTGACGAGCGCTCCGAGCAGATAGACGAGGCTGGCCATTTAGTCGTTATCCTTGAGCCGGAACGCCCGCGCGAAGTCGCGCACCGAGGCGGAGGCATTCGAATGAATGAATCTGGTTACTTGGACCAACTGCGTGCGATACGACTGCGCGACCTTCTCGATGAGTTCTCGTTGTTCCTGCGACCGGGGCACATATTGATATTTCGGCGGCGAATGCTCCACGCGGGAAATCAACGAACGCCGAGTGAGATCTTCGAGAATACCCGCTGCCTGCTTCTCGTTGACATAGATACGCGCCGCCAGCTCCGCCACGCTCCACACCACGGCGGGCGATTGAAACAGCAGCAACAGCGCTTCCAGGTGCGGAACCGTGTCGATGCTATCGAGTAAAAATTGCTCGATTTCTGGAGCGATCACTCCCGTCATGTCACCCGCTCGTTGGCTCCCGGCGACTGCCGCGGTGCTTGCTTGACTGTTTGTAGTTGCAACGTCGTGTTTCGCGGAACGCGTAAAACGTCTACCTACGCTGAAAGTTCCAGCGCGCCTGCACATTATTACGAACTTTCTGTCAGCCACGCGCCAAGTCGCTGTCAGGGTTGCACGTGCGCCAGCGAATAGATAGGTTCGCTCCGCACCATTCGGCAACAAGAACAGTGCTCGGCACACGCGTCGATCCACGGCAGGGCTGTCACACGCCAGTGATTCGGAGTCTTGAATGCAAACCCCCGCGAGAGTCCGTCGTAGGATCGCCAAAGCATCTGTGAGAAAAATACCTGCAAAGGCTTCGCGGATGAAGGCACCGCTGCCCTTTGACTTGAGAAACCTGCTGCTGATCCTGCAGGCGGTCCGCGATGGCGACTTTTCCGTGCGCATTGGCGAGGACTACCACGGCATCGAGGGCAAGGTCGCCGAAACATTGAACGAGATCATTGCCTCCAACCAGCGCCTGGCCCAGGAGATGTCGCGCGCCGGCACCCTGGTCGGCAAGGAAGGCAAGACGCGCCATCGCATGACCATCGAGCGTCGCTCCGGCGCCTGGGGCGACATGGAAGGCTCCTTCAACACCCTTATTGACGATCTGCTGTGGCCCACCACCGAAGTCACTCGCACCATTGCCGCGGTGGCCAAGGGCGACCTGTCGCAAACGGTGCGCCTGGAAGTCGACGGCCGGCCACTCAAAGGCGAGTTCCTGCGTTCGGCCACGATCGTCAACACCATGATCCAGCAGATGGGCTTGTTCACTTCCGAAGTGACGCGTGTGGCTCGCGAGGTGGGTACGGAGGGCAAGCTCGGCGGCCAGGCTTCGGTACCGGGTGCCGCGGGGACCTGGAAGGACCTCACCGACAATGTGAATTCCATGGCCGGCAATCTCACTGGCCAGGTCCGCAACATTGCCGAGGTTGCCACCGCCATCGCAAATGGCGACTTGTCGCGGAAGATCACGGCGAATGTGCGCGGCGAGATTCAACAGTTGAAAGAAGCCATCAACACGATGGTGGATCAGCTGCGTTCGTTCGCTTCTGAAGTGACGCGTGTGGCGCGTGAAGTGGGTTCCGAAGGCAAGCTGGGTGGTCAGGCCGTGGTGCCCGGTGTCGCCGGCACCTGGAAGGACCTCACCGATTCAGTGAACTCCATGGCCGCCAACCTCACCGGTCAGGTTCGTAACATCGCCGAGGTCACTACGGCCGTGGCGCGAGGCGACCTGTCTCGCAAGATCACGGTGGACGTCAAGGGCGAAATCCTGCAGCTGAAAGAAACCATTAACACGATGGTCGACCAGCTCAACGGCTTCGCCGCGGAAGTGACGCGCGTGGCGCGTGAAGTGGGCACCGAAGGCAAGCTCGGCGGTCAGGCCGAAGTGAAAGACGTGTCGGGCGTGTGGAAAGACCTCACCGACAACGTCAACTCCATGGCCTCCAACCTCACCGGCCAGGTCAGAAACATTTCCGAAGTGACGATTGCCGTCGCGAACGGCGACTTGTCGCGCAAGATCACGGTGGACGTGCGTGGCGAAATTCTGCAACTGAAGGAAGCCATCAACACGATGGTGGATCAGCTGCGCTCGTTTGCGTCCGAAGTGACGCGCGTGGCGCGTGAAGTGGGTTCCGAAGGCGAGCTTGGCGGCCAGGCCATCGTGCCCGGCGTCGCCGGCACCTGGAAGGACCTGACCGACTCGGTCAACGCCATGGCCAAGAACTTGACGGGTCAGGTTCGTAACATCGCCGAGGTGACCACGGCCGTCGCGCGCGGTGACTTGTCCCGCAAGATCACCGTGGATGTGAAGGGCGAGATTCTGGAGCTGAAGGAAACCATCAACACCATGGTGGACCAGCTCAACGGCTTCGCTGCCGAAGTGACACGAGTGGCGCGTGAAGTGGGCACCGAAGGCAAGCTGGGTGGTCAGGCCATCGTGCCCGGCATCAGCGGCGTGTGGAAGGACCTCACCGACAACGTGAATTCCATGGCCGGCAATCTCACCGGCCAGGTCAGAAACATTTCCGAAGTGACCATTGCCGTGGCGAACGGCGACTTGTCGCGCAAGATCACCGTGGACGTGCGCGGCGAGATCCTGCAGCTGAAGGAAGCCATCAATACGATGGTCGACCAGTTGCGTTCATTCGCGTCCGAAGTCACGCGCGTGGCCCGCGAAGTCGGTTCCGAAGGCAAGCTGGGCGGCCAGGCCATCGTGCCGGGTGTCGCCGGCACCTGGAAAGACTTGACGGACTCCGTGAATGCGATGGCGACCAACCTCACCGGACAGGTTCGCAACATCGCTGAAGTGACCACGGCCGTGGCGCGCGGCGACCTGTCCCGCAAGATCACGGTGGACGTCAAGGCGAAATCCTGCAGCTGAAGGAGACCATCAACACCATGGTCGACCAGCTCAACGGCTTTGCCGCTGAAGTGACGCGCGTGGCGCGTGAGGTCGGCACCGAAGGCAAGCTCGGCGGCCAGGCCGAGGTGCAAGACGTGTCGGGGGTGTGGAAGGACCTCACCGATAACGTCAACTCCATGGCCTCCAACCTCACCGGCCAGGTGAGAAACATTGCCGACGTTGCCACCGCCATCGCCAGCGGCGACTTGTCGCGCAAGATCACCGTGGACGTGCGTGGTGAAATCCTGCAGCTGAAAGAGACCATCAACACGATGGTTGACCAGCTACGTTCGTTCGCCTCCGAAGTGACGCGCGTGGCCCGCGAGGTAGGCACTGAAGGCAAGCTGGGCGGCCAGGCTTACGTGCCCGGCGCCGCCGGCACGTGGAAAGACTTGACCGACTCCGTGAACGCGATGGCGACCAACCTCACCGGTCAAGTTCGCAACATCGCTGAAGTGACCACCGCCGTGGCGCGTGGCGATCTCTCTCGCAAGATTACCGTCGACGTCAAAGGCGAGATCCTGCAACTGAAGGAAACCATCAATACGATGGTCGATCAGCTCAATGGCTTCGCCGCCGAAGTAACGCGCGTGGCGCGTGAAGTGGGTACCGAAGGCAAGCTCGGCGGCCAGGCCGAAGTGCAAGACGTGTCGGGCGTGTGGAAGGACCTCACCGATAACGTTAACTCCATGGCCGGTAACCTCACCGGCCAGGTCCGCAACATCGCCGAAGTCGCCACGGCCATTGCCAACGGCGACTTGTCGCGCAAGATCACGGCGGACGTCAAAGGCGAAATTCTGCAGCTGAAAGAGACCATCAACACGATGGTGGACCAGCTCAACGGCTTTGCGGCGGAAGTGACCCGCGTGGCGCGTGAGGTGGGCACCGAAGGCAAGCTCGGTGGCCAGGCCGAAGTGAAAGACGTGTCGGGGGTGTGGAAAGACCTTACGGACAACGTCAACTCCATGGCCTCGAATCTCACCGGCCAGGTCCGCAACATTGCCGAAGTCGCCACGGCCATCGCCAAGGGCGACCTGTCGCGCAAGATCACGGTCGACGTGCGTGGTGAAATCCTGCAGCTGAAAGAGACCATCAACACGATGGTGGATCAGCTCAACGGTTTCGCGGCGGAAGTAACCCGCGTGGCGCGCGAAGTGGGCACCGAAGGCAAGCTCGGCGGCCAGGCCATCGTGCCCGGGGTCGCGGGCACGTGGAAGGATCTTACGGACAACGTCAACTCCATGGCCTCGAATCTCACCGGCCAGGTCAGAAACATTGCCGAAGTGTCCACCGCCATCGCGCGCGGCGACTTGTCTCGCAAGATCACGGTGGACGTGAAAGGCGAGATCCTGCAGCTGAAGGAAACCATCAATACGATGGTGGACCAGCTCAACTCCTTCGCCGCCGAAGTGACGCGGGTGGCGCGCGAAGTGGGTACCGAAGGCAAACTCGGGGGTCAGGCGGCCGTGCCTGGCGTGGCGGGCATCTGGAAAGACCTCACCGACAACGTCAACACGATGGCCAACAACCTCACCAACCAGGTGCGTGGCATCGTGAAGGTGGTGACGGCCGTGGCCAATGGCGATCTGCGCCAGCGCCTCACCGTGGAATCGAAGGGTGAAGTGGCGGCGCTCGCTGAAACCATCAACAGCATGACGACCACGCTCGCCACCTTTGCCGATCAGGTGACCAGCGTGGCGCGCGAAGTGGGCGTGGAAGGCCGGCTGGGCGGCCAGGCGAACGTACCTGGCGCTGCAGGTACCTGGAAAGATTTGACCGCGAACGTGAACCTGCTGGCCGCGAATCTCACCACGCAGGTGCGTGCTATCGCTGAAGTGGCGACGGCCGTGACCAAGGGCGACCTCACCCGCTCCATCCAGGTCGATGCGCGCGGCGAAGTGTCCGAGCTGAAGGACAACATCAACGCCATGATCGGCAACTTGCGCGAGACCACCGAGCGCAATACCGAGCAGGACTGGCTGAAGACCAATCTCGCCAAGTTCAGCCGCATGATGCAAGGTCAACGCGACCTCGTAACCATGGGCGAGATGCTGCTGGCCGAACTGGCGCCGCTGGTCGGTGCGCAGCAAGCCATTCTGTATATTGCCGAGCTCGATGGCCCCAGGAAAGTGTTGAAGGAGTTTGCGACCTATGCGGACTCCAATCCCGGCGAACGTCGCCAATTTGCGTTGCGCGAAGGCCTGATCGGGCAATGCGCAGCCGACGGCCGCCGCATCCTGCTCGAGAACGTTCCGCCCGACTCCATCCACGTGCGCAGCGGGTTGCTCGCCGCACGTGCACGCAACGTCATCGCTCTGCCGATCCTGTATGAAGGCCAGGCGAAAGCCGTAATCGAGCTGGCCTCGCTGCACGAGTACACCGCGTCGCAACTGGCCTTCCTCGAACAGCTCGCCGGCAGCATCGGCGTGGTGCTCAACACCATCGAAGCCACCATGCGTACCGAGGGCTTGCTGAAACAATCGCAGGAGCTGGCCGGCGAATTGCAGACGCAACAAAAGGAGCTGCAGCAGACCAACGAAGAGCTGGCCAACAAAGCCCGGCTGCTGGCCGAACAGAATGCCGAAGTGGAGCGCAAGAACGAGGAAATCGAGCTGGCGCGCCGCGCGCTCGAGGAAAAGGCCACCGAGCTGGCGCTCACGTCGCGGTACAAGTCGGAGTTCCTGGCCAACATGTCGCACGAGCTGCGCACACCGCTCAACAGCATTCTGATCCTGGGCCAGCAGCTGGCCGAGAATGCCGATCAGAACCTGACGCCGCGCCAGATCGAATTCGCCAAGACCATCCACGGCGCCGGCACCGACCTGCTCAACCTGATCAGCGACATTCTGGACCTGTCCAAGATCGAGTCGGGCACGGTGACGGTGGAATCCGAAGACCTGCTGTTCTCGCATCTGCGCGAGACCATCGAGCGCAACTTCCGTCACGAAGCCGAGGCTCGTGCCCTGCTGTTCTCGACCGAGTTCGATCCGGCGCTCGGCCGGCAGATCTCGACCGATCCGAAGCGGCTGCTGCAAGTGTTGAAGAACTTGCTGTCGAATGCATTCAAGTTCACCGCGCAAGGCAGCGTGACATTGCGCGTGCATCCGGCACAGTCGGGCTGGAGCTCCGATCATCCGGTGCTCAACCAGGTGGCCACCGTGGTCGCATTCTCAGTCACCGATACCGGCATCGGCATCGCGCCCGAGAAGCAACGGATCATCTTCGAAGCGTTTCAGCAGGCCGATGCCGGCACGTCGCGCAAGTACGGCGGCACCGGCCTGGGTCTGGCCATCAGTCGCGAGCTTGCTCACCTGCTCGGCGGCGAACTGCGGCTGGTCAGCGTCCCCGGCCAGGGCAGCACTTTCACGCTGTATCTGCCGCTGGTCTTCGTGGGCTCGGCCTATCGTCCGGCCCGGAACCAGATCGGCGGGACCTTGATGGCAGCATCGAGCACACCATTCCAGCCGCTTGCCCTGCCCCTGCGCGCCGAGGAGCTGAACGACGATCGCAACGACATCGATGCCGGCGATCGCGTACTGCTGATCGTCGAGGACGATCCGCACTATGCCAAGGTGCTGTTGAACGTGGCGCGTGACAACAGCTTCAAGGTGCTGGTGGCCAAGACGGGTGCCGACGGGTTGACCCTGGCGAGGAAATATCTGCCGACCGCCATCTCGCTGGATGTGTTCCTGCCCGACATGCTCGGTTGGACGGTTTTGAACCAGCTCAAGCAGAGCCCCGCGACCCGGCACATTCCGGTGCAGATCCTCACTGTCGAGGAGGAACGTCAGTACAGCCTGGAGCGAGGCGCCTATGCTTTCATGAACAAGCCGGCGACCACCGACGAGCTGGCCGCAGCACTGCGGCGGATTCAGAACTTCGCCGCGGCCAACGTTCGCGAGTTGCTGGTCGTGGAAGACGATCCGGCTGAGCAGCTCAGCATCGCCGAGCTCATCGGTTTCGACGACGTGATCATTACCGCGGTCGGCAGCGGCAAGGAAGCTTTGCAGGCCATGCGCAGCAAACGGTTCGATTGCGTGGTGCTGGATCTGCGCCTGCCCGACGTGTCGGGTTTCGAGCTGCTGGCTGAGATTCAAGCGGACGCGACGCTGCGCGATACCCCCATCGTGGTGTTTACCGGCCGCGACCTGACGCCGGCCGAAGAACAGGAGCTGCGCAGCAAGGCCAAGAGCATCGTGCTCAAGGGCGTGCGCTCACCCGAGCGGCTGCTCGACGAGACCGCGCTGTTCTTGCATCGCGTCGTGCGCAACCTGCCGCCGGCCAAGCAGAAAATGATCGAGGCGCTGCACGAGGGCGACGAACCCCTGCAGGGACGCAAGGTGCTGGTCGTGGACGACGATGTGCGCAATATCTTCGCCTTGAACAGCGTGTTGGAGCGCCGCGGCATGCAGGTCATCAACGCCAGCAACGGCATGGATGCGATCAAGCTGGTGGAATCCACCGATGACCTGTCGCTGGTGTTGATGGATGTAATGATGCCGGAGATGGACGGTTATGAGACCATGCGCAGGATTCGCGACAACGCCCGCTTCCGGCTGCTGCCCATCATCGCCTTGACTGCCAAGGCCATGAAGGGCGACCGCGAAAAATGCCTCGAGGCGGGCGCGTCCGACTATGTCGCGAAACCCGTGGATACCGCGCAGCTGCTGTCTCTGGTAAGGATGTGGCTGCAACCGTGAACGCACCTTTGCAAGAGCGGGTCAACATCCTGCTGGTGGATGACCAGCCCAGCCGGCTGCTTTCCTATGAATCGGTGCTGGGCGAGCTGGGTCAGAACCTGGTCAGCGCCCGCTCCGGGGAGCAGGCTCTGCAGCGCCTGCTGGAGGATGACTACGCCGTCATCCTGCTGGACGTGAGCATGCCGGGCATGGACGGCTTCGAGACCGCGGCCATGATCCACGATCATCCGCGCTTCGAGAGTATTCCCATCATCTTCGTGACCGGCGTGCACGATTCCGAGTTCGATGCCTTGAAGGGTTATCGCCTGGGCGCGGTGGACTATGTCTCGATTCCCATCGTGCCGGAGATCCTGCGCAGCAAGGTCTCGGTGCTGGTGGAGTTGTATGTGCAACGGCGGGAGCTGCAGCGACTGAATCGCAGTCTGGCCGAAGCCAATACCGCGCTTCAGCACGAGAAGGCCCGGGAGCTGGAACGCGTCAACCGCAACCTCGAACAGGCCAACGCGGCGCTGCGCGATGCCGACCGTCATAAGGACGAGTTCATCGCCATCCTGGCGCACGAGCTACGCAATCCGCTCGCCCCGATTCGCGCCGCCGTGGATGTAATGTCGCTGATGCCGCTGGAACACGGCCAGTTGCGCTGGGCACGCGAGGTGATCGATCGCCAGACCACGCATCTAAGCCGCCTGGTGGACGACCTGCTCGACGTATCACGCATCTCACGAGGCACGATCAAGCTGAACAAGGAGCTGCTGACGCTGCAAACCATCCTCGATCGCTCGATCGAGGCCGCTCAGCCCATCATCTCCGCTCACCACCATCAGTTGCAGATCGACTGCTCGGTGCAGAACGCCACGGTCGAGGGCGATCCGACCCGGCTGGTGCAGATTCTGAGCAATCTGCTGAACAACGCTGCCAAGTACATGCAGACCAGCGGCACCATCCAGCTGCGGGCCAGCGTCGAGCAATCTCATGCCGTGTTCTCGGTGAAGGACACAGGCATAGGACTCACGTCGGAGGCGCTGCCGAAGTTGTTCAATCTATTTTCGCGCGTGCACGAGGATTCGGGATTGCTGCCTAGCGGCCTGGGCATTGGCTTGGCGCTGGTTCGTCAGCTGGTCGAGTTGCATGGAGGCACGGTCAGCGCGACCAGTGCCGGACCGAATCTTGGTAGCGAGTTCACGGTGCGACTGCCGCTCGCTGCCGGCAACGTTCCAACCGAACGCCGCGCAGCAGTTGCAGCCCCGGCGCCGCACTCACAGGGTTTGCGGGTGCTGGTCGCGGATGACAATCCGGACGCGCTGGAGAGCCTGGCGCTGCTCTTGGAAGTGTGCGGGCATGAAGTCAGAAAAGCATCCGATGGCGCCGAGACGTTGCAGGCGGTGACCGCCTGGCGTCCGGACATTGCCTTGTTGGATATCGGCATGCCGATCCTCGATGGTTATGAAGTGGCGCGCCGGATTCGCGGCGAGCCGTGGGGGGCGCAGCTGTTGCTGGTGGCTGTCAGTGGCTGGGGCCAGAGCGAGGACCGGCAGCGTGCCACTGACGCTGGCTTCGATCTGCACTTTCGCAAGCCCATCGGCCTGCCGGTGCTGGAAAGCATCCTGGAAAGAGCGCAGCGCCATACGGCTGAAATCATCGTAAAGTCCGACTCGTGATCCCGCACCGGCCCAAAATCTCGCCGTGAACGACACTTCCTTGCTGGAGGACGCGCTGCGTACCTACCTCAATCGCCGCTGCCGCAGGGCCTACGCGCACGATTTACGCAACGGCATGCAGGGCATCTTTGGAGGGATCGATGCGCTGACGCGCGCGGCGCGCTCCACCAAGCCTCTGACGATACCGCTCGACCAGCTGACCCAGTTCGTGCAACAGGCGATCAGCAATCACGAACGCGGCCTGGAGCGGCTGCTCGAGTGCATGGCGCCCGAGCGGCAACCTCCGGCGGTGGTTCCCCTGCGCGAGATGCTGACCGAGCAGGCCCACTTCATGACCAACGATACCGCGCGCCACGGCATACGCGTTCGACTGGATTTCAACGACGACCTGAAGGTTTTCGCCGCGCGTGCCCGGCTGCAACTGATCGGGCTCGGCTTGCTGACCGAAAGCATCGATGCCATGCCCTCCGGCGGAGAGCTGCGCATCGGCGGACGAACCATCGGCGATCGCGTGCACTTCGAATTCATCGATAGCCGCACATCGCCGCGCCCGACGTCCTTCGTGAACGAAGCCGTCGACCGGCTCGTTCACGAGCTATCCGGTCAGATCGAGCACCTGCAAAGCGCCACCGGATGCGAGGTGCGAGTGAATCTTCCCACTGGCTGACACGCGCTACTCGGCGACCTTGGCGCCGTCCACTCGGAAACGCAGATAAGGCAGCTGAGCCTGGGAAATGCTGGCAATGCCCGTCTGCTGTGCCGCTTGCTGACCCGGCGCCACGACCGACCGGAACACCACAGGCGAGCCTTGCTGGGCGACCCGCCCTGCTCCATCGACCAGCACCGGCGTGACTTGAATGCCGACCAGCGGCGCCGGCGAACGATTCTGAATCACGACTACGACGCGGCCCTGCGCATCGATCTGCCCCTGCGTCGCGATGTAATTGCCCGGGTTCTGCGGCAGATCCATTCGCACGAACTCGGCCGCGGCGCGCTGGCCGATCTGGCTCTGCGAACCGGCCGCGGCACGGAAATATTCCATCGCCTTGGCACGATCGCCGCGGTCACGCGCAATCGTGCCCAAATAGTATGCGGCGGGCGCCGTGGGCAGCAGCTCGAGGCTCTTGGTCAACCACTCTTCGGCTCGTGCCTTGTTACCGGTCTGGTACTGCGCCACCCCCGCGCCGAGATAGGAGCCGAAATAATCGGGATTCAGATCGATGGCTTTCTGATAGTGCGTCAGCGCTTCTTCCGGCTTCTTCTCCGCCAGTTTCATCTCGCCCAGCAACTCGTGAAACCGCCCTTCGCGCGGCTCGATCTTGATGGCTTCCTGGACCAGCGATTGCGCCTTTGAATATTCCTTCTTGCGTGCCGCCGCCAGCGCCTCTTGGAACTTCTCGTAGGCAGGCTGGATCTTGCGGAACGGCTTCAATCTGGCCTCGTAGCGCTCCTTACCGAGATCGCCGCCGGCACCGAGCCGTGCGGCGGTTTCCTTGTTCCTGGCAACGCGCTCTTCCGAGGGTGGGTGCGAGGCAAACAAGCCTTCGAGCCAACTTTGCGATTTCGCGCCACCCTGCTGAGACAGCCGCACGAATGTTTCCTGCAGGGTGACCGCGCCTTGCGGGTCGTAGCCGGCCAGCTTCATGTACTTCATGCCGTACTCGTCGCTCTCCAGCTCCTGGTCGCGGCCGTACTTCGTCTGGATCAGCTGCGCGCCGAGGCCGGCGCCCGACAAGGCAAGATTGGCGACGGTCGAATCGACGTCGCTGATCGCGGCGCCGATCTGCGCCGCGGCCAGACCGACTTGCATGATGGTGCCGCGCTCCTGCGCCTTGGCGCCGTGTCTTGCGGCCGCATGGACGATCTCGTGGCCAAGCACCGCCGCCAGCTCCGCTTCGTTCTTCAGTTCCGCCAGCAGGCCGACATTGATCGCAATCTTGCCGCCGGGCAACGCCCACGCGTTGGGCACGGGATTGTTCAGGACCACGAATTCGTAGGGCAGCGGGCGGTCGGCGACCGCGGCCAGCTTCTGGCCCACTTCATTCACATAGGCGCTGAGGTCGGGCAGCACGTCGAACTCGCCGCCCTCGCTCTGCTTGGTGGGCGCGTAGTATTGCTCGCCCATCTTGATCTCCTGGGCCTCGGAGATGAATTGAATTTCTTTCTTGCCGGTGACTGGATTGACGCCGCAGGCGCTCAGCGACAGCGCGGCCAAGGGCCCCATCAAGAATAGACACAACAGCCTGGCGATACGCATGGGCGTGACCTGTTCTGGAGAATGCCGGGAATTATTCTACGACCCTGCAGGTTCAAGAGCGATGGCGGGGAAAGGTTCCGGCCAGGAACGATTCAGGCTGGCATGACGTTTCCTGATCATGGGAGCGAGGGGGAGTGATTCGCGGCCGGCAACCGCAGGGAAAACCATGGCACCTTCCATTGGCAATGCAGCGCTGGTAACGGCTCTATTCCACGACGCGGCCAGCGTCGAGCGCGCGTATGACACGGCCCTGGCTAGAGGATACGGGCAGGATGACATCAACCTGGTGCTGTCGGAGGAAACCCGCCGCCGCTACTTCACGGCGGATCAGGTGGAAAGTGAGCTTGCCGACAAGGCCACGGCCAGCACCGAGAAGAACACTGATAAGAAACAACCTGCCGCCAGCAAGCTTGGCGGACCGGCCGGCGGTACTGCCGCGACGATCGCCCCTGCCCTGGCTGCCATTGGCTCGGCAACATTGCTGCCTGGATTGATCTTCGCCGGGCCCATCGCCGTTGCCTTGGCCGCGGCAGTGGCAGTTGGCGTCACGGGTGGATTGATCGGCGCACTCACCAACTGGGGCATTCCCAGAACGCGCGTCGAGGAGTACGAATCACAGATTCGCAACGGCGGCATTCTGATCGGCGTCAAGACGAAATCCGCCGCTGACACGGCCTTTCTGCAGACCGAGTGGCAAGCCGCAGGTGCCGAGCTGGTGCGCGCTTAGAGAATTACCAGCGCACTCAACCGCATCAGATGGCGTTCTTTTTATCGAGCCGTCGCAGTACGTGCGGCGCCAGCTTCTCTTCCATTGCGCTGGTGCGCGGCACATCCCGTTGCGGCATGAACACGGAGATGCCGAAACTCACATCGCCTCTGCGAACCGCCAGGCCATCGCCCCACCACAAGGCCTCGTCGCCGAACTTTCGGGGCGAGGGTTTGTTCGGGAGAATGCCCTGTTCCGCGGAGTCGTGAAACGCCTGCAGGAATTTCCTGGCCATGTCGCGTCCGGCGGGCCATTGCATGGCATTGATAATGACGAAGCGGCGGCCACGGGCCGGTGCGCTTCGATCGGGCTGCTTGCCAGGCTCGATCATCCAGATGCAGGACGAGGAGTACTGTCCATCGCGGGACATGCCTTCGTCCTGGCGCCGGCCCGCGCCCACTGGGAGCCCGACCGCGGCGCTGATCTCCGCCTGGGTCAGCAAGTCACAGGCGTTGATCTCCAGCGGCTGCTCCGCCGTCCCAGCGGCAGAGACACCCACGCTGGACAATACGGCGAGCGCGGCTGCGATAGTTGGCGCTCGCTTCATTGTTTCAAGCTCGGCGCTTGCGGGCGAACGCTCATGCGCTCGCCGCCTGCTGCGAAGAGAGACTTGTTCCGCAGCGCCGGAGCGAGATGCCGTGCATCGTCGCTTTGTTCCTGATCGCCGAACGCGTCCGGCGCAACCGCACGGCAATGGTTTCGAGCGGTGCGCCGTCGATCGCCAGCTGCCGCAGCAGCCGGATGTCTTCGGTGGACCAGGTGTTGGCGGGAAGGGATTTGCGAATCGGATTGATCATGCCGCTCCTCGAGCCGATGCCTCCGAGCTGGGCGGCACCGGCAAGCCTTGGACGACTCGCATGCACACGCGCGCGGTATCGGCGATCACGATCCAGAGAATCAGCGTCAGCACGATCGCAAGCACGGCATCGAGCCGTTGATTGAAGATCAGCTGCGGCGCAACCGCCGCCTGTTCGGGCGTCAGTGTTCCGGCAGCCAGTTGCGATGCGACTTTGTCGGCTGCGGCCAGGAAGCCCACGCGCACATCGTCGGAGACGACCTTTTCCCAGGTCGCCGCGGTGGTCACGAGAGTCAGCCAGGCCAGCGGCGCGCCCGTCACCCAGGCGTATCGGACCTTGCCATGCTTCACCAGGATGCCCGTGCAGATGCACAGCGCGATGCCGGCGAGCAGCTGGTTGGAGATGCCGAACAACGGCCACAGGATGTTGATGCCGCCGTTCGGGTCGATGACGCCTATATATAAGAAGTAGCCCCAGCCCGCGACGATCAGCGCGCTGGAGATCAGCACCGACGGGTACCACGAGGTCTGGCCCATCTTCGGCCAGATGTGGCCCAGCGCATCCTGCAGCATGAAGCGTCCGACGCGCGTACCGGCGTCGAGCGTGGTGAGGATGAACACCGCTTCGAACATGATCGCGAAGTGGTACCACAGCGCCATCATGCCCTGCCCGAATGCGGAGGCGAAGATCGTCGACATGCCGACGGCCAGTGACGGCGCGCCGCCAGTGCGTGCGAACAGCGTGCTCTCGCCCATCTCGGCTGCGAGGGCTTGCATCTGCTCTACTGTCACTGGAAAGCCCCAACCGGATATGGTCGCTACCGCGGCTTCGGCAGTGGCTCCGACCACGCCGGGCGAGCTGTTGATGGCGAAGAACACGCCCGGGTCGAGCAGCGTTGCCGCAATCATTGCCATGATGGCAACCGCCGACTCCAGCATCATGCTGCCGTAGCCGATCATGCGCACATCGCTTTCGTTGGTGATGAGCTTGGGCGTGGTGCCGCTGGACACCAGCGCATGAAAGCCGGAAATCGCGCCGCAGGCGATGGTGATGAATACGAACGGAAACAGCTTGCCGGCGAAGATCGGTCCGGTGCCGTCGATGAATTGTGTGAATGCCGGCATGTGAATGTCCGGCCGCATCACGATGACTGCGACGAACAACAACATCACGGTGCCGAGCTTGAGGAAGGTCGATAGATAATCGCGGGGGGCAAGCAACAGCCACACGGGCAGCACGGCGGCGATGAAGCCATAGCCGATGACGAACCAGGCAAGCGTGATCGCGTCGAGATCGAAGTACTGGCGGATCTGCTCGTGACTGTCGACCCAGCCGCCGCCCGCCACCGCCAACAGCAACAACCCCACGCCGAGCACGGATGCTTCGAGCACACGCCCGGGCCGGATATCGCGCATATAGATGCCGATGAGCAGCGCAATGGGTATGGTCGCGAACACCGTCGACGTTCCCCACGGACTGTGGCGCATGGCGTTGACGACCACGAGGCCGAGCACCGCGATCAGAATCACCATGATGACCAGCGTGCCGATCATGGCGGCGTAACCGCCGACCGGTCCCAGCTCGTCGCGTGCCATCTGTCCCAGGCTGCGCCCGTTACGCCGCGTGGACAGGAACAACACGGTCATGTCCTGCACGCAGCCGCCAAGCACCGCGCCGACCAGAATCCACAGCGTTCCCGGCAAGTAGCCGAACTGCGCCGCCAGCGTCGGTCCGATCAACGGGCCGGGGCCGGCGATGGCGGCAAAGTGATGCCCGAACACGATCCAACGATTGGTCGGCACGAAATCGCGCCCGTCGTTGATGCGCATGGCAGGCGTGGCCCGAGTGGCATCCAACGTGAGCACGCGCGCCGCAACCCACGCGCTATACAGACGATAGCCGATGGCATAGACGCAGCCGGCCGCGACGATGATCCACATCGCATTGATGGATTCGCCCCGGTGCACGGCCAGTCCGCCGATGGCGAACGCACCCACCACGGCGACCAGCAGCCAAATCAGTCTATTCATTCAACCCCCGCATTGGAGCGGCCGTCGAGCACGCCGGCACACACGATAGGAGCTCGTGGTGTCGGCGCTCGATGCCGCAGTGAGCTTTCGCTCAACGCTGCTTGGCCACCTGCTCTTGCGTTACCGCCCCACCGACGTTGCCCCATGCACTGCGCACGTAGCTGGCGATGGCGGCGACCTCGTCGTCGGACAGCTTGCTGCCGAACTCGGGCATGTCCTTCCAGCGCTTCGGCCCCGGCAGCTTCGCCAGGTGCGGCCCATACAGAATCACATTGATCAGCGACGCAGGATTGCTCGCCTGCACCAGCGGGTTGCCGACCAGTTTGGCACCGGCCTGCTCGCTCAGCGCGCCGAGACCGGTGGGCTGATGACAGGTACCGCAATTGACGTTGTAGAGTGTTTCGCCATCCTCGATCACTTGCGCGCTGGCCGCTTTGCCGATGTTGCCGACGTTGCCCGGCAAGCTCTTGAGATAGACCGCCATTGCCCGCACATCGCCCTCACTCAGATGGCGCGTGCTGTTGAGGATGACTTCGTTCATCGGGCCATGCGTTTCAGTGAAGCCATTGCGTCCGGTCCTCAGATAGGCGGCCACTTCTTCCATCGGCCACGAGCCGAGCCCGTTGGGAACATCGGTGAGATTCGGCGCGGACCACGTGCGGATCTCGCCGCTGGGGACCTTGTCGGTGTATTCGCCGCCGGTCATGGCCATGCTGGCTTGCTCCGCACCCATGAAATTGCGAGGCGAGTGACACGCCGAGCAGTGCCCCAGTCCTTCGACCAGATAGGCGCCGCGATTCCATTCCTCGGACTGCGAGCTGTCGGCCAGGAAGCGGCCCTCGTCGAAGAACAGCATCTTCCACATGCCCAGCGCCCAGCGCTGATTGGCGGGAAAACCCATCTCGTTTTCCGGCGGCGTGAAGCTCACCGGCTTGACGACCTTCATGTACGCGAACAGCGCGGACACATCCTCGTCGCTGAGCTTCGTATAGGCCGTGTATGGAAACGCGGGATACAGATGCGCGCCGTCGGGCCGCACACCTTCTCGCACGGCACGAGCGAATTGCTCCTCGGTCCATTTGCCGATGCCGGTTTCCGGATCGGGCGTGATGTTCGTGGAATACAGCTTGCCGAACGGCGTGTTGAGCGCCAGCCCACCCGCGAACGCCGGACCGCCGGGGCTGGTGTGACAGCTCACGCAGTTGCCGGCTCGCGCCAGATAGCGGCCGCGCTCGACCTGCGAGTTGCCTTGATCGCCCTTGCTGTCGAGCGGACTGTCCGCCTTGCTCGAGTCGGCGAATGTCAGCTCGACCACGAGCGCCACGGCGAATGTGAGCCCGAGCGAGACCCAGGTGGCGGCGCGTGTGCGCCGGCCACGATCGAATGCGAGTTTCATCATTTGTTGTGGAGTTCCGTGCGGCAACCGCTCGTTACTCTCATCCCCCTCAAGCGTAGACGCTGCCAAGGCTCGCGCCGTTGTGATTGCGTTGTGCAAGCTCTGCGAGGAACAAGCCTACTCCTGGCGCGAGGCAGGAACTTCGCGGAAATGCCCCCGCCGTTGCCGCGTCACGCATGAAAAATGCGCAGCCGATCCGGCCAACGGCGGCTGGCATGCACGGCTCAAACCCGCAGCGGCAGCGAGGTGGTGGACTTCACTTCCCAGGCCGCCACGAAAGAGTTCACCTCACGGATGTTGGGCACCGTGGAGAGCTTGCCGAAGTAGAACTTCTCGTACGCTTCCATATCGCGTACCACGACCCGCAAAAGGAAATCGTAGGCGCCAAGAATGACATGGCACTCCAGGACCTCGGGGAAGCTGCGGATGTAATCGGTGAATTCCTGCAGGCTCTGCTGGTCGTTGCGAATGACCTTGACCTGCACGAACAGCTGAGTGAGCAGGTTCAATTTGCGGCGATCGAGCATCGCCACGATCCGCGTGATGTACCCCTCCTCCTTCAGGCGCTGGATGCGCCGGTAACAGGGTGATTGCGACAGGCCCACCGAATCGGCGATCTCGGCGGCCGAATGCGAGGCATCTTCCTGAAGCGCCCGCAAGATTTTCAGATCGATCTTGTCCAGACCTTCCATCGTTCCCCCTAGCAAAGTGCGCGCCCGAGTGCTGGTCGGGCGTCCCATCGACGTGGCGTGTTCTCGACGTGGCAACCAGCAATGCATGTTTGCAACGATCTTGTGCGCCAGACCGGTTCGCGGGGTTTTAAAAATCAACCTCGACGAATTCGGTGGCGTAGTGATGCACGTAATCTCGCTCTGACGCAAGACGCTAACGTGCATCCAGGGAATTTATGAAAAAGGTTTCAGCAAGCGCCGCGCAGCCTCGGCAATCCTGTGCTGCCGATGTTGCGTTGGCTGGATAATTTTGTTGCTAGACGTGCAACGGCCACGCGGTCGTGGCTTTTATTTCCGAAGCGGCGACGTATGAGGTGACCTCGAGAATGTGCGGCACGCGGGCCAGCTTCTCGAAATAGAACGTTTCGTAGGCGTCCATGTCCTTGGCGACCACGCGCAGCAGGAAGTCGAACACGCCGAGCACCACGTGGCATTCGATCACCTCGGGAAAGGCACGGATCGCTTCGGAGAATTCCGCGAGCGTGGCGCGGTCGTTCTTCATCACCTTGACCTGCACGAACAGCTGCGAGCGCAGGCCGAGCTTCTGTCGATCCAGCAACGCCACGATCTTGGTGATGTAGCCGTCGTCTTTCAGGCGTTGGATGCGCCGCCAGCAAGGAGATTGCGACAGGCCGACCGCCTCGGCCACTTGCGCCGCCGACAGCGATGCGTCCTGTTGCAGGACCGAGAGGATCTTGTAATCGATTTTGTCGAGGCCGCTGGCACTCATCTCCATCCTGCCTTCAGGTTGCTTCATACGTGCAGGGCATGCCCGAGGCCCGCGAGCGAAGCCTCGAAGAACGCCTCCGACAGCGTCGGATGCGCATGGATCACGCCAGCCACATCCTCCAGCGTCGCACCCATCTCCAACGCCAACGCAAACTCGCCCGACAGCTCGGACACATGCGCACCCACCGCTTGAATGCCGAGCAGGCGGTGGTCGTGCTTGCGCGCGACGATGCGGACGAAGCCGCCGCCCTCACCCGCCTGCATCGACAACGCACGCCCATTGGCCGCGAACGGGAATTGTGAAGTGATCACTTCCATGTCGCTCTCGCTGGTGTCGCCGGGCGACATCCCGACGCTGACGATCTCGGGTTCAGTGAAGCACACTGCCGGAATGGCCACGGGATTGAAGCGACGGCGCCGCCCCGCGATGATCTCCGCCACCATTTCACCCTGCGCGGCAGCTTTGTGCTCGAGCATCGGCTCGCCCACCAGATCGCCGATGGCCCAGACATTGCGCATCGACGTGCGACACTGATCGTCGACCTGCACGAAGCGGCCGCTCATCTCGACGCCCATGTTCTCCAGGCCCCAGCCCTGCGTGCGCGGCCGGCGCCCGACAGTGACCAGCACCTGCTCCGCCTTGATCGCGAGTGTCTTGCCATCCGCTGTCCTGGCAAACAATGATCCGGCTTCGTAGCCGGACACCGAGGCGCCGAGATGCACGGTCACGCCCGCACGCTCCAGCCAGCGTGCAACGGGCTTGACCAGCTGAGTGTCATAGAGCGGCAGGATGCGGTCCTGCGCTTCGATCACGGTGACGTCGACACCGAGCTTCCGCAATGCCGAGCCCAACTCCAGGCCGATGTAGCCGGCGCCGATGACGGCGAGACTGCGCGGCAAGCTCTGCAATGACAACGCCTCGGTCGAGGAGATGATGGCATCGCCAAATGGCAGGCCCGGCAGCTCAACCGGCTCGGAGCCCGTCGCGAGCACCACATGCTCGGCGCTGATCGCGACCGGCCCGGCCGCAGTGCGTACTACGCAGGACTTCGCGTCGTTGAAGGTTGCCCAACCCGAGATCACCTGCACCTTGGCACGTCGGAGCAAGCCGCCAACGCCTTCGTTGAGGCGATCCACCACGCTGTCTTTCCAGCGCACGGTTTCGCTCAGGTTGAGGCTCGGCTCGGCGCCGATAGAGATGCCCAACGTTCCGCCCTGCCGGGCTGCCTCACGAACGTTGGAGAATTTTTCCGCGGCATGAATCAACGCCTTCGACGGAATGCAGCCGCGGATCAGGCACGTGCCGCCGAGTCGATCGCCTTCCACCAGCGTGACCTGCAGACCGAGCTGTGCCGCCCTTAGCGCGGTCACGTAGCCGCCCGGGCCACCGCCGACCACCAGCACTGTCGTTTTGTTTGCCTGGCTCATGCTTCACCGGACGAAAATGGTGGCGGGTTGTTCCAACACCGCACGCAGCCGTTGAATGAACGCGGCGGCCTCGGCGCCGTCGATGACGCGATGATCGAACGAGGACGACAGGTTCATCATCTTGCGGATCACGATCTGGCCGTCGCGCACCACCGGGCGCTCGACGATCTTGTTCGGACCGATGATGGCCACCTCGGGACGATTGATGACCGGCGTCGCCGAGACACCGCCGAGAGGTCCGAGGCTGGTGATCGTGATGGTCGATCCCGTCAGTTGCTCGCGCGATGCCTTGCCGTCTCGGGTGGCTGTTGCCAGCTCACTGACCTGGCTCGCGCAATCCCAGATATCCCGCGCTTCAGCGTGTTTGATCACGGCAACGAGCAGACCGCGCGCGGTTTGAACTGCCATCCCTATGTGAACGGGCGCGCTTCGGTGAATCACACCGCGCTCGTCGTCATAGGTGGCGTTCATCTGCGGAAACTCCCGAAGCACTCGGACCAATGCGCGCATCAGGAACGGCAGCAACGTCAGCTTGGGTTGGCCGGAAGTGCGCGTGGCGTTGAGATGGGCGCGCAGCGCTTCGAGGTCGGTGACGTCGGCTTCCTCGACGTAAGTAAAGTGCGGGATGTGACGTTTCGCGAGTTGCATGCGCTCGGCGATCTGGCGTCGCAGGCCAATCACAGCGATGTCTTCGCCGCCGGAGAGCCTGGTGTACAGATCGCTCCGCACAGGTCCGCCGTCGGCGGGCCCGATCCTCGACAAATTGTTGCCGGTCGCTTCGGATTCTTCCGCAAGAAACGCGTCGAGGTCCGAGTGCATGATCCGGCCGCTTGGACCAGTGCCGCGGATGTATTGGAGCTTGATGCCAAGCTCTTCAGCGCGCCGACGCACGGCTGGCGACGCGGCGGGTCGTTGACCTCGCACACGGTGAGCGTTCGACGCCGACGGCGAAACGGCTGCTCCCCGCCCGAGTCGCGCCCCCAGGTTGACGACCGACTCTGTGTGCCGATCCGCGATCGCTGCCGATTTTGCAGAGGGCGAACTGGCCGCCAAGCCGACCGGCCCGGTGCCTGTGCGACGCTGCTCGACTGCTACCGGCGCTACTGCACTGACTGGCTGCGCAGTAGCCACTTGTTTGTTTTCAGTCGTGGCTGAGCCGGCATCCGCTGTTTCCAACACCACCAGCACCGATCCTACCGCTGCTTTGTCACCTGCCTTGCCGGCGAGGGACTGCACCACACCCGCAACCGGCGAAGTCAGCTCGACGGTGGCCTTGTCGGTCATCATGTCGACCAGCGGTTGATCTTCTTCGACCCGATCGCCGACCTTGACGCGCCATTCGGCGATCTCGGCCTCGGCGGTGCCTTCACCCACATCCGGAAGTTTGAAGCTGTACAGTCCCATGGTTCAGCCCTCCAGCGTCTGGCGCAATGCCGCCGCCACGCGCGCCGGCCCGGGGAAGTACTGCCACTCGAAGGCATGCGGATAGGGAGTGTCCCAGCCCGTGACGCGCTCGATCGGTGCCTCCAGCTGATAGAAGCATTGCTGCTGCACCAACGCAGCCAGCTCTGCGCCAAACCCGGTTGTCTTGGGTGCTTCGTGAACCACGACGCATCGGCCAGTCTTGTTCACGGACTCCATGATGGTGTCCACATCGAGTGGAATCAGGCTGCGCAGATCGATGACTTCGGCATCGACGCCGCTGTCGTTTGCGGCCGCTTGCGCAACATGCACCATGGTGCCGTATGCGAGCACCGTGACGTCGTTGCCTTCGCGAACCACCGAAGCTTTGCCCAACGGAACCCGGTAATAGTCCTCGGGCACTTCGCTGGCAGGATGCACCGACCACGGTTTCACGGCCGCCTCGTGATGACCATCGAACGGTCCGGTGTACAGCCGTTTGGGTTCCATGAAGATCACCGGATCGTCGTCTCCGATGGCGCTGATCAGCAGGCCCTTGGCATCGTACGGATTGGAGGGAATGACGACTTTCAGACCTGCGACATGCGTGAACAATCCTTCCGGACTCTGGCTGTGCGTCTGGCCGCCGTAGATGCCACCGCCGTAGGGAGTGCGCACCACGATCGGCACGCTGAACTCGCCCGCCGAGCGGTAACGGATCTTCGCCGCCTCGGACACGATCTGGTCGAAGGCCGGATAGATGTAATCCGCAAACTGGATTTCCACCACCGGCCGCATGCCGTAAGCCCCCATGCCGATGGCCGCACCCACGATGCCGCCCTCGGCGATAGGCGTATCGAAACAGCGGTGCTTGCCATATTTCTTTTGTAAGCCGTCGGTGGCGCGAAACACGCCGCCGAAGTAGCCCACGTCCTCGCCGAACACGACCACGCTCGGGTCGCGCGCCATCATGGTGGCCATGGCGGAGTTCAGGGCCTGGATCATGTTCATCGTCGCCATGCTCAGAAACCCGCCTCCTGGCGTTGCTGCAGCAGACGCGCATCCGGTTCCTTGAACACGCCCTCGAACATCGTCTTTGGACTCGGAGTCTGGTTGTTGCCGTGGTAGCCGTGCGCTTCGGCTTCCTTCTGCAGCGAACGGATTTCGCTGTTCACTTCTTCCTGCAGCGCTGCGTGCTTCTGCTCGCTCCACTCGCCCCGCTGGATCAGGTGCCGCTTCAGGCGTGCGATGGGATCGCCAAGCGGCCATCGTGACGCTTCGTCTGCCGGGCGATAGCGGCTCGGATCGTCGCTGGTGGAGTGCGCTTCGGCGCGATACGTAAACAGCTCGATCAACGTCGCGCCGTGATTGGAACGTGCTCGTTGCGCAGCCCATCGGGTCGCGGCGTACACCGCGAGGAAATCGTTTCCGTCGACTCGCAGTGCCGGCAGTCCGTAGCCAATGGCTCGAGCGGCGAACGGTGCTGTGTCGCCTCCAGCGATGCCTTGGAACGAAGAGATGGCCCACTGGTTGTTGACGACGTTGAGAATCACCGGGGCCCGATAGATGGAAGCGAAGGTCAGCGCATGGTGGAAATCGCCCTCCGCAGTCGTGCCATCGCCCACCCAGCTGGCAGCGATGCGGGTGTCGCCGCTCAACGCCGAACCCATGGCCCAGCCCACCGCCTGGATGAACTGCGTGCCGAGATTGCCCGAGATGCTGAAAAAATTGTGCTCGTGGCTCGAATACATTACCGGCATCTGCCGGCCGAGCAGCGGGTCCAGAAGGTTCGAATACAGTTGCCCCATCATCTTGAGGATGGGATAGCCACGGGCGATCAACAGGCCCTGCTGGCGGTAGCTCGGAAAGAGCATGTCGCCGCTGTCGAGTGCTGCAGCCTGTGCGGCGCTGATGGCCTCCTCGCCCAGGCTCTTCATGTAGAAGGAACATTTGCCCTGGCGCTGGGCGCGATACATGCGTTCGTCGAACGCGCGCGTCAGCATCATCGTGCGCAGGCCTGCCAGCAATGCAGCGCTGGACAGCTCAGGTGCCCACGGACCAACGGCATTGCCCTTGTCATCGAGCACACGGATCAGTTCGTATGCGAGGTCGTGCATCGAGCGCGCCTCGGTGTCCAGCGACGGCCGCCGCACCGCGCCTGGCGCGGACAAACGTAACTTGCTGAAGTCGGCCGGCTCGCCCGGGCGGGCGGCAGGTTCTGGGATTCTGAGCGTCAGTGGCGAACTACGCGCCGCTCTGAGCGCCACCGCCTGACGATCCAGGCGGGTTGAATGCAGCATGAAAGCCCCCTGACAACGCTGGTTGTCCGCATGTTTATAGTGGGGGGAGTCTAGCCAGCGCATCACGGACAATTCTTCGCCAAATGCATGCCGCAAAGGCGGTTCTCTGCATGATCGTGGCAAGCGTGGGCGCGAGGTCTGAAAATTCCTGCGTGAATGTGGCGCCAACGAGGAAACGGCGCCTCGTTGTGACGAGGCGCCGGGTTGTCATCTATGTCGTTTGTTTTGTTTCAGGCGGTCAGGTGACCGGGGATTGTGCTTACTTCTTCTGCGACACCAGCTCGCGCTGTTCCGGCTGACGCACGTATACCTGCGTGAACTTGACGCGCACGGCGGAGGAAATCGCGGTGTTCTTGCCGGTTTTCGGATCGGGATAGCCATCCGCCAGGCGCGTCATCGCCTTGTACTGCGACGGCGAGGACAGCTGCCCGTAGCTGTGATGATGCGTCGACCACGAAGTATTCAAGTGATGATTGAAGGCCTTCACGTCGACGAAGCCCGCCATCAGGCCCTCGGCCTCTTGCGGGTCGAGCTTCAGCTTCAGCTGAAAGCCACGGAAGATGTGATGGCCGCTGGTACCAAACGTCACACCCCAGGGCAGCATGACGCGATCGGCAGGCTCCGTGATGAGCACGCCATCGACGATCCTGCCCTTGAGCTGGCTGACGTACTCCTTGCCCCAGCGCAGGTCGATACGCTGCGTGCCGCCGGGAATGAAGCCTTCGCCAGTGGCGTCCTGTAACAAGCCGTCGCTGCCGCGATAAGTGGTAACGACCACGGAATCGTCGTTCTTCAGATCGTCCACCTCGGTCAGCTCGATGACAATGCGCGCGTCATCAAAGCTGCGCATGAACAGATTCTCGAAGTGATTGATCGTGCCCATGGTGCGGTAGTGGCCGGTGCAGCCGATCACGCGATACAGTTGATTGTCGATGCCCGGCTCGCCTTCGGGGCTGTTGAAATCTTCCGGACCGACTTTGCCGTCGAGGTTCAGGCCATAGGAAATCTTGCCCTGAGCTTCCTTGTACTTGAACATCGGCTCCGGATCGGTGGTCGGATGCCACTGCTCGCCCTCGCGCTTCAGCTGCGCTTCGACGATGGAGCGCTTCTTGCCGTCGCCGAACAGTTGCTTGAACTGTTCGCGCGGGCCGTCGTTGAAGCCTTGCGGGCATTCAGTCTTCGCGCCGTCCGTTTCGTACACGGCCCAGTACTTGTGAGTCAGCGCGTAACCGATTCGCCGGTCCTTCAATACAGCCACGCCTTCCTGCTGCAGAGGTTGCGCGGCTGCCGTGGACAACGCCACCGTGACGGACGCGGCCAGCAGCGCGGCCGTGGCGCCCAGCGTGCGAGATGCATTGCTAGTCATATCAGCTCCTCTTGTCGCTGAACCGCGTTAACGATCGTTGGCGAGCCGGCCGAGCGAGTTGTTGCGATAGTCATCGCGCAGCCAGAACGCCCGGAAGCCGTTGCGTTGGCCGTTGAACTCGCCGACGTTGTCGCCGTTCGCATCGCCGGGTTTCAGATCGTCGCCGTACGTGTAAACGGGACGATTGCGATACGCCCACACCTGGATGGCGCCGGCATCGCCGGGCTTGGCCCACTTGCCCGTCTTCGGATCGATGGTGACGACGCTCCAAAGGCTGCTCTCGCTGGTCGCGCCGGGCGACGCCTTCACGTACGGGAAGGTGGCCTGGCACCGCTCGGGATCGAAGTTGCCGCAGATGGCCATGCGATACGCCTGCGGCGAATCGGGATGGTCGCAGGTCTGCTGATCCATCGCGTCATCGTTGCACTGGTAGAGATAGATGGTCTTGCCATTCTTATCCGCCAGCACCTGGCCGATGCGCGAGTCGTGCACCGTGAACTCCGCCGGCGGCGGCAATGCACGTTGCGTATACACGTTGTGCCAGCCCGGGATGTCACTTCCGGTGACGGCGCGTGCCTTCTTCTCGTGCACGTAGGTGTACAGCGGCTGACCACGATAGGCCCATTGTTTGATGCCAGGCGAACGCTCGACCACACTCCAATCGCCTTTCGCTTTCGCCGTCTGCGGCGCGAGCACCGGGTCCCAATCCGACAGACATTTGCCGGTGCAGTTGGACTTGCCCGGCTCGTCGGCATCGGAGGCGTACACGGAAAAACCTCTGTAAGTGGTGATCATGTGCCCGGTGCGGAACGGCACCACCGCGAGCTCGGGAGGAACATCGGGCTTCGGACCGATGGGATGACGCACGATACCCTGCGCACCGCCCGCCAAAGCGTTGGTGCCTCCGAGCACGTCGCCGGGCTTGCGATCCATATCCGAGGTATACACGGGATAGCCGTCGTAGGCCCACTGGCTGCGGCCATCCTTACGCTTGATGGTGGTCCACTTCCCCACCGGCTTGGCATCGGCCGGCGCGATCACCGGCGGCCACACATCCTGGCAGCTGCGGCGCCGGTCCAGCTCGGGCAGCAGGAAGCCGCCCGGATAAGGGCTCATGTAGCCGCTGGTCTCTTTGTAGATCGTGTCGTCACAACTCGACTCGCCGCTGTTGCGCCGATCGCCGGCGTTACCATTGCGCAGGCCGCCGAGCGGCCAGGTGTAGATCGTCTTGCCTTCGGCGGTGGCGAACACCGGACCTTCCAACTCGGTCTCGATCACCTGAAAGCCCGCTGGCATCGGCTCCTTCACATAGCTCTCGCGGTCCTTGGCGTCCTCGGCTTGCCAATACGGCCCGCTGGCCGCCCAAGTCGACTGGCCGACAGCGACACCGAGCAGTGCCGCCGCCGATAGCCACCATCTTGATCTCGTCATCGCCTATCCCCCAATCGTTCTATCTGGCGCCGTCGACGTCAGACGAGAATCTCGCCGACCTCCTGCGAGGTATTGTTGCTGTTCACACCCCACGACGGCTTGTCCACGCCGAACAGGCGTAGCGCCGTGTAGCCGACGCGCGTGCCGGCTGTGGCCTTGCCGTCGATGTGCAGGCCCGTCTTCACTTTGCCGCCGGCGCGACCCGCGGTGAAGATCGGAATGTTGTCCAGGCTGTGCACTCGCGCGTAGCCGTGATCGGTGGTGCCGTAGATGAACACGTTGTCGAGCAGCGTGCCGTCGCCCTCCTTCACCTTGGTGAAGGCTTCGACAAAGTACGCCCACGATTCCATCGCGCGACGCGTGAACCACGACGCGGTCGGCTGGTAGCCGAGCTTCATGTCGATCGGTTCCTCGTGCGTGGTGGTGTGATGCGGCTTCTCGTAGCCCGGCTTGATGGTCGAGGAGTTGGCGTTGGTGTAAGCCATGTTGAAGACGCGCGTCTGGTCGCACGCCAGCGCCATGACCAGCAGGTCGGTCATCATGCGATGACGAAGCGCGACGGCTTCCTGTTCCTGGCCCATGGCCGGATCGACCTTGATCTCGCCCGGACGCACGCAGGCCTCGATGGGCTCGGGCTTCTCCAGGCGCTGCTGGAATTGCTGCTCGAGATGACGCAGGCCGGTGAAATACTGATCCAGCCGCGCGCGATCGTCGGCCGGCACGGTGTTCATCAGATTCTTGGTTTGATCCATGACGCCCGAGAGCACGCTCTCACGCACCATGACGCGCGGATCCGGTGTGAACGACTCCGCGTTCGGGTCCGGGAAATCAGGACCGAACAGACGGGTGTAGAACTGCAACGGCGACCACTCGGGCGAGTTCGGCGTGTTGCTGTTCTCGTAGCTGTAGGTGTTGCGCACGTCGCCGGTGGCGGTCGCGGTCAAGGACTTGAAGCGCGTCGAGCCGCCAATCTGGTTGGCGATGGTGACGTCGATGGTCTCGCCCGGAATGTCCTTGTTGTCCTTCGGGGCGGCGCCGGTTCGCGCGATCACCCAGCCGGTGTAGTGGCACAGATTCTGATAGTTGTCGCGGAACGCCTGCGTATTGGTGATCAGGTTCATGTGCTGCTTGATCGGCGCCAGCGCCACGATCTCTTCGGGCAGATCGAAGTCGGGGCCGTACTTCTGCGGCACGAAAATCTTCTTGGTCATGCCGAGGCCCCAACCCCACGTGCCGAAACGCACCGGCAAGGGCTTGCCGGAAGCGAACGCGGTGCCGTTGGTGTTGAGGAAACAGTTCAGCAGCGGCAAGGCGACGTTCACCGCGACGCCACCCACCATTCCTCGCAACACAGTCCGCCTGTTCAACTTGCTCATGTGGTGATACTCCGCAACCAAACTCAATTCTTCTTCCCGGGCCCGACGATCGAAGCCACGGTTTGTTTCGCTTCATCCACTCGCCTGTTGGCGGGCGCCGTTGCATCGACCGTGGTGTTGGCCGGCGACTCCTCTTCGATGACGATTTCTTCAGTGGGCGCGTGGCCGTCATTCACCTCGGACTTCTTGGCCATCGTCACGTGCCGGAACGCATCCGACAGCGCGATGGTGCGCAACAGGTCCGGCAGCTTGTAGCCACTCTTGGCGAACTCGGCCGTGAAATGCTTGATCAACGGGCGATCGGTGGGCTTGGCCGCGCCGCCCGAGCCATAGCTGTAGAGCCGGTCGACGAGACAGCTGGGCAGGCTCGGGTTGTCGCGCAGCGCCTTGCCGAGGCCGATGGCGTCGTCGAAGTGCACGCCGTCCAGATCGCCCGACGTGTCGAGCTCCGCGCCGTTCTCGGTGGTGCGGAAGCGGCCAGCGCCGTCGAAGCTCTCCAGCGCGAGGCCCATCGGATCGGTGATCTTGTGGCAGCCGGCGCACGCCGGATCTTCCAGGTGCACAGCCACGCGTTCGCGCTGGGTCTTGTAGTGAGCATCCGGATTTTCGAGCTTGCCGAAGTCCACGTTCGGCGGCGGTGCCGGCACGATCTGGCACAGCAGGCGTTCACGCAGCGCCTTGCCGCGCAAGGTCGGCGAGCTGCGACCCGGATGCGAGCGCAGTGCTACGAAGCTCACGTGCGTCAGCAAACCCTGGCGCGGGCTGTCTTCGGGAAACTCATATTCGGTCCAGCCGCGCGCTGCCGGGATTTGATACAGCGGGGCGAGCGCTGGCGACATGAACGTCTCGCGCGTGACGAACAGGTCGCGATAGTCGGCTTGCTTGTTGATCAAGTGATCGACGATGGTACGCAACGTCTGCTCGCGCGCGTCGGTGGCGGTCGCACCGGTGAAGAACGGATACACCGTCGGGTCCTTCGACAAGGCATCGAAGTCATCGAAGCCGAGCATGTCGTCGAAGAAGGCGCGCATGCCGTCCTCGAGCCGTGGGCTGGCGATCATCGCGTCCACGACGCGTCGCAGGCCGCGCTCGCTGTCCAGGTCGCCGTTCTCGACGGCCTTCAGCACCATGTCATCCGGACCGGCGTTCCACAGGAGGAAGCTCAGGCGCGAAGCCAGCGAGTGGGCATCCAGGCGGCGAGGCCCTTCATCGCTGGCCTTGCCCTCGGTGGTCTCGACGATGAACAGCACTTCGGGGCTGATCAGCATGGCCTCGAGCACCAGCTCGATACCGGCGTAGAAGTCTTTCAGCTGGGTGGCCGCCTGGTTGGCAGCCGTCACGTAGCGACCCAGTTCGTCGCCGCGCAGAGTGCGCCGATGTAACAAGCGGCCGGTCTGTGCAAAGAACTGTTCGGCGCACGCGGCATCCGCCTCGGTCTCGGACTGCGGCGTGCAAGGGATGAGATAGTTGCGGCGCTCGGGCGAAACCACCTGCGCGGCCACGCTGCTCGCGGCGCGCTGGAAGGTTTCGATCTTGCTCGAGGTGACACCGGCGAGAGCGGCGCCGTTGGCGAGCAGACCGTCGGTCCGGCGCAGCGGCGGGAATTTCATGTCCATGACCACGCTGGAGCCGAACACGTTTTCGATGGTGTTCAGATACTGCTGAGTGGTGATCACCCGCACGCGTGGCGGCGTCCCGGGATTCTCCGGTTCGCTCTTGCCGGCACAGCCGGCCAGCAGCAGAACACTCAGCGCGGAGGCGCCGCCGAGCAATGCTTTGCGAACACGCCCACCGCGGGCCGGGGTTGATGCATCGTTACAAGAATTCACTCAACGTCCCCCTAATCGATCAGCTGCAGCGATGAACGGCGGTTCTCGCCTCTTGTGGCGAGCGTCGATGACTCGCGACCACGGCGTAGACCTGTTCTATCCTGCTGTTCAGAATGTACCCCTACCGGCCGGTAAGAACTTTGTGTTTTTTGCCGCGAACGTGGAAGTTTTCCGTCCGCGGTCAGGTATTTATCCATTATCTCGGGCACCCGGCGCAGGCTCGGCGGCGGGCCGCCTTGGACCGCCGGCTCGGGGAGGTGGTTCCACGCTGCAGCCCGGATTTCATCGCGTTCAGGACTCCGGCAGCCGGCCGTCCAGCTCCTGGTAGACACGCCAGATGGCCAGCGGCGCTTGCGAGCTGGCGAGTGCCCAGCCAGCGTATTGGCCCCAGTCGGCGTGCTCGGCGGCCGGACAATTGGCCGCAGACTCGCACTTGTAACCGGCTTTATGGAGCCGCTCGGCTTCGTCGATCACGGACGCAAGCGCGAGCCGTGCTTCGCTCAGCTCGCGCCTCATCACCGCCGGCTCGTCGATGAAACCGTGGCCGGGAATGTAGTAGGACGCGTTCATGGTCGCCGCCTTGCGCAGCGTCTCGAGCCACTCGCTCGGGTAGGCCGAGCGCATCGCCGGAAACACGTCCCGCAAAAACACTTCGCCGAGGAACAGGATGTTGCTCTCGGGCAGCCATGCAACCAGGTCGCCCCCGGTGTGCGCGCGTCCCAGATTCAGAATCTCGATCTGGATCGCTCCGAGACGCAGCGAGCGTTGCTCGGCGACCAGCATGGTGGGCGGATTCGGATCTTGCGCCAGTCGCTGGCGCGACGCCGGCGACCCAATGAATACCACGTTGGGAAAAGTCTGCTTGAAGGCGGCGTTACCGCCCACGTGATCGCCGTGGTCCGAGGCGATCACAACGTATTTGATCGGCTCGTCGGTCAGCTTGCGAATGTTCTCGATCATCGCGCGGGTCTGCGGCACGTCGCCCTGCCCGTCCACGACCACCACGCCATCGCCGGTGATCACGATCAGGCTCACCGTGTTGACGATGACACCCTGCTTATCGGGTGAATGCAGACCCTCATAGGCATACACGCCGGTCGCGAGCTGCTGCCAGCGCGGAAAATCTTTCGCAGTGAGATTGCGTTTGGAAATATCCGCCGAATGCGGCGGCTCGGCGCCCTCGACACCACGGGCGGCCGACAACAACAGCAGCGCACCCGACAGCGCGGACGCGAGCAGGCTCGCCAGTCTCATCGTCACCCCCCGCAAGCGGGGCGGGCCTGCGATGGCCCGCCCCTCTTTCACTCATCGACCACTCATTGACGTAAAGACGTCGGCCAGCTCAGAAGCGGAAGCGGACGCCGCCGTGGAACATGGTGCCGAAGCGGTCGTACAGCTCCACGTTCGCCTGTCCCTGGTAGAAGCCGGCGCCACGACCGCCCGCCACCTTGGCCGGATCCTCGTCGGTCAGATTCTCGATCACCAGGTACAGCTCGCCCATGTTCTCGAGCTTGTAGTTGATACCCAGATCGAAATAGTGAGCCGCATCGATGTGGTTGTCGTTGATCGATTGGGTGTAACCCATGGCGGTCAGCTCGCTGGCCGTCGGGCAGCTGCCCACGGCGCACTGGTAGAACGCGTTGTTGTACACGCCCGAGCTGATACCACGCATGCTCAACGTGATCGAGAACGGATCGAGGTCGTAACCCGCCGAGAGCAGGTAGCGATACTTCGGTCCGGACAACTCGGCGCCGAGGCCGATGCCGGCGTCGTCCGAGTTCACGCCCTTGCCGTCGATCTTCTGACCCAGGGTGTTGATCGTCTCCAGCTTGTCGACGAAGTTGCCCATCGCGCGCAGCGTCAGCTCGCCAGGGCCGACCGGCAGGCGGTAAGTGGCATCCACGTCGATACCGCTGGCCGTTTCCCCGACGATGTTCTCCGGATAGCTGGTGACCACGTCGATGAAGCCGGCCGCGTCGCGGCTGATCTGCGAGCACATCTGCGCATCGTTGCGGAGATAGCAGTTCTCGATGATCTCGCGCGTGCTGCGCACCGCGATCGTGCCGTCCACCTCGATCTTGTAATAGTCGATCGACATGGTGAAGCCCGGCAGGAAGCGCGGCGTGAGCACCACGCCGATACCCGTCGTATCCGCTTCTTCCGGCTTCAGGTTGCGGTTGCCGATGGTCTGGCTCTGCATGAAATAGGTGGGATTGCCCGGCAGACCCAGATCGGTGTTGTTGCCCGTGCCGCCGGAGCCCTGGTTGAACAGCTCGCCCAGGCCGGGCGCGCGAATGTCACGAGAGCGCGTGAAGCGGAAACGCATATCTTCGAGCGGCGACCACACCAGACCTGCTTTCCAGGTCGTGACCGAGCCGGACTCGCTGTACTCCGTGTAGCGAACCGCGCCGTTGAAGTCCAACTGATCGGCGCCGGGCACGTCGTTCAACAACGGGAACACCGTTTCGACGAAGCCTTCGGTCACATCGTATTCGCCGATGGTCGCCTTGTAGTTGCCCGCGAAGAACGCGCTGGCTCGATCCAGCTCGCTCACCGAACCTGCGGAGGACTCCTTGCGATGCTCGGCGCCGAACGCGAGCGACACCGGGCCGGCCCAGTTGTCGAACGGCTCGCCGCTCATGCTGGCAGCGACCACCTGCTGCTTCAGCGTGATATCCGACCAGCCCATGGCGGTGATGTAGTCGAGCGCCTGCTGCGAGTTCACGTCGCGGCCCATCGGGTTGTAGGGACGGCAGTTCGGATCGACCGTGATGTTCAAGAACTGATCGCGCGGACCGCAAACGATGTTGCCGGTCGCGGAATCGCGCACCGCGTTGATCGCGGCGAGGTATCGCGCGTTGACGCGGTTGGTCGGCGTGAGCGACACGATGTTCTGCTCGCCGTGCACATAGGACGCATCCCAATTCCAATCCTTGCCGCCGAGCTCGAAGTTGCCTTCGAAGCCGAACACGCCGCGCTTCAGTTCACGCTCGTTGATACCCTGCAGGTAGTGCATGTCGCCGTTGAACGTGCCGATTTCGATGGCGTCGATGTCGTTCGCCACCATCACGTCGCGAATCTCGGGCAACAGGAATGCGTTGTCCTGATAGACGTACACGCTGCCGCCGTTGTTGAGGATGGGCACGACCTGCGAGTTGTGCGACCAGGTCTTGCCATACTGCACGTCGAGGAAGGTGCTGACGTTGTCGGTGATATCGAAGCTGGCGCGGCCGAACAGCGTCTTGCGTTCCAGCGGCAGAGCAATCGTCGTGGCGCGATCGACACGCGAGGCTTGCCAGTCGCCGCCCGACATGGTCGGACCGTTCACCAGGTCGCCGAACTGGAACGGAATCGCCACGCCGCCGGTGACGAACTGAGTGCCGCGCAGGCCGCAGGCATTCGCGCGTGTCAGCCGGTTGCCAGGCTGACCCGTGACGAGGTCGACGTACGGAGTGATGTTCTGGCAGCTCAACGTCAGGCCGCCGAACGTGCCGTTGGCAACACCGGCGTTGTGAACCGTGAGCAGCGTCGGCTGGCCAGGCTGACCCGCGCGCGGGTTGTTCATCAACTGGAACGAATCGTCCGCCCAGTCGCGATTGTTGCCGATGATGCCCTTGTCGTTGGAGTACTCGCCGCTGAACAACAGGTGGCCACGGCCAGCGGCGAACCCGGTGCCCGCCGTCAGCGAAATCTTGTAGTTCTCGCCATCGCCGGCGGTGGTTGCGCCGTAATCGACGTTACTCTTGAAGCCCGTGAACTCCTTGTCGAGGACGAAGTTCACCACACCCGCGAGCGCGTCCGAGCCGTACACAGCCGAGGCACCGCCCGTCACCACGTCCACTCGCTGCACCAGGCCGCTGGGAATCATGTTGACGTCGACCGCGCCCGACAGCGTGCCCGTGGCAATCGTCGAACCGACCATGCGCTTGCCGTCCTGGAGCACCAGAGTGCGGTTGGCACCCAGGCCGCGCAGGTTGAGGATGTTTGTTCCGGCGGTGCCGGAGCTGATGTTCGAAGAACGATTGCGCGGCGTCTGGCTGTTCGTGAAGGCCGGCAAGCGGTTCACGGAGTCGGCGATGGTCACCGTCGCCATCTTGTTCAATTCTTCTGCGCCCAGCACCGAGACCGGCGTCGGCGCTTCATAACCATCGGCACGCAAGATGCGTGAGCCGGTGACGGTGATGGCTTCGAGAGTGGCGTTGCCGCTATCGGCGACAGAGGCTCCCGTATCGCTTGCGGAAGCCGGCGACGGCCCTGCCTGCGCCATTAGCTCCTGCGCCGTTGCGTTGGCCGCAACGAAACTGGTGAGCGCGAGCAACGTCACACTCGCCGGTCGCAATGTCCGTCTTACGGCCGCAGAAACCGGGCGCTCGCCCGAACGTGCCGCGCTTCGATGGTTCATCGTCATATTCCCCCTCTTAGGAAAATTTCTTTTCGTGCGGGGCATGGCCGGAACTCGCCCGCCCTCTGACCACGCCGATCAGTCACTGCATGAGGCAGGGGCCGAGAGCGGCGCCGATGCTTCATTTCGCGGCACAGCCTACACGCGTCGGGTCGCAGGAATTTACTGAACATGTGTCTCGCCGATCGGGGTTACAGCATGATTCAGGCGTCGAAGCGCGCGTTGACGACATTAGTTTGCGCCGTCTCGCGAACGCCACATGCGAGGGGCTGTTGCGATGCTGTCAGAGTGCGTGGCGCAGCGGTTGAAGTCGCAAGCGGCGACGGTTACTTTGCTCGAGCGCACGCGAGCTTTCGCACGCGTCGTCATTCGCATCGAATCGAGCGCACTTCGATTCGATATGACCCAATCAATGTTCCAGACCAACGCGCGTTCGTTCGGGGGATTGCAGATCATGTCAGTTCAATCGTCGGCCCAAGCGCCGGCTCTTTCATCGGCGCAGCGGCACAAGACGCTCGCGAAGTCGTTGGCCAGCTCGCTGGCTTGCACGTCCTTGTTGGGCATCGCGCTCGCCAGCTCGGTGGCCAGCGCCGATGCGCCGAAGCAGCGGCTCAATCCACTGATCGGCCTGATCGAACAGGGCAAGCCGGCGATGGGGTTGTACGCGCCGAGCAATCGGCGGCCCGGCGGCAGCAGCGCCGATGTGCCACGAAAGACTCCGGCCGAGCTTGCCAGGGAGACCGTCGCGTATCGACTTTCCGATTTCGTTTTCGACGGCAGCATGGAGTATGACTACGAGCAGTCGCTCCCGGTGTTCGCCGCGTACGCGAAAGCATTGGGCGCGGAAAAGAAACATCTCGCCACCCGGCCCTTCCGTCATATCGCCTATCCGATGATCGTGAAGATCCACGAGATCGCGCCCGATCCGGAGCTGGCGGCGAAGCGCATCGGCGAGCAACTGGATCTCGGCGTCAGCGGCATCATGTTCGTCGGCGTGGAGAGTCCCGAAGAAGTGAAACGTGGCCTGGCGGCCATGCGTTATCCCTCGCAAGGCGGCACGCGCGCCGACAGCGTTGGCTCAGCGGCCAGGTATTGGGGGCTATCCGCGAAGGAATATAGAAAGAAGGCCGATGTGTGGCCGCTCAATCCGCAAGGCGAGCTGATCAACTGGGTCGTGGTCGAGAGCAAGGAAGGTTTGAAGAACGTTCGTGAGATTGCCGCGGTGGAAGGCATCGGCGTGTTGTGGCCGGGCGCCGGCACGCTGCGCCGTGTGTTCTCGACCACGGATGCGGATGGCAAGCGAGTGGTCGATGAAGCCGCGTGGGAAGGTGCCATTCAACAAGTGCTGAGCGCCTGCAAGGAATTCAAGGTGACCTGCGGTATTCCCACCTCGCCCGATCAGATCGAGAAACGCATGAGCCAAGGCTTCAGCGTGTTCGTGATGAACTGGGGTGACGATGGCTTCAAGACCATCGAGGTGGGCAGGAAGGCGGCAGGTCGCGCGCTCTGAGGGAGTCTTGTGAGATCGGGATCGCCAGCGACTATTGATGATCGCTGGCGATTTCCAGGCAGAACTTTTAGAAATAACTGAAGCCGTAGAGCACGCCGACCGTCCACAGGTGGATCGGCTCGCCCGCCACCTGATAGCGCGTCCACCCCGCCGTGGCGTTGAGATCGTTGATCACACCGACTTCCAAACCGGCGCCGTAAAAATTCTCCGTTCCACGGCGACTCGTATATTCAGTGTCGATCCACGGCGCGACAATTCGAGTGCGCGACTTCCAATAGTATTTGCCACCGTGCAACTCCACGGCGAAGCGCTCGCTGAGCGGCACTTTCAATTGCAGTCCGACGTCCGCGCCTCGAATCGTCTGCGTGCCAATGCCGTCGGGCTGGGCAAAATTGCCGGATGCTTGCGGCATGTAACGCGATCGCACTTTGCCCAGGTCGGTGTAACCGACGTGGATGGCCAGCAAGTCGGTGAAGCGGTAGCCGGTGAACACGCGCCAGCCGAGCCGGTCCTTATCGCCGAACGTGGCGGCTACGTCATAGCTGTGGGTGCTGAGCTCGTTGGGGGAGTGCACCGCCCCGCCCTCGCGCCGCACCTGGCCGAGCTGCGAGCCGAAAGACCAGCGCGAGGCCGCCTGATCCGCATGAACGGCCTCGGCCGCCAGGCCCGGCAGCAGCATCAAGAGCGTTCGCAGTAACTTCCCGATCCCGGGCATGCTTTCCTCCTAGAATCGCAGTCCCCCTCGGGACTGCCTGGTGCGGACTCGCTCGCAAAGTCGCGGGATTCTAGCGTAAAGCGCCAGCCTGCTTCGGCCGCTTGTGTTGCCTGAATCGCTACTCTAAAAAGCGTTCCATGATACTGGACCTGCACCCCGACCTCAGGATCGAGAAGCGCCGCTTTGGCCGCGAAGGGGCGGTGCTGCTGGTGATCGACAATTTCGTCGCCGAGCCCGAGCGGCTGGTCAAGAAGGCGCTGCTGGCGCCGTTCAGCTCGGGCGGCCGTTTCTACCCGGGCATCCGGGCCAAGGCGCCGCCTTCCTACGAGCACTTCCTGACGACCCGATTGCAACCGCTGCTGGCCGAGCACTTCGGTGTGCCGAGCTGCCCCCTGCGCCTGTCGATGTGTCACTACTCCCTGGTCACCACGCCGGCGGCACAACTCGCCCTGATGCAACGCATTCCCCATGTGGATTCGTTGGCGCGCGACGGCTTCGCCACGGTGCACTACTTGTTCAAGGGGAAGCATGGCGGCACGGCCTTCTACCGGCACCGGGCCACGGGCTACGAAAGCCTGGACGAGCTGCGCGGGCCCGAATATTTCCGTGTGCTGGAAGCCGAAAGCAGCGGGCCGAACAGTCCCGCCGCGGGCTACATCAATGGCGACACCGAGCTGTTCGAGCAGATTGCCAGCGCCGACGGCGTGTTCAATCGCATGCTCGTGTACCGTCGCAACTCCTTACATTCGGGCTCGATCGACCGCTCGTTCATCCCGGACGCCAATCCTCTCACCGGCCGGTTGTCCATCAACAGTTTCATCGATGCGGTTTGAACGGCTTCCATAATCTCGATTAGAAGCTCGACGAGCGTGCTGCGATGATGCGCGCTCTTCACGGAAATACCCCGCGATCTATTCTCAGTCGCGACCGCTTGCCCCTGCCGCAGGCCTCCACTCGCTTCCTGTGTCCACAGGACGCTGCGACTGTCGAGAAATTCACGGGATGACCTTGGCCTCAAGGCCCATCAATACAGATATGACAGACGGATGACGAGGAATCTTGACATCACTTTCGGTCTTCACTATTTTGACCGAGATTCAGTATATGATGACACGTACTGAATAATATTCAGTCGTTCCAATGCTCGATCAGGTCGGCTGAATGGTTCGTCAAGACACACAACGACAGGGGGATGACCCTCGATGCCGCCTGAAATATCCGCGCTCAGGACCGGCCGCACGCCGTCCGTTCCCACGGAGGACCTGGCTGAAAGGCGCTGCTATGACGACCGGAACGTTCGTTTGAGCCAATGGTTCGAAGCATGGCGCGGTGCAATGCGTCGCTGGCTGTCGAGCCGATCATCGATACAACCGGCCGATCTCGACGACGTGGCGCAGGAGGTGTTCCTCCGTCTCATTCGCTACAGCGACGACGCCCTGGTCGAGTATCCGCAGAGCTATTTGTTTCGTATCGCCACCAATGTCGTCAACGAATGGCACGAGCGCGCCAGGAACAAGTTGCCGCACGACGATGCGGGCCTCGAAGCACTACAAGAAGAATCTCACCGCGAACCGGAGAATTTCACCGAGCGTACTCTGGTGAACTCGCACGTCCGTGAGGCCGTGGATCGCTTGCCGCCGCGCCAGCGCGCGGTGCTGTTGTTGCACATCAATGACGAGCTCACTTACAAACAGATCGCGGTCAAGCTCAAACTGAGCCCCCGCATCGTGAGACGCGACATTGCGAATGCATACATGCAACTACGTTGCGACCTGCATTCGGTGCATCAGGTGGGCCATTCTCAACAAGAGCTGCGCGCGCGCACCGTCGCGTGACGCGGTTGAGTCGAGCTGGATCGAGCCGAGGTGAGTCGAAGTGAGGAAATTGGGCGCGAGGGGCCGATGAGACGCCTCTCGCGCCGGGGCGGTCGACGCGTTCAGTTATTGACGGTCCCGTCGCTGTTCATTCTGTCGCGATCCTTCACCGGACCCCGCATGCGAGACAGGTAGTCCGCGACGGCGGTGGCCTCTTCCGTGTCCAAGCTGTCCAGGTAGCGCACGAAATCCGCATCGACATTGAGCCGATGCCACGACGCGATGCTGCGCATCTGGCGCACCAGGTAGGAGTAGTGCTGGTCGCGCACCGAAGGAATGAAGCCGTCATCATCCCCTCGCCCGTCTTCTTCGTGACAGGACGCGCATTGGTCCTGAAAGATGGCTTCACCCAGCTCCAACCCCCGGCCATCGCCAGTCTGGGGGAAGCTGGTCCGCGGCAGAGAATTCAGATAGCCGGAGAGGTCCGCCCACGCCTGCTCGTTCGACAATTCCCGGCGCGACACCACCCCGTGCATGTCACGACTGGCGCGCTCCTGCTCGCTGAAGTCGGCGAGTTGCTTGACGAGATAGGCGCGCCGCTGTCCGGCAAGCGATGGAATCACCTTCTCCGCACTGCCCAGCGCCTGCGGACCGTGACATTGAACGCAGTGTTTCTCGTAGAGTTTCTTGCCCTGCTTGACGTTCTGATCGAGCTGCAACGCGTTGCGTACTTTCTCATCGACCGTGAGCGGCGAAGCGCCGGCAACGCCGACCGCGAGCGAACCCACGACGCTCGCAATAATCACCGACATCGGAATACCCATTACGGAGCCCACCAGCCTCTTATTCGACGCGCAGTCTCGACCAGCGTGTACCCGCGTGGCCACCGGTGGATCCCACTAACCCACCCGCAAAATCCGCGTGGCCTCGGGGGTACACCCGGGTTGGAGATCACCTTGAAATGGTGGGTCGGCTGGGACTCGAACCCAGGACCAATGGATTAAAAGTCCAGTGCTCTACCAACTGAGCTACCGACCCACGGCAGGAAGCGATCAGGCCCGGGGGGGCCTGATGGGGCGCGCATCATACCGAAACTGCTGGCGAAGTTCACCGAAAATACCGTGTCGGGTCCGCCACACCGGCGGCTCGAAAGCCCTCGCGCCGCAGGCGGCAGGCATCGCAGCTGCCACAGGCCCGGCCGCTGTCGTCGGCCTGGTAGCAGGACACTGTCAGTGAATAGTCCACGCCCAGCGAGATACCGCGCTGGATGATCTGCGCCTTGGTCAGGTCGATCAGCGGCGTCACGATCTTGAACGCCACGGTGCCCTCCACCCCGGCTTTGGTTGCGAGGTTCGCGACTCGCTCGAACGCGGCAACGAACGCGGGCCGGCAATCCGGATAGCCCGAGTAATCGATCGCGTTCACGCCGATGAAAATGCGCGGCGCCTGCAGAACCTCGGCCCAGCCCAGGGCAAACGACAACATCACGGTGTTGCGCGCCGGAACGTAGGTCACGGGGATTCCGACCTGGGGCGATTCAGGTACGGCGATGCTTGCGTCCGTGAGTGCGGAGCCGCCGATGCCGCCCAGATCCACGCGCAGCGTGCGATGCTCGACGACACCCAGAGACTGCGCCACGCGCCTGGCCGCTTCGAGCTCGGCGCGATGGCGTTGACCATAATCGACGCTCAGCGCGTAGCACTCGCTGCCCTGTTCCCGGGCGATGGCAAGCACGGTGGCGGAATCCAGGCCACCGGATAACAGCACGACTGCGCGATTATCTGGCATGTTGATCGAGCTCTCTTACGTCCATGCCTGGTAGAGCATTGGACTCTTAATCCAGTGATCGTGGGATACGCCGGCTATTTACCAGGCGTGTCGCCCCACAAGACTTTGTGCAGCTGAATCTGCAGACGCACCGGCAGGCGCTCGTCGAGCACCCACTCCGCGAGCTGCCGCGGCTGCACCTGGCCATAGCTGGGGCTGAACAACACCATGCATCGTTCATGCAGGCGTCGCTCGCGAACGAAATCGCGCGCCCATTCGAAATCAGCGCGGCTGCACAGGACGAACTTCACTTGCTCGTCCGGTCGCAGCACATCGAGATTCTCGTAACGGTTACGAGCAGCCTCGCCGCTGCCGGGTGTCTTGACGTCGACTACGCGCGTGACGCGTGCATCTACCTTCGACACATCGATCGCGCCGCTGCTCTCGAGCGAAACGCTATAGGCAGCATCGCAAAGTCGCTGCAGCAGCGGGAAGCATCCCTTCTGTGCCAGCGGCTCGCCGCCCGTCACGCACACATGGCGTGTGTTGAACGAAGCCACGCGTTCCAGCACCTGCTCGATCGAAAACCACTCGCCGCCATGGAATGCGTAAGCGGTATCACAATACTGACACCGCAACGGACAACCGGTGAGCCGCACGAACACCGTGGGCCAACCGACGCTGTCGGCCTCGCCTTGGATCGATAGAAAGATCTCGGTGAGCTTGACGCGCGCACTGCCGCTTGCGACGGCCGCGGAATCGACAGGGATTGAGTCAGCGATGTTCATGACAGGACCGATCGAACCGCAAGGCGGCGGTTAGCGGTTAGCGGTTGGCGGTTGGTAAAAGCGTCCGACCGCGGCTCTGGACTAACCGCTAACCGCTCTCCGGGCGTCACTACCCTTCGGCTTACCTGCCCTCGGTATCCAGTTTCGCCAGTCGTTGGCTGGCGAGGCGGGCCGCGGTGGTATCGCCGTAACGCTGCACGACCTGGTTGAGCGCCGAGCGCGCTTCACTCCAGTTCTTCAGCTCGTAGTTGCAATAGCCGATCTTCAATAGCGCGTCCGGAACCTTGCGCGAATCGGGATATTTCTCCAAGACGGTGCGAAAGTCGCGCAGCGCATCGGGATATTGCCTGGTCACATAGTGCGCCTCGCCCAGCCAGTACTGCGCATTGTCCGCCAGCGCACTGTTCGGGAACGTGGTGAGGAAGTTCTTGAAGGCGCTGATGGCTTGCGGATATTTCGCATCCTTCAGCAGATCGAACGCCGCCTGATAGTTGGCTCGATCGTCCCCCGAGGGAAGTGGCAGGCCACCCACCGCCGGTGACGCACCCGCCGCTGCCGCGGCACCTGGATTGCCTTCGAGCGCCGACAGCCGGCGATCCACGTCGCCATACATCTCGCGCGTCTGCGTCTGACTCTGGGTGACCTGGTGTTGCAGCTCATCGACCTGACCGCGCAGCACGCGCGCTTCCGCCTGTGCCGCCTCGATCCGTTGCGACAGATCGAGCAGACTTTGATTGGCGAGCACACGCTCCAGTCGCAGCAGACGGCTGTCGAGCTCGGAGAGTTTCTGTACCACGGGATCGGCTTCCGGTGGCGTCGTGACGCAGCCGGACAGCAGCGCGACCGCGGTGCTGAGCAGACCGGCGCGAACCACTGTGGTGTTTGTGAAAGGGTGCTTGATCATCGACGGGATCATCGACCGTATACCAGCTCGACCCGACGGTTCTTGGAGTATGCCGACTCGTCACTGCCCTGCACGGCTGGACGCTCTTCGCCATAACTCACGGTGGTGATCTGATTCTCGGTCACGCCCTGGAGCATCAGCGCGCGACGCACGGCCTGCGCACGGCGCTCGCCCAGACCGATGTTGTATTCGCGCGAGCCACGCTCATCTGAATGACCTTCGAGGCGCACCTTGGCCTGCGAGTTGCCGTTCAGGTATTTCGCGTGGGCCGCCACCACCGGCACGAACTCCGGCTTGATCTCGGCGCGGTCGTAATCGAAGTACACGATCACGCCGGCGGCCTTGGCGGCCTGCAGGGCCTGCTGGTCGGCGGACAGCGCAGTGCCGCTGACCGAGCCGCTGCTCGCGCCTTCGGTGCTGGTCGTCGGCCCGGCCGGCTCGGAGGTATTCTGCGCCTCCGGCAGGGGCTTGTTGCCACCACAAGCGGCCAGCATCAGGCCAGTCGCCACGATCAGCATCAGCTGCGCTGCACGCATCTACATCTCCTGAATTTGGTTGTTACTACGACCGGCGGAGCTGCTGAAAAATCCGCAAGGTCGCCGTTCACAGATCAAAACTGCGCGAATTCTGCCACAACTTCGGTCCTGAACAGCGTCCGGAGGGACTTTTCGGCACCTTTTTGAACCTTCCAGCAACTATTTCGCGCCTCAACGCTGCGGGAACGGCGCCCACACCGGTTCGCGCACTTCGCCAGCGGTACCGGTCAGCCGCTCCTCGGTACGGCCATCGACCGACACCGTCGCCAGGACGCCACGCCCCCTCTCCTGCGTCGCGTAGATCAGCGTGGCGCCATTCGGCGCAAAGCTCGGGCTCTCGTCCTGCCGGCCCTGTGACAGCACCTGCAGGCCCTTCGACGCCAGGTCGATGATGGCGATCCGGTAATTGCCATTCTGCTGGTGTACGACGGCGAGTTGCTTGCCGTCGGGCGAAACGCGCGGCCGGGCGTTGTAATTGCCCTCGAAGCTGATGCGCGTGGCGCGATTCGGGTTGGCCACGTCGGTCTCGTAAATCTGCGGGCCACCCGCGCGGTCCGACATGAAATACAGCTTCTTGCCGTCCGCGGACCAGCTCGGTTCGGTGTCGATGCCGGGATCGAACGTCATGCGCGTCAGCACCTGCGAAGTCAGATTGAGCGTATAGACATCCACGTCGCCATCCTTGCGTGACAAGGTCAGCGCCAATGTCTGACCGTCCGGGGACCATGCCGGCGCCCCGTTGATGCCGGCACGTGCGGACACACGCCGGCGTTCGCCAGTGCGCAATGTCTGCACGTAGATCGCCGATGCCTTGCTCTCGAAAGAAACATACGCGAGGCTCTGGCCGTCGGGCGACCAGGCCGGCGACATCAAGGGCTCTTCCGAGGTGGCGATCACCTGCGGATTCTCGCCATCGTAGTCCGCCACGATCAGCTTGTAGCGCTGTTTCGGCGGCGTGCCCTCCACATTGATGAATGCGACACGCGTCGAGAACGCGCCACGCACGCCTGTCAGCTGTTCGAAAATGATGTCCGAGATGCGGTGCGCGAGCGCTCGCATGGAATTGGCGCTGGCGGTCAGGCGCTGGCCGGCCAGACGCTGGCCCGTGAGCACGTTGTACAGCTCGAACTGAGCCGCGAAGCCGGCCCCTTCCGGCATCAGCTTGCCGACCGTGATGAAATCCGTCTTGAGATAACGCCAGTCCTGGAAACGGATCTGGTCGCCTTGCGTGGGCCGGTCGATCATGGCCTTGCGATCCAGCGGCTCGAAGCGGCCGCTGCGCCGCAGATCGGCGGCGACGACTTCGGCCACGTCGAACGGCGCCGCACCGCTGGCTTCCCAGCCGAATGGCACGATGGCGATGGGCACTGCGTCCTCGGCGGATTTGGTGATCTCGATGACCAGTTGTGCGTTGGCCGCGGCGGCGAACCACGACAGCGCGAAGCAGACGAGAACGGCAAAGGTTTTTTTCATCAGTCACGGCTCCTTGGAGCGAAATCGGGAGCGAAATCGGCCAGCCACGCGCTAGTTGGCCGGCATGAAAATGAAGGCCAGGTTCGGGTCGAACAGCCGCGGATTGCCCGGCAGCGGCAGCGGCGACGCGCCGAATACCGCAGCCTCGATCGACTGGCGAACGGCACTATCGCCATTGCAGGTTCCGACCTGCACCGACAGCACGACGCCGGCCGGGGTCTGCCTCACGCGCACTTCACATCGCAGACCCTCTCTGGCCGACAGCGGACGTTTCCAGCGACGTTCTACGGCCTGAGCAATCATGGCCTTGTACTGTGCCGCTTCCGGCGAGCCAAGGGCAGCCGCGTTGGCCTCCTCTTCGGCCAGCTGACGCGCCAGCTCCGACTCGGCAGCCTGCTGTCGGCGCGCCTCCTCGGCGGCTCGACGGCGCTCGGCCTCTTCCTTTTGCCGGCGCTGGATTTCGGCTACTCGCTTGGCTTCTTCCTCGGCCTGACGTTTCCTCTCGGCTTCGGCAGCGGCGCGTTTCTTCTCCGCCTCCTGCCGTTCGCGCAATTGCTTCTCTTCCGCCAGCCGCCGTTGCTCGGCCTCCTGGCGTTGTTTCAATTCGAGCTGACGCGCCTGCTCGGCCTGTTGTTCCGCTTCCCGCCGCGCAGTTTGTTCCTTTTGTTTGCGAGCGGCTTCCTCTTGTTCGCGGCGCTGCTGTTCGGCTACCTGCTCGCGTTCGCGCTGCGCCTGGGCCTCACGCTGCTGCTGTTGGATGCGCTCGCGCTCACGGCGCTGTTGCTGCTGCCGGCTTGGCTGGTTGAGCGAGGCCGGATCGACGATGACCGCCTGGATCGCCAGCTGCACCGGCGGCGCGTTGCGCTGCATGTTCAGCATGGTCAAGCCAAAAATGCCCGCGAACAGGGCGTGCAACAGCAATGCGCCGAGAAAGTACTGCCAGTGTTGCTTGATGAAATCGACCATGAGGTCTGCGCAAACCTAGCGGCGCTTCTTCTCGTTGCGCGCTTGCGCCGGATCAGTAATGAAGCCGACCTTCTCGGCGCCCGCTTCCTGCAGCAGCACCATGCCGGCGACCACGCTGCCGTAGGGAACATTGGTGTCGGCCTTCACCAGCACCGGCGTTTGCGGCTCTCGCCCCAGCACCGCCGCCACGCGCTCGACCACCACGTCCTCGCCGATCGGGCTCTCCTCGTTGGAGCCGATGTTCAAGTAATACTGGCCCGAGGCATCGACGCTCAGAATCAGCGGCTGATGCTGCCGCATCAACTCTTCCGGCAACGGCTCGGCGCCCGCCTTCGGCAAGTCCACCTTGATGCCTTGAGTGAGCATGGGTGCAGTGATCATGAAGATGATCAGCAGCACCAGCATCACGTCGATGTAGGGAACGACATTGATCTCGGCCACGAGTTTCTTGCCCCGCCGGGCATTCATCGGGCTCATCCGTGCGCCTCGGCACCGACACCGCGTTGCGACTCACGAGGAGCCGTCGCATGCCGTTGCAAGATGGTGGAGAGCTCTTCGACGAACGTGTCGTAGCGCACTTCCACGCGGCTGACCTGATCCGCGTAACGGTTGTATGCGACCACGGCGGGAATGGCGGCGAACAAACCCATGGCCGTCGCGATCAGCGCCTCGGTGATGCCGGGCGCGACCATCGCCAGCGTCGCCTGTTGCACGTTCCCCAGACCGTGGAACGCATTCATGATGCCCCAGACGGTGCCGAACAGTCCGATGTACGGGCTGGTGGAACCGATCGTGGCCAGCATGGACAAGCCCAGCTCCAGCCGGTCGCTCTCCCGCAGCAGCGCCACTCGCATGCCACGGCGCGCGCCTTCGATCAGCTGTGCCGAGGCGATGCCGCCCTGCTGGCGCAAGCGCGAGAACTCGCGAAAGCCCTGCTCGAAAATGGCTTCCATGCCTTTGGTGACACGGCGGCTCTGATCGATGGAACGGAACATGGCGGTGAGATCGCCGCCCGACCAGAACGTATCCTCGAAGCGGTCGGCATCGGCCCGCGCGCGATTCAGCTCGGCGCGTTTGCGCAGCATGATGGACCAGGACACCAGCGAAGCCAGCAGCAGCAGACCCATCACGATCTGCACCACGATGCTGGCGTTGAGCACCAGCTCCAGAGGATTCAGGTTCTGAGACATCATTCGCGATCACTCCGCATGAGTTCTTTTGGCAGGGCCGTCGGACGCAAGTTCACTGCATCGAGGCAGGCCACGCGCACCTTGCCTTCGACCAGCACCTCGCCCTGCAGGCCGCCGCGATAAACCTGTTGTCGAAACGTGAGACTGGCGCGCCGGCGCCCGACGATCGTGCACGTGACCAGCAGCTCGTCGCCATAACGCGCCGGCTGTCGATACTGCGCTTCGATATCAACCACCACGAACATCAACCCATGCTGCTCCTTCAACGGCAGCTGCTCGATGCCGGCGGCGCGCAGCCATTCGGTGCGCGCGCGTTCCATGAACTTCAGATAATTCGCGTAGTACACGATGCCGCCGGCATCGGTGTCTTCCCAATAGATGCGCACCGGCCAGGTGAACGGTGCCTCGGTCGATGCAACATGGACCGGGTGGGTCATTGAGCTGGCCGCCATTGCCTCGCTTACTCTCCGAACAGCTCGCCGGTGCCCGGCCGCTCGGGCAACTTCAGGCCGAAATGTTGATAGGCCAGGCGGGTGGCGACTCGGCCGCGGGCGGTGCGCATGATGAAACCTTGCTGGATCAAATACGGCTCGATCACGTCCTCGATGGTGCCGCGTTCCTCGCCCAGTGCCGCCGACAGGCTTTCCACGCCCACTGGACCGCCGTCGAATTTCTCGATGATGGTCAGCAGCAGCTTGCGGTCCATGAGATCGAAACCCAGCGGATCCACGTCCAGCAGATCCAATGCTGCCTGGGCGACTTCATCGGTGATCCGCCCGCCGGCACGCACTTCGGCATAGTCACGCACGCGCCGGAGCAATCGATTGGCGATTCGCGGAGTTCCGCGTGAGCGCTGAGCGATGCGTGCCGCACCGGCCGGGTCTGCCGGCACACCCAGCAAACCCGCCGAGCGCGTGACGATGCGGGTCAGCTCGGCGTGATCGTAGAACTCCAGGCGCTGCACGATGCCGAATCGATCGCGCAACGGCGAAGTCAGCAGGCCGGCCCGCGTGGTGGCGCCAATCAAGGTGAACGGCGGCAGATCGAGCTTGATGGAGCGCGCCCCCGGTCCTTCGCCGATCATGATGTCGAGTTGAAAGTCCTCCATCGCCGGATACAGGATCTCCTCGACCACCGGGCTCAAGCGATGGATCTCGTCGACGAACAGCACGTCGTTGGCCTGCAGGTTGGTGAGCAGCGCGGCCAGGTCGCCGGCGCGCTCGATCACCGGTCCCGACGTCTGCCGCAGGTTCACGCCCAACTCGTTGGCCACGATGTTGGCCAGCGTGGTCTTGCCCAAGCCGGGCGGACCGAAAATCAACACGTGATCGAGCGCTTCATGGCGGTTGCGCGCCGCCTGGATGAAGATTTCCATCTGCGTCTTGACCGCCGACTGACCGACGTAGTCGGCCAGCTTCTTCGGCCGCACGGCGCGGTCGAAGGCAGCTTCATCGCCCTGGGAGGCGGCGGAAACGATGCGGTCCTGCTCGATCATGCGTCACATATATTACCGGCTGGGATCATCGGCTCGCGGCAGCCTGCAGCGCGCGGCGAATGATTTCTTCGGTGGTCTGCACCGACGCATCCACCGCCTTCAGCAAGCGCGTCACTTCGGCCGGCTTGTAACCCAGCGCCACCAGCGCACTGAATGCTTCGGCCTGTGGCCCGACCGTGGCCTCCGCGGTTCCGCCCGTAGGCAACACCGCCAGGCCAGTGTCGCCAAATCCCTTCACCCGGTCGCGCATCTCGACCACCAGGCGTTCGGCGGTCTTGCGGCCTACGCCCGGCGTGCGCACCAGCGTGTCGACGTCCTGTGACTCGATACACATCAGAAAGGCATCGACCGTCATGCCCGATAACAGGGCGAGCGCCAGCTTCGGCCCCACGTTGGAGACTTTCAGCAATTCACGAAACAACCGCCGCTCCCGCTCGGTGCCGAAGCCGAACAGGACGTGCGCATCCTCTCGCACCACCAGGTGCGTAAACAAATGAACGTCCGACCCCGTGGCGGGCAGGCCATAGAAGGTGGACATGGGTGCTTCCACTTCGTAGCCGACGCCGCCCACGTCGATCACCAGCTGCGGCGGCTGCTTGGCGGTCAGGCGACCGCGGAGAAAACCGATCATCGGGCCCCGCCAGCTGCGAGCTGGTGCAACTGGCCGCTGAGACCGCGTGAATGCGCATGACAGAGCGCAATGGCCAGCGCATCGGCCGCATCGGCGCCCATTCGACCGCTCAGATTCAACAAACGTCGCACCATCAGCTGTACTTGTTCCTTCTGCGCCCCACCGGTGCCCACCACGGCCAGCTTCACCTCGCGCGGCGCGTACTCAAAAACACGAGGACGCACGGCAAAAGTCGCACTCAGCGCCGCGCCCCGGGCCTGACCCAGTTTCAAGGCACTATCGGCATTGCGATGCATGAACACGCGTTCGATGGCCACCTCGTCGGGCTGGTATTCGTTGGCCAGTCGATCCACGCCGGCAAAAATTTCCTGCAATCGATCCGCCAGCGAGGCGCCGCGGGCCCGGATGGAGCCGCTCACCACATAGGTGACGCGCGGCCCGGTCTCGATCACGGCGTAGCCCGTGCACAGCGAACCAGGATCCAACCCCAGAATGCGCACCCGTGCCGGAGGTGTCGCCGCCGGCCGCGGCAGGCTCACGAAGGCTGCGGAAGAAGCCTTGGCCAGCTCGCTCCGGCTGCGAGACTGACCGTCCCGCTGGGCGGGGCTCCGGGCGAGATTGAGCTCAGCGAGACTTTTCGGGCGCCTGTGTCTGCGCAAGGACCCTCCGCTTGTATCAGATCAGCACAGACCGGCGGGAACAGGCCGCAGGTTCAGGCATTCGAAGCCGGTATGATACCGGCAACGGCTACAAACGACACGATTCCATGCCTTCCGTCGACGTCGCTGCATCTGACACCGAGCAGACCTCGAACGCCCGCCGCCGGGCGCGCGAGCTGCTGACGAAGCTGGCCGAAACGATCGGCGACGGCAAGCCGCAGGCTGCGCCGGCGCTGGCGCGCGCGCAGGCCATCGGCGACATCCTGGTCGGTCTGACCGACGACGACGACATCCTCGGCGGTGCCTTGCTCCTGCCCCTGCTCGAGGCCGACGTGATCACGCCCGAGCAGGCGATCGCGACCGTCAATGCTTCCGCCACTCGGCTGGCGACCGAGTTGCAACGGTTGGGCTCGTTGAACATCAGCATGCCCACCAGCAAGGCGGGCGGACGCGCTGGACCGTCGCTGTCGGGCAACCAGGCCGAGGGCCTGCGCAAGATGCTGCTCGCCATCGTCACGGATCCGCGCCTGGTGCTCGTCAAGCTCGCGGATCAACTGCAGCGGCTGCGCGATTGCAAGGACGGCCCCGCCGAAGAACGCGAGCGGCTGGCGTATGAAACGCGCGAGGTCTATGCCCCGCTCGCCAATCGCCTCGGCGTGTGGCAACTCAAGTGGGAGCTGGAAGATTTGAGCTTCCGCTATCTCGATCCGGAGAATTACAAACGTATCGCCGGCTGGCTGGCCGCCAAGCGCACCGATCGCGAACGTTACATCGAGGAAGTCATCGAGATCCTGCGGCAGGAATTGCGCAAGGCCAACATCGTCGATGCCGATATCGCCGGGCGGCCGAAGCACATCTACAGCATCTGGCGCAAAATGCAGCGCAAGGGCCTGCAGTTCGAGCAGCTCTACGACGTGCGTGCGGTGCGCGTGCTGGTCAACACCATCGCCGACTGTTATGCCGTGCTCGGCGTCGTGCACGGCATGTGGCCCTACATTCCCGGCGAGTTCGACGACTACATCGCGACGCCCAAGGACAACTCGTATCGCTCGCTGCACACGGCGGTTATTGGCCCCGGCAAGCAACCGCTGGAGGTCCAGATCCGCACGCGCGAGATGCACGCTCAGGCCGAGTTGGGCGTCGCGGCCCACTGGCGATACAAGGAAGGCGCGCGCAGCAACGCCGCCTATGACCAGAAGATCGCCTGGCTGCGCCAGCTTCTCGAACCCGCAACGGCGCCCGGCGAGCGCAGCGAGGAAAGCGAAGGCGAGTTCCTCGACCGCGTGCGTTCGGAGCTGTTCGAAGATCGCGTCTACGCCATCTCCCCTCGCGGTGAAGTGATCGATCTGCCGCGAGGCGCGACGCCGCTCGACTTCGCTTATCACGTGCACACCGATCTGGGCCATCGCTGCCGAGGCGCCAAGGTCAATGGGCGCATGGTGCCGTTGAATACGGTGCTGACCAACGGCGACCAGGTGGAGATCATCACCGGCAAGCAGCTCAATCCGAGCCGCGACTGGCTGGTGCCCTCGCTCGGCTATCTGGCTTCACCCCGCAATCGCAACAAAGTTCGCGCCTATTTTCGCAAGCTCGACGAGCAGCAGAACACACAGCAGGGCCGGCAGATCCTCGAGCGAGAGTTGCAGCGCCTGGCGATCCATTCGGTGACACTGCCCGAGCTGATCAGCGAGTTCCATTTCGATAACGCCGAACAGTTGTATCGCGCCATCGGCGAGGGCGAGATCAACGTTGCCCAGATCATCGGCGCCGTGCAGCGCCGGGCCAAGCCGCAGGAATTGCCGACGCCGATCGCGCGCCGGCCGGCGGCCGAACCCAAGAAGGCGTCCGGCATCACCATCGACGGTGTGGACGACCTGTTGTCCGCCTTCGCAGGCTGCTGCAGTCCGGTGCCGCCCGAGCCGATTGCCGGCTACATCACGTTGGGGCGAGGCGTGAGCATCCATCGTGACGACTGCAGCAACTTCAAACGTCTGGCGGCAGCCAGTCCGGAGCGCGTCATTCCCGTTGAGTGGGGCTCGGGCGGCGATCGCGCGTTTCCCGTCGATGTGAATGTGAGAGCCTATGATCGGCGCGGACTATTGCGCGATATCAGCGCGGTGCTCGCAGATTCCAGGATCAACATTCACGCCATGAACACGATCACGCATGAACACGACGGCATCGCCGACATGAATCTGAAGATCACCGTGCACGACCTGGAAGAACTGTCGCGCGTGCTGGCACGCATCCAAGGGCTGCCGAATGTGCTCAGCGCACGCCGCAAGGCTTGATCGAGGCTCGACCCATGAAGCTGATCACCACTGCCCTGCTCGAAGAAATGTCGGCGAAGGCCGCCGCGAGTCCGCGGCGCCGCGCACATCACAATCTGCATTCGTCTTCGAGCGATCTCGTGCAGCGCTTCGTCGTGGTATTCCAGCAGGACTCGTACGTGCGGCCGCATCGTCATCTGACCAAGTCGGAGCTGTGCACCGTCATTCGCGGCCGCTTCGAAGTGGTGGCGTTCGATCCGGACGGCACAGTGACGGGACGCACCGTCATCGGGGAAGGCACGCCCAACCTTGCGTTCGAGCTGCCCGAGAAGACCTGGCACACCCTGCTGCCGCTGAGCGATGGCGCGGCCTTCCTGGAAGTCAAGGAAGGTCCGTATGAGCCAGGTGTCGCGGCCGAGTTCGCCGCGTGGGCGCCGGAAGAAGGCAACGCGGCCACGCCTGCCTTTCAGCAGTGGCTCAAGACGGCGCCGGTGGGTTCCCGCGCGCCCGCTTAGCGCAGCGTCGATGCCATCGCAAACACTGGGGACGTCATGCTGTTTGCGGCGTTTTCATACGCCATGACCGCAGCCCGTAGATGGCGAACACGATGACCAGCACGATCGCCAGCACGGTGAATTGATTGACGGTGACCGTTTCGTAGAACAGCCACGAGAGCAACAGGCAGGTGGTGATCGGCACCAGTGGCCCGCCGGGCGCGAGGAAGGGTTCGCCGTCGGTGCGAACATCTTTCTTCCGCAGCACATATGCGGCGACGGCGCACAGGAAATACAGGATCAGCGCCGAGAGGTTGGCGAAGATCGCCAGTTTCTCGAAGGTGCCGGACAACGCTATGCTGGCGACGATCACCCCATAGATGACGATGGCTTTGTGAGGCGTGTGGAAGCTCGGATGCACCGACGTCAGGAGCGCCGGCAGGAAATGATCGCGGCTCATCGCGAACAAGCCGCGAGGTTCGGACAGGATATTCGCGCTGAGATAGCCGAACATCGAGATGGCCGCGCCGGCGACGATGATGGCACGTCCGGTCGGGCCGACGACCGCGTTGGCGGCGCTGGCCAGTGGCGTGGTGTCATCGTTCGCGAGCGCCGTTCCCATGATGCCGAGCGCGACGAACTGAATGGCCAGATACAACAGCGTCGCCGCACCGAGCGCAAGGAACGCAGCCCGCGGCACGGTCTTGGAAGGATTCTTCACTTCGCCGCTGGGAATCAGCGAACCCTCGATGCCCGAAAAGGCGAAGATCACGATGCCTGCCGTGGCCAGCACCGTGCCCGCTGCGGGGACCTCGGTCCAGGCTAGATGGGACGGCTCGATGAAGAATACGCCAATGCCCACGAATGCCAGCAGCGGTAACAATTTGGCAACGGTGATCATCTCGATGAAGCGTGCACCGGTCTTCACACCGCGGTAGTTGATCGAGACCAGCGTGGCGACCAGCAGCACGATCACGGCGCGGTTCACCCAGATGGAGGTGCCCGGCGTCAGCGTCAGAATGGAGCGCGCCAGCAGAGTGCAAACACCGGCGGCAGCGGAAGTGCCGGTGACGACGACCAGGCAGCCGGCGACGAAACCCCACAGCGGTCCGAGCGCGGTTTCCACGTAAGCATAGGGACCGCCGGTGGCCGAGACGCGACTGCCAGCCTCGGCAAAGCACATCACCACCAAGCCGATGATGATTGCGCACGCCACATACGCAAGCGGCGCGGCGCTGCCCAACCGCAGAACCGCGAAGGCTGGCAGCACGAAGATGCCGCTGCCCACCGTGTAATTGAAGATGTTTGCCGCCAGCTGTCGTGTACCCAGCTCGCGCGACAATAGTGCATCTGGATTGCCGTTGGCGCCCACGATGTGGGGCGCCGCTGCGGGCAATGAAACGTTCTTGGTTTCGTGCATCGGGCGGAGAATAGCCGATGCGCAGGCGTGAGAGACTGACGCCGGGCCGTTCTTTATCGGTTTTTTGGAGCTGTCCCCGCCGCCGCAGTGGTTCGGCGGCGGGTGACATTGCGGTCAGGCCAGGTGTTTGATCGATCGGGGCTTCGATCGCGATCTGGCGACTCGGCCGTCAGCGATTGGGGAAGTCGATCGCGATCTTGTCCGCGTTCAACGCCGCCTCATGCACCGCCTCCGAAAGCGTCGGATGCGCATGGATGGTCCGCTGCAGGTCCTCGGTGCTGGCCGAGTATTCCATCGCCAGCACGGCTTCGGCGATCAGCTCGCCGGCCATCGGGCCAATGATGTGCACGCCCAGGATCTCGTCATCATCCTTGGCGGCCACGATCTTCACGAAGCCGGCGGTAGCTTCCATCGCGCGCGCGCGGCCGCTGGCCAGGAACGGGAACGAGCCGACCTTGTATTCGCGGCCGCTCTTCTTCACTTCCTCTTCGGTCTGGCCGACCCACGCGATCTCCGGCGCGGTGTAGATGACCGAAGGAATGGTCTTGTAATTCACTTCGGCGATCTTGCCGGCGATCAGGTCGGCGGCCATCACGCCCTCTTCCTTGCCCTTGTGCGCCAGCATCGGGCCGCGCACCACGTCGCCCACGGCCCAGACATTGGGCGCGTCGGTCTTGCAGTCATGATCGACCTTGATGAAGCCGCGCTCGTCGATCTGCACGCCGGTGCCCTCGCCCAGCAGATCCTTGGTGAACGGACGGCGGCCGATGGCGACCACGACCTTGTCGACTGCCAGGGTCTGCTCGCCCTTCGCATCGGTGTACTTGAGCGTCACGCCCTTGGCCGACTTGTCGGCGCCGCTGACCTTCGCGCCCAGGCGAATGTCCAGGCCGAGCTTTTTGAAGTGCTTGAGCGCTTCCTTCGACACGGCACCGTCAGCCGCCGGCAGGAAGGCATCGAGCGCTTCGAGCACTACGACTTCCGAGCCGAGACGGCGCCACACGCTGCCCAGCTCCAGGCCGATCACACCGGCGCCGACCACGCACAGTCGCTTGGGAACGGCGTCGAATTCCAACGCGCCCCACGAGTCGACGATCTGCTTGCCATCGAACGGCACGCTCTTCAATTCAGTGGGCGTCGAACCGGAGGCGAGGATGACGTGCCTGGCCGTCAGCTCTTCCTTCTTGCCGTCCTTGTTGGTGTATTCGACCTTGTTGCCCTTCAGCAGCTTGCCGTGACCCTGCAGGCCGGTCACGCCGGCGGCCTTGAACAGCGCGCTGATGCCCTGTGTGGAAGCTTTCACGATGCCGGCACGACGCTTCTGCATCGTCGCCACGTCGACGGAGACGTCACCCACCTTGATGCCGTGAGTGGCGAACTCGTGCTGCGCCCGGTGCACCAGCTCGGACGATTCGAGCAGCGCCTTGGAAGGGATACAGCCGGCGTTCAAGCAGGTGCCGCCGAAGGCATACGAGCCGTCCTTGTTCACCCACTCATCGATGCAGGCCACTTTGAGCTTGTTCTGGCCGGCGCGGATGGCGGCGGGATAGCCGGCGGGACCTCCGCCGATGACGATGACGTCGTATTGGGACATGAAAACTCCGAGAAGCGGTTAGCGGTTAGCGGTTGGCGGTTAGTCGGAAGCGCGGCTTTCTTCACTAACCGCCAACCGCCAACCACCAACCGCTTCTTATTAGAGCTGCAAAAGCAGGCGGGCGGGGTCTTCGAGAGCTTCCTTGATCGCCACCAGGAATTGCACCGACTCGCGGCCGTCGACGATGCGATGGTCGTAAGTGAGCGCCAGATACATCATCGGGCGGATCTTGATCTCGCCGTCGACCACCATCGGACGCTCCTGGATCTTGTGCATGCCGAGGATGGCGACCTGCGGCGGATTCAGGATGGGGGTCGACATCAGCGAGCCGAACACGCCGCCGTTGGTGATGGTGAAGGTGCCGCCGGTCAGCTCTTCCAGCGAAATCGAGCCGTCGCGAGCCTTCTTGGCATATTCGCCCACGGCGGTCTCGAGCTCGGCGAAGCTCAGCGCTTCGGCGTTACGGATGACCGGCACCATCAAGCCACGATCCGTGGAGACGGCGACGCCCACGTCGTAGAACTCGTGATACACGATGTCGTTGCCGTCGATGGAAGCATTCACCGCCGGGAACTTGCGCAGCGCTTCGATCGACGCCTTGATGAAGAACGAGCTGAAGCCCAGCTTCACGCCGTGAGCCTTTTCGAACTTGTCCTTGTAGCGGGCGCGGATTTCGTTCACGGCCGTCAGGTCGACTTCGTTGAACGTGGTCAGCATCGCAGCCGTGGACTGCGCCTGGATCAAACGTTCGGCGATACGAGCACGCAGGCGAGTCATGGGCACGCGCTGTTCGTTGCGTGAGCCAACGGCTGCCGGCAACTTCACCGCAGGAGCCTGCTTCGCGGCGGGCTTGGCTTCAGCCGGAGCCTGCTTGCCCGCGGCCAGGTGCTGAATTACATCGCCCTTGCTGACGCGGCCATCGCGGCCACTGCCGGCGATCTGCGTGGCATCGAGCTTGTGCTCCTCGACCATGCGCTTGGCGGCAGGAGCGAGCTTGCCGCCGGCCTTGCTCTCCGCGGCAGGCGCCTTCTCGGCCTTGGCTTCGGCTTTTGCGGCTGGAGCAGCGGCTGCCGCGCCCTCGCCCGCCTCGAGAATTGCGAGCACCTGGCCGCTGGTGACGGTGGCACCGTTCTCGACCTTGAGCTCCTTGATCACGCCAGAGGAAGGCGCCGGCACTTCGAGCACCACTTTGTCGGTTTCCAGATCGACCAGATTCTCGTCACGGCTGACGGCTTCACCGGGCTTCTTGTGCCAGGACACCAGCGTGGCGTCGGTAACGGACTCGGGCAGTTGCGGAACCTTGATTTCGATACTCATCACTTGATCCTGTTATTGGCCCCCGCGGCGTTACTTGTTCGCGGCCTTCAGCCGCGTGGTATGCCGGAGGGATTCCTCGGTGCTGGTAGAGCGCAGCGCGGCGTCGACCAGCGCCTGCTGTTGTTCCTGGTGCATCTGCGCGATGCCGGTGGCGGGAGCCGCCGCCGGAGCGCGGCCTGCGTACAGCAGCTGATGATCCTTGGTCAGCGACTCCTGCAGGCGATGGCGGATCTGATACCAGGCGCCCTGATTCTGCGGCTCTTCCTGGCACCAGACGATTTCCCGGGCGTTCGCGTACTTGCGGATGATGGCGGCGTACTCCTCGGCCGGGAATGGATACAACTGCTCGATGCGCACGACGGCGATGTTGCTCAGGCCGTCACCGCGGCGCGAGTCGAGCAGATCGAAATAGACCTTGCCGGAACAGAACACCACGCGCGTCACCTTGGTCGCCGCGATGTCGTCGACCTCGTCGATGACGGTGCGGAACGAGCCGTGCGTGAGATCGTCCAGCTGCGACACCGACAGCTTGTGACGCAGCAGGCTCTTGGGCGACATGATGATGAGCGGCTTGCGGAAGCTCTGCTTCATCTGCCGGCGCAGCATGTGAAACATCTGCGCCGGCGTCGAAGGCACGCACACCTGCATGTTCTGCTCGGCGCACAACTGCAGGAAGCGCTCCAGGCGCGCGGAGGAATGCTCCGGCCCCTGGCCTTCATAGCCGTGCGGCAACATCAGCGTGAGTCCGCACAGGCGGCCCCACTTGGCTTCGCCGGAGCTGATGAACTGGTCGATAATGACCTGCGCGCCGTTGGCGAAGTCGCCAAACTGCGCTTCCCAGATGTTCAGGCAGTTCGGTTCGGTGGTGGAGAAGCCGTACTCGAAGCCGAGCACCGCTTCTTCGGACAGGAACGAGTCGTAGACGTCGAAACGCGGCTGGCTCGGCGACAGGTGCTGCAGAGGACTGTAGCTCGCGCCGCTGCCCTGGTCGTGCCACACCGCGTGGCGATGGAAGAAGGTGCCGCGGCCGCTGTCCTGGCCGATCAGACGAACTTCATGGCCTTCGGTCAGCAGCGTCGCATACGCGAGATTCTCGGCGAAGCCCCAGTCGAGCGGCAGCTGGCCCGCGGTCATCTTCTCGCGATCCTGCACGATCCTGGCCACTTGTCGATGCAGCGTGAAATCCGGCGGCAAAGTCGTGAGCCTCGTCGCCAGCTCGCGCAACTGTTCGACGCGCACGCCAGTCATCACCACTTCAGTGAGATCGACGTTGTGGAACTTGGTCCAGTCGACGGTGTGCTTGTTGCCGATCAGGCCCAGCGAGCGCTTGGCCTGCGACTTGCCCTCGTCCATTTCGCGCCGGTACTCATCGACCATGGCGTCGGCGTCGGCCATGGTGATCACGTTCTCGGCGACCAGTCGCTCGGCGTAGATCTGGCGCGGCGTCTTGTGCGCGCGGATCTTCGAGTACATCACCGGCTGCGTGGCCGCCGGCTCATCCGATTCGTTGTGACCCAGGCGCCGATAGCAGACCAGGTCGATCACGACGTCCTTGTGGAACGTCATGCGGTACTCCAGCGCCAGGCGGGTGACGAACGCCACGGCTTCGACGTCATCGCCGTTCACGTGGAAGATCGGCGCCTCGATCATCTTCGCAACGTCGCTGCAGTACATGGTCGAACGGGCGTCTTCCGGCTTGGAGATGGTGAAGCCGACCTGGTTGTTGATGATGACGTGCACGGTGCCGCCGGTGTAGAAACCGCGCACCTGCGACATCTGCAATGTTTCACTCACTACGCCTTGGCCCGCGAACGCCGCGTCGCCATGAATCAGCAGCGGCAGCACCTTGTCGCCCTTGGCGTCGGAGCGGCGCTGCTGGCGAGCGCGCACCGAGCCTTCGACCACCGGGTTCACCACTTCGAGGTGCGAGGGGTTGAACGCCAGCGCCACGTGCACGTTGCCGCCCGGCGTCTTGATGTCGGTGGAGAAGCCCTTGTGGTACTTCACGTCGCCCGAGCCCTGCATGTGGTTCACGTCATAGTGACCCTCGAACTCGGAGAACAACTTCTGCGGCGCCTTGCCCACCACGTTGACCAGCACGTTGAGGCGGCCGCGGTGGGCCATGCCGATGACCATTTCCTCGATGCCGCGCAGGCCGCCCTGCTGGATCAGGTCGTCGACCATCGGAATCAGCGCGTCGCCGCCTTCCAGCGAGAAGCGCTTTTGCGCCGGATACTTGGTGGCGAGATAGCGCTCCAGGCCTTCGGCCGCGGTGAGATGACGCAGGAACGTCTTGCGCTCCTCGGTGGAATAGCGGTTGCTCACCCGCCCTTCCTGGAAGCGATTCTGCAACCAGAGCCGCTCGGTGGAGTTCGACACGTGGGCGAACTCGGCGCCGATGGTGTCGCAGTAGATGTGACGCAGCTGGGCGACGATGTCTTTCAGCTTCATGCGCTTCGGGATGGCGTCGATGCGGCTGCCGGTCAGGAACTCGGTGTCGAGGTCGGCATTGCTCAGGCCGAAGTGCGACAGCTCGAGCACCTCGGGGACCGGGCGCTTCATCAGGCCCAGCGGATCGATGTTGGCGACCAGGTGACCCCGGTTCGAATAGACCTGCACCAGGCGCGACACGGCGCCTTGCTTTGCGGCAGCGTCACTGCTCACCGCCGCGGGGGCTGCTGCCGCTGCACCGATGGAATAGGCACGTTTTGCCAGCGCCTCCCGAATCGGGCCGTGCGCGACATCGGCGGCGCCCGCCTGGCCTGCGCCATGGACCAGCCCGGTGAAGTAGTCGCGCCACTTGGGCTCGACCGACGCCGGATCGGTCAGGAACTGTTCGTAGAGGGATTCGATGTAGGGGGCGTTGCCAGCCCCGAGAGGCGTAGAGTCGAGCAAAGCTCGCAAAGAGTCGCTCATTGCGCTCGCAAGTTCCTGTTCGGACTGTAGGTGATGTGGCCCGTTCCGGGCGTGTCAGGTCGCATTGGGGGTCGTTTAGCGGGCCGGTAGTGTAGCCGAACCACACTGCAGTTGCGAAACGCGGCGTACTCACTCACCCGACTAACGCGATGGATTTCACATCCTCGCCGCTGCCCGCCCGATTTGAACCTCCGTTCAAGGCCGGTCATGCGCACGGTCACCGATAGTGCATCCGTGGTGCATGCATGCTGACTGCATGGGGGCGAGCGGCCCGAATTCATCCTTTTTATATAGAGAGTGTCGGATAGAGATTGTCGGCTTGCCCCACCCCGAACCTGTCATGAAGCTGTCACGCCCCAGCCTTCAAGCGGCGCTGTTGCGGCGGGAAGGCGCGGGGAATTGAGCTACGTTGGCGTTCACAACGGTTGGGCCGACCAGCGCCGGGCTGCGACGTGTGGCCACGATGCGATCGGCCCCCACAACGGTGGCACCGGGCGGGATGTCACGGGTCACGACAGCGTTGGCTCCGATCGTGGCGCCATTGCCGATGCGCACGTCGCCGAGAATGCGAGCGCCGGCGCCGATGGTGACGTCGTCGCCGATCACCGGCGCGATGTTCTGGTCACGATCGCGGCTACCGATCATCACCTGCTGCATGATGGTCACGCGATGACCAATGATTGCCTGCCGGTGCAGAACGATGCCGTAGGGATGAGGCATGTGGACATCGGCCGGCAGGCGGCAATGGATATCACTGTTGAACAGCACGCGCACCAGCTTGCTCAGCAGCGGCACGTGCCTGCGGCAGAAGAACAGCAGGATGTCGGTCGATGTTGGATTGTCCTTGCTGGTGTCCGGCAGGCCGAGACGATGCGCGGTACGACGCGCCAGCTGGGCCACGATGGCGCGCTCGGCTTCCGCACTCACCTCTTCCAGCGGCTGACCGGCATCCAGCACCACCACGTCTTCGCGACGGCGTAACACCCTGCGATATTCGCTACGCAGTCTTGCAGCCTCTTCCGAGGCGACTTCGCGCGTTCGCGTCTGCAGCAACTCGCCAGGAATATCGAACACCAGCCACAACTCGGGACGCGGAATCCAGGGCAGCAGCCAGCGCGCCAGTCCGCGCGAGCGATCGATTCGGTAGTAGCCTGGATCCACCAGGATGTCATCGAAGTAGCGATTCGATACCACCATGGTCGAGGACACCAGCTTGGGCCGGATCTGCAGCCAATAGCCCAGCCAGTAGTCCGCCACGAACATCATCAGTTTGGCGATCGTGCCCAGCGGACCGCGCGGTACCCGCGAATCCGGATCGACCGGCTTGGGCCGCATGAGGTGCGGCCGCAGGTCCATGATGTGAGCTCGAGCGAACGGCGCCAGCGGCCGCGCACCCAATTGTTCGACGACACTGGTTCGACCGCTGCCGTCGGGACCCAGGCAGGCGATGAGCAGTCCCGCCGGTTCGCGCCAGCGTCGTATCTTGTCCCATTTGCGCTGCCACCAGCCCACTTGCTTCGGGCCCTTTGCGGTTGCCTGCCTGACTCGCAACGAAAAGAATTCGGGCCGCTGGCGCTCGTTGAGCCAGCTGAGCATGAACCCCTGTTCGCCGGCCTGTCGATAGTGATGCACCAGGGTCATGTCGTTGCGGCGACAGAATTCATGCAGCACGGACGGGATCTGCGGCAGCGTTGCCGCTGCTGTCAGAATGGTGGTCTCCGGGGCGCTCGAGCCATCGGTTTGCTTGTCCGACTCCTCTTCCGGGAGCACGTAGTCGACCTGCTCCGCCAGCAGGTGACGAAGCAACGCACTCGACACTGCTGTGTGGCCGTCAATAGGCATTGCGGTCTCGCCATACCAGGGAAGCGGTTCGGAACAGGATCGCCAGGTCCAGGGCCAGCGACCAGTTGCGCAAATAGTCCAGGTCGTACTCGACGCGGCGCTGCATCTTGTCGACGGTATCCGTCTCGCCGCGCAACCCGTTCACCTGCGCCCAGCCGGTGATGCCGGGCCGCACCTTATGACGCAGCATGTAACCTTCGATGATGCGCCGATACTCTTCGTTATGAGCCACGGCATGCGGCCGCGGGCCCACCAGGCTCATCGAGCCGAGGAACACGTTGAAGAGCTGCGGCAGCTCGTCCAGAGATGTGCGACGGAGGAAAGCACCGAAGCGCGTCACGCGAGGGTCGTTGCGCTGTGCTTGCACGATGGTGTCGCTGTCTTCGCAGACCGTCATGGTCCGGAACTTGTAAACATTGATGGCCTCACCGTACATGCCATAGCGCTGCTGGCGGAACAGGATGGGGCCGGGAGAGCTGAAGCGCACACCGATCGCAATGAGCAGCAGCAACGGCCACAGCATCAACAACAGCACCGAGGAGAACACGATGTCGCTGACGCGTTTGATGACGCCGTCGAGTCCGGCGAACGGCGTCTCGCACACCGCCAGCATGGGAATGCCGTCGATGTCGCAGACGCGTGCCTGCATCAGGTCGAACATGAAGATGTCGGGTACGAAGTACACCGAGGCCGTGGTGTCCTTCAGTTCCTCGAGCAACTTGGTAACGCGCTCGTCGGCGCGCATCGGCAGACAGATATAAATGCAGCTGACGCCGTTCAGGCGCACGTAGTTGACGATATCCGCCATGCCACCGAGCAGCTGTTCTTCCGGCATGTCGGGAAGACGAGTGGTATCACGATCGTCAAAGAAGCCTTTGAACAAACCCAGGTGCGGATTCGCCATGAGCCGGCGCGCCAGCCGTGAGCCAACCTCGTTCGCGCCGACGATCACATGACTCTGCTGGATTTTGCCGCGCAGAGCGGAGAATGCGGTGTAGCGACGTAGCAATGCCTCGGCGGCGACCACTGCGAAAGGAGTAATGGCGAACCAGGTAAGAATTACCCGCCGCGAAAATGTTTCAGTGACCTTGAACGCAAACGCCATCAACAACAACGCAGCTGAGACCACCAGCCACTCTGCGAATATGCGGTGCTGAAGCACGCCGGTCAGACCGTTGCGCGCCGAGCGATCCATCACCGGCTCGCTTACTACTTGCGAGGCAATCAAGAACGCCAACGCCGCCAGAGCGAAATACGCGGGCGTTGGTTCCTGCGAGTACAGGAACACGCAGAAAAATAACGTGAGAACGATGACTGACGGGTTCAGTACGTGTCGAAGAAGGGCGACAGAAGGTGGCTCGGAGCTACCACGAGACACGCGCTGGTTGCGCCGGCGATACGCAAGGGCGTTGTCACCCGACGCATGCGCGCCGCGCGACTCGGCGCGGTTGCTCTCTGCTCGAAGTGTTTCCCGCATGCTTGACTGATCGCTGTCGGAATTACCAAGGAGGCAGCTGTCTAACTGGCGTTGTACCGCGAAAGTTCCGATTTGCATCGGCGTCGGCTCGCAGCTACGTCTAGAGTTGATGACAAGCCGGTGACAGCAAAAAAACAACGGCGCACACCTTGCGATGTGCGCCGTCGTTACGAACGGTTGCGAGCGTGAGTTTGGAGCCGTCAGGTGCGCGCCTGGCCCAGACCTTCCTCGATGCGTCGAACCAGCTCCACCAGTTTCGGCCGCACATCGTTCAGCAAATATTCCTGGGACACCTTGAACGCCGGAGCGCCGCAGTTGATCGACATCGGCGGCAGGCCATTGCCCGGACGGAAGCCGACAGCGATGCCGTTCACGTCCGGCTGCCATTCACCGAACGAACTGCACACACCGACTTGCTCATAAAGCGCGAGCGACTTCTCGATGCCCTGCTTCAAGCCCGGCCAGGCCACGTGGTCCAGTTCCTTCAACTGATCGAGCAGGTCGGCCCGCTCGGTATCGCTGCACACGGACAGATAGGCGCGGCCGATGGCCGACGTCGCCAGCGGCAAGCGCATGCCGACCTCCATGTTCAACGACAGCACTGCGTTGCCCTTGCAGACCTCGACACAAACCATGCTCAGCCGCTGCCTGGCTCCCAGCGCCACCGACGTGCCGGTCGCATCCGCCAACTCCTGCATCAGTGGACGCGCCAGATCGCGCACCTCGAAGCGGCCGAGCACCGCGCTGCCGAGCGCGAGCGTCGCCGTGCCGAGTCGATACTTGCCAGACTCCTTTACGTAGTGGAGATAGCCCAACTTGGTAAGCGTATAGGTCAGGCGCGATACCGTGGACTTCGGCAGACGACAGCGCTCGGAGATGTCCTGGTTGCCGAGCAGCCGGCTGCCGCTGCGGAAGCAGGACAGCACGTCCAGGCCGCGCGATAGTGCGGTGACGAAGTGCCGATCCTGTTTGCCCACATGAGGTTTGGGCGCGGCCGGCGCTGCGATCGCTGGCGTCGCCACCTCGGTGGTCGTCTCGATCATTCGAGTCGTTTCTGATGCTCTGGTCACCATGATTTGTTTCCCGCCTCATTCGTAATAATCGCGCGCTGCTGCCGATCAGGGGCGCGCCATTTCTGCTTCCTGCAACACTCGCCACTGAACCTTGCCGGTCGCCGACTTGGGCAGCGACTCGACGAATTCGACCACCCGCGGATGTTTGTAGGTCGCCATGTTCTGGCGCGTCCACTCGATGATGTCTTGCTCGGTGACCTTGCCCTTGTGGGTCGCCCGCAATACCACGAGGGCTTTCACGGTCTCGCCCCGATGCGCGTCTTTCGCGGCGATCACGCACGCTTCCTGGATGGCCGGATGGGTGTACATCTGCGCTTCGACTTCCGCCGGCCACACCTTGAAGCCGGAGCAATTGATCATGCGCTTGAGCCGGTCGACCAGGAAGAAATAACCCTCCTCATCGACGTAGCCCAGGTCGCCGGTGCGGAAGAACTTCTTGCCGTCGAGTTGCATGAAAGCCGCTGCGGTGGCTTCCGGATTGCGCCAATAGCCGCGGAACACCTGCGGACCGTGCGTGACGATCTCGCCCACCGTGCCTTGCGGCACTTCCTGCAACGTGTCCGGATCGATGATGCGCGAGTCGGTGTTGAAGATGGGAATGCCCAGGCATTGCCGCTTCGGCCGGTCCGTCGGGTTGATGTGCGTCGGCGCGATCGTTTCGGTGAGGCCGTAGCCCTCGATGTATGGCGAGCCGATCAGCTGATGCAACCGGTCGGCCACTGCCGCCGGCATCGCCGCGCCGCCGCCGGAGACTCGCACCAGCGACGACAGGTCGTAGCGATCGAGGTTGGGATTGGCGAGGAAGTCGATGACCATGGTGGAGATCGCCGTCCACGACATCAGTTTGTAACGTTGGATCAAGTCGGCCGCCAGGTCGCGATCCCAACGGCACATCAGCACGATGGTGCATCCCTGGAACAGCGGTGCGTTCATGCCGCCTTGCATGCTGGTGACATGAAAGAACGGCAGGACCACCAGGTGGCTGACGTTGGAGCTGCCGCAGAACCAGATTCCGTTGCTGGCCACCGTGTGCATCACATTGCGATGAGTGAGCATGCAGCCCTTGGGGCGGCCGGTGGTGCCCGAGCTGTACGGAATCACGCAAAGATCTTCGGGCCCCGCCGTCAAAGGTCCGGGGGTACGTTGCGCGGCGAGCGCGTCCGCCCACAAAGTCACATTCGCAGCGTCGATCGCCTGTCTCGGCGCGCTGACGATCTCGGGCATGCGCAAGCTGGTTTTCGGGTCGATGTAGTCGCTGTACGCCGCGACTACGGCGTGTTGCAGCTGGCTCCCCACCAGAGGGCGCAGCTGTGGATAGACTTCCTGGGCGACCAGCGCCACTTTCGCGCCGCTGTCTTGCACGTAGTGTTCGAGCTCCGCGGTGACACTCATCGGATTCACCGGGACCACGATGGCGTTCGCCCGCAAGATGCCGTAGTACGCGAGAATGAATTGCGGGCTGTTCTGCATGACCAGCAGCACGCGATCGCCGGCCGCGACGCCCAGATCGTGCTGCAGGTAACCGGCCAGGTGCTCGGCTTGCTCCTTGAACCGGGCGAAGGTCAGCGGCGCCTCGTAGAAAATCAAATACGGTTTGTCAGGGTAGCGCGCGGCCGAGACTTCCACGTTATAAAACAGGTTGGTCGCCGGCACGGTGATGTCACGCGGCACGCCGGCCGGCCAGAAGTCGAAATGCTTTTGGGACATGCTCCCGAGTGCCTCCCCCCAAGTCGTCAAGCCATCAAGTCGTCCAGGTTGTCCGGGCCTCTCGAAGCCCTTCAACGTCCATTTCCACAATGCGGGCGTTTGTTCTGCCCAAAAATTATCACAGCTCGCACTGCGCAACCAACCGGCCGGAGCCGCAAGATAAGGGAGCGTGCCGGGCAATAGCAACGGATGACAGCGCCGAACTTGTATACTTTGGGGCGACTGCCGCGGGGTCCCGCGAGTTGCGGACGCGCGCCCCTCACCCCTATGATTTGCGCCCGCAATGAAAACTATGGTTCCGCATAGCAGCTGGAGAAGCGATCCATGGATTTGAATTTCACGCCCGCGGAGCTCGCGTTTCGCGATGAAGTCCGCCAGTTCATGCGCGATCAGCTCCCACATGACATAGCGCATCGCGTTCGCAACGGACTGGCGCTGCATGCCCAGGACTACATCCGCTGGCAGAAGCTGCTGTATCAGCGCGGCTGGGGCGGAGCCGGCTGGCCCAAACAGTTCGGCGGCACCGGCTGGGGCCCGGTGCAGATGCATATATTCGATGAGGAAGCGGCCATGGCCGGCGCTCCCCGCACCATTCCATTCGGCTTGAAGATGGTCGCGCCGGTCATCATGGCGTTCGGCTCGCCGGCCCAACAACAGAGATTCCTGCCGGGAATCATCAGCGGCGACGTCTGGTGGTGCCAGGGCTATTCGGAGCCGGGCTCCGGCTCGGATCTGGCCTCGCTCAAGACGCGCGCCGAACGGCAGAAGGACGAGTCCGGCGAGTATTACCTGGTCAACGGTCAGAAGACCTGGAACACGCTCGGCCAGCATGCCGATTGGATCTTCTGCCTGGTGCGCACCGATCCCAACGCGCCCAAGCAGCAGCAAGGCATTTCCTTCCTGCTGATCGACATGAAGTCGCCAGGCATCACCGTGCGTCCCATCATCACCATGGACGGCGCGCATGAAGTGAATGAAGTCTGGTTCGAGAACGTGAAAGTGCCGGTGGAGAATCGCATCGGCGAAGAGAACAAGGGCTGGACCTACGCCAAGTTCCTGCTCGGCCATGAGCGCACCAACATCGCCGGTGTCGGCGCGTCCAAGCGCGAGCTGGGACGCTTGAAAGACATCGCGAGCAAGGAGATCAAGAACGGCCGTCCGCTGCTGGAAGATCCGCTGTTCGCGGCCCGAGTGGCGCAGGTCGAGATGGAACTGATGGCGCTGGAGATCACCAACCTGCGCGCCTTGTCCGCAGAATCCGAGAAGCGCGCACCGGGGCCCGAAGCGTCCATTCTCAAGATCAAAGGCACCGAGATCCAGCAGGCACTCACCGAGCTGATGATGTACGCGGTCGGTCCGTATGCCCTGCCCTTCGAGCGCAACTCCGCCGAGGAAGGCGATCTGAAGAGCGTGGCCGGTCCCGAGTACGCCGCGCCGCTGGCGGCAACCTATTGCAATGTTCGCAAGGTCACTATCTACGGCGGCTCCAACGAGATTCAACGCAACATCATCTCCCAGATGATCCTCGGGCTTTGAGAGCGGCGAGAACACACTCATGGATTTCAATTTCAGCGAAGAACAGCAACTGCTGGTCGACACCGTGCAGCGCTTCGTGCGCGACACCTACTCGTTCGAGACGCGGCGCGAGATCCTGAAGAGCCAGCCAGGCTGGAGCCGCGAGACCTGGCAGGCCCTGGCCGGGCTCGGCCTGACGGCGCTCAACGTGCCGGAGGAACATGGCGGCCTCGGCAACGGCCCCGTCGAAACCATGCTGGTGATGAATGCGCTGGGCGAAGGCCTGGTCGTCGAACCGTTTCTGCCTGCCGCGGTGATTACGCCCGCGTTGTTGAATGCGCTCGGCGATGAAGCGGCGGCCGGACAGCTGCTGCCGGACGTGGCTTCCGGAGAACGCATCGTCATCGTCGCGCATCAGGAACCCACGACGCGTGGCGAGATCGATCACGTTGCCACGCGCGCTACAAAGAGCGCCGCGGGCTATGTGCTGGAGGGCGTGAAGAACGTCATCATTGGCGGCGGCGCTGCCGATGAGCTGCTCGTGACGGCACGCACCAGCGGCGACACGAACGACACTGCTGGCATCAGCGTGTTTCGCGTCGATCCCAAGGCCAGCGGCGTCACGGTGAAGGATTACGGCACCATCGACGGGCTGCGTGCGGCCGACATCGAATTCAAGAATGTTTCAGTGCCCGCATCGAGCCTGGTCGGCGGCGAAGGTCAGGCGTTCGCCGCGATCGAAGCGGCACACGATCAGGCGCTGAGCGCGCTGTGCGCCGAAGCCGTCGGCATCATGAAGGCGGTCAACGCCACCACGCTCGAGTACACCAAGAACCGCAAGCAGTTCGGCCAGCCGATCGCGCGGTTCCAGGTGTTGCAACATCGGATGGCGGATATGTTCATACACAGCGAGCAGGCGCATTCCATGAGCTATCTCGCGGCGATCAAATGCGTCGATCCGGACGCCGGCGAGCGGCGGCGCGCTCTGTCGGCGGCCAAGGTCATCGTCGGCCAGGCCGGTCGCTTCGTCGCCCAGCAGGCGGTGCAGTTGCACGGTGGTATGGGCATGACGGATGAGTTGATGGTGAGCCACTACTTCAAGCGGTTGACCGCCATCGAGCTCACGTTGGGTGACACCGACTTCCACACGCAGCGGTTCATCGCGGCGTCCAGAACGGCGTAATCGTATTGCAATGGCGGCGGCCATCCGCCGCCTCCCGCACCGTTCAATGCAGCGTCGTCATTTCAATTTGTAGATCAGCTTCTGGCCGCGCGCGGTCTTCGACTCCAGCGCCAGCCATTCGCTCTGCTGCGAATACCAAAGGTCGATCGACAACTTCTTGCTGCGCAATTCGTAGCGGCGCGCCTGAGTCTTCACGCCACGCACGTCGATGGAGTCGGTGCCGGCGTCTTTGACTCCACTGCGACGTGTTCGCCATCCTGCGAGTTCAGCAACCAGCTCTGCCGGAGCATCGCCGGATTCCAGTACGCGAACGTCAGCACGCACTCGCCCAGACGCTGCGTGCCTTCCAATGTCTGCACCACCGTTGCTCCGTCCCGACGCAGCACATCGACACGGTGCTTTCTGCCGTTGTCATCGGTAGTCGAGGTGAGCTTGCTCAAGCAGTCGCCCTGCCAGTGCTCGACGTCGTGATGATCGTAGGTATACGCGGTGACGAACAGCAGCTTCACCTTCATGGTGGCTGTGCTGGTGAGCTGACGCTCACCGCCCTGCTCCAGGAGATCGAAGCGATGCGTGCCGATCTCCTTGTCGTCGAGAAAGACCCGGAAGTCCCAGGTCTGGTCAGCGTTCGCCGCCGCGGCGCTCAGGACGAATAGCGTCGCCACGCAGCCACGTCCGAGAATCCTGCTCATCCAGCGCATGTATGAAGTCGCAACCGGCACCCATCGGGCTCACCTGAACGGGTTCGCTGAACGATGCGGATTGGATGTCATTTAGAAACAGCGACGGGCATCCTGCCACTCGCACTGTGGTGCAGAGAGGAAAAGGCGCGACCGCCGAGCTTCTGTGCCCGGGGTGGCTCTAGCTCAGGCGCGGCCGGCGCGATCATTCAGGCCGAGTCGGGACAGCAGCTCGACCAACTCATCGAACATCTGTCCGATGGCGCTGGCGATCAGATCGTCCTTTGATGCGAAATGCGCATAGAAGCCACCGTGAGTCAGCCCCGCCTTGGCCATCACCGCGGCCACCCGACACGATGCGGCCCTTCCAGCCTGATGACCTTGGCCGCGGCCTGGAGCACGCGGCGTCGCGTCTTCTCCTTGTGTGCCTTGTCGTAGCGCATGGTCAGTCCGCCGAGCAATGATTCGCATCATATCAACTGGCCCGGGCGTGTGGGCCGCGCCAGTGTCATCGAGTGCGTGCTAGGATTCAGCCGGTCTCGGCCGGTCTACCGGTTCGTTGTTGGGACATCAATGGGGAGCAACCTGGTGCGTGTGTGGTGGGCCACGTGGCTGCTTGCGGCTGGCGTCTGTCTTCTGGGCGTTTGTCTGCTGAGCGCGCCGTCCATTGGTCGCGCCGCAAGCGCCGTGTCTGCAGGCGCCAGCCTTGCGGTCGAGATGTTTGATCCTGCCGTCGGCGATCCTCACGTCGACCAGCTCGCCAGCGGCGCGCTCGACGCGCAGTTGCGTCCCTTCGATTTCAAAGCGGCGCGCCAGGTCAATGCCGCTTTCTGGTTGCGGCTGCGGGCCGAAGAAAGCTCTACCCCGGGCTCGCTGCCGACCTTGAATGTGAGCAAGGGCCGGCACCTGCAAGTGCAGGGGTTCACGATGCACGGCGAGCGCATCGTGCAATTGCGAACGGCCACTCATCTGCCTGGCTTCCGTGGCATGCACGAGGCGGTGTTCGCCCTGCCCGACCGCCTTTTGCCCGGCCAGCTGCTGTTCATCCGTGTCGATCCGCAGGGACAGGGTTGGGAAGGACTGGCATTCACGGTCTCCACCCTCGATCGGACATTGGCGAGCGGCGCCGAGCACGCGCGCATGATTGCCATCGCCTTCGGCGCTCTCATGGCAATGGCAGTTTCCGCGTTCCTGATCTGGATGGTGCTGTCGGATCGGTTGTTGCTGCTGTATGCGTCGCTGTTCTCTCTGCAGGCGCTATATATCGCCTATCTGTCGGGCCAGGGATTCGAATGGCCGGTGCTGTCGCTGGGGCTGCCGGTCATGTCGTACACGTGGAATGTGACCGCGGCCTTGAGCGGCGCGGCGGCCTGCTTGTTTGTGCGCGAGATCGCCGAGTTGCGGTTGTACTCGCCGCGCGTCTACGCCGTCTTCGGGTGGTTGGCCGGCACCTTCGTGCTGCTGGCGTTCGCCAATCTGGCGCAACACGTCGGCCTCGGCGGCGTGGTGGCCGCCATCGGTAACCTGGTGTTCATGGGCACGGCGATCTTCACGCTGGTCGTGGCATTCCTGGCCTGGCAGCGGGATAACCGGGCCGCCGGATGGTTCCTGATCGCCTGGGGCATGCTGGAAGGCTTCACCATCGCGACCGCCGTTCGCCTCCTGGTGACCGATCCCGAGGGCGCCGAAGGCTTGTTGTATTACGGATTGCCCCTGTCGATGGTGGCGGCCGCCGTGCTGATCGCCCTCGGCGTCGCGGATCGGCTGCGGGACCAGCGCCTGGCCCTGTCGGACGCCGAGCGGCGGGCGCAGACCGATCCACTGACGGGTGTGCTCAATCGCAGGTCGCTGGTGGAACGCCTGGAAGCAGCATGCCTGCGAGCGCGGGCCCGCGGGCTGCCCATCGCCCTGCTGTTCATCGACCTGGACCACTTCAAGGAGATCAACGACACGCGGGGCCATCAGGCCGGCGACGCGTGCCTGCGGGCCATCATCGGGCCCATTCACGCCGAATTGCGCCAGTCGGATGTCATCGGCCGCTACGGCGGCGAGGAGTTCGTGGTCATCCTGAGCAGCGCCGACATCTCCGCAGCCGGTCCCATCGCCGAACGCATTCGCAATCGGGTGGCCGGGGTGCGAGTGGCAGGCTTCGGCGAGCCGATCCAGCTGACCTGTAGCATCGGCGTGGCGACCAGCGACATGCTCGGCGTCTGGGGCGAGCACCTCATCGCCCGCGCGGACGCGGCCGTCTACGATGCCAAAAGGTCTGGTCGGAACCGCGTTCAGATCGCCAGCCCGCTGCCGGCGTGAGCCATTGGCCCACCGGGCCGCCCAGGGCTGCCAGCGCTGCCCCAGGCCTCAGCGGGCAACGCTCGACGACAATTTTCCGCTGTAAGCCTTGGATTTTGAATGCCGGACCCCATGCAGGGCGGGCGCCCGCCAGGCCGCCCCGGCGTGCTCCGGCGAGGCCGGCGAGCGAATTCAGTGCGAATCCGATGGCAGTTTGAATCGAATCCTCGGTGAAACCCGCATTAGAGCGGCCCCAGCGGCCCCGTTTTGGCATACAATCCGCGCCCCGAAAATTCCCGCTGCCTCATCCGCCGGTGAGTGGTCCGACCACGGGTCGACATGGCCCCGACCATTGCCCGGACTGTTGGCGCAGATTGTTTTGCGTGATGGCGAGCTAAGTTTTGTCTACCCCCCGTAACCAACCCCAGGAAGTGAATGTGGAACAAGCGCAACTTGAGCTGCAGTTGAAAGTTTGGAAAGAGCTTGCGATCAGCAAGCAGATTTTGATGCGGTCGGCGACCGATGCCTTGAAGCTGGATCCCAACTGCTCTCAGGATGAACTCAAAGTAGCGCTTGACGCAGTCATCAAGAAGATCGCCGAGGCCGATTCCAGCGTCGCCACCGCGCGCCAGGAGGCCAAGCAGGCGATTGCGGAGATGGAAAAGAAGCTGCAGGCCGCCGAGAAGGCGCGCGCCGCCGCTGAAGCCACCGCGGAAGAAGTCCGCGCCGCGCACGAGAACGCTTCCAAGCAAATGGAAATCGAGCGCGCCAACTTCACCAAGGAAATGCAGCAGATGAAGAGCTTCGTGGCCGAGAAGGACAAGGCCATGAAGGCGATCAATGCCGCGCTGGCGGATACGCCCGAGAACGTCGTGAAGAAGCTCAAGGCGCTGCGCAAGGAGAAGCAGGACGAGGCCGAGGGCCGACGCCTGGCCGAGAGCAATATGGCGACGCTGCGCAAGGAAAAGCAGCAGACCGAAGAGCAACTCACCAAGGCGAACGAGAAGAACGCCAAGCTGGTGACCGCGTACACCGAAACGCATCAGCTGGCGAGCAAGCTGCACGAGCAGCTCAAGCCGCTGCTGAAGGACGAGAAGGATCTGCCGGTGCTGCCAGAGCTCGACAAGAGCCTCACCGAGGAAGCCAAGGACGACTCCCCCAAAGGCAAGAACGGCAAGAAGTGACTTGCTTCCGGGCGCCGCGCTCAGCGGCGCCCTTCGCCTGCCGTAGCGCAGCGCGTCTGCCCCACACTACCCGGTTGGCCCCGCCGCAGTCAGTGCCGCCGCCAATGTCGCCGTTATCCTACGGGAATACTGATTGTAAAACGGTGCGCATCGGGCATATGGTCTAGCCTCGGTCTCGAGCTCCTTTGCGGACGGAGGTTTGTATGTACGCCACAGCCATTCCTGCTGGAACGCTCACCATCCGGGCCGCGAGCGATAACTCGATGAGCTGCGAGCTGTGGCTCAACGATGATTTCGTCGGCACGTTTCCTTCCGCGGCCGAAGCAGCCCGATGCGTGAGCCTGCACAACAGCGGCTGCGCGTTGATCGATTCGGCGGGCGCATCCGTGCCGGATGATATCGATGCGTGGCAGTGGATCAGCGTGTCATCGGTCTCGGCCAACCAACCTCTTTTCCTGGTGCGCGGCGCCGCGCCGTCGCCATCTCTCTAGCCACTCGCCGGGTCGCAGTCGCATCCGTACAAACAACGACTTCACATCGGCGAAAGCCGAGTACGAGCGCTGCTGGGCCAACGTATCGCTTTGGCCCCTGTAGTGCGCCCGTATTGTGGATTCATGCCGAAATATTCTAGCTTGTGACTCGCCGGATCCTCCGCACTCGAAGCGATTCAAGGCGGTCATAACACGTAAATGACGCGCATAAGAAGCGCATAAGAAGCGCATAAGAAGAGGCCATGATGCAGGCACTGGAACGGGGGTTGGGGTCGCTGCGTCTCGCCATCCAGAGTTGGTTGAGCCGCACAGGCTGGTGGCGCGAGCGCCAGGCCATGGCGGGCGAAAGGCTGGCTCGCGAGCTGGGCCTGCCCGCCGCAGAGATTACCGACATTCTCGATCATGCGGTCGCGGATCTGCAGGAGCTCTCCGACGCGGACGGGGATCCATGGCCGATCATCGACCGCGCCGTGCACGAGATCGACCAGCTTGGCCGCCATTCCGATCCTGCCGAAGACGCCGTCGTGGCCAGCTTTCTGCGCGAACTGCCGGAGCGTGACCGCCAGATCCTTAGCCTCTTCAACGAGGGCAAGAAACACAGCGAGATCGCCCGGCTGATGCGCACCGATGTGGAGTCGGTGTGCAACTCGCTGGTGGCGACCTACACCAATCTGCGTTTGCGGATGCTCGATTCCGACGACGACGCGCCGAGCCCGCCTCGGCGATCGACGAGACCCGGCAATGCGATGAAGCCGATGAGAGCCGGGCTGTGAAATCTTGACGCGCCGCTGAGCCCCAGCGCATTCTCATTGCTGCGGGTGAACAGGGTGGAGATGCAGCTGGCTACGCGCGCGGACAAGCGGCGACCTCGCCGTCAGATACAGGAAGTCACGATCGATGATGTCGCCGCCGCCGCTGGCGTCTCACGTATGACGGTTTCCCGCGTCCTGCGCGGGGGACATCTCGTGCGGGCACCGCTGCAAGAGCGCGTCTTCGATGCGGTCAAGAAGCTGAACTATCGGCTCAACCTTTCGGCGCGCGCGCTCGCCGGTTCCGGCCCCTCGCGAGTCGCCCTGGTCTATCAGAATCCCAGCCAGGCATTCCTGGGCGAGCTGTTGACCGGCGCGCTCAAGGAAGCAAGCAAGCTCGGCATGCAGCTCACGCTCACCGCGGATGCCGCGACTCACGATCGCACTGCCGAGATCGAGTCGGTGCTGCGCAGTGGCGTGCAGTCGTTCGTGTTGCCCTCTCCCGCCTGCGACGCACCCGACGTGCTCGATTTGTTGCGTGCGGCGCGCGCCCGATGGGTCGCAATCTCTCCTGCGAACCTGGATCTCCATCCCTTCAGCGTGTCGGCGGATCATTTCGACATCGCCCGGCGCATGACCACGCGACTGATCGAGCTGGGCCATCGTGACATCGGCTTCATCGCCGGCGATCCGGCTTCCAAGGGCGGCGCCGAACGCCTGCGCGGCCACTTGCATGCCATGGCCGCGGCCGACATCAAACATTGTCCGGTCGAACGAGGTTTCTTCACGTTCCAGTCCGGGCTCGAAGCCACCGAGCGCATGCTGGCTGCCTTTCCCGAGTGCACGGCCATCATCGCGTGCAACGACGACATGGCCGCCGCGGCCATTTCAATAGCCCATCGGCATCGACTCGAGGTGCCGGGGGATCTCACCGTCGCCGGCTTCGACGACACGCCGATCGCTACCACCGTATCGCCGGCCATAACCACCGCTCGCCAACCCATCGCGGACATGGCCCAGCACGCCATTCGCATGCTGCACGCAGCGGCGCAGACTTCCGACAAGGAGGACAAGCGCACGCAGAAGGTCCTCCCCTGCACCCTCATCGAGCGCGAGTCGAGCGCCCCGCCACCCACGGTGGCAAAGATCCGGCACGGTTAAGTTGTCGGCGCACCGGGCAAGCAAAGAAAGCGGGCCACACTGGTAGCCCGCACAAGGGGAACGCGGACGCTGCTCAGAACTGTACGCGGGCGCCGAGCTTGAAGTAACGACCGATGCGATCGTGGAACGCGCCGCTGTTGTAGTTCGGCTCGGTGATCTGGCTCGGCGCCAGCGGAGGGTCGACGTCGAACACGTTGTTGACCTTGGCGTACACCTCGAAGTGGTCGTTCAGGGTCTTGGAGTAATCCACGTCGACATAGGTGCGTGAGGGGATGCTGTTGTCGTCGATGTTGACGCCGCTGACGAAGTTGGAGCGGTACAGGCCGGAATCGATATATCGAACCAGCACCCCGGCGCTGAACGTCGGCCGGACGTAGCGAGCCGAAGTAACGAAGCGCCACTGCGGAATACCGCCGGAGGCTTCCGAACCGAGCTGATGCAGAACATCCGTGCTGACGTTGTTGATGGTAGTCACCAACTCATCGACATACGTCCCCAACAACCGCAGATCCAATTTGTCCGCACCGAGCGGCAAGCTGTAACCGAGCTCGATGTCGAAGCCGCTGGTCTTGACTGCGGCGGCATTGATCAGCGTGGCCTGCACCAGGGAGATCGCGCCCGTGCCGTCCAGGGTGATGGCATTGCATAACTGCTGCTGCCCCAGGTTGAAACAGCCGTCGAGGATCTGCTGGCCGGTGAGCGTCGCGATCGCGTCCTCGATCTCGAAGGAGTAGTAGTCGACCGACATGCGCAGGCCGTCGGCCCAGTGGGGCTGGTAGACCAGGCCCACTGTCAACGCGTCGGAGATCTCCGGATCGAGGTCCGGATTGCCACCGGTGCGCAGCGGGGCCGTCACGTTGGCCAATCTGTCGGGGCGGGGATCGAACAGGATGTTGACGGACTGGTTCTGCCCGGAGAACAACTCGTTGATGCTCGGCGCGCGGATGTCTCGTGACACGGTGGCCCGTAAACGCAGCTGATCGATCGGCGAATAATTCACGCCGAGCTTCCACGTGTTCACGCGGCCGCTGGTGGAGTAGTCGGTAACTCGCACTGCGCCGTTCACGTCCATTGCGTAACCGAACGGACTGTCGTTGAGCAGCGGAACCACCGCCTCCGCATACACCTCCTTGACATCGACCTTGCCCGAGAGCGGCTTGGCGTTCACCGCGAACCAGCCGTTGCTCTGCGAAATGGGATCGGAGCTGGCTTTGATCTCGTCCTCGCGATACTCGCCGCCGAAGGCCACGGCCACATCGCCCGCCCAGGTCTGGAACAGGCTGCCCGAGAGATTGAAGCCGAACAGCCGCTGCTCCTGCTGCGAGTCCAGCACGGCGGTGCCCCGGAAATAGTCCAATGCCTGCGGGCTGATCGAGCCGACACCAAAGATGTTGATCGGCACGCAATTGGCGATGTCCGGATCGGTGCTGTTGGGCGCATTGAGCAACGCGCGGCAGATCGGCTGATTGGTCGCGGGGTTGATGACCGAGTCGACACCGAACGCGTAGCGGCGCAGGTGCTGGTTGTTGCCGTCCTCGCGGTGAAAGTCATTCCTGCTGAACTGCACGGCAGTGTCCCACCTCCAGCCGTCGCCGAACCTGCCTTCGAGGCCGAAGCCATAACGTTCGACAGTGTTGTCGATCGAGGTATTGGTGGTGCCCGCCTCCTCCACGATGCGGCCCATGAAGAACGTGCTCGCGCCGTTGGCGGTCATGATGTCGCGTACGTCCTGCGGGAGGAATGCGTTGTCGATGCCGATGGCGATCGGAGTACGGTTGACGGCGTACGCGCTGTCGGAAAAGGCATCGGTCTTCGAATACAGCGCGTCGGCGTAGATGCTGACCGAATCGTTGATATCGAAGGTGGCGCGCGTGAATGCCGACTTGCGGCCGATCTCCGGCAGGATGTTGGCGTTATCGGCCATCGAGCCGCCGTCGCCGCCGATCATGAACGTGCTGCCGACCGACGTTCCGTAGTTGAACGGCAGCACAGTGCCGCCTGGACCGAACTGGATGCCGCGCAGCGCCGGAATGTTGTTGAGCGTAGCGACACCGCCGTTGGTCAGCTGGGAATAGCGTGTGTCGCGGGCGCGAACCTGGCTCGGCGGTCCATTGGGGTTGGTGATCAATGCATAGTCATTGCGGCCCCACGGGCGGCTGGCCTGACGCAGCTGTCCCCGATTGTCGTAGTAGTCGAGCGAACCGACCACGTGCAGGCGCCCGCCCATGAAGGCATGGCCGCCGGTGAGGGACGCGGCCGCCGTTTCGACGTCCTCGTACGAAGACATGCCGTATTGAAAGTCGCCCTTCAAGCCCTCGAACTCGTCATCGAGGAAGATGTTGACGACGCCGGACACGGCATCCGAGCCGTATGCCGCGGAGGCGCCGCCGGTGACGATCTCGATGCTCTTGATCAAGCTGGCCGGAATGATGTTGGTGTCGATGGTGCCCGCCGGATCGGTAGGCGCGACCCTCCGGCCATCCAGCAGCAGCAGCGTGCGAGCCGTTCCGAGGCCGCGCAGATCGAAATTGCTGGCGCCGATCGAAGCGCTGGTGCGTCCGATATTCTGGTTCGCAGAGAACGCCGGGACGTCGACGAGCAGATCCGACACGCGCTGCACGGCTTTGGCTTCCAGGTCGTCTCGGCTCACTTCGGTCAGTGGCGTCGGCGCGTCGAAGCCGGAGATGCGCGTACCGGTGGCGGTGACGACCACTTCTTCGAGACCGCTTGCGGCATCCTGCGCGCCCGCCGGCGACACAGCCATGACCGCCATGTTGACACAGCCCAGTAGTGCGACTTTCTGGCTGGTGCCTCTACGCATTCGCATTATTGCCCCCTGCCCCACCGTTGAACTTTATGTGACCGGGCCCGGCGGTACCGTGCCGCTGGCCGGATCTCTAATTTGTATTGCTGAACCGTATTCGATTCTTTTGAGCAGCGTCCAAGACTTTTAGGGTCCGTTTTCGATAATCCGGCGGCATCGGACGGCGCAGTCGGAGATCTTCCGCCAGATCGTTCAGGCCAGCTTCGCGAGCCGGGTTCGCTGGTCACGGCAGGGGAACAGCCGCGCGCCGGTATCGTGGAGAAACAGCTTGCTTTCGGCCGCTGTCAGCAGTGCCGCCGACATCCTGGCTCGATGCGCCATCAACACGAAACTCTCCAAGGTGTTGCTCACATCGGAGCCCCACATCATGTGATCCGCACCGAAGATGTCCGCCGCGCGGCGCACGAATTGCGCGGCATCGATGCCTGTTCGGTCGAACAAATGGAAGTTGATGGTGGTCAGCTTGTAGTAAACGTTGCGATGCTTTCGCATTTTCACCAGGGGTTCTGGCAAGCCGAGATCGGTGGGCTGTGCGCCCGCCCACGCAAAATGATCGAGCGTGATGGTCGTTGCCGGGAAACGCTCGGCGAGCGCCGCAACTCTCTCGAGCACAGCGGGAGTGACCTGCGCTGGTGCGGCCATGAGAACCATGGCCAGCCCGTGCCGGTCGGCGATCTGCCACGTTTCCAATGCCGCCGGTGAATCGAGCCAGGGGTACGCTCCACTGGCGTCGGCACGGCCGAACAGGCGAAGACCGGCGATGCCGCGCCCGTTGATGTATCGGGTCAGAGTCGCTGGCGTGTCGGCAGCCGCGGCATTCATCATGACGACCGGAGCGACTCTGTTCGCATGCTGCTCGGCTACGTCGAGAACGTAGCTGTTGTCATGTTTGTACACTGTGTTGTACTGGACTCCGGCGCCGCCGGAGACGCCACTTTCGTCCCACAGCCCGAAGATGCGCTCCGGCGTCGCGGGTTCCGCAAGGATTCGCCGCCGCAGGTTTGCCTCGCCTTCGCGAGCGTTGGCGATATCGATCGGATAGCGCTGCAGGTCGCTGCTGAAAAAGTGCGCATGCGTGTCGTAGAGCGGAGCGTGAACCATCGATGCAGTGTCGTTCGGCTGGCGAGCGGCGGTCCAATTCCTTTCGCCGGTGGCTTCGATACCGGCGGGCTATCGATCGCCGGTCAGCCGGGCATTTGACTTGGGCGGCGATGCCACCGGATGCTTGCCGGCCGACGGTCCGGACGGGCCCAGCACAGAGGATCGGCATCATGAAGAAACCCAGTGGCAATCAAGGTGACGAGCTCGCAGCCGTGGTGCCCCACCTCGTGGACTATACGAATCGGCTGCTCTACGACGAGGTCTGGGAACGGCCCACGTTGTCCAAACGCGACCGCAGCCTGATCACCATCGCCGCGCTCATCGCGATGCATCGGCCGGAGCAGCTCACGGCGCATCTGTCGTTGGGCCTGGATCATGGCCTCAGCAAGGAGGAGATCGGCGAGGCCATCACGCATCTGGCGTTCTATGCCTCGTGGCCCTCGGCCGTCAGCGCCAGCCGCAAGTTCTACGATCTGATCAAGCAACGGGAGAGCGAAGCGGCATCCTGACCCCGGCCAATCACTTGGGCTACGACTATAATGACCCGATGGATGCCGCATCAGACAAAGGTTCGCCCGCCCGACGACGAATACGTTCGATCGAGGTCGGCTTTCGAGTCATTCGCGCTTTGCTCGCCGCGCAGCGTCCGACTCCGCTGCGTGACATCGCCGCGGCGGCGGGCATGCCGCCAAGCAAAGCTCATCTGTACCTGGCCAGTTTGGTTCGCGAAGGCATGGCGTTTCAGGACCCGGAGACTGGCCACTATGGGCTTGGCCCTTTCGCCGTGCGCCTGGGCCTCTCCGCGATTCGCCAGCTCTCCATCGTGGACGAGGCGCGCAGCTACTTGCGGCAGCTCTCCGATCGCACCGGTTGCGCGGCGTATCTTACGATTCTCGGCGCAACCGGACCGGCCATCGTTTCCAAATCCGACGGCATCAGGCACGGCGCGCTGACAGTGCAGCTCGGTTATGTGCTGCCTCTGACTTCCTCCGCCACCGGACAGATTTTTCTTGCGTATCTGCCGCCGCAACGCACGGCTGCGCTGCTGGATCGGGAATACGCCACGGCTGCTCGCGACCAGGGATCGTATCTGTCGCGAGACAAGCTCGAAGCCACGTTGGCCAAGATCCAGAAGCGAGGTTTCGCGACGACGTCGGGCCAGCTCAACGCCAATTTCGTCGCCGCCGCCGCACCCGTGTTCGATTACAACGAAGACATCGTGGCGGCGCTGACCGTGCTGGGACCGGATCGATATCTCTCGGCCAGCAAGCTCAAGGAGTCGGTCGCCGACTTGTTGGCAATGGCGGCCGGCCTGTCGCGCGCCATCGGCGCGCCCGATCCGAACGAAATCTCCGATTGAGCACGCGATCAAAAAGCCATCGCGACCGATTTGATTTCCGTATAGGCCTCGATGCCGGCACGGCCGTTCTCCCGCCCCCAGCCCGATTGTTTGAACCCGCCGAACGGTAAGGCCGGATCGAGACCGCCACCATTGACGCGCACAGTCCCAGCCTTGAGCTTGCGTACCAGGTGATGCGCGGCTGAAAGATCGTTGGTCCAGACCACGGCGCCCAGCCCGTAGTCGCTGTCATTCGCTTGCGCGGCGATCTGAGTCAGCTCGCTCTCATCGAAGCGCATCGCGCACAGCACCGGTCCGAATATTTCTTCCCGAACCACGCGCATGGAAGCAGTGGTGTCGGTCAACACGGTGGGCTGAACGAAATAACCCTTCTGATCGATAGCGCGGGGCTTGGTGATGCGCTTGGCGCCCTGCTCCAGGCCACTCTCCACGTATCCTTGAATACGCTGTTGCTGCTCCTGGGAAACCACCGGTCCCATGCGCGTCGCCGGGTCGAGACCAGAACCCAGCGTAATGCCGTCCGCGTATTCGGCAACGCGCTCCACCAGACCATCGAAGATTTTTGCATGGGCATAGAGACGCGAGCCGGCATTGCAGATCTGGCCGGCGTTGGTGAAGATCGAACGCGCCGCTCCCATCGCAGCCTTGTCCAGATCCGCATCGGGCAGCACGATCACCGGCGTCTTGCCGCCGAGCTCCAGGGTCAGCCGTTTGAAATTCCCGGCGGCCGCGCGAATGATGGCGCGCCCCACTTCGGTGGAACCGGTGAATGTGACTTTATCGACGCCAGGATGCTCGGTCAGGGCGGCGCCTGCTTCCTCGCCGATACCGGTCAAGAGATTGAAGGCACCCTCAGGCAGACCCGCTTCCAGGGCCAGATGCGCAAGGCGGAGTGCAGTGAGGGGCGTTTGTTCGGCCGGCTTCAGGATGACTGCACAGCCGGCTGCAAGCGCAGGCGCGATCTTGGTCGCGGCCATGGCGAGCGGCGAGTTCCAAGGAACGATCTGGGCAACCACGCCGACGGGCTCGCGGATCGTATAGGCGTGCCAGTTCCCCGGACCGGAAAGCGCGATGGTCTCGCCCGAAAGCTTCGTGCACCAACCCGCGTTGTAGCGGATCACTTCGATGGCGTGCGGAATGTCGAAGTTGCGCGATTCGCTCAGCGGCTTGCCGTTATCGAGCGTTTCCAGCACGGCCAGCTCGTCAGCGTGGGCCTCCACCAGATCCGCCAGGCGCCATAGCAATTTCGCGCGATCGGATGGCTTCTGTGTCGCGAGCGGACCGTCGAGCGCAGCTCGCGCGGCACGGACAGCGAGATCAGCATCGGCCTCGTCTGCAGCGGCGACTGTTGCCAACTTTTCCCTGGTGGCCGGATTGTAGCTATCGAAAGTCCGACCGGACTGCGCCTCGAGCCAGCGTCCGCCAATCAGCAGTCTGTGTTGTGTGGCTGCGAACGAACGGGCTTTGTCCAGCGCGGTGGCAAGAGTGGCTGCATCCATCATGATCCCCCCGATTTCGCCAATGACGAATACTATATGGCATTATCCAAATGGATGCAGCACGCACGGCTGCCAGCGGGGGGATGAGTGAAGGTTTACGACTACATCATCGTCGGAGCCGGCTCGGCGGGCTGCGTCCTGGCCAACCGGCTCAGCGAGCATCCCGAAGCGCAAGTATTGTTGTTGGAAGCCGGTGGCGCCGACAACCATCCGCTCCTGACGATGCCATTGGGATTTCTGGCGGCGTCGCGCAGCCCTTTGCTCGATTGGGGTTATGCCACTGAGCCGGAGCCGCATATGAACGGCCGCAGCCTGCCCTTGCCACGAGGCAAGATCCTCGGCGGCTGCTCGACCATCAACGGCATGATTTATATGAGGGGTCATCCGCGCGACTACGATGAATGGCGGGATCTCGGTTGCAGCGGATGGGGATATTCCGATGTGCTGCCCTACTTCCGAAAGATGGAGAGCAGCTGGCGAGGCGCGAGCGATTTGCATGGCGCCGATGGACCATTGACGGTGCAGCGAGTCGACAGCACGCGCCTGGGCGGCGATCCCGTCTGGCAAGCGGCCCGGGCTGCGGGCCACGAGTCCACCAACGATTTCAGCTTTCAGAGCGGAACAGGCTTTGGCGAGTGCGAAGTGACGGTGGATCGGAAAGGACGTCGCGCGAGCACTTCTCGTGCTTATCTTCGGCCCGCGGCGTCACGGCGCAACTTGACCGTGCTCACGGGTGCGATGGTCACGCGAGTATTGATGAAGGACGGTCGTGCGACTGGCGTCAGCTGTGTTCGCAACGGCACTACCGAGGAGTTGTTCGCGAGACGCGAAGTGATTCTGTCCGGCGGCGCATACAACTCACCCAAATTGCTGATGCTCTCCGGCATCGGACCCGCCGAGCATTTGAGACAACACGGCATCGACGCAGTGGTCGATCTTCCCGGCGTGGGCCGCAACTTGTCCGAACATCCCATGATCTACGCCGAATTCACCGCGCGTGAACCGATTACTTTTCTCAACTCGCTGAGATTCGACCGGCTGGCTGGCGCAGCGTTGCGCTGGGCTCTCACCGGCTCGGGCCCTTTGTCTACGCTGGTCTGCAGTTGCGTGCTCATGGTGAAGACCCAGCCGCAACTGCCGCGTCCCGACATACAGCTGATGGTGTTGCCGGTGAGACTGGACGCACGGCCGTGGTTCCCCGGTTTCGGAACACGGCAGGCGCATGTGTTTTCGGTAATGGTGATTCAGCTCCATCCGGAAAGTCGCGGTCGATTGGAGCTGCGCTCCGCGGACCCTTTCGAACGGCCGAAGATCTCGCTGAACCTGCTCTCCACAGAGAACGACTTTGCCCAGCTGCGACGTGGCGTAGCGGCAGCTCGCAAACTGTTCGCGACTTCGCCGCTCGCTGAGCTCATCGCCAACGAAATCAAACCGGGCGCGCAAATAACAGACGATGCAGCCCTTGATGCATATCTCCGCGACAACGTCCGAGTGACGCAGCATCCAGTCGGGACCTGCGCCATGGGCGTTTCTTCGGACGCAGTCGTTTCCCCGCGTCTGCTCGTCCGAGGCGTCGCAGGGCTACGCGTCGTCGACGCCTCGATCATGCCGACCGTGCCTGGCGGCAACACCAATGCTGCCGTCATCATGGTCGCGGAGAAGGCTGCGGACATGATCCAGGAGGATGAAGTGGTTGGCGGTTAGTGGTTGGTGGTTAGGCAGAAAAGAAGCTATCTTACTGGCTCCTTCTAACCCCTAACCGCCAGCCACTAACCGCTTGTCTCGTCACTCGCGCGCGTAATTGCCCAGGCCCGGCCGAAACGACTTCTCGTCCAGGAACTGCTGCAAACCCTTCGCCCGGCCCTTCTCCGGATCGATGAAGTGCGTCTGATCCGCCTTCGCGGTCAGATACTCCGCCGCCTGCTCCCAATTCATTTCACGCACATATTTGTACGCGGCGCGCGCCTGGCGCAGCACCGTGGGATTCTTGCCGAGCAGATTTCGAGCCAGCTGCGTCGTTCGCTGCTCGAGCCGGTCCGCCGGCACCGCCTCATTCACCAGGCCCAGCTCGACGGCCTTGGTGCCGTTGAACTGCTCGCCCGTCATCACATAGTAGAGCGCCTGCCGGTCGCCCATTACAGTAGAGATGGCTTTGCTGACCACGCCAGCCGGAATGATGCCCCAGTTGATCTCGGACAACCCGAAGACGGCATCCTGGTCGGCGATCGCCAGGTCGCAGCAGATCAACGGCGTGAAGGCTCCACCGAAACACCAGCCGTTGACCATTGCGATGGTCGGCTTCGGATAGTTCATCAGCGTGCGCCATTGCCAGGCGCGAGTGGAACGGTAGGCACGCTGGCGCTCGACATCCGACAAACCATCGGTGGCGCGAAAGAAATCCTTGAGGTCCATGCCGGCCGAGAACGCCGTACCGACGCCCGTCAGTACGATCACGCCGCAACGATCGTCGATCTCCAGCGCGTCGAAGATCTGATTCATCTCCTCGGCCAGGCCCACGCTCATCGCATTCCGCTTTTCAGGCCGGTTCAGCCGCACCCAGGCGATGCCGTCGTCCAACTCGACGGCCACATTCTTTCCTCCCGGCAATCCGGCAGTATGCGGGGCGGGTGCATCCTGGGCGACGTTTTCCATCGTGGCTCCTGTCATGGCTTCGCTTTCGTGTCTGTGATCATGAGGGCGTCCAACGCCATGACGCCGGCGCCTGCCGCGAACACCATGACGGGATTGATATCGATTTCTCGAATGGATGGATTGGCGCGCATTGCGTCGCCAAGCGTGAGTACCAGGTTGGCAAGGGCATCCACATCGCGGGGCGGCTGTCCCCGAAACGAACCGAGTAGTGTTCCGCCCTTCATCGCCTTGATGCGCTCGACGGCGCGCGCATGAGTAATGTCCGGCGGCAATAGCTCGACCGCTCGCAACGCCTCGATCCACACACCGCCGAGCCCCACCATGATCACCGGGCCCCATTTGGGATCGCTCTTGGCCCCCACGACCATTTCCAGTCCGGGCGGCACCATCTGCTCGACCAATACTCCGTCGAGCACGACGTCCGAGGCCGCTGTGCGTAGATTGGCGTGCAATCGTTCCCAGGCGGCGTTCAGCTCGCTATCGCTCTTGATGCCGACGATGACGCCGCCGACATCACTCTTGTGCTGCAGGCTCGGTGCCTGCGCTTTGATGACCAGTGGATAGCCAACGGCGTTCGCGGCTTGCCGCGCCTGTTCCAGATTCTGTGCGAGGTGACCGGCCGGAACCGGCACGCCCAGCTCTCGCAACCAGGCCTTACCAGCATATTCGGCAATGGCACCCGAACCGCTGAGAACGGGAATATCACGCGATAGTCCGCGACGCTCCTGTGCTGCCTCACGCGCGATGGCATGTCGATGCAGCGCCGCCATGGCTCGTAGCGTCCGCTCGGGCGAGCGAAATAGAACTATCTCGTTCTTCTCGGCCGCGGCGAGACAGTCCGGATCGAGCGGCGAGCCGTCGCCAGTGATCGTCAGTATCAGCGGCTTGTCGTCGCGCTGGCTCAACGGAATCATCGCCTCGACCTTGGCGAGCTGCTGCCGCGGGCCTCCGCCGGTCATCGCCCAGATGACCGATCCCGTCGCGGGATCTTCGAGGACCGCTTGCGTGGTGGTCGTGAAGATGCCGGCATAGGCATAACCCGCGGCGCCGAGATCGAGCGGATTATCGACTTCCACGTTGTCGGGCACGATCGCTTTGAGCTTCTCGATCGTGGCGGCGCCCGGACGTGCGACTGGCAGACCGACGTCCTCCATCATGTCCAGCGACAGCGCTCGTATCGCACCGGAGTTGGTGATGATCGCGGCCCCGCCCGTCGATGGGCGCGGGAAGCGTTGCAGGATGGCCGTGGCATCGAACAGTTCATCCATGGTTTCAACCAGCACCACCGCTTCATTCTCAACGGCTGTTTTCATCACGGCGTAGTCGCCGGTCAGTGCGCCGGTATGCGATTGAGTGGCGGCTCGTGCACGCGCGCTTCTTCCTGGATGCAGCATCACGATCGGCACTTGCCGCTCGCGTGCGTGCCGCGCGATCGTCAGAAATGCACCCGGATTGCGGATTTGTTCGACGTACAGAGCAATCGCCGCAACACCCTCTTCGATCACGTATGTGATGAAGTCGTCGATGTGCAGCACCGCCTCGTTGCCCGTCGAGACGACGTGCGACACGGCGATGCCGCGAGCCTGCAATGAGCTGCGCACGTTGGCAGCGGTCGCGCCACTTTGGGCGATGACGGCCACTCGTCGACTGCCGGACGCGAGATTGCTCTGAGAGAAATTCAGATCTTCGAACGACGCGCACATGCCATCGACGTAGTTGGCGAAGCCCAGGCAATTGGGACCGAGCAGAGCCAGTCCGGCATCCTGGCATAGCGCCGTGATTGCCTCCTGCTCGACACGCCCCGCCTCGCCGCTTTCACCAAAGCCGGTCGCGAACACCACCGCGCCACCGACCTTGCGAGCCACACAATCTTCGAGCGCCTGACGAATCGCCACGCGAGGAAGATTGAGAATGACCGCATCCGTGCCTTCGGGAATGTCCCGCAATGACTTCACGCAAGGTTGATCGTCGATCCGATCGCGCGTCGGACTGACCAGCGTCAGCTGGCCATTGAACCTGGAGTTGCGAAGGTTGCGCAGGATTGCCCCGCCGATGGAACGTGGATCGGGCGAGGCGCCAGCCACGGCCACACTGCCGGGACGAAGCAGACGATGCAGATTGAACCGGCGCGTCGGCGCCGCAGACGACTCCATGTCTCTCCTCACTTTTCCGACGTCGCCGGCCGCACCGCTGGCGAAGGTGCCGGGCGCAAGGTGGCGCCCGCGGCCAGGAACATGCTCATCACGGGAATGACGGCGATGCTGGCGAACACCGCGAAGGTCATGACTCGATCGAAGCTCGCACCTATCAGCAGCCCGCCGAGCATGGGACCGATGATCGCGCCCACCCTGCCCCAGCCGACCACGAAGCCGACGCCGGTATTGCGCATCTCCGCCGAATAGATCTTGATCGCCACCAGGAACAAGCCGGTATAGGCGCCCACCGTGAACAGCGTGAGCACGCCCGAAGTACCCAGCAACAAAACCGGGTTGGCCGGAATCGTGCCGAACACCACCAGGACGACCACCACCATGGCGAAATAGATAGCGGTCAGGCGCGTCTCGTCGATCCAGCGAGTCAGCAAGCCGATCGTCAGATGCCCGAGGGTTCCGAATGCGCCATTGATGACGCCGACGTAGCTGGCCTGGGTCGGCGACAGTCCCGCGTTCACCAGGATCTGCGGCTTCCAGTTCATGAGGAAGTAACCGACGATGGCGTAGGTGAGCGAGGCGATCCAGATCAGTATCGTGGTCCGGCGCATGTCAGGTGCCAGCAGGGCCGCGACTGTGATCTTCGGCCGTGATCCCATTTGAATCTGCGGCAGCGACTCCAGCGGCGGACGTTTCAACTTCGCTAGCACCGCGTTGACCCGCGCCAGCGCATTGCGCGGCTGGCGTGTCGTCAAATACTCGGGAGACTCGAGCAGGAACACGATCGAGAACAGCAGGACGACGCCATTCAGCAAGCCACCGCCCACAAAGATGTAGCGCCAGCCGAACGGCTCCATGACCCAAGCCGCCGTCGCGCCGCCAACAGCCATGCCCAGCGAGAACCCCGTGTGCAGCACGCCGAGCAGCACGTTGCGCCAGCGCTCATTGCTGAACTCCGCCACCAGCACGTTCAAGCTGACCACCAGCGTGCCCAGACCGATTCCTTTGCAAAAACGCAGGGCCGCAACCATCCAGATCGAGTTGGAAACGGCCAGGCACCAGTGCGCGATGGTGATGATGAGCAGCGCCGTCAGCACTACGGAACGCCGCCCCAGTCGGTCGGCCACTGGCGCGACCACGAATGCGCCCAGCACCAGCCCGATGGAGGTTGCGCTGAATGCGACTCCCAACATCTGCGGTGCCACGCCCCATTCCTTGGTGAGCTGCGGCGCGGCCAGCGCCAATGACAGCACGTCATAGCCGTCCGACAGATTGATCAGGCAGCACAGGATCACCAATATGAACTGGCGGATGTGCATGGGCGAACGGGCGATCAACGCTTGGACGGGATTGTCATTCATCGGCCGTTGTCTCCCTTCCCAGCAAATTCGGCCCAGCAGATCCGGCCCATCAGATCAGGCCCACGAGGCGCGCAGCGTTGCCGCCGACCATCTTGCGAATGTCGGCTTCGCCGTAGCCCAGGTCGAGACACATGCCGATAACGTAACGCAGCCCTGCCACCGGCGCAGGATTGCCTTCTTGGCCGAGGTCCGAGCCGATGATGGTGTTGTCAACCCCGCCCGCCTTGATGAGCGCGCCCAGTTCCTGCGCCGTGTATTTGCCGTTCTTGTTTTGCACGCCCGCCCACATGCAGCAGCTGTGCTCCAGCATCGCGCCCATCGAGGCAAGCTCGGCGATGTCGCTGGGACTGGCACCAATCAGGAACGTGGGATGATTGACCAGCAGTCGCTTCACGCCACGCGCCTTGGCCTCCTCGAACAACGGCCAGATCTCGGAGATATGCAAATGCCCGGCCGATAGCACCGCATCCTGCCTGGCGATCTGATCGAGGATGAACTTCACTTCGTCCAGCAAGCCGCCGGTGTCGTTCACCACCGTCAGGCCCTTGGGCTTCAACATGGCTTCCTTGGTCGCCAGATAGTTCTTGCGATGCGAATGACGAATGTGATTGGCCGCGGAGAACGTCGGCATCCAGACCAGTCGCGCGTTCAACTTGAAGCCATGTTCCACCGCATAGGGATTGAGCCCGCCCACGGTGTTGTTCAGTGGCACGCCGGTCAGCAATTCGATTTTGGGCGAGAGCGTTTCCTTGAGCAGCTCGGCGACCGGCGAGACCGAGTAATAGTGATCCTTGAACAGAATGGCCCGCAGACCGGCCGCTTCGGCCTGGCGGATCGCCTCGACGTGATTGAGCCGGCGCGGCATCACCGACGGCCCGCTGTGACAGTGCAAGTCGATGGCACCGATCAGCAATTTGCCGATCAATTCTTCGCGCATTCCGTCCCCCCTCGCTTCGTCATCCAGTCATTCGAATAATCGTCATCGGCGCCGCTATTCCAGCTGGTCGAAACACTCCGGCAACGGATAGTCGGCGGCATTCAACACCCAGCCTTCGCGGCGTGAAAAATCCTTACGCGGCGGGCAGAACGCATCACACAGGCGATTCAGACCGTCGGTCATGCCGACGGATGTGTGGGTGGCCGGCGGCGGAATCACTGTGACGGATGGGGACGCGCACTGCTGGTGCTCATCGTCGCGCCACATGGTGCTGTCCGAGGTCCACGGCCAACGCAGGTGATGAACGAACACTCCGGCCAGGGCGATCGAGTATTGCTCGAAGTCGTCATGGTGATGCGGCGACACGTCGCGAGGATCGCGCTTGCCGACGCGCCCGTCGCCGAAGTTCACCATGATGGTCGAGCCCCGGTACAGCCTGCCGAAACGCCCCTTCTGCCCGGGCACGTCGCCGGGATATGCGCGAATGCGATAGCCGCCCACCGGCTCCGGCCACGCTTCGAACGGTGCGACGTTGGGGTCGCGTTCTGCGTAGTCGCTTTGGTTGGAACACTTGCCCACCAGGTCTTCGGACCGTGTCGTCAGCAAGCGTAGCAGTACCCCAGCGCTTCTCGCCTCGATGCTGCTGTCGCCGGGTGGAATGAACACCACCGCAGGCCCAGTGACCGACTGCTCTTCGTCCCTGGCTGTAATGGTCACGTGCATTCCTACATCGGGGATCAAGAGCGCGTATTCGTCGAGCTGCCCGGAGCGCGAAAAACGGCCACCCACTTTTGCCAGCACGTAGTTGACGATCATGTTCTGGCCGCGGCAATACCAAGCCTGCCCGTTCGCATCGTCCTCGACTGGCGGCTCCTCGTAGAAGCGCGCGTAGCTGGCCGGCTTGAAAGGAGTGCGTACCTCTGTTGCCTGGGGCGCTGCCAGGGAGGCGCGAAGGTCATTCTTGCCGTACATCGTCTCGAGACTCAGCGGATGAAGGGCGATTGAAGGTTAGGCTTCGCCAATTGCACAGGTCCAATTCCAAAGGACGAGGCCTTTGATGCCGGTGTGGCATCGAACTGGCGCTGCCAATCCCCCGGGTCGATGTTACGCCCGGGCCGGGCCCCGGCGCACCAACGAGTCAGCACGATCTTGCCACGCGATCAGGTTCTCCGCTCGGGGATGCTGCCCGGTGGATAGGTACAAGCGAATGCGCCATAGCGCCCGTCCATGTAGACCAGGGGATCTTTCTGCTCGCGCATGTACACCTGCTCGACCTGGCCCACGAAGATACCGTGCGTGCCGAACTCGAGCTTGGAAACGTTGCGACACACGAAGCTCGCCTGCGCTTCTTGCAGATACGGCGGACCCAGCGAAGATTCCCGCCAGGAGCCTACCGCGAAACGCGCTTCTCCCCTGACCTTGCCGGCGCAGAGCGCGGAGATTTCCGCCTGCGAAGCTTGCAGGATGTTGATGCAAAAGTTCGCACCTTCGGTCAACGGAGTGAACAGGCCGGCGGATTTGTTCACACAGATGAGCATGGACGGCGGATCCATGCTGAGCTCGTTCACCGCGGTCGCCGTCATCGCATAGCGCCTGGCGCCATGACGGCAACTGATGACCGTCACGGCCTTGGCCAGGGCACGCAGCCCGACTCTCAGTGCGGCGGCAATAGCGGCGCTGTCGGTCGGCTCCGGCGGCGTCAATGTCTCACTGCTGGCTTGCATGAACCTGCCCAACGAGGCGCGAATCAATACGCGCCGATCTCTTTCAACGCGGCTGTAGCCTGCCGCCAGCTGTCGCTGGCGGCAGGCAGTCCCACGTACAGCATCGTGTGCAGCAGAATTTCGCGGATCTCCTCTTTGGAAACGCCGTTGGCGATGGCGCCCTTGATGTGATTCTGCAATTGCTCGGGCCGGCTCTGTCCCGCCAGGATGGCGATGGTCAGCATGCTCCGCAATTTCAGGGGCAATACCGGGCGGCTCCACACTTCGCCGAAGCACAGCCGGGTCACCATATCCTGCAGCGGCATCTGGAAATCGTCCGCGTTGTCCAGGCTCTTCATGCCAGCCGGACCGAAGATTTCTTCGCGCAGGCGCCGGCCCCGCTCGAACGCGTCCTGCGGCGAAGGGTTCGTCTGGTCAGTCATCAGGCGAACGCCTCGTAACGCACTTCCGGCGCGTCCATCGCAATGTCCTGCAGTCGCGGCAGCACCTCTTTGGAAAACAAGGTGAGATTGTCGACCGTGTCGGCATGGCTGATGGTGCCGGCCTGGCCCATCATGAGCAGATTGCCGAAGCCGCCCACATCGACATAGAACTGCTTGATCTGCTGGTAGACGTCGTCGGGAGTGCCGACGAACATCAAGCCGGCGTCGATGTATTGCTCGATGGTCGGATCCGAAGGCAGGGGCGCCCCGCTGCGCAGCCGGGGCCGGACCGCGTTGGGTCCGGCCTGCATCATCTTCACGTTCGCCTTGATGTGGTTGAAGCCGGCCGGATTGCGGAATTGCACGTCGAGTCGCGCGGCCGTCGTGAAGTATCCCTTCATCTGCTCGGCGCGTTCGAAGGCAGCCTTGCGATCGCCGGCGACGGCCACCACGCCGAGGTATGCAAGCCGCTCCTCCGGTGCCGCACGGCCGTGTGTTTCCTGATAAGCCTTGCGATAGCCGTCGAACACCGATCGTGCCACCGCACCAGAGAGAAACGTCGCGCAGGTGTAATCCAGCCTGGCGTGATCGATCGAGCTGAACGGGCTGGACGAGGTCATCCAGATCGGTGGCGTGGGTTGTTGCAGCGGCCGCGGCCACAAGCTCACGACCCGATAGTGATAATTCTCGCTGTCCCAGGAGAAGTTCTCTGCGCGGTTGCGCAGCGCCTCCATGATGAGATCGTGCGCTTCCCAGAAGCGGTCGTTGAAGCGCGCCGGCAAGCGGTTCGACATGAACACTTCATACGCCGCGCCCTTGACCATGCCGACTTCCAGCCGGCCGCCGGAGATCACGTCGACCATCGAGATCTCTTCGGCAACCCGCACCGGATTGGAGCGGTTGGCGATGGGAATGCCCAGCGCCAGCAGCCGCGCCTTGCGAGTCTGGCGCGCCAGAATGGCCAGCGTGGTCATGCAGGACGTCGACATGCACGTCGCCGCCGCATGATGCTCGTTCACCATGATGTTGAAGCCCAGCTCGTCGGCGAGCACGTACTCATCCAGATAGCGATTGATCAGCGTCCCGGCCAGCGCCGGATCGCAATGGTGCGAGGGCAAGGTCACACGCATCGGTCCCGGCACCTCGAATGCCGGGTGATACGCCTGTTCGCTGAATTGCCAGACTTTCACTGAACGCTCCTCATGCCTCGATTTGCCCGCGGCTCAATGCGCCCGCGATTCATTTGCCCGTGCCGCCGTGAAATTCACGATCGTCTCCGCAGCCGCGGCCGGACTATCCACATAGATGCGATGCCCGCAGCTGGCCAGGGTCTGCAGTCGCCCTCGTTTCAATTGCGCGGCGAAGTTCCTGCCGTAGTCGAGCGGCGCGAGGCGATCGTCCTCGCCCCACAGCACGACCGTGGGCACTTTGATCCGGTGCAGCCGCAGGTGCAGCTTGGGGTTGTAGAGATACGGCGACCAGCCGAACAGGGAAACGGCTTCGGCGTTGCGCGCGATTCGCTCCAGCATCGGCTCGGACAAGGCCGAGAGATTCACTTCTGTGACCGGCGTGACTTGCATGACGGCATCCAGCTGCTTGGGATCGAGCATGAAAAAATCCGTCACGTGCATCTTGCGGCGCTCGGCGGTGCGCAGCCCCAGCGGTGCGCCAAGCACGAGCTTCGCGACCCGACTGGCGTCCTTCACCAGGATCTCCGCGGCAATCCATCCCCCCAGGGAGAAGCCGACAACGGTGACGTTGCGCAGATCCAGGTGCTCGAGCAGATCGAGATAGAAATACGCGAGATCGTCGATCGTACTGAAGGAGCGCGGCAGCTCCGACGCCCCGAAGCCGGGATGCGACGGCGCATAGACAGTGAAGTCACGTGCCAGGATGTCGATGATGCGCGAGCAACTCTCCACGCCGTCCATCCCGTGAAGAAACAAGAGCGGTGCGCCCTGCCCCTTGACGATCATTTCCAGCTTCAGCTCGCCCGCGTGCAGGGGAATGTTCAGCAGTTGCGCCTGGCCCAGGAAATCCGCCGGCGACTCCTCAGTATTCATTCTCGATCGCGCTCCATTGTGTCGCGGCCGCGTTCGAGCGACCGCGGCGTCATGATTGTCGCGGCCCTGCATGCGGTCCAATTCTTTGTTCTTGTCGTTTTGATGCCGGCCCGGTATTGCTTTGCCCGGACTCGTAACTATTTGTCATTGGCGAATTCGTTTTGATAGAGTCAAATCAGGTAGCGCAAGCGGCGGACAATCATGCGGATCGGAATCGTCGGAGCAGGCATCGGCGGCTTGGTGGCGGCACTCGCGTTGGCCCGCCGCGGCTGCGAAGTCGACGTCTACGAGCAGGCGCCGGTGCTGAAAGAGGTAGGCGCGGGCCTGCAGATCAGCGCCAACGGCACTCGCGTGTTCGCCGACATCGGCATTCTCGAGCGCGTCGTCGCCAACTCCTTTCAACCGGTGGGCAAGGAGGTGCGGCTGTGGAGCACCGGCCAGACCTGGAAGCTGTTCGACCTCGGCGCGCAATCGATCGAACGCTATGGCTTTCCCTACGTGACCATCCATCGCGGCGACCTGCACGACGCACTCGCCGATGCGCTTCGTGCAATCAAGCCGGACGCGCTGCATCTGGATCATCACTTTCATTCGGTCGAACAGGACGGCGCGGCGGTCAAGCTGAAGTTCGACAACCAGCCCACGGCAACTTGCGACGTAGCGGTCGGTGCCGATGGCGTCCATTCGACGATGCGCAAGGTGCTGTTCGGCGCCGGTGACGCCAGCTTCACCGGCATCGTCGCCTGGCGGGGCCTGATCCAGATGGATCGCCTACCCGAGCGCTTGAAGAATCCGGTCGGGTCCAATTGGGTCGGCCCCGGCGGCCATGTGATCCACTACCCCATTCGCCGCGGCCTGCTGATGAACTTCACCAGCGTCGTGGAGAATCGCGATTGGCAGATCGAGAGCTGGTCGCAGCCCGGCACCATCGAGGAGTACCTGGCCGACTATCCGGGCTGGCATCCCGACGTGCACGAGTACATCAGCAACATCGACAGGCCGTTTCGCTGGGCGCTGCTGTCGCGTCAGCCCATGCAGCAATGGAGCAAGGGCCGCGCCACCTTGCTGGGAGATGCCTGCCATCCTACCCTGCCATTCCTGGCACAGGGCGCCTGTATGGCCATTGAAGATGGCCTCATCCTCGCACGCGCACTCACGAGCTACCAAGACCCTGAAGTTGCTTTGCTCAAGTACGAGCAAGCGCGCGTGGAGCGAACATCACGGATGGTCCGCGGCGCCGCGGCGAACACGCAGCGCTTTCACAACCCTGCCCTCGCCAACGTCGAAGGCGCACAAGCCTACGTTGACCGTGAGTGGCAGCCCGATCGCGTAAGCGAGCGCTACGAATGGTTGTTCGAATATGACGCCGCTGCCGCTCCGCTTTGAGCGGCGCTCGCGCTACGTCACATGGCTGAGTCTGCACGCACATGAGCACGCAATCGAACACTCCCCGGGCCACCACATACTGGGAGCGTATCCCCCAGATCGTTTCCTTCGCCAATCGCGCCAGCTTCACGGAAACGTATGGCTTCGCCGGAAACTCCGGCAAGGTGAATCTGGAGGGACAGTTGCTGCGCGCGCCGGATCGCAATTCGAACACGCTCTACGTGTTCATGCATCCCACCTCCACGCTGCAACTGCTGCCCATGCCGATGGCCCTGGCCGACCGTGGCTTGCACGTGCTGTGCGCCGCCAGCCGCTATGCGAAGAACGACAGTGCATTGATCATGGAAAACGTCGCGGTCGATCTTGGTCATTGGATGCGTCACGCCCGTGAGGGGCTGGGCTATCAGCACGTCATCCTGGTTGGCTGGTCGGGGGGCGGCTCGCTTTCGCTTTTCTATCAGGCCCAAGCCGAGAAACCCGACATCACGCAGACGCCGGCGGGCGATCCCATCGATCTGGCAGCGGAACAGCTGCTTCCGGCCGATGGCGTGATCTTCGTTGCAGCTCATCTGTCTCGCGCGGAGACATTGACCGAGTGGATCGACCCCTCAGTGATCGATGAGCTTGACCCCGAGCGTCGTGATCTATCGCTCGATATCTACTCGCCGGAATGCCCCGCCCAACCGCCCTACACCGCCGAGTTCATCACGACCTTTCGTGCGGCTCAGGTGGCGCGCAATCGCAAAATCACCGCGTGGTGTCAGGACAAGTTGGCGCAGTTGCGTGCAGCGCAGACGGGTGAGATGGAACGCGCGTTCGTGGTTCATCGAACCATGTGCGACGTTCGCTGGCTCGATCCGCAAGTGGATCCGAATGGACGCAAGCCCGGCTGGTGTTACATGGGCGATCCCCGCGCGGTCAATGTCGGTCCCGTGGGCCTGGCGCGCTATTCAACATTGCGGTCCTGGCTGAGCCAGTGGAGCTACGATCTGTCGAACGCCAAAGGCCCTGCGAACGCGGCCAAGATCCGCCGCACCTCGGTATTGCAGATCGAGAACACGGCCGATGACGCCGTGCCTGCAACGCATAACCCCGCGATCTACGCAGCACTGGCCACGCAGGATAAGCGACTGCTGCGCATCGAAGGCGCGACTCACTACTACGTCGGCCAGCCGGAATTGCTGAAGGAGTGTATCGATGCGGTCGTTGGATGGAGCCGGGAAAAGCGCCTGCTGCAGGGGTGAGCGTGGCCGATCAGTTGGAACGGGCTTTCAGGCGTTGCGTCTTCTGGCGCGACCATTCCTGCAAGGTTGCGTGCGCCGCCGCTTTCGCCTTCGCGAGAAACCCAGGCTGCTCGGTACGCGCGGCAATCTCCAGACGCAGCCCGTTGGGATCGAAGAAATAGATGGAGCGCACAAAGCCATGATCCACCGGCCCGAGGACTTTGACGCCGAAGCTCTGCAAGCGCGAGTGCATGGCCATGACACTCTCGACCGAATCGGTTTCCATGGCGAAGTGCTGGACCCAGGCCGGCGTATTCGGCGACGGCTCGGGCATGTCGCCGCGGCCCAGATCGAAGAACGCGATGTACGAGCCGTCACCCAGCTCGAAAAAGAAATGCGCGTAGGGTGCCTCCTCGCCGGTGCTGGGTACACGCTCGCTGAGCATGCAATTCACCAGCGGCACGCCGAGGATGTCCTCGTAGAAATGGCGCGTCTCTTCCGCATCCCGGCAGGGATAGGCGAAATGATACAGACCCTTCAGCGGTGCAATCTCTTTGTCCATCGTGTTCCTCGGCTCCCTGGCGAAGATAAGCCGTGCCGCGGGACATTCCTATCATCCTGCTAGGGGGACATCGTGGCGAATGAAATCGTCTCGGCAGCGCAGGTGGCAGCTCGCGTGATTCCCGCCATCGGCCGTGCAGATTTTCCGGAGCGGCTGCGGCTGGTTTATCGCGAGCTGGCCGGTTGCGAGTTTCATGGCGCGATCGATCCGGCAGCCGCGCAACGGATGGAACATGCGAGCCCCATCCTCGTGGCCGCGATCCGCAGACACATCGAGTTGCTGGAACAGGCGACACGAACCGTCGTTTCACCGTCGCTCGACACTGTAGTGCAGTGGGCGCGTGGCTGTGGTCTCAGCGAGAGAGAAGCCGAAGTTGCCGCCGCCCTTGCGACCGGACGCAGTCAGTCTGACATTGCCCGACGCTTCGGACTCTCGCTCAACAGCGTCATCACCTATCGGCGGCGTGCCTATCAGAAGCTCGGAGTCGCTGATCGGCGGGAACTGCAGGCACTGTGCGCGCGGCAGCTTTCGCTGGCTGATGACTTGCAGGAGGACTTGCGGCAGAGCTGGACTCGCTCGGCAGAGCCATGGCGTCCAGGAACCGGCTCAAGGCCACCGACTCGTCGGACCTGCGCCAGAACACCCGGATCTTGAACGACACGTTCAAGTCCACCACCGGACGCAGCACCACGCTGCTCGACTGGCAGCGATGCTCGGAGAATTCGACGAAGCCGATGCCCATGCCCACGCCGACCAGGCTCAGCAGAATGGAATGCGTCGCGGTTTCCTGGATGATGTTGGGTATAACGCCATGAGCCTCGCAAGCCCGCATCAACGTATCCGAATAGCTGGGCGCGCCTTTGCGGAATGGCCACAGGAAGCTCTCGCCCTGCAGGTCCTTCATCCTGATCTGCTTGGCGTTGGCCAGAGGATGCCCCTTGTAGAGCGCCAGCACGATATCGCTGTCACCTACATCTTTGCATTGGAGTAGCTGCGTGCCGGCCGAATCCTGATGCACGTCGTAGACGATCGCAGCGTCGATCTCGGCATCCTTCACGGCTTCGATCTGATCCTGCGAGCTCATCGGCAGCAGCTCGAGTGTGACGTTGGGCTCGTTCAACCGGAACGCCAGCAGTTTGCTCGGAATCTCGCGATGTCCCGAGGCAATTTCGCTGAAGCCGACCCGCACCGTGCCGAAGTGTCCACTCGCGTAGCTGCGAGCTTTTTCGACAGAGCGCTCCACGTGAGCGAGGATGGCTTCGGATTCGCCAAGAAACATTCGCCCGGCGGCCGACAATTGCACGCCACGAGGCTTGCGCTCGAACAAGGCGACGCCCAGTTCCTCTTCCAGATGGCGAATCTGCCGCGTCAGAGCCGGCTGGGCCACATGCAAAATCTTGGCCGCGCGCCCGAAGTGCTGTTCACGACCGACCGCTCGAAAGTAGCGCAGGTGACGTAGCTCCATGCGCCGTTGATACCGCTTCAGTATCGAAAAGGCAAGTACAATGCATTGGACGGCGTGAGGCGCCCACCACCACAATGCCTCCATGTCGCATTCCAATGACCCGCGATTCCACAGGTCACCGTTCAAGCTGGTGATCGGCGGCGAGTTGGTGGACGGAGCGAAGCTCATTGACGTCACCAATCCTGCGACGGAACAACCGGTGGCCGCTTGCCCGGTCGCCAGCGTCGAGCAACTCGAGGACGCGATCCGAATTGCCAAGCGTGCGTTTCCGGGTTGGTCGAGCACCTCGCTCGATCAGCGGCGTGCTCTCATGCGAAACCTCGCGGGTGCCATCGAGGATCGCATCGAGCTGCTCTCCGCCCTGCTGACCGCCGAGCAGGGCAAGCCGCTGTCGCAGGCAAAGTTCGAGATTCAGCGCGGCTGCGCCATCCTGCGTCATTTCGCCGAGGCTGAACTGCCGGTCCGCACGCTTCGCGATTCCGAGCGAGAGCGCATCTATGAACGCCGCGGACCTTTGGGCATCGTCGCCGCAATCGTTCCCTGGAATTTCCCGATCCTGTTGTTGATGAACAAACTGGGTCCGGCGCTGCTGAGCGGCAATTGCGTCATTGCCAAACCCGCGCCGACGACTCCGCTGACAACACTGAGGATCGGTGAGATTTGTGCGGAGATTCTTCCCGCGGGCGTGTTCAGCGTCATTTGCGACGCTAACGATCTGGGCGCGGTGCTCGCCAGCCATCGCGACATCGCGAAAGTCGCTTTCACTGGCTCGACCGAAACGGGCCGCAAAGTCTTCCAGAGCGGCGCGGCCACGCTCAAGCGACTGACACTGGAGCTGGGCGGCAACGATCCCGCCCTGATCCTGGACGATGCCAATCTCGATGAGGTTGCGCCGCAGATCTTTCGTTGTGCCATGGCGAACTCGGGGCAGGTTTGCATGGCCATCAAGCGCGTCTATGTGCCCGATGCACTCCATGACGATCTGTGTCGGCGTCTGGCCGACCTTGCCGCCGCTGCGATCGTCGGCGACGGCACTGATCCCCGGACGCAGTTCGGGCCCGTGCAAAACTCCGCGCAGTTCGAAAAGCTGAAAGTGCTCCTGGCCGACTGCAAAGATCGCGGCACTGTAGCGAGCGGCAAAGTTCCCTCGCATTCCCGCGGCTACTTCATCGCGCCCACCATCGTTCGTGATATTCCGGACGACGCGCGGATCGTGCAGGAGGAACAGTTCGGTCCGATTCTTCCGGTCTTGCGATACACGAGCGTCGATGACGCGTTGGCACGCATGAACGGCACCGAGTTCGGTTTGGGCGCGAGCGTGTGGAGCACCAATGTAAGCAGGGCTGCCGAGATCGCCGAGCAGGTGTGCAGCGGCACGGTCTGGGTCAATCGTCACATGGTGGCCGATCCAGCCGTCCCCTTTCGCGGCGCACGCCAGTCCGGCATTGGCGCGGAACTGGGTGACGCCGGCCTCCACGAATTCACGCAGGCGCAGGTCATCAACATTTCGCTACGAGGCGGGTGACAATCCCAAATGACGAGGGCCGCCCGATGGCGGCCCTCGTCGCTCTCGATACTAGCGAGCTGTCTCGATCAGAACGACGCGCGCAGCGTCAGTCCATACGTGCGAGGATCGCCCGGCTGCCCGATCACCAGGCCGGTGTTGCCGGATTGCGTCGAGAGGAAGTCGAAGTATTCCTCGTCGAACGCATTGCGAACCCAGCCGTAGACATCCCAACCATTGCCCAGGCGAACGCCGGCACGGAAGTTCGCGATCGCGTAGCCATCGACATCCGTGTAGATGGAGCGCGACGGATTCGACGAGAACTTGGAGCGATACAGTCCATCGAATCCGAAGTACGCGGCGCCGTTGCCACCCAGCGCGGCCAGCGGCAGCTCATACTGGAAGCCGTACGATGCCGAGATCTTCGAGATGCCCGGCAGCCACTGGCCGGAGATATCGCAGGACGGCGGACTCACACCACCGGGCGTACCGGGCGCGCTGGGCGGATTGGTTGGTGAAGCCGCCGAGCCACCGGCCAGCTCCGGCGGGCACGGCGCATTCGGGAAGCTCGTGTACTCGTGATCGTTGTACGCGCCATTGGCGTAGACCGTCAGTCCGCTGACCGGCCGTGCCGACAGGTCCAACTCGATGCCGCGCACGCGAATCTGGTTGACGTTGGCAAGATAACCGCGGATGACGTTGGCCTGGCTGTTGTTCACCGTGGCCTGATAGTCATCGATCTCGGTCCAGAAGCCGGCCAGATTGGCCGTGACCAGGCCACCGAGCCACTGCGATTTCAGGCCGAGCTCGTAGTGATTGACCTTTTCCGGAGCGACGGTTGCCACGGCCGTGATCGGCAGGCCATTACTGTCCAACGGCAGGCCGGAGAGATTGATGCCGCCCGATTTGAAGCTGCGCGCATAAGTCACATAACCGAGCAGGTTGTCGGCAAAGTCATAGGAGACCGTGAAGTCGCCGGACACGTTCGTGTCGCTGAACTCCGGCTCGTAAGTCTGCGGCGCGAGCACACCACGTTGCGCCGCCGTGAGCGGCGTGTTGGTCGCATTCGTCACGGTGGCGATGTACTTGCCGTCCTTCTTGTCGTAGTTCACACGCAAGCCGGGTTGCAGCCGAAGGTCGTCAGTGACGTGCCAGGTGAGCTGGCCGAACACTGCGGCGCTGGTGTTCTTCAGGCCGATTTCGTTCTCCGAGCGCAAGCCGTCAAGGATGGCAGGATCGTTGGCATTCGCGCCGCTCAGCAGCCAGCGGCTTGCCAGCGAACCCTGCTCCTGCGCGCCCGAAGTATCGACGGTCTGATAGAAGCCGTAGACGCCGACCACGTAATCGATCTTCTCTGCGCTCACCGCATAGCGCACTTCCTGAGAATATTGGCGCTGCTTCGAGGGATTCTCCGAAATGGTGGTGATGGGCAGACCGATATAGTCGCGATCGTTCTTCGGATACCAGTCCCACTTGCGATAGGCCGACACGGAGGTGAGCCGGCCCGGTCCCACATCCCATTCCACCAGCACGGAAGTGCCGCCGAAGTACTGCTCGGCGCTCATGTCGGCATCGAGGTCGGTGATGCGACGGAACGGATCGGTGCTCGGCACCTGATAGCCAGATGCCGCTGCGAGGGCGGCGAACTGTCGATTGAGCGCCCGCTGGGTCGTCCCTTCGCGCACGTACAGCTGGCCGAAGCCGAGCGGATCGGAGTGCGTATAGTCTCCCGAGAACGTGACACTGAGCGTGTCACTGGCCTTCCAGAGCAGTTGGCCTTTGAAGCCGAGGTTGTCCTGCTCGTTCACATGCCGGCCGTTGGCGACGTTATAGAGGGTGCCGTCGCGGTGCGTATAGGAAGTGCCGAGGCGGAATGCCAGCCGGTCGGTGATCGGACCGGACACCGAGCCTTTGCCCTGCGTGAAGCCATAGTTGCCGTAACTGATTTCGGCATCCGCCTCCGGTGTGAAGCTCGGCTTGCGCGAGGTCACGTTGATCGCGCCGGCCGTGGTGTTCTTGCCGTACAGCGTGCCCTGCGGGCCGCGCAGAACTTCGATCTGCTCGACGTCGAGGAAATCGAACGTCGCCGTCGCGCTGCGCGCGTAGTACACCTGGTCGATGTAGATACCGACGCCCTGTTCGATGCCGTCATTGGTCAAGCCGAATGGCGCACCGAGGCCGCGAATGTTGGCCGCCGAGTTGCGCGGGTTACTGGAATAGAACTGAATGGACGGCTGCAGCTGACTGAGCTTGCCGACATTGAACGTGCCCGTCTGCTCGAGATGCGCGGCGTTCACGACCGAGATCGCCAGCGGCACGTCCTGCATCTGCTCTTCACGTCGACGCGCGGTCACCGTGATGTTCTCGATGTTGCCACTCGAGCCTTCCGCCCCCGGGGCGGCCGCTTCGGCTCGCGCCCAATCCGGCGTCGACACTCCGGCAGCGAATGCCACCACCGTGGCTGCACCGCCGACCCAACCGCGCAACGAATACATTCGATCTCCCTCTTTTTTTGACAGGCGCGCCGCGCGTGATTGCACGGGCATCGCGTGCCGGAAATGCTACGAGGGGAGACGTGAGCGATCAGTCGAACGCCGGTGACAAATGGGTTGGCGGCCCAAGATCGCAGGTAGAAGATGAGGACTGAAGCCTGAGCGCCGCCGCTGCGTTATTTCGCAATCGAATCAGCTGATGCCAGGATACCTCATCTTTCTGTCCGAGCAACAGCCGGAGCTAGCTCGCCCTGGGCGCGAGCATGATGATGGTCATGCCCGCGACCGCCACGCCGGCGCCGACGAGATCCCAAGTCGTCGGTCGCTGGCCATCGATGAGCCAGAGCCACACCATTGCAACGGCAACGTAAACCCCGCCGTAAGCCGCATACACCCTGCCCGCAGCAGTAGGATGCAGCGTCAGCAGCCATGCGAACATCGCCAGGCTGACAGCGGCGGGAATGAGGAGCCAGGGTGAACCGTCGCGCTTCAACCAGAGATACGGAAGATAGCAGCCGACGATCTCCGCGAGGGCGGTGAGCACGAACAAGCCTAGCGTTTTGAGGAGCAGCATCGGCGCCAGGATAGCCGATTCCATCGCCGGTGCCGCAGCCGGGCCCACGAGCCCGGCCGCTGGAGGGCATCGACTTTCAACCCCGCGATGCTCCCCGCCACGCAGCTTCGATCGTGGCGATATCGATCTTCCCCATTCCCATCATCGCATTGAACGCCCGCTTCGCGGCCCCGCGATCGCGATCAGTGATTGCTTCCACCAAGATGCGTGGAGTGATCTGCCATGACACGCCCCACTTATCCTTGCACCACCCGCAGGCGCTCTCCGTGCCGCCGTTACCGACGATGGCATTCCAATAGCGATCGGTCTCGGCCTGGTCTTCGGTGAGGATCTGAAACGAAAACGCTTCGGTTTGCTTGAACACGGGGCCGCCATTCAGCCCCAGGCACGGCACGCCCACCACCGTGAATTCGACCGTGAGCACCTGCCCTTCCTGGCCGCCGGGAAAGTCGCCGGGAGCCCGGTGGACGGCCTGCACGGCGCTGTCCGGAAAGGTCCGTGCGTAGAAATTGGCGGCTTCCTCGGCGCCATTGTCGTACCAGATGCAGATGATGTTCCTGGCCATGTCTGTCTCCCAGCGTTGGTGCACCGTCGAGGCTAGGACGAACCAGCCGCCCGGAATCCGACAACCGGTGTGCTGCAGCTCAAAGAGGCCGATAGACCAGCTCGTACCTCGCTAGTAGCACGGGATCGCTGTGTACGAAGGCCGTGCTCGCACGCAGTTTCACTGCTGCCGCTTCAAGTCGCTCAGTATGACGCCCACGCCGGCGGTGGTGCGGTGAACGTGACAGGCTGATGACTGACTGGATGCCGGAACGTCAGCTCGAACGCATGCAGGCATAGCGGCGGCGCATCGACGCTTAGAGTTTGCACGTCACCTAGTTCATTGCCGGACACGTAGGCGGGATCGCCGCACACGGGCCAGCCAAGATGCGCCAGATGAATGCGAATCTGGTTGGTGCGCCCGGTGCGAGGCCGTGCTTCGAGCAGCGACGTGCCATCACTCGAGCGGCGCAGGACGCGAAAATCCGTAAGGGCCGGCAGACCGGCGATCGGATCGACGCTGCGTGAACCGAGCTTGCCCGGCTCGTTGCTGATCGGCGCATCGCAGGTGAACTCGTCAGCCTGCGGATGGCCGTTGACGCGGACGAGGTACACCTTCTCCACTTGCATCTGCGCGAACTGATCCTGCACGCGACCCGCAAAGTGCTGCGTGCGCGTGAATACTTGCACGCCGGTAGTATTGGCGTCGAGCCGATGTGCCGGACGCAACTTCTGCGGCGAGTAGACGTCGTACAGCAACCATTGCAGCGTATTGCGATAGAAACGCCCGCCCGAGTGGATCGGCAAAGGTGCGGGCTTGTTCACCACGACGATCGCTTCATCCTCGTAGAGAATGCGGACGTCCATGTTCACCGCCGGCTCGATGACAGCGGGCATGCGGTGCAAATATCTCTCGCCCGCCTTCACGCGATGCGCTGCGCTGACGGGTTCACGGTCCGCAGTAAGAATCAAACCGTCTGCGCACTTCTGTTCCCAGACTTCGGCTGGAATGTACCGGACCACGCGGCAGAACGCCTCGACGACGGTTGCTCCGTCGCAGTCGGCCGGCACATTCACCGGCTTGAAATGATCGTACGGCTGGCTGCCGGGCAGCGGTGTCGTCAGACCTTGAATAACCTCGTGCCGCCGGGCGATGCTGGCGGCCATCTGCTCGGCCGGCGTCTGATAACAATAGGGACACGATTTGCCGGGCACGTAATGCGGGTGCTGCTGCTCCGCCTCGGTCAACGGCGACTGGCATTGAAAGCACTGTGCCGAGCCGGTCTCGCCCAACCTGGGATCGAGCCCGACGCGCTGATCGAACACGAAACATTCGCCTTGGTAATGTTCGCCGCCGACTTCCTCGAAATATTTCAGGATGCCGCCGTCGAGCTGCAGGATGTTCTTGAAACCCACCTGCTCCATGTACGGCCCCGCCTTCTCGCAGCGGATGCCGCCGGTGCAGAACATCACCACCGTCTGCTCTTTCAACTCCTCGGGCAACTTCGCCACCGCCGCGGGGAAGTCACGAAAATGGTTCACGCCGATAGGCAGTGCGTTCTTGAATGTGCCGAGCTTGATCTCGTAGTCGTTACGTGTGTCCAGCAGAGTGACCGGACGGCCTTCATCCAGCCACTGCTTCAACTGCGCGGCAGGTAGCTTCGGCGAGGTGCGGCGACTCGGATCGATCCCGGGCACGCCGAAGGCAATGATCTCTTTCTTGATCCGCACCAGCATGCGCCGAAACGGTTGATGCTCGGTGTAGCTGAGTTTCGGTTGCAGGTCGGCCAATCCCGGCCAGCCGCGCAACTCGGAAAGCAGCCGGTCGATCTGCGGCTCCTGGCCCGCCACGAACAGGTTGATGCCTTCCTGGCTGAGCAGAATGCTGCCCTTGAGCTCGGCCTCCTTGCACAGCCCTTGCAGCCGCTCGCGGCGCGTCTTCAGATCGTCGAGTGGCAGGAATTTGTAGGCAGCGATGTTCAGGATGGGGCTCATGAGGCCGCGCATCTTATAGAGCGCCCCTGCCATCGTAAACCGCGGTACGGGACGAGCCGGCCGCTTCCATGCAAGCGCCCCCGAGCCGTACATCACGCCCTTCGATGCCGCTGCTGGGGCGATTTTTGCCGAATTTGAGCTAAAGTAGCGCCTCCCCGTGTCAGGAGTTGCTCGAAGCATGACCGCGACAACCGCTCAGTACCCCATCGGCACACCGGGCGTCCCCTGGGGCGATGCAGAGCGTGCCCAGTGGCTGTCGCGGCAGGTCAGACACCGCAGTTATCACGACGATGTCGTGCGCACGCTCGAACGACTATCGGAGCGTTTCGGCGTCGCGGAGTATGGTCAGCTCCACTATCCCCCAGACCACTATCGACTATTCGCGGTGCGAAATCGCGATTGGCGCGATCGGTTGCCGATAGTGCTGGTGACGGGGGGCGTGCACGGCTATGAAACCAGTGGCGTGCACGGTGCTCTGCAATTCGTCGACCGCCGCGCCGCGGACTATGCGGGGCGGGTCAACTTGCTCGTGGCGCCTTGCGTGAGCCCATGGGCGTACGAGCGCATCCATCGATGGAATGCGAATGCCATCGATCCCAATCGCTCGTTCCGCGAGAACAGTGCTGCCGAAGAGTCGGCGGCGCTGATCCGTTTGATCGCGCCGCTGCGTGACCGCATCCTCATGCACATCGACCTGCACGAGACGACGGATACGGACGAAACCGAGTTTCGCCCTGCCCTGGCCGCCCGCGACGGCAAGCCCTTCGAGCCCGGCCTCATTCCGGATGGCTTCTACCTCGTCGACGACAGCGCGAACCCGCAACCGGCGTTCCAACGAGCCATCATCGAAGCCGTCAGAAAGGTTACGCACATCGCGCCGGCGGATGCGAACGGCCAGATCCTCCAAGCCAACGTCGTGGCGCCCGGCGTGATCCAGTACCCCGTGCAACAACTCGGCTTGTGCGCAGGGATCACCGGAGCGCGCTACACGACCACGACCGAGGTCTATCCCGACAGTCCACGCGCCACGCCCGAGCAATGCAACGAGGCTCAGGTCGTGGCGGTGTGTGCTGCGATCGATTTCGTGCTGGCGAACGCCAACAATTAGCCTTCAGTTCGAGCTCTGATCGAGGAAGGTCTTGATGTCCTCGCTGAACTTGCCCATCGAGGCCGGGTGCACGTACATCATGTGCCCGGCTTCATAGAACTCGAGCTGCACGTTACGCCGCAGCTCGGGCGTGATGTTCAGATGATCGAGCGCCGATTTGACCGTGCCATACGGACATGCCAGATCGAAATACCCCGTCTGCACCAGCACTTTCATCTTCGGATTCATGGTCATCGCATAGGAGATGTCCGGCAGCACGTTCGCATACGGCACCTTCCAGCCGTTGGAATCCGGCTGCACATGGCTCGCATCCCAGTCTTTATACAGCCCGCCCGATAGCACGTACTTCTGTTCCGTGACCACGCCGAGCTCGCTGCGAGCGTAGTCGTTGAAGGCCGCGACGATGGCGGGAGCGACGGCACTGGCATACGGATCGAACGCGGTAGTCTCGGCGATTCGGTTCGGCATGCCGGCAGCGAACCGCGAATCGATCCGGCCCACCGTCTTGCCCTGGGCGCGCATCAGCTCCTGCAAGAATTGATTTTCGCTCATGCGCAGGTTGGCGGCGTCCCAATAGGCGGCGCTGACCCCTGTATAGCGCGCCAGGCCATCGAGCGCTGCTTGCCGCTCTTCTGGAGTGGCGCGTGCCCCCTTGTACAGTACGGGGTGATAGACAGTATCGATCCACTGTTCCACTTCGCGCAGGAATGGCAGCAACTCGGGAGGCTGCGGATTGAGGACTTTGTGATACCAGGCGGTCGCGGCATACGTGGAGAAAAAGTTCGCATCGCCCGCATCGCTGTTCAATCCGGCCGTCCCAGTGACGAAATCGAGATAAGGCGACACCAGGATGATGCCGTTCAGCGCCACATTGTGGCGAGTCAACAAGTCGTAACTCACGCCGCCGGTGCGAATGCCGCCGTAGCTTTCGCCGAGAATGAATTTCGGGCTGCCCCAGCGCTTGTAGTCGCCCAGATAGCGCACGATGAAGTCGGACACCGACTTGATATCGTTGTCCACGCCCCAGAACTGCTTGCCTTCGGCCTTGCCCACCGGTCGCGAGAACCCGGTGCCGACGGGATCGATCAGCACCAGGTCGGCGCGATCCAGGAAGCTGTACTCGTTGTCCACGAGCTTGAAGGGACCGCGCGTGTTGCTGGCGAGATCCTCGATCACCGCGCGACGCGGCCCGAGAATGCCCATGTGCAGCCAGGCGGAGGCGGAGCCCGGGCCGCCGTTGTATGCAAACACGATGGGCCGCGTCCGCTGATCCTGACCCTGGCGGACGTATGCGGTGAAGCCGAACAAAGCGATCGGCTCATCCTGCTCGTTTTTCATGAGCAGTGTGCCGGTGCTCGCCTGATAGTCGATGGCTTTGCCGCCGATGCGGATCTGGTTGCGCGTGGTCCACAGCTTGGGCTCGGGGACCGGCTTCTGCTGCTTGTCGTCCTTGTCCTGCTGCGCGGGCGGCGGGGCGTCGGCACCACGGGATACAGGCGCGCCGAGCAAAAATAGTGCAGCGAACGCGGCCGCCATGCCGTAATTTATCCTCATGCGGTCTCCAGGTTTCTGATGTATTCAGTGTGGGGCCGCAAGTATATATGCGATCGTCCCGCTGTTCGTTCAGTGCATGGAATCCGCTGGCATGGAATCGAAAGGCCAAGTTACTTATATCGCGCACGATGGCACGCGCCACACCATAGAGCTCGCCGAGGGTGAGTCGCTGATGATCGGTGCCGTCTCGAATGCAGTTGCGGGCATCGATGGCGATTGCGGCGGCTGTGCCGCGTGCGGCACCTGTCACATCCATGTTCATCCCGACTGGCTTGCTGCGGTGGGGCCCGCCTCCGCCACCGAACGCGAGATGCTGCAGTTCGCCGATGGCGCCGGCGACGATTCGCGTCTCGCCTGTCAAATCCGGATGCGCCGCGAGCTCGACGGCATCGTCGTGCTCCTGCCGGAATCTCAACACTGAGTCACACTCAACGAGTCACGTCATGAACGACACGCTCGCTTCTCAAGGCCCTCCGGTCAACTACAGCCTCGACGTGTTTCCAGAAGCGCCCGCGACGCTCGAAGCAGCGCGTGCTCACGCTTACTCGCAGCCGCTGGCCGAGATCGACGTCGCCAATCCGAAGCTGTTCCACGCCGATACGGTGCATCCCTATTTCGAACGCCTGCGGCGCGAAGATCCGGTTCACTTCATCGAGAGTCCGACGTTCGGCGGCTATTGGTCGATCACGCGCTACAACGACATCATGGCGGTGGACATGAATCACCAGCAGTTTTCGTCGGACGCTGCGCTGGGCGGCATCACCATCAACACCCTGGCCCGCGGCGCCCTGCCGATGTTCATTGCCATGGACCCGCCCCGTCACGATGTGCAGCGGCGCGCGGTACAGCCGATCGTTGCACCGGCCAATCTGCGCAATCTCGAGCCGCTGATCCGCAGCCGCGCCGCTGCGATCCTCGACGAGTTGCCCGTCGGCGTCGAGTTCGATTGGGTGGACAAGGTCTCCGTCGAGCTGACCGCGATGACGCTGGCAACCCTGATGGACTTCCCACAGGAGCAGCGGCGCCGGCTGACACGATGGTCCGATGTGGCAACCGCCGTACCGGGGGCTGGCGTGATCGATCGAGCGGAGCAATGGGTCGAAGAGATGAGTGAATGTTTCAGCACTTTTCAGACGCTGTGGTACGAGCGCGCCGCCGGGCCGCCGGGCAATGATCTGATTTCAATGCTCGCTCATGGCGCGGAAACGCGGAACATGCCGCCGCATGAGTTTCAGGGCAACGTGGTGTTGCTCATCGTTGGCGGCAACGACACCACGCGCAATAGCATCAGCGGCAGCGTGCTCGCCTTGAACCAGAATCCCGAGCAGTACCAGAAGTTGCGGGAGCATCCGGAGCTGATTCCCAGCATGGTTTCCGAAACCATCCGTTGGCAAACGCCGCTCGCTCACATGCGGCGCACGGCGGTCGAGGACGTCGAATTTGCAGGCAAGCGGATTCGCAAGGGCGACAAGGTCGTGATGTGGTATCTCTCCGGGAATCGCGACGACACGGTCATCGAGCGTCCCAACGAATACATCATCGATCGCGCCCGGCCACGCCAGCACATCTCGTTCGGTTACGGCATCCATCGCTGCGTCGGCAATCGTCTGGCCGAATTGCAGCTGCAGATCATCTGGGAAGAGATCCTAAAGCGCTTCCCCGTGATCGAAGTGGTCGGCGAGCCCGAGCGCGTCTACTCCACCTTCGTGCGCGGCTATCGATCCCTGCCTGTCAGAATCCCGCAGCGAAGAGCAGCCTGATCATCGCTCTCAAGGCTGACCAATCGGCACGAACAGAGTGGTCGGATGCGCGCGGTCGTGGAACAACTTCACAGTCACCGGCCGCGCGTCACGCAGCGTTTCCGACGAGATATCGCCGCCGCTGTTGAAGTTCTTCTGGATGTTGATCGAATTGAGCGGCCCGATGACCAGGCGCAGCCGGCTGCCCTTGCGGACCATGCGTGACGTGAACGAGAAGCCGTCGAAGTCATACTCGAGCGGCTCGCGAGTCTTGATCAGCTTCGCCTCGCGCACACTTTCGCGATAGCGGGCCCGCTTCTGATCGTTGGATAGAAAGATGGAGCTGCCGTCGCGCCGGATCTCGTACACGGACACGTCGAAATCGGTGTCCGGCTGATCGATGGCGAGCCAGGCCGACAGCTTGAAAAAGCCGCTGATCTCCGTGTCACGCTCGAACGGCGCGGTGTGATAGACCAGGTGCTTGCCTCGCGAGGCATACACCGCGCGCTGGTCGGTGAAGGCTTCCATGTCCGCGTCCTCGATCGCGGCGATGCTCACGTCGCGCGGGTCGTAGACATATTGATCCGGCTTGCCCTTGGGTTGTGTTTCGGCCAGCGATCCGGACGCCAGCACATCGTTCGCGCTGCCGTTGGAATCCAGAAAATAGGCACGCGATTGCGCCGTGATGGCCTCGAGTGTGTCCGCGTAGCGCCAGCTGTCCGTATCCATCACGTAATACGCAACGCGCTTCTGCAGAAACTCGGGCTTGGGGCCACCTTGCATGGTCCACGCGTACCACTCCAGGTGCAGCTTCGGCAGATCGACCAGGCTCGCCGGCCCGAACTTCAGGCCGCCGAATTCCGCCTCTGGCGTGCGTGTGCCGGCGTGGTTCCACGGACCGATCACGAGGTAGTGCTGCGCCTTCGCCGCCTCGGTACCGTGCTTCATGTGCTGACGATAGTGTTCGAGCGCGCCCAGTTGGTCGCCGTCGTAGCTGCCCGTAATCGACAGGATGGGCAGCGAGAGCTTGGCGTACTGCTCGGCGGTGGGGTTGTACGAATCCCAGTAGTCATCGACCTGGGGATGCGCGACCCACTCCTGGAAGGTCTTGGAAGGATTGCCGACCAGCGTGTCGAATTCCTTGAAGGGCGAGCCCGACTCGAACCAGCGTCGATTCGCGTCGCGCCAGAACGTCTCGTCGCCGAAAATGCGCTCCTGCGAGGCATTGCCGCTGGTGAACGTGAGCCAGCGCATGGCATAGGGATACGAGATATTCGCGCGCATCGGGAAGTCGACGCCCACATACGGCGACGCCACCGGGACGATGGTCGCCAGGTGCGGCGGAAACTCCTTGGCCGTGACCCACTGGTCATAGCCAGCATACGAGCCGCCCCACATCGTGACTTTGCCGTTGCAGTAAGGCTGCTGCGCGAGCCACTCGACGACGTCATAGCCGTCGCGTGCCTCCTGGATCAACGGCCGGAACTCGCCCTCGGAGTCGCCTCGACCGCGAACGTCCACCGTCAGGAACGGATATCCGTGCGCGGCGAAATACATGCCACGATCGTGATAGCTCTGCGCCATGTAAGGCGTCAGCGTGAAAATGCACGGCGCGGGTTCCTTCTGCTCACGCGGTGTATACACCGTGGCACTCAGCTTAACGCTATCCCGAAGTGGAATCTGCACGCCCCATTGGAACTTGGCCGGCCCGGTCTTGGGAGACGCGGGCTGATCCGCTCGAACGACACTCGCGGTGACACAGAGCATGACAAGGACTGCGAGGCTCGGCTTCAAACTCACGCGAGGTCTCCCTGCAATGAATGCTCATCGGCAGGTGAGTATAACCATCCTTCCAACCTCGTCGGCCGCATCGAGGATTGAATCGCGCATGCGAACCTCTCTTCCTTGGTTGCAGATGTTTGGAAGCTGGCGCGTTCGCAGAAGAAACATGAGCGCCAGCGGCTGCAGGTTGCCGCCCCATGTCTCATGCGATGTCGTCGGTACGACCATTGGCTGACGATTCAGGGTAATACCATTTAAATACCACTACCGGCACTAACAGACCAACCGGTATGCACAGGGCCCTGCAATTTCAGGAGAGCGCCTAAGCTTGCGAAATGTCAAAGCGCAGCCTTGGCAATCCGTGCTTATTGGTACTATATTGGTCCTAACGTGATACTAACCAAGTGCGCCGGCGATGGCCTCGCCCGCGAGGAACCGGGATGGGCAACGCCAATGCGGTGCTGGAGGGATCGACATGGACAAGTTCGTTCGCAAGCCAGCCCCGCTCTCCTCACATCCTGTCTCATTCCGCGTGCAGTCGAGTCACACCGACAACCCAGGCGGCGTCAGACCGCCGGTCATTGCACGCCCCCTGCCGGGACTGCCCTTCCGATCCGCCAGATCAGCAATTCTTTTTACGGAGGAACTCGCAGTGACAGCATCAATTGCACGTGTCCCACGCGACATCGTCGTGGGCATCGTGGCGGCACTCTTCTGGCTGATGTATTCATCGGTCAGCCATGCACAGGCACAACCCTGCCCCTATCCAGAATGGAACAGCACCGCGGTCTACGTGAACGGCAATCGCGTCAAGTACCAGAACGTTGCGTACGAGGCGAAATGGTGGACGCAGAACGAAATCCCCTCGCAATCCGGTGAATGGGACGTGTGGCGCAGGCTGCATGAGTGCAGCGGCGGCGGCGCGAACCAACCGCCAACGGCGAATGCCGGAGCGGATCGCTCTGTCGCCGAGGGAACTGCGGTAACTCTGCAAGGCTCTGGCTCCGATTCTGACGGAACGATCACCGCCTATGCGTGGACGCAGACCGCTGGTCCCGCAGTGACGTTGAGCGGAGCAAACACGGCGAGCGCGAGCTTCACGGCACCGCAAGTCAATGCGAACACGGCGCTGACGTTCCGTCTCACGGTGACGGACAACCAAGGCGCCACTGGCAACAACACCGTCACCATCACCGTGACGAATGGTGGCGACGATGGCGGTGGCGGCGACAAGCAGGTCGGTGCCTACTTCACTCAGTGGGGCATCTATGGTCGCAACTACCATGTGAAGAATATCGACCAGAGCGGCGCGGCCGCGAAATTGACGTTCATCAATTACGCGTTCGGCAACGTTTACGACAACGGCCGCTGCGGCCTCGTCAACCGGCCCGAGAGCGGCAACGGTGACGGCGGCGATGCTTATGCGGACTACCAGAAGTCCTATGACGCAGCCACTTCAGTGGACGGCGTCGGCGATATGTGGGATCAGCCGTTGAAGGGCAACTTCAATCAGCTGAAGAAGCTCAAGGCGCGTCATTCGCAGATCAAGGTGTTCATCTCGCTGGGTGGCTGGACGTGGTCGAAGAATTTCAGCCGCTTCTCGACGACGGCAGCAGCGCGCCAGGCCATGGCGGCTTCGTGCATCGACATCTATCTGAAAGGCAACCTGCCCGTGGGTGATGGCGCCGGCGGTCCGGGCGCGGCAGCCGGCGTGTTCGACGGCATCGACATCGATTGGGAATATCCGGGCGGCGGCGGTCAACCGTACAACTCGGTCAGCCCCGAAGACCGGCGCAACTTCACGCTGCTGCTGGCGGAGTTCCGTCGTCAGCTGAACGAGCTCTCGTCGCAGACGGGACGGCAGTACTATCTCACCATCGCTGCCGGCGCAGGCTCCGACAAGATCGACAACACCGAGCCGGCGCAATACTCGCAGTCGCTCGACTGGATCAACTTGATGACATACGACTACCACGGCGGATTCGAACCGCAGGGGCCGACGAACTTCCAGTCGAACCTGCGCATGGACCCGAACAACCCGGCCACCGGCGTAGTGAAAACCTATGCAACCGAAACGGCAGTGAACAAGCTGCTCGCAGCTGGCGTGCCTGCGCACAAGCTAGTCATCGGCATTCCGTTCTACGGCCGCGGCTGGCGGGGCGTGCCGAACGGCGGCACCAATGGCCTGTATCAGCCCGCGTCAGGTCCGGCGTTCGGTACTTACGAACAGGGCATCGAAGACTACAAGGTGCTCGCGCCGCGTAACGCGCCGAAGTTCTATCATCCAGTGACGAAGCAGCTGTGGACCTATGACGGCACGGAGTTCTGGAGCTTCGACGATCCGGTGGTGATCGCGACCAAGGCGGCCTACGTCAACACCCTGGGCCTGGGAGGCTTGTTCTCCTGGTCTTTGGATGGCGACGACGCCTCCGCCACCTTGGTGAAGGAGACCGCCAAGGTCCGCGAGTGATCGGGCGATAGTTCGAAACAGGCGGCGTCGGCGACCCTCGTCACCGGCGCCGCCTTGCCAAAGCAACCGGCCCGGGATGAGACTTGGTTCGCGTGAACCTCTCATTCGACATGCTGTTCAGCATCGCCCTCGGCCTGGGTCTCGCCGCGGCGACCGGATTCCGGGTCTTCGTGCCGCTGCTGGTGGCAGGCTTGGCTGCCCGCGCCGACTACATACCGCTGTTGGATTCCTTCGCCTGGCTCGAGAGCACGCCCGCATTGCTCGCACTCGGCACTGCCGCAGTGATCGAGACGTTGGCCTTCTACATCCCAGGCGTCGATCACCTTCTGGATGTGCTCGCGGGACCGCTGGCGATCGTCGCGGGCGTACTGGCGAGCGCTTCAGTCATGGTGGATCTGCCCGCCGAGGTCCGATGGCCGATCGCGATCATCGCCGGCGGCGGCGCCGCGGGCATTACCAAAACTACAGCTGCATTGATTCGAGCAAAGAGTACGGCTCTGACCGGCGGCTTGGGCAACCCTGTCGTCAGCACCGCGGAAACCGCGGGTGCTGCGACAGTTTCAGTGCTGGCGATCCTGGCGCCGGTCGTCTGCGTCGTAGCGGCAATCGTTCTAGCGATCTACGTGTTTCGCAAGTTGCGACGTTATTAACCCGGCGTATAACTAGTGGACATTTGTCTTTAGTCGTACGACACTGCACGGATGCTGAAGAAGCCTGATCGCCGACGCGCGAGTACCGACGTTCGTCTGGAACTGCGTCGTCAGATGCAGTTGCTGCACGCGCAGGGTAAGACTCACCTGGAGATCGCCCAGATCACCGGCTACACCCGCACCTACGTATCGACGATGCTCAAACGCATGACGAGCGCGCCGTCGCTGCTGGAGGGCATGTCTCGGGGCGGTCGCCCGCAGGGGAGCCTGCGGGCGCTGTCGGCGAAAGAAGAGCGGCGCGCACAAACGTTGATTTGCGGGAAGTATCCGGACCAGTTGTCGCTGCCGTTTGCGCTGTGGACACGTGCCGCGATCCGCGAATTGATCCGTAAGGAATTTGATATCCGCCTGTCGATCCGCGGCGTCGGTGAGTACGTGGCGCGCTGGGGCTACACCCCCCAGAAGGCGGCGCGGCGTGCTTATGAACGCGACGATGCAGCAGTGAAGGACTGGTTGAGCATCGAGTACCCGAAGATCCGAGCACGCGCGAAGCGGCAAAATGCCGAGATCTGCTGGGGCGATGAGACCGGTGTGCGCTCGGACGAGAGCCGGCATCGCGGCTACGCGCCGCCCGGCCAGACGCCGATCGTGAAGATCCCGGCGCGGCGCAGGAGTCTGTCGATGATCGCGGCGGTGACGAATCAGGGCAAGGTGCGCTTCATGATCTATCCGGGCGGTCTGTCCCCACAACGCCTGATCGAGTTCATGCGGCGGTTGATCAAGGACGCGCAGCGCAAGGTGTTCCTGATCCTCGACAATCTAAATGTACACAAGGCCAAGCGGGTGCGTGAGTGGCTGGAGGAGAATGCCCATCGCATCGAAGTCTTCTATTTGCCGCCGTACTCGCCGGAACTGAACCCGACGGAGTACTTCAACGGCGATCTCAAGGGCGAGATCCAGCGCGGTCGCCCGCCGAAAGATGTGAAGGATCTGAAACGCACGATGCTCAGTCACTCGCGCCGGATCCAGAAGTCGCCAACCCGCGTGCGGGCATACTTCAAGAATAAGAACATTCGCTACGCCGCGTGAGTCCACTTCAATTACGCCGGGTTAATA
>NZ_DASWVW010000049.1:0-25603 GCF_036406195.1 Steroidobacter sp.
ACGCTCAACAGCTAAAGCTCATCGCCCAACGACACCTGCGTGTGATCCAGCGATCACGGCGACGAGTTCGCAACTACTTCAAGCATCGTGAGATTTGCTACGCTGCATAGTAGTTCAGGTACAAGCACGCCGGGTTAATAAGTGCCATTGACCTTAACGCGACATCGGCATCAACTCCTGTAGTACATACTGCCCACGGCAATGGTTTATCTCGGGCGGGCAGCGAGATCGCACAGCACCAACTGAAGCCGTGCAATCTGCAGCGGGGCCGCACCAGGCAAGGAAGCCCACACCAAGGAGCAGGAATGACCAGGAAGAAACAGGCCAGGCTCGTGCCGGTCGAGCATATCTATCAATCCATCCTCATACTGCGCGGCCAGCGCGTACTCCTCGATCAGGATCTGGCTGCCCTGTACAGCGTCCAGACTCGACGCCTCAACGAGCAAGTACGCCGCAACGGCAGCCGCTTTCCGGCTGACTTCATATTCGAGCTGACCGCCGAGGAGTTCGCCAACTTGAAGTCGCAAATTGCGACATCAAGTTGGGGTGGCCGCCGCAAACGACCGCTCGCTTTTACAGAGCACGGCGCGATCATGGCAGCGACCGTGCTCAACAGCGCTCGCGCCGTCGAGATGACGATCCATGTCGTGCGTGCCTTTGTGCAGCTGCGCGATCTGCTCGCCTCGAACCGCCAGCTCGCCCAGAAGCTCGCCCGACTCGAGCGCGATGTTGCCACGCACGACAAGGCCATCGTCGAGATCTGCCAGGCGATCCGCCAGGTCATGCATCCGCCATTGCCAAAGAAGCGGCCGATCGGATTCACCACCAACTTCGACGAGTGAGCACACGCACGACATAATAAAGTGACTTTCACTTAGGGCCCGAGCCGTCCACGAGGCGCGACCTGCAGCTTGCGCGCACGCAATCGCGGTGACGGTACCGCGCGAGGATCGCGACGGCTCATGGCGCACGCAACTTCCAACTCGGCGGCGATTAGCTGCGTACCTAACAAACGCGTGGTGTGCAGGCGGCGTGTGTCGTTCATGCCGGCGAAGCGAATGAGGTCTGGCCAGAAAGCGGGATTCGTGGGCCAGCGTGGCAGCATGAGCACGCTGTAACTTCCTGCGATACATCTGATCTGCCACAACGGCGTGCTAGCAAGGCGGCGAGCGGTGACATAAGGCATCGCATAGATCACGCGCGCGGCCATCGTGTTGGTGCCAGCGACATGCCACGCATGTAGCAATGCAAGATTACAGAATTCGTACTGAACAGATGCATCTCCCACTTGCGCATAGCGCTGCGAGACAGATGCGGGTGCCGCTGCCATCGCGTTAGCACACACGGTGTCCCAGAAATGTTCCTCCTCGAAGCCGAGCGAATACAGCGTGTACGGCATCGCTGCGAGCGCGCGAAGTGCGCGCGGTGACAGCGCGGCCAACCCCGCGCGCTGACGAGGCGGAAGATGCTGCAGTTGTGCCGCACCCTGCGCGGTCTCGCGCTCTGCAACGAGTAGTTCCAAGTAGTCGAGATTGAGCTGGTGAATGTGTTCGAGCAGTGCGGGCTCGAGCACAGGAGCGAAAGCATCCGATTCACGCGCGAGCGATTCGCTCGCTACAGCAGTTTGTTGTGCACCCGCGTTGCCAGCCAACAATTGTTCCGTTCTATCTTGAGACATGTCGCTTCCTGCGATGTTTGTAGGTGAGGTGATTTGAGCGCAATGGCACTTAGTTAGCGCCCTCCAGTTGGTTGGCGGTTAGCGGTTAGGGCAGAACGGAGGCCAGGATTTAGCTCATTTCTAGCTAACCGCTATCCGCTATCCGCTAACCGCTGCGACAAAGACGGTTAACTAAGCACCATTGGATTTAAGCGGGGCTTTACGCGCAGGTCAATTGCGGGGCACACTATCTTCACTGCATCCGTTGCGACAACATCAACAACGCCGCCGGACCGCAGATAAATCAACGGGTCGATACACGGACGCACGGAGAAGGGACTTCCATGAACAACAGCAGGGACAACAGCAGGGACAACAGCAACGATTCCTATGATCACGAGCGCCGCCGCCAGGACCTGGCGCTGCGCATGATTCGTCACGAGGCGCGAACCTGTACCATTCGCGAGTGCACTGGCCTCACTGACGATCGCATTCGACGTCTCTATCGTTCTTACGTCCACGAGCTGAGCGAGACTCCCGTGCGCAGGCGGCGCGGCAGATCTCCGCGACAGATCACCTTCTTCGTTCGTAACACACGCGCGCAGTTCGAATCGTCACTGCTCGCGAGCGCCTTTGCCGCTTTCGGGCTCCTGCAGGCACAGCGCGGAGCGACGGCAAGCAAGAAGGCGCCAGTCGAGATCGGCCCCGTCGAGTATGGGCGCCTGTTCTGCGATGCTTTCGAAACTCATCGGCAGTTGCTCACCTCCGCAACGCTGTCGTTCGAGCATGCCTGGTTCCTGTTACAGATGCTCAATCGCAACGGTGACCTGCAGGCCGTGCGCTGCCGACACTGCGACAGCTATTACCTGAAAGATCGATTCAACCTGTGTCGCCACACTTGCCCGACATGCAGGTTGAAGCGCGCGCGTGCCCGCTGCACCAAACCACGCCGGCAGCGGCCATGTTCGAATTCCCGCGCGGTGACCCACGACTGATAAACTGGGCGCATGCCATCGCGCTTGCCCAACCTGCTTGCCGGACCCTACCTGGAACGCGCCGCGCACCTTCGCAAGAACGCGGCGCACGTGCAGGCCGCGCTGACGAACCCGGAGACGCTGTTCGTTCCGGTATGGGAGTCGCGCAGCTCCATCCTCCGGCAGGGGGATGTCATGGTGGCCCACTTCGTGACCGGGGTGAAGGCATTCGCGAGCACCGATCCGGGCGAGTTCGTGCTGCTGGGCGAATTCCGTGGCCACGCCGTTTTTGCCGTTGGACTGTCGGGCGAACGCCCGCAACTGCCCGACCCGGCCATCGACTTTCAGGATCTGCGCACGCTGGCGGGCACATTGCCGCCGGAGGAAGCCGGCTTGCTGGCGTATGCGCGGGCGATGGTCCATTGGCGCGAGACCCATCGCTTTTGCGGCCGCTGTGGCTCGCCGACCCAGTCCAGCGATGGCGGCCATGTGCTCAGATGCAGCAACGAAGCCTGCCGTTCGCAGCAGTTTCCCCGCATCGATCCGGCCGTGATCGTCCTGGTGACCGACGGCGAGCGCGCCCTGCTGGGCCGCCAGGCGTCCTGGCCGCCCGGCCGCTACTCGACCGTTGCCGGCTTCGTGGAACCGGGTGAGAGTCTCGAAGACGCGGTCGCCCGAGAGGTTCGCGAGGAAACAGGCGTAGAAGTGGACGCCGTGGACTACCATTCCTCACAGCCGTGGCCGTTCCCGTCATCGTTGATGCTCGGATTCACGGCCCATGCCAGTCGCACGGATATCCTGCGCGTCGACGACGAGTTGGAAGATGTGCGCTGGTGGACCCGTGCGGAAATCGCTGGCGGCGCGGTCGGCCTGCCCTTCACTCATTCGATCTCGTTTCGATTGATCGAGGACTGGTACGACTCCGGCGCGGACCGCCCGTTGCGCGCCGAACCAGGCGTGCGAATGTGGCAAGCGCCGCGTCGCTGATGCGCGACCCATGCGCCTGTTTTTCAGTGCGCGTTCATCCACCGTTGAAAGTGCTGCTCTACAATCCTCGCCATGTGCCTGCTCGTCCTCGCCTGGAAACACCATCCCCGCTACCGCCTGATCCTCGCCGGCAACCGCGACGAGTTTCATGACCGCCCGGCCGCGCCGCTGAACTGGTGGCAGGACGATCCGCGCATCCTCGGCGGACGTGACCTCAAGGCCAGCGGCACCTGGCTCGGCGTGGCCCGCTCGGGCCGATTCGGCGTTGTCACGAACTACCGCGACTTGCAGGCTCCGGTCGAAAACGCGCCCTCGCGCGGACAGCTGGTACCGCGATTCCTCACGGGTGCCACGTCACCGAAGGAGTTCCTCGACGACCTGCGCGGTGCGGCACCCCGTTATTCAGGATTCAATCTGCTGGTGGGCGGGACCCGCGCGCTCTATTACTTCTCCAATCGCGGCGGCAACGCTCCGACGGCGCTGGCACCGGGCGTTTACGGATTGAGCAATCACATGCTCGATACTCCCTGGCCCAAGCTGGCCCGCACCCGCGAGCGCTTCAACGCACTGCTGACGCAACCGGAAATCGCACCCGAGGACCTGTTCGCCATGCTCGGCGATCGCGAGCAGGCCACTGGCCCGGACCTGCCGTCTACCGGTTTGCCGGAGGAATGGGAGCGCGTGGTATCCGCCCCCTTCATCGTCAACGAGCGTTACGGCACACGCTGCTCCAGCGTGCTGCTGGTCGAGCGCACCGGTCGCACCATCCTTCAGGAACGCCGCTTCGATGCTGCCGGCATCCAGAGCGGCAATTCCCGCTTCGAGTTCACCAGCGCCGAAGTGCCCGAAGTGTGGTTCGAAGCCGAGGACCCCGACGAGACGGTGGCGACCGATACCTCGTTCGATTCTTCACCGGAATAAACACCCAGGCGGCGCTCCCGTGACAACGAGGATGCGTGCGATGGCGACTGGAGTGCTGGCAGCAGCCTTGCTGTGGCCACTGCACGCCATGGCCAAGATCGAGGTCACGATCCCCGACGTCAGCCAGGCCATCGAAACCAACGTCCGCGCTTTCCTGAGCCTCACCCGGTACGCCGAGCGCGACGATGTGACCGATGAAGTGATGCGCCGGCTGCAACGGCGCATCGTCAGCGAGACCCACGAGGCGCTGGAGCCGCTGGGTTACTACGAACCGGACGTTACTTACGAGGTCCACAAGGACGGCGAGCTGTGGCAGGTGACCATCCACATCGAGCCCGGCCGCCCGGTGCGACTCTCCGAAGTCAACGTCAACGTCACCGGGGCCGGCGCCAACGACCGCGCCATTCGCGAGCTGCTCGAACAGGAGGAGCTCAAGCCCGGCCTGCGCCTGAACCACGGCACGTACGAACGCGTCAAAGGCAACCTGCTGCGGGTGGCCAAGAACGAGGGGTATCTCGACGCCACACTCACCCGCCACGACCTGGTCATCGACCGTGCCGAGCGGCGCGCCACCGTCGATCTCGAAGCTGACACTGGCGAGCGCTACAGCTTCGGCGAGATCACGATTGCGCAGGACGTTATCACCGATGAAGCCATGCGGCGCCTGTTGCGCATGCAGCCAGGCGACCCGTACACGCTCGATACGCTGCTGAGAACGCAGTACGTGCTCGACGACACGCAGTACTTCTCGGTGGTCGACATCGAAAGCGGCGCTCCGGATCGCGAGGCGCGGACCATTCCGATCACCGTGAGCGCCGAGCCGAGCAGGAAACATCGTTACGCCGCCGCCGTCGGCTACGGCACCGATACCAAGGTGCGCGGCAAGTTCACCTGGGACAATCGACGGGTCAACGCGAGCGGCCACAAGTTCAAGCTCGAGCTGCTGGGCTCTTCCATCGTCACCGACTTGACTGGCCGCTACGTCGTGCCGGTCATGGACATTGCGCTGGAGAAACTGGAATTCACCGGCAGGTTGCGCGACGAAGAGCTCGGCGACACCCGGTCGGAACGTGCGGAAATCGGCATGGGTCTCACGGAAGTGCTCGGGCGCTGGCAGCGCGTCCTGCAGGTGCGCTTCTCCGATGAAAAGACCACGGAAGCGGATGGCACGTCGAGCACGAACTTCTATCTGGTGCCGAGCATCAGTTACGCGACGCTGCCCAGCTACATCGTCGGCGGCCGCAGGCGGCCCTATTACTTCTCGGCGGAGTTGCGCGGCTCGCCAGAAACACTGGGATCGGACGCGTCGTTCCTGCAGCTGAGACTGAAGGGCGAGCGCCAGTTCGACTTGAGCGAGCTGTGGCATCTGAATTTGCGCAGCGAGATCGGCATCAGCCGCATTGCCGCCACGTCCGATCTGCCGGCGTCGCAACGTTTCTTTGCCGGCGGTGAAAACAGCGTGCGCGGCTTCGCGCTGAATGAACTGTCGCCGCGCGACGCGCAGGGGCGTACCGTCGGCGGCCGCAATCTCTTCACCGGCAGCATCGAAGTCGTTCGGGATCTGCCGCGGAACTTCGGCATCGCGGCCTTCTATGACACCGGCAATGCCTTCGAGGACTTCAACGACCCGAAATTGGAGTACGCCGCGGGCATCGGCGTCCGCTACAACATCGCGGTTGCAAGCTTCGGTATCGATGTGGCCCAGGCACTATCGCAGTCCGGACGCTCGCCGCGCATTCACCTTTACATCTCCACCCAGTTTTGATGCGTACCCGAATCCTCCTGATCATCATCGGCGCGATCCTGCTGGCGCCCGTGGCAGGAGTGGCCGTGCTGTTCTACACGGAAACCGGGCTGCAGCTGCTGGCTGGGCAGCTGTGGCGGCTGGAACGTTTCAACGTCAGGATCGAAGGCGTGTCGGGCACGATCTCCGGTCCGTTGCGCGTCGCTCGCTTCGAGCTCGATCATCCCCGCGTGCACGTCGTCGTGAACGACATCGTCGTCGATCCACAGCTGCGCGGTCTTTTCATCCAGACATTGCGAACTGGATCAGTCACTGCTCGCGATGCGCTGGTCGAGTTGCGTCAGGCGGATATGCCGCCGAGCACCAAACCTCCCAGGTTCCTGCCTGGCTTTTTGCGCGTCGACGCACGCAACGTCGAACTGTCCAATGTGCGCTATGTGCATTTCAACGGCACCGCGGTCGACGCCAGAACGGTACGTGGCCGCGTAACAATTACTTCGCACCGCTTGCGCGCGCGCAACTTCGCGGTCGACTCCGATTTGTTCGATGCCACCGGCAACGTCTTGTTGCGCGCGGCAGCCACGGCGGACTTGCCGATGGGACTGGAAGGCAATGTGAGCGGCCAATTGCACTTGCCCGATGTCGACCTGGTGCTGAAAGGATCGGTTGACGGCACCATCGACAAGCTGAACATGACGGGCGAGTTGCTTCAGCCCAGTACCGCCAGCGCGACGGCGGTCCTGACCCGGCCCGAGAAAAGTTGGAACATTGCAGGCAAGCTCAGCTCGCCGCGGTTCCTGCTCGATCCCTGGCTGGCCAATCCGCCGCTGTCGCTGCGTAACGTCGCGCTCGACGTGGCAATGAATCCGGACGGCATCCACGCCAAGGGAATGGTCGGCGTGCCCGAGATTGATGAGCAGGACTTGATCGTCGATGCCCGCGGCCGCTATGCAGACCGCACCTTGTTTCTATCGGCCGCCGACATCCGCTTGCAGAATTCGCCCGCCAGCCTGAATACCAGCGGCAAGCTGATCTTCGACGGCGCCGCGCCGACGATTGATCTCACGGCCACGTGGCAGGCCCTGCAATGGCCTTTGCGCGGTGATGCTGTCGTCATCAGCCCGCACGGCGACGGCGCTCTGCACGGCGAGCTGCCTTATGACTTTGCTGTCACGGCCAGCCTGGAGGGCCCGAATATTCCCTCCGGCGCCGGTTCCGCCAGGGGCGTGATCTCCAAGGAACGAGTCACGCTGGCGAGCTACTCGGTGAACACGCTGGACGGCTCGCTGACGGGCGATGGCCGGCTCCAGTTCGCGCCGCCTCGTGCCTGGCAGGTAACGACTCGCACCACGAGTGTGAATCCCGCCGGTCTGTTCCCGGCCTTCCCCGGCAGCATCCATATGATTGCCAATGCTTCCGGCGAAGGCTTCGACAAGAAGGCTGTTTTCACAGCCGATGTGAGCGAGCTGCGCGGCACGTTGCGAGGCGAGCCCATCCAGGGCCGTGGCTTCGTGCAACGCGATCGCCGCGGGTGGACGGTACGCGACGCTCACCTGGGCCTGGCCGATGCCCGGCTGAGACTCGACGGCATCTGGAAAGACACCATCCAGGCAAATTGGTCCTTGGATGTGCCGTCGCTGGAGCGCCTGCTGCCAAAGACCAGTGGCCAGATCGTTTCCAAAGGTCAGGCCAGCGGTGCTCTAAAGGCCCTGCGCATCACCGGCGACCTGGCTGCGCAGGAGATTCGCTATCGACAATGGCAAGCCGGGCAGATTTTGATCAATGGCGATGTCGACGCCAGTGGCCAGCAGCCCTCGCGCCTGGTGGCTTTTGCCAGCCGCGTCGGCGCGGGCGAGCCGGTGATCGAGCACCTGCTGCTGAACGGTGAAGGCACCGCGCTCGAACATCTCCTCAGCTTGAATGTCATCGGCGCGCCGGCCACACCGCGTGACCCGCGCCCCACCGCGGAGATGCGCATCGCCGGCACTTACGACCAGAAGGTATGGAACGCGACCGTCACCACGACCAAACTGGTCACGGGCAAGGCGGACGACAAAGTTTCTATTGCCGAACCGGCGAAGATCGTGGCCTCCAGCAAGCGCGCGCAACTCGATGACTTCTGTCTGATTGCCGGTGCCGGTCGCGTCTGTGCCAGCGGCAAATGGGAACGTGACGGCGATTGGCAAGGCACAGTGGCCGGTTACGAAATCCCGCTCGCGCTGCTGTTGCCTCCCGCGGGCCGGGAGGCCGAGTACGGCGGACGCATCGAAGGTCGTGTGCACGCATTCGGAGGGCCCAACAAGCCATGGCAAGCAGAAGCCGGCATGCGCATCATCGACGCGGCCATCATCCATCGCCCGCCAGGCGCCGAACCCGAAACGTTGAACCTGGGCACCGGGGGCTTGGCCGCGACCGTCAAGCCGGACCGCGTCGACTTCTCGTTCGGCGTGCAGGCGTTCACCGATACGTTTCTTTTTGCCAATGCGCAACTGGATCGCACGCGCGGGGGCCAGATGATGCACCTGCCGCTCACCGGCGACATACGGGCACGCGCCGCGGATGCAAACATTCTGCCGCTGCTGTTCTCGGAGGTTGACGATGCCGCCGGCGTGCTGACAGCCAACGCCGATATCCGTGGCACGCTCGCCGAACCCGAGATCAATGGCCGCATCGAGTTGTCCAAGGCCGAGCTGGAGTCGTATCGCGTCAACCTGGCCTTGCGAGATCTGGATCTCGTCGCAGATCTCGCCAGTAATGACGTGGACTTCCGTGGCACCGGCCGCGCCGGCGATGGTCAGCTGCAGACGGAAGGCCGCTTTACCTGGCACGAGCGAAGATTGCAGGGCGCCTTTCATTTGCGCGGCACTGACCTGCTCGTGGCGGACCTTCCCGAATATCGCGTAGTCGCATCGCCCGACCTGCGCTTCGGCATCGATGGCAACCAGATCAATGTCGCCGGAGACGTGCTGATTCCCTACGCGCGCGTGCAACCGAATCAAATCTCGGGCGCTGTACGTGCCTCTGACGATGCTCGTTACACGCACGAGACCGAAGCGGAACGCGCCGGCCGCACGGTCGTCAACAGCGAAGTGAGAGTGACCATCGGTAACGATGTCCGCGTCGACGCCTTCGGCCTGCAAGGCCGGCTCACCGGCTCGGTGGGCACAACGGTGCGCACCGGACAAGCCGCCATCGGCCGCGGCGAATTGAACGTCATCGACGGCCGCTACGAAGCCTACGGCCAGAAGCTGGAAATCAACAAAGGCCAGCTGTTGTTCGAATCTTCGCCCCTGGACGATCCGGGACTGGACATCGAAGCTCGGCGCAAGATCGACACAGTGACCGTGGGCCTGAACGTGCGCGGCACGTTGCAGGAGCCGCGCCTGTCGTTCTTCTCGGATCCGACGATGCCACAGACGCAGATCGTCACTTATCTCCTGACCGGCAAAGCGCCGGACTCGATGAGCGGATCGGACACTGCAACCATGGCGTCGGCGCGCGACACTCTTACTGTGCAAGGCGGCGGGTTGCTGGCCTCGCAGCTGGGCCGTCGCCTGGGACTGGAGGAGGTCGGCGTCGAAAGCTCGCTCGATGCCGACGGCACGGCGAACACCGCGCTGGTGCTGGGCAAGTTCCTCTCGCCGAGGCTGTTCATCAGCTACGGCATCTCGCTGACCGAATCGATCAATACTTTGAAACTTCGCTACACCATCAGCGACCGGTGGGTATTCAAGACCGAGGCCGGCCAGAATCAGAGCGCGGATCTGGAATACACCATCGAACAGTAGCTCCCGGCAACACCGCTCAATCGAATTCCGTGGGCAGCGAGCGCTCCAGATGATGCTGGTAGGCGCGCTGGATCTGCGCGGCTGTGGTGCGGCCGGTGGACAGTTCCGGCAGCTGGTCGATGGGGAAAAACTTCACGTCGGTGGTTTCATAGCTGGTGCGAAAGTCGCCACCGGTGATCTCGCAGATGAAGAACATCTTCCAGACGTGGTACAGGAACTTGGGATGATTGTGCCGGTTGCGATCCAAGACGGCGGCCAGCTTCACCGCCCGCGCCGTAAAGCCCGATTCCTGCTCTATCTCTTTTTCAACGGCATGCGAGGGCGTGTCGTTCACGTCCGCCCAGCCGCCGGGTAACGTCCACTTGCCATCGACGCGTTCTTTCACCATCAGCACCTGCTCATCGCGAAACACCGCGCCGCGCACGTCGATCTTCGGCGTTGCATAACCATCCTCGACCTGCCACGCGGCGCGCAGCTTTTCCGGGCTCAGCCCGGACTCGAGCGCCAGCAATTCACCGGCGATCTGGGCCATTTCGCGATAACGCTCGCGATCGTATTCCTCTTGTGAGAAATGCAAGCCGGTTTGTGACAACGCCAGCAGGCGGCGCGAGAGGTCGAGTACTGACATGGTGGATACATGCGCTCATGAGAAAACGGAAGCTTGTCGCGCCGGCGACGCCCTTGCAACTTCGCAAAGCTCCCGCATCTGCGCAAGAACTGCACACGGATACTGCAGTATGATTGCCGTCCACTCCTGCATTGCATTTCCATGAACGATTCTTCACCCGCGGCTTCGCTGGCGCCCGTCGCCATGCGCGGAATCGATGGTCGCGGTCTCGTCGCCACCATTTCCGCTTTCCTCATCTGGGGGTTGATGCCGCTGTACATGACGCTGCTCCAGACGGTGCCCGTGCTGGAGATCACAGCTCATCGAATGGTGTGGGGTTGCTTGTGCGGATTCGCCTGGTTGGCAGCGCGCGGCGAAATTCCTCTGGTGTGGCGCGCGCTGAGCAATGGCCCGACGCGGTGGCGGCTGATGATGTCGGCGACGCTGATCGCCATCAACTGGTCGGTCTTCATGTGGGGCATTGCCACTCACCACGTCGTTGAAATCAGCCTCGGCTATTTCATCGGCCCATTGGTCAACGTCGCACTCGGCGTCGTGTTGTTTCGCGAGCGTTTGAACCGCTTGCAATGGCTGTCCGTGGCCATCGCCGCCGCCGGTGTGCTGTATCTGACGTGGACGGCCGGCCGCGCGCCTTGGCTGTCGGTCGCGCTGGCGCTGAGCTTCAGCCTGTACGCGCTGGTGCGCAAAGTGGCCAAGGTCGAGGCCCTGCCCGGTTTCACCGGCGAGACGTTTTTGCTGCTGCCCGTGGCGGCAGGCTTTGTGCTCTGGAGCGAGCTGTCGGGATCTGGCGCCATGGCCAGCCAGGGCCTCGACATGACCGCACTCTTATTGATGGGCGGCCCATTGACCGCCGTGCCGTTGGTGCTGTTCGCGGTTGGCGCCCGGCGCATTCCGTTATTCACCGTGGGGCTGTTGCAATACATCGGCCCGAGCCTGCAGCTGGCCTGCGCGGTGCTGTTGTTCCACGAGCCGTTCACCGGGCCTCGCGTGGTGGGCTTCGTGATGATCTGGACCGCATTGGCGCTGTTCGCGCTCGACGGGCTGGTGTCGGCTCGCCGCCGCCTCTGAGCGGACCGGCATCTGGCCCGCCACGGCGTTCGCCCGGAATCGCGGCCCATCCGGCTGTTGACAGTGGTTGCATATTTATGCACCATGCACGCCTTTTTATGCATAGGCGCATTGCCAGTCTCGCTGCGCCTGCGAGGCTCGATCCAGTCGACATGGCCGCAGAAATCCATCAATCCGTCGCGCGCCGCGCCGCGATTCTCCGCATCATCGGAGAGTCGACCGTGCACAATCAGGACGAATTGGTGAAAGTGCTGCGCAAGCAGGGCTTCGACGCCACCCAGTCCAGCGTCAGCCGCGACCTGCGCGAGCTCGGCGTGGCCAAGGCCGGCGACCGCTATATCCTGCCGGCCCAGGACAACGCCGCCGCCAACAACAATCCGTTCGCCGCCGTCGCCCGGTTCGTGCTCGAGATCAAGACCGCGGGCACGTCCCTGACGGTTCTGAAGACCACCACCGGCACCGCCCAGAGCGTGGCCGTCGCCATCGACGGCGCCGAGTGGCCCGAAGTGGTCGGCACCCTGTCGGGCGACGACACCATCTTCATCGCCACCGACGAGCCCAAGGATCAAAAGAAGCTACGCGAACGCCTGCGCGGCATCTTTGGGATCTGAAGGCCACGCGGGTCGCCCCTCAAACATCCGCGGTGGCCACCGAGGCCCACCCAACCTGAATCCACTCGCAACGAAACGAATCGAGCCCAAGCATGAGCACACTTCCTCCCGGCAACGAGCCCATTCTGCTGGCCTTCTCCGGCGGCCTGGATACCTCCTTCCTGGTGCCCTGGCTCGCGGACAACTACCAGCGCCCGATCATCACCGTCACGGTCGACACCGGCGGCATCGATGCCGAAGCAGCGAAGGTGCTGGACCAGCGTGCGCGCGCGCTGGGCGCAAAGGATCACATCCTGGTCGAAGCCAAGCAGGATTACTTCGAGCAAGTGATCAAGTACCTGATCATGGGCAACGTGAAGCGCGGCCAGATGTATCCGCTGTGCGTCGGCGCCGAGCGCGTCATGCAGGCGCAGACCATCGCCGAGTACGCCAAGAAGCTGGGAACGAAGGTGATTGCGCACGGCTGCACCGCCGCCGGCAATGATCAAGTGCGCTTCGAAGTGGCGCTGCGCACGCTCGCACCCGAGCTCACCATTCTCGCGCCGGTGCGCGATCAGGCGTTCAAGCGGCCCGATCAGCTGAAGTATCTGCAGGATCGGAATCTCACGATTCCTCCTTATGGCGCCGCTTATTCAGTGAACCGCGGTCTGTGGGGCGTGACCATCGGCGGCAAGGAAACGCTGACTTCCGAAGGCAGCATTCCGGATCATGCCTGGGTGCTGTCGAAGGAGGCGTTCTCCAATCCCCAGCCGCCTGAAACTCACACGATCGGCTTCGACAAGGGCGTGCCCAGCAGCCTCGATGGCGCCAGGCTCGATGCGGTGAGCGTGATCGAAAAGCTCGAAGCGATCGGCGCCAAGTTCGGCGTCGGCCGCGGCATTCACCTGGGCGACACCATCATCGGCACCAAGGGCCGCGTCGCGTTCGAAGCGCCCGCCGCCGAGGTGCTCATCAGCGCGCATCGCGAGCTGGAGAAGCTGGTGATGACCGGCCGCCAGCAGCGCATCAAGGAAATGTTGTCGGGTCCCTATGGCGATCTGGTCCACGAAGGCCAGCACCTGGATCCGGTGTGCCGCGACATGGAAGCGCTGTTCGTAAATTCGCAGGCCCGCGTGACCGGCGAAGTGAAGGTCGAGTTCCGCCCGGGCAATGCTTTCATCGCCGGCGTGACGTCGCCCTACTCCATCATGGCCGCCTCCAAGGGCGTCTATGGCGAAGCGGCCGGTGAATGGACCGCCGCCGACGCGCTCGGCTTCTCCAAGATGGTTGGACTGCCGGGCATGTTCTGGGCACGCGCCGGCCGCAACAAGTAATCGTTTCGTTTCTATCAACGTTCGCACAGGTGCACTGAGCACAGCCATGAAAACAGTAGTCGTCGACAAGATCGCGTCCATCACCCAGGCGCTGCAGCTGAAGCATGAGCTGCGCGTCGCCACGGACAACATTCCGTGCGAGGAAGGCGTGGTGCTGGTGGTCGAGGTCCTCACCAGCAAGTCGACGTACAACACGCTGGAGCTGACCAGCGGCCGCATGGCCAAAGTCTCCAAGGGCGATGTGATCGTCGGCGCGCTGGGCCATCGTCAGGCGCTGTTCGGCTACTCGGGCCATCTGCCGAGCGCCGTGAAGGAAGGCGACATCATCCAGGTGCTGAACATCGGCGGCGTGCTTGGCGTGTGCGACTCGGCCAACCCCGAAAAGGGCCGGCCGTTCGACGCCAAGGTCATCGGCGTGGTGTTGCAGTTCCCGTATCTTGGTGAGCGTATCGGCGTGCCGGCGCGCGTCGGCTATCGTCGTCTCGACCCGAACGCCGCGTTGAATACACGCCAGGTGCCGGTGGTCGCGCTCGCGGGGACTTGTATGGAAGCGGGCAAAACGGCGGCCGCCTGCGCCATCGTGGCTCGCATGCGCCACCGAGGTTTGAACGTGCATGCGTTCAAGGCGACCGGTGTGTCCCTGCGCCGTGACATTCTGGCGATGGAAGACGCCGGCGCCCGCAAGAGCATGATCTTCACCGACCTCGGCGTAGTGACGACGACAGCCAAGAACGGTCCGGCGATCACTCGCGCTCTGCTCTCGGAAATGTCACAAGGCGAGCCGGACGTGATCGTCTTCGAGCTGGGCGACGGCATTCTCGGCGCATACGGCGTCGAAGCGATCCTGTCGGCGCCGGACATTCGCGCCGCGCTCACCTCGGTGGTGCTGTCGGCGAACGATCCGGTCGCCGCCTGGGGTGGTGTGAAGCTGCTGCGCGAGCAGTTCGGCATCGAGCCGTCAGTGGTCACCGGCAAGGCCACCGACAACGCCGTCGGCGTGAACATCATCCGTGACAAGTTCGGCGTAGCGGCGTTCAACGCCATCACCGATGGCGTGGCGCTCGGCGACTGCGTCATCGACTCGGTGAAATTGACGCCGAAGGCCAAAGTGGAAGCGATCGAAGAATGAGCGACGTGAAGATCCCAATCATCGTGGTGGGCGGTACGGGCTACGTGTCGGGCGAGCTGCTGCGCCTGATCGCCGGGCATCCGCGCCTGGAGCTCAAAGCGATTCTCTCGGACAGTCAGCCCGGCGAGTCGGTGGCCAGGTTCTTTGCGCATCTGGCGCCGGTCTATCCCGAGCTGAAGTTCTCCAGCCTCGAAGCGGTCAAGGAGCTGCTGGGCCAGCTGCCGACGTCGGCGATCGTGTCGGCGGCTCCACATGGCGTGGCGGCAAAGCTGATCGACGATTTGCTGACCGCAGCTGAGGCCAAGGGCACGAAGCCGCGGGTCATCGATATCTCTGCCGACTACCGCTACAGCTCAGCGAGTGCCTACGAAGCGGTTTACAAACACGCGCACGGTGCTCCCAATCGGATTGCACAGTTCAGTTGTGCCGTACCGGAGCATCTGAGCGCGCTGCAGACGCCGCATGTCGCGCATCCAGGTTGCTTTGCCACGGCCTTGTTGTTGTCGAGCGTGCCACTGCTGTCGCTCGGTCTGATCGAACCGCGTTTGTTTGCTACCGGCATCACCGGCAGCACAGGCTCGGGCCGCACGCCGGGTACGGGCACGCACCATCCGCAACGACACAGCGATCTGTACGCGTACAATCCGCTGTCGCATCGGCATACGCCGGAGGTGGCCGCGTTGGCGCAGGTGGCATCGCAAGTGCCGGCCGAGTTCAGCTTCGTTCCGCACTCCGGGCCGTTTGCTCGCGGCATTCACGTCACGGTGCAGGCCAAGGCCAGCAAGCCCATCAAGACGCCGGAATTGCTGGAGGCATTGCGTGGCTTCTATGCCGGCAAGCCCTTCGTACGTGTCGTGAACGACATGCCGCATGTAAAAGACGTGGCAGCCAGCAACTACGCGTTTCTGAGCGCGGCTGGCAATGGGGACAGCGTTGCCGTGATGTGCGCCATCGACAATCTGGTCAAGGGCGCGGCGGGCGGCGCGTTGCAATGGTTGAATCGAGTGTTCGGCCTGGACGAAACCACCGGCTTGACGACGCCGGCCGCCGGCTGGACCTGAGGGAAGGCGGTTGGCGGTTGGCGGTTAGCGGTTAGCGGTTGGCAAAGAGCAGGAGGAGTGTTCTCTGACCAACCACCAACCGCTAACCGCTAACCGCTAACCGCTCGAGAGAGCATTAGAATGAACGCAGCTACCAATACAAACGCACCGGCCGATCATCTCGCCCCGGTCTACGCGCAGTTTCCGTTGCAGATCACGGATGCGCGCGGCGTGTTCCTGCACAGGCCCGATGGCGGCAAAGTGCTCGATCTCTATGGCGGTCATGCCGTGGCCGCGCTCGGCTATGGCCATCCGCGCTGGGTTGAAGCACTGGTAGAGCAAGCGAAGTCTCTTTGCTTCCAGAGCAATGCGGTCGCGCTGGATGTGCGCCGTCGCGCGGCCACCCGGTTGGCGAAGTTCTGCGGGCTCGGCCTCGACACCGTGTTCTTCGTGAACTCCGGCGCGGAGGCGAACGAGAACGCGCTCCGGCTCGCGTGCAAGATGACCGGCGGTACCCAGGTGATCGCCGTCGAAGGCAGCTTTCATGGCCGCACTGCCGCTGCTGGCGCGGTGACCTGGGGCGCGGACAAGAAGTGGTACGGCTTTCCGAACACGCCGTTCGAGGTGAAGTTCATCAAGCCCACCACGACCGCCGCCGAGCTGAGCACGCTGATCGACGATCAAACGGCCGCCGTGATCGTCGAGCCGGTGCAAGGCGTGGCGGGTGCCGTCGACATGCCCAAGGAATTCCTGCAGGCGCTGCGCTTCCGCTGCAGCGAGAACGGCACCGTGCTGATCTTCGATGAAGTCCAATGCGGCTTCGGGCGCACGGGTCATCCATTCGCGGCCAACATGTATGAAGTCACGCCCGACATCATCACCACCGCGAAGGCGCTGGGCGGCGGTTTCCCCGTCTCGGCGATGCTGGTGGCGGATCACGTCGCGCCGTACATGAAGATGGACTCGCTGGGCACGACGTTCGGCGGCGGCCCGATGGCCTGCGCCATCGTCGAAACCGTGGTCGACATCATCGAGTCCGAAGGCCTGCTCAAGAACGTTCAGCAGCGCTCCGCCGAAATCCGCCAGACCTGCATGGTCGGTCCGGTGATCGGCTCGCAAGGTGCCGGCCTGCTGCTGGGCCTGCGCACTTCGCGGCCGGCCAAGGATGTGCAAGCCGAGCTGTTGAAGCTGGATATCCTCACGGGCACCAGCGCGGACCCGAACGTGCTGCGCATCCTGGCGCCGTTCGTGCTGGAAAGTCAGCACGTCGAGCTGCTGCGCAATGCGCTTGCTCGGCTGCCCAAATAAATCGCTACCAACGAGCAACACCATGAATCGCTTTCTTGACCTGGCCGATTTTCCGCGCGAGCAGATCAAGGACCTGCTGGGCCTCGCCGCGCGCCTGCAAGACACGCCGCAGCCGCAAGCGCTGGCGGGCAAGGTCCTCGGCCTGCTGTTCTTGAATCCTTCGCTGCGCACGCTCGCCTCGTTCCAGAGCGCGATGATGCGACTCGGCGGGACGGCAGTCGTCATCACGCCGGGCCAAGGCACTTGGCAAATGGAAACGCGCTCGGGCGCGATCATGAATGGCGCTGCCGCCGAGCACGTGCGCGAGGCGGTGCCAGTGCTCGCCTCCTACTGCGATGCCATCGGCATTCGCATGTTTGCCGAAGGCCGCAACCTGGCCGCGGACCTGGCCGAGACCGGCTTCCGCATGATGGCGGATCTTTGTGACAAGCCGCTGGTGAACATGGAATCGGCGGTGGCGCATCCCTGCCAGGCGCTCGCCGATTGGCACACGATGGATGAGCTGCGTGTGCCCGAGCGGGGCAAGTTCGTGCTGAGCTGGGCGAATCATCCACGCGCGCTGCCGCTGGCCGTGCCGTCATCGACCGTCCACATGGCGGCGATGCGAGGCATGGATGTGGTCGTGCTGCGCCCGGAAGGCTTCGCGCTGCCCGAGCCCATCATGGAAAAGGCGCGCCAGGCGGCGCAAGCGTCGGGCGGTTCAGTACGCGAAACCGAGAATCGCAGCGAAGCCCTCGATGGCGCGCATGTGATCTACGCCAAGGAATGGGGTTCACCGCAGCATTACGGCGACGATGAAGCCGACAAGCGGCTGCGCGAATACCTCAGCGACTGGTGCGTGAAAGAAAGCTGGTTCCGGGCCGCGGACCCAGGCTGCCATTTCATGCATTGCCTGCCAGTTCGGCGTAATGTCGCAGTGGCGGACGAAGTGCTCGACGGCCCACGCAGTGTCGTGGTTCGCGAGGCATTCAACCGCATGGTCGTGCAGATGGCCGTGCTCTATCGGCTGCTGCGCGGCTGACTTTGTTTCTGACCAGTCATCAGTCACCATTCATTAGTCACTTCCAAGGAAACACCGTGGTGCTTCGTTCTGATCCCTCCGTTGCTGTCCGCGCCCTGCGCAGCGCCGCTCCGTACATTCGCATGTACAAGGGCAAGGTGTTCGTCATCAAGGCCAGCGGTGGCGTGTTCGGGGACATCGAGTCCACGCGCACGCTGATCGAGCAAGTCGCGATCCTGCATCAAGTGGGCATTCGCGTCGTGCTGGTGCACGGTGGCGGCCCGCAGCTGTCGCAGATCCAGGAAACATTGGGCATCACGCCGCGCATGGTGGCGGGCCGCCGGGTCACCGACGGCAAGTCCATGGAAGTCACCAGCATGGTGCTCAACGGCCTGGTGAACACGCAGATCCTCGGCATTTGCCGCGAGCTGGATATTGCCGCCGTCGGCGTAAGCGGCGTGGACGCGGGCCTGGTGCGCGCTCACAAGCGCCCGCCGGTGCAGGTTGAAGGCCAGATTGTCGACTACGGCTTCGTGGGCGACATCGACCTGATCGACGCCAAGGTGCTGCAGCAGTTGCTCGACGATGGCCTGATGCCGGTCGTGAGCCCGGTGTCCGCCGATGACAGAGGCACCCTGCTGAACATCAACGCCGACACCGTCGCCGCCGGCATCGGCGCTGCGCTGAAGGCCGAGAAGCTCATGCTGATCACCGGCGCCCCCGGAATTCTCGAATCGGTGGAAGATCCGCGCTCCATCATTTCGTACACCGATCTGGCCGGCCTGCAGAAGCTCAAGGAGCAGGGCAGCCTGCAGGAAGGCATGCTGCCCAAAGCGAAGGCGATCGAAGAAGCCATTCGCGGCGGCGTGCGCCGGGTCCACGTGATTTCGTACAAGAGCCAGGACAGCATTCTCGCCGAAGTGTTCACGAACGAAGGCACGGGAACGCTGGTAGTCGAGAACATCAGCGCGCTGAGCCCAGCGGAACAGCATGCTTAATATGAAGCGGTTAGCGGTTAGCGGTTGGTGGTTAGCAAGAGCGAGAACCACTGCCCCGATCATTTCTTTCCAACCACTATCCGCTAACCGCCAACCACTGGTGGCGTCATGAGCCGGCTGTGGGACAAGGGCGCGCCGCTCGACGAGCGCGTGTTGCGATATACGGCGGGCGAGGATCACGCGCTCGACAACCGTCTCGTCGAGTACGATGTGCGCGCTTCGATCGCGCACGCGGAGATGCTCAATGCTCGAGGCCTGTTGCCAGCAGCCGATCTCGAAGCCATTCGTCGCGGTCTGACGGAGATAGCCGCCGAGCACGCCGCGGGCAAATGGCAGGTGCTGCTCGAACACGAGGACGGGCAGACCGCGCTGGAAAACCTGCTGACCGAGCGCATCGGCGAAGCCGGCAAGCGCGTGCACCTCGGCCGTTCGCGTAACGACCAGGTGCTGACGGCGCTGCGTCTGTATCTGCGCGACGCAGTGGATGAATTGAAACAACGCGTCGAAGGCGCCGCGCAAGCGCTCGACGATCTGGCGGCACGCGAAGGGAACGTCGAGTTGCCCGGCTACACTCACATGCAGCAGGCCATGCCCAGCTCCGTGGCCTTGTGGGCCGGCGGCTTCGCGGCCGAGCTGCGCGATGACGCCGAAGGCTTGCAACAAGTACAGCGTCGCCTGCAGAAGAGTCCGCTCGGCTCGGCGGCCGGCTATGGCTCGCCCAACCTGCCCATCGACCGTGAAGCCACCGCCAGGACACTGGGATTCGCGTCGGTACAAGCGCCGGTGACAGCCGTGCAGCTGTCGCGCGGCAAGGCCGAAGCCCAATTGTTGTTCGAGATCTCGCTGGTCATGCAGGACGTGGCTCGCCTCGCCTCCGACCTGCTGCTGTTCTACACCCAGGAATTTTCGTTCGTCGCGCTGCCGGATGCATTCACCACCGGTTCCTCGATCATGCCGCAGAAGCGCAATCCCGACGTGTTCGAGCTGATCCGCGGCCGCAGCGCCACGGCGCAGGCTTGTTTGCTCGAAGTGATGGGCATCGTCGCCAAGCTGCCCTCGGGCTACCAGCGCGATCTGCAGTTGATCAAGGTGCCGCTGTTCCGCTCCATCGATGTGTGTCTGGATACGCTCGGCATCCTGCCCTCGGCGCTGGCTGGCGTGACTTTCCGGAAGGATCGCATTCGCCTGGATCCCTCTATTCACGCAGCGGCGGAAGCGAACGAGCTGGTGGTGAAGGAAGGAATCTCGTTCCGCGAAGCCTATCGCCGCATCGGCGAAAAACTGCGCAAGAAATAGCCCGGTGCCGTCATGTCCATCTGGTTCAAACCCTACACCCTGGCCGATCTGACGATCCGCATCGGCATGGCCGATCATCTCGGCATCGAGTTCACCGAGATCGGCCCCGACTACCTGCGTGGCAGGATGCCGGTCGATCACCGCACGCAGCAGCCCTACGGCATCCTGCATGGCGGCGCATCGGTTGCCCTGGCCGAAACGCTGGGCAGCTATGCCGCCATGCTGACGGTCGACCAGAGCAAATATCGATGTCTCGGCCAGGAGATCAACGCCAATCACATTCGCGGCGTGTCCAGTGGCTTCGTCATCGGCACGGCGCGACCGGTGCACCTCGGCCGCCGCAGCCATGTGTGGGAGATTCGCATCGTCGATGAGCGCGACAAGCTGGTGTGTATCTCCCGCCTCACCATGGCGGTGCTCGACTTGACCGCCTGAGCGATTGCCCAAACAGCGACTCGGGGTGCTTGGTGGCCCTGGAGGCGTCGGGGTTCCTTTATACTGCCGGGATGAAAACGTCCGCGCGCACACTCCTTGCATCGGCGCTGCTGTTCAGCCTGGCGGGTTGCGGCCTGAGAGGCCCGCTATATTTGCCCGACGAACAGCCGCAGGCAGTCCCGGCCAGCACCCCACCCGCCAAGCCGGTGCTGGAAGGAAGCAAAGTCCGGACGCTGCCGCCGGCGCCACAATCGCAGAAGAAAGATCGCGAGCGCGCCAACCCCTCTTCGACGCCGTCGCAATCGCAACCCACGCCGGTGTCGCCGCCCGATCCTGACCGGCCCGCCACTACGCCGCCTCCGCCGGGTCAGTGATGGCTGCGCCACGCAAACTCGTCCTGGTGGACGGTTCGGGATATTTGTATCGCGCGTTTCACGCCTTGCCGCCGTTGACCAACTCCCGTGGCGAACCCACGGGCGCCGTGCTCGGCGTGCTCAACATGCTGCAGAAACTTCGCAAGGAAGAAACGCCCGACCTCATCGCGGTGGTGTTCGACGCCCCTGGCAAAACATTCCGGGATGCATTGTTCGAATCTTACAAAGCGCAGCGCACGCCGATGCCGGACGATCTGCGCGCGCAGTTGCAACCGTTGCTCGACAGCGTGCGGGCCATGGGCCTGCCGTTGCTTCGGGTCGATGGCGTGGAAGCCGATGACGTGATCGGTACGTTGGCGCAACAGGCCGCGGCGCAAGGCTACGACGTGATCATCTCGACCGGCGACAAAGACATGGCGCAGCTGGTGAACGAGCGCATCACGCTGGTGAACACCATGACTGGCTCGCGACTGAATCGCGAAGGGGTGAAAGCCAAGTTCGACGTTTATCCGGAACAGATCGTCGACTATCTGGCTTTGGTGGGCGACACGTCCGACAACATTCCCGGCATTCCCAAGGTCGGTCCGAAGACCGCCGCGAAATGGCTGGGCGAATACGGCACGCTCGACAAGCTGGTCGAAAACGCGGCCGCCATCAGTGGCAAGGTGGGCGAGAATTTGCGCGCCGGCATGAAAGAGCTGGAGCTGTCACGCAAACTTGCAACGCTCGATTGCAATGTGAAGCTGGAACAACCGTTCGAGTCGCTGCGCGTCGGCGAGCCGGATCGAGACAGGCTGAAGGAATTGTTCACGCGCCTGGAGTTTCGTGCGCTGCTGCGCCAGCTCGTCGGCACGGAAGCTTCGGACGAAGCACCTGCGACTTCGCAAGCGACATCGGGCACCGAAACAGCCCCGCCCGCTGCCGCTCCCGTGCCGCGCAACTACGAAACCGTGCTGACGGCCGCGGCATTGGAAGCATGGGTCGCGACGCTCAAAGCCGCGAAGGTGATGTCGCTGAACGTGGCGACCACCTCCGAAGGCTATATGCAGGCGAACATCGTCGGCATCGCCTTCGGCGTCGAGCCGGGCAGCGTCGCGTATGTGCCCATGACCCACAACTATCCGGGCGCACCGACGCAACTGTCTCCCGAGGTCGTGCTGGAAGCGCTGCGACCGGTACTCGAAGCCGAGCAGCCACTCAAGGTCGGCCACGACCTGAAATACAAATTGCACGTGCTCAAGCGCGCGGGCATCGAGCTGCGCGGCGAGAAGTTCGACATCATGCTCGAGTCGTATGTGTTGAACAGCACCGCGACCAAGCATGACTTGGCGCCCATCGCACGCAGATACCTCGGCACCGATCTCACGCCGTACGAGAGCGTGGCCGGCAAGGGCGCGAAACAGATCGAGTTCAATCAAGTGGCGATCGATACCGCCACCAATTTCGTGGCCGAGGAAGCGGACATTGCGCTGCAATTGCATCGCCTGCTGTGGCCTCGTCTGGAAAGTCTGCCGGCGTTGCAATCGTTGTACGAGAACATCGAGCAACCGCTCCTTCCCGTGCTGGCGCGCATGGAACAGGCTGGCGTGCTGCTCGACGGCGAGCTGCTGCGCAAGCAAAGCGGCGAGCTCGCAACGCGCATGCGTGAGATCGAAGCGCAGGCTCACGCGGCTGCCGGCGGACCGTTCTCGCTGGAGTCGCCCAAACAATTGCAGGAAGTGCTGTTCGGCAAGCTCGGCTTGCCGGTGATTCGCAAGACCCCCACCGGCCAACCCTCGACGGCGGAAGACGTGCTCGAAGAGCTAGCCGCCAACTACGAGTTGCCGAAGCTGATCATGGACTACCGCGCGTTCGCGAAATTGAAGTCCACGTACACCGACAAGCTGCCGCTGCAGATCAACCGCTCGACCCAGCGCGTCCACACTTGTTACCAACAGGCGATCGCCGCGACCGGCCGTTTGTCCTCTGCCGATCCGAATCTGCAGAATATTCCGATTCGCACGCCGGAAGGCCGCCGCATCCGCCAGGCATTCATCGCGCCGCCCGGCCAGTGCATCGTTGCCGCCGATTATTCGCAGATCGAGTTGCGCATCATGGCGCATCTGTCGGGCGACGAAGGCTTGCTGAAAGCCTTCAGCGAAGACAAGGACATCCATCTGGCAACTGCCGCCGAGGTCTTTGGCATGACGCTCGACACGGTGACCCCCGACCAGCGCCGCACCGCCAAGATGATCAATTTCGGATTGATCTATGGCATGTCGCCGTTCGGGCTCGCGTCGCGGCTCGGCATCGAGCGCAGCGTGGCAAGCAAGTATGTCGACCTGTATTTCCAGCGTTATCCAGGCGTGCGGCGTTACATGGATGAAACACGGCAACTGGCGCACGAGCGTGGCTTCGTGGAAACCGTGTTCGGCCGACGGCTGTATCTAAACGACATCAATGCTCGCAATGCCGGCCTGCGCCAGGCCGCCGAACGTGCCGCGATCAATGCTCCGATGCAGGGCACGGCCGCGGATATCATCAAGCGCGCCATGATCCAGGTCGATCGCTGGCTGCAGCAATCGAAACTGCAGGCGCGCCTGTTGCTGCAGGTGCATGACGAGCTTGTCTTCGAAGTACAACGCGAACTGGCCGACGAGCTGATCGCGCATGTGCGCGAACTGATGAGCGGCGCCGCCGAGCTGCGCGTGCCGTTGAAAGTCGACGCCGGTATCGGAGAGAACTGGGACGAGGCGCACTAGCGCCAGGGACGTGACGGGTGACTGGTAACCAGTGAACGGTCAGAAGGCATTCGCGCAAGCGCCTTCTGACCATTTGTCACTCACTTCTCTCCTGATTTAGCCGCAATGGCACTTAGTTAGCGCCCTCCAGTGGTTGGCAGTTAGCGGTTAGGGAAGAACGGAGGCCAGGATTTGGCTCATTTCTGGCTAACCGCTATCCGCTATCCGCGAACCGCTGCGACAAAGACAGTTAACCAAGCACCATTGGATTTAGCCGGACTTAGCTCAGCGCTCCCTCCCGACGAAGGATTTCTATTTCCGCCTCGCTGTAGCCGGCTTCACACAGTAGCGCATCGCTGTCCTCGCCGGGCTTGCGTGGCGGGCGGGGTGCATCGAGCGTCGAACGGCTGAAGCGCGGTGCGGGCGCGTTCTGCAGCAGGCCGTCGACTTCCATGAACGTGCCTCTGGCAAGGTTGTGGGGATGGCACGGCGCCTCTTCGAGGCTGAGCACCGGTGCGAAACACACATCGGTTCCTTCCAGACGCTCGCACCACTCTGCACGCGTGCGGCTGCGAAACGCGCTCGCAATTGCCTCACGCAGCTCGGGCCAGCGCTCGCGGCGCGTGGCTTCGTCCAGAGCTGGCATGCCGCTCGCTGCGTAGCGCTCGCGGTCCAGTCCCAGACGCTCGAGCAACTCCGCGTAGAACTGCGGTTCAAGCGAACCGATCGCGACGTATGCACCGTCCTTCGTTTCATAGACGTCGTAGTACGGCGCGGCGCCGGCGAGAAAATTCTCGCCAGTACGGTCCCGGAACTGGCCCTGTGCCCGAAAACCGAAGTACATCGCCATCATCGCGGCGACACCATCCAGCATGGTGGCGTCGACAACCTGGCCTTGACCAGAGCGTCGCACCTCGTGCAGCGCTGCGAGTACCCCGAGGGCGAGCAGCATACCTCCGCCGCCGAAGTCGGCGACCAGATTCAGCGGCGGCACTGGTTTGCCGCCCGGTGTACCGATGAGATGTAACGCGCCGCTGAGCGCGATGTAGTTGATGTCGTGTCCTGCCGCCTGAGCCAGCGGACCTTCCTGCCCCCAACCGGTCATGCGTCCGTAGATCAACCGGGAATTGCGAGCGAGGCACACCTGGGGTCCGAGGCCGAGACGTTCCGCCACACCGGGACGGAATCCCTCGATCAGCACGTCCGCGCTCTCGACCAGTCGCAGGGCAACCTCGATGGCCCGCGGCTGCTTCAGATTCAGCGAGATCGAACGACGACCGCGTAACAGCGGATCCTTGGGCGAAGTTTCCAGTACACCGGCGCCAGCGCGCTCGAAGCGCACGACTTCCGCACCCAGGTCCGCGAGCATCATGCCGCAGAACGGCGTCGGACCGACGCCGCCGATCTCGAGTACTCGGACGCCTTCGAGCGGTCCCATCTGCAAAGCTCCTCGTTATTACGCGCCGACGCGCGCATCAAAGGTGGAACGATCGCCTCGCTGCTTCAATCCAGCGTGCGTGCGATCAGCTCCAGCATGATCTCGTTCGCGCCCCCGTAGATCCGCTGGGCACGCGCATCGGCCCAGGCGCGCGCCACCGGGTATTCCCACATG
>NZ_DASWVW010000050.1:0-23786 GCF_036406195.1 Steroidobacter sp.
AGCTCCGGTGGCGACCTCATGGACTGGGACGGCTGGGTCAAGGTTCTGAGCAAGAGCTATCGCGTCGTGCGCTTCGATCTGCCGGCCTTCGGACTGACGGGCCCGGTGCCGAGCGGCAACTACTCGATCGATCGCTATCTCACGATGGTCGACGCGCTCATGGATCATCTGGGCATCGAGCGCTTCGCGATCGGGGGCACGTCCTACGGCGGACTCGTCGCCTTTCGCTACGCCGGCACGCGCACCGACAGAGTCTCTGCGCTGATCCTGCAGAACTCGGCGGGCATCGAATACGGCGGTCGTGGCGGAACGACGGAGCGCCCCCGCGAGGCGGCGGTGTTCAAGCCGAAGACGACAACGACCGAGGAGCTGACTTCGTTATTCAAGACGATCATCAACGATCACAGCAAGATCACGCCGGAGATGATTCAGCGCAAGGCGGACTACTGGAACATCGTCGGCCGCGATCGCGAAGCGTTTCTCGGCAGGCAGCTCTATGAGCGCGGCAATCCGGTTCGAGTGCTCGGCCGCGTTCGGGCCCCGGCGCTGGTGCTCTGGGGAGGCAGCAGCAATGCGTTGTCCGCCGAAACCGCCCAGCAATTCGCGGATGCATTGAAGAACGCAAAGAGCGTGCAGAAGATCATCTATGAAGGCGGCGGCCATCTGATGCATATCGAGCGGCCGGAGGAGACGGTCAGGGACGTCAAGGCGTTCCTCGACCGGGAGTTTCGTAATAGTGTCGAGAAAAGGTGAGCCCAAATGATGGCCCGCATAGCGATCGTGATGACTTCCATGTTGGCCCTGTCAGCGTCGGCCTTGGGTGCGGACGATGCAGCGACCAAGCGCGGACAGTTGCTGTTCATGCAGTGTCGCGCCTGCCACGACACCCAGCCGAGCTCAGTGCAGAAAGTCGGCCCGAATCTGACTGGATTTTTTGGGCGCCCCGCTGCATCTGCGCCCGGCTACAAGGCTTACTCCGCAGCGCTGAAGAAGAGCGGTGTCGTCTGGAACGACGAGAACCTGGACAAATGGCTGCAGCGTCCCTCGGGCATGGTCCCGGGCACGACGATGGTGTTCGCCGGCGTCCAGGCCCCGGCGGACCGCGCCGCAATTATCGCCTATCTGAAGTCCGCAACCGCAGCCGCTGCGGCACAGGCGCAGCAGTAAGGCGAGTTGCCGCGACCCGGAAAGTCCAGGTGAACGCTGATTCGGCTAGGAGTACATGAACATGAACCAACATGACAGCGGCGGCCCACGCTCCCCCGCGCGGCGAAATTTGCTGCGTGCGGGAGCGACGGGTGCGGTCACCCTGGCTGCCAGCGGTGCGCTATCGCGGCCAGCGCACTCGGCGGCGCAGGCTGGCGATGCGAACGTCAGCGTGGCCATCGACGGCAAGTACGAAACCGTTCCTCTGCGCGCCGATGTGCTGCGGGTGACCGCCGTACAGTCGATCATGCGGGCGATTCGGGACACGAAGAACCCGAAACGCGAGATGCAGGCCAACCTGCAGCACATGATCGACTTGATCGACGCCGCGAACGGCTTTCCTGGTCGGCAGCATCTGGTCTGCTTCAACGAGCAACCGCTGTCGGGATGGAACACGTGGACGCGCGAGGAATCGCTGCGCATCTCAATCGAGGTTCCGGGGCCTGAAACGGAAGCGCTCGGCGCGAAGGCGAAGCAGTACGGCTGCTACATCACGTTCGGCGCGTACGTGAGGGATCGCGACTGGCCCGGCCACTTGCTGTTGAACGGGATTCTGATCGGACCGGACGGCAAGGTCGTCGCGAACCACTGGAAGACGAACAACATGCGCGGCTTCCGGCCGGACTGGGATATCTTCACCACGTCCATCTACGACGTGCTCGACCGCTATCGCGAAATGTACGGCGAGGATGAGGTGCTGTCGATCGCGCGCACCGACATCGGCAACATTTCGTGCTCCGTGACGCCAGGGCAGCCGGACATCGTCCGCGCGATGGCGATGAAAGGGCTCGAGCTGCGTTTGAGCTCGTCCTCCGGCGGCTACAACGTCGAAGAAGCGCAGCTGATGTCGGCGCACAACCGGCTCTGGACGGTTGTCTGCAACCAGTCCGTCTCGCCTGAGACGCTGGGCTTTCCGGAGTTCTCCGGCGCCGGCGACACGGCCATCTTCGGTCCCAATGGCAAGGCTGCAGCGCGTGCGCGCTCCGTGCACGAGGAGTTCGTGACGACGGCTATTCCGATCGCGGAGTTCCGTCGGACGCGGAGCATACCGCCAGGCGTTCCGATGGAAATGCTGCTGCCCGTGTACACGAAATATGCGCCGCGGCACGGCGCGAACATGCATTCGAGCTACATCCCTGCGGATTCCGCCGATGCTTCGCGCTATTACGCGAGCCGCAAGAACTGGTAGCACGAGATCGATTCAGGAGATGCTTGCATGATCAAGAGACGTACTGTTCTTGGATTGATGGGTGCTGCGGCGGGCATGGCGACGATCGGCCAGACCGCGAGCGCGGCGCGCGCTGCGCGCGGATCGCGATCGCTCGATCTCGAGGACAAGCGGCAACTCGCGCTGGCTTTTCGCAGGCTGGCCTATTCCCTCGACAATTCGGTCACGTTCTGGTGGATGCGAGGCACGCGGTACGGCGTCGTGGACTCGGTCGCCACGCCCTTTTGGGATATGTACGTGGGTGCGTGGTTCACAACGCGCGACCTGAGCGAGGATTCGTACGAGGTCACCATGGCCAGTGCGAACTTCTACACGCCAGTGAACTCGGGGGAGCTGCTCACGTCGTTCCGTAACCCGTATACGGAGGAAGTCGTGCCCGTCACGTACATCGAGCCGAAGCCATGGCGCACGGTGTTCAGTCCCGAGGGCGGCTCCGCGTTCGGCGGCGGTGAATCTTCGGGTATGAAGACGACCCGCAGCGATGCGCCTGGGCCGGGCTGGATCGAGGGCGAGGACGTCGTCATCCGCGGCGACATGGTGATGAATTCAGTGCCAGTGGATCCGGCTTCGGGCTTGAAGCCGTTCCACGTCAACGATTGGTCGACCTACGTCGGCAAACTCGCGGACGTTGCGAATCCAAAAGTGAAGAGCGCACCGGCCGTGCAGTACTTCACCGACATCTTGTCGTGGCCGAAATGGCTGCGGATGGGCGACTTGCCCGGCAGCTTCGTCTCGCGCTGTTACGGTCGGAAGGTGTTCGCCTACGAACAGATGCCGGCCACGTGGCGGCGACTGTTCGAACAGGCGATGCCTGAAAAGGCGAAAAATGCTGCAGACCTGGTAAAGGGGAACTGACGATGTCGCAACTGACGCGACGAACATTCATGAGCGGCGCAGCTGCCGCTGCGGTGGGGGCGGCGACGATGCGTGCGCAGCCGGCGAAAGCGGCGCGGACGAATGCGCCGGCGCGTGACGCACGTGCGGACGTGATCGTGATCGGCGCCGGACTTTCCGGGCTCTGGAGTGCCGTTCTGCTGGAGGAGGCGGGCCTCGATGTGCAGGTGATCGAGGCGCGCGACCGAGTGGGAGGCCGCGTCTTCACTCGCTTCGATCTGCCCGGCCATCCGGAAGTGGGCGGTTCCGTTTTCGGATCCGGCTACGGACGCGTCCTGGACGCTGCGAGGCGCATGGGACTGCCGCTCACGGAGGTCTCGCGGCGGGGAGCGGCTTACGCCAAGACGCAGCTCGTGATGAACGGCCAGATCGTCCCGGAAGAAGAGTGGCCGACCTCACGGTACAACCGGTTGCCGAAGGAGGCGCGCAGCCTCATGCCGTGGCAACTGCCTCGCTTCGCTATGGCTGGCCGCAATCCTCTCAAGACGCCGGAAGACTGGCACTCGCCGGCGGTTCATCCCTTCGACGTCTCGGTGCACGCCTATCTGTCGGAGCGCGGCGTGGCGGATGACGTGATCCGTCTCGCTTACTCTGAGAATCCGTACTTCGGGACGTCAGCGCACGATGTCTCCGTGCTCATGTACGGCTTCAACGACGTCTGGGGCCTCAGGCAGGTGAGCATCGGAACAGAGATGTACGCCGTTGCTGGCGGAAACTACCAACTCCCGAAAGCGATGGCGGCGAAGTTGCAGCGGCCCGTCGATCTGAACCGCGAGATCGTGGCGATCTCCACCGACTCGGACGGTGCGACGGTGCAATGCGTCGACGGCAGCCGTTATCAAGGTCGGCGTGTGATCTGTTCGCTACCGTACTCGGTGGTGCGCAATGTGCGATTCGATCCAGTGCTGAGCGGCCGGCACGCTGCAGCGGTCGCGACGGTGCCGTACATGATCAACACGATGATCTTCCTGCGGCCTCTTCGGCCGTTCTGGGAGCAGGACGGCCTCAGCCCGGCGATGTGGACGGACAGCTTCATCGGCACGGTCTCGGCGACCGTCGGCGACAAAGGCGAGGTCACCTGCATCGTCGTGAACCCGCGCGGCCGCAAGGCTGCCTTCCTCGATCGCCTGCCGCGCGAGGAAGCCATTCGGCGGGTGATCGCCGAGATCGAATCGATTCGGCCCGCGGCCCGCGGCGCGCTCGAGTGCGTCGGCTATCACTCCTGGGATCTGGATCCGTACTCCCGCGGCGATTGGGCGGTGTACGCGCCCGGGCAGATCACGCAGTTCGGTCCCGCGATGGCGAGCGTGCATGGCCGCGTGCATTTCTGCGGCGAACACACGGCGGTCGCCAACCGCGGCATGGAAGCGGCGCTCGAATCTGCTGAGCGTGCGGCGATAGAGGTGGTGAGCTCGCTTTGATTCCGCGCGAGCGGAAGATCGGCGGTGCTTCTGGGAGAAGTCGATGAACGATCGTCGGAGCTTCATAAAGCTTGGTTGCGCGACGTCCGCGCTCGCAGCGACTGGATGGTCCGGGCAGGTTTCGGCGAAGAGCCGGGAGCGGTGCGCACCCGACTTCGACGGCATCATGGGTCGGGGTTACGCACGCGGTCCGTACGGCCTCGTGCATTTCCACGACTCGGTGGGGCTGGTGAAGTCGCCGCGCAACCCGCGGCCGCTCGTGCTGCTGCACCAGTCGCCCGCGTCGGCGCGACAGTTCGAAGCGGCGTTCAAACCGCTCGTGAATCGAGGCGTCCGGTTCGTCGCCATCGATACGCCGGGCTTCGGGTTCTCGGATCCGCCGCCAGCGATCCCTCGCGTGGAGGACTGGGCGAGGTCGGTCGTGAGCGTGCTCGATCATCTCGGTATCGAGCAGGCGGACATTCTCGGGCACCATACCGGCGGGCTGATTGCGACCGAGGTGGCGCTGAACGCACCATCTCGCGTGCGGCGACTGATACTGAACGGTCCCTTTCCGATTACGGAAGAAGAGCGCCAGAAGTACATCGAGAGCGGCGCGCGCAGCCACGAGCGCGGCAGACCCAAGCTCGATGGGAGCCATCTCGCGACCAGTTTCGAGGCCCGCAAGCGGATGTACGGGCCAGATCCGGATCCGGCGGTCATCACGCGGATCGTCGTCGAAAAGTACCAGGGACGTGGCCCCTACTGGTGGGGACACCACGTCGCGTATCGCTACGATCACGCTGCGACGCTCAAGCGTCTGAAGCACCGCACCCTGATACTCACGAACACTGGAGACGACATCTACGAACACGCGAAGCGCGCAAAGGAGATGCGGCCCGACTTCGAGTACGTGGAGCTGATCGGCGGCACGCATGACATCGTCGATCAGCAGCCTGAGGAATGGAGCGAGGCAGTCGCCGCGTTCATCACGCGGCCGGACTGATCGACTGCTGAGGAATGTGGCCGCTCAGGTTGTGCATTGTGAGTGAAGTCGGCCCGCCCCATCTTCGATAGGCGGCCGACGTGCCTTTCACGACTGTCCACAACGCTGCCGGGCGACACATGCCACACATATATATGTGTGGCACCTGAAGGAGAGTGCTGGCGTCAGCCGCCCTCAGCTCTACGGACCTGCTCATGAGAATCAGTCGACACTTCATCCAGATTGGCGGTCGCCGGGTGCATTACCGGAAGGCCGGAACCGGCCCTGCGCTGCTGATGGTTCACCAGAGCCCGCGCAGCTCCGCCGAATACGCTCCGCTCATGCAGAGGTGGGCGCGTCATTTCACCTGCATTGCTCCAGACACACCCGGATACGGTCAGTCCGATCCTCTGCCCGGCGAGCCCGATATCCGCGCGTTCGCGCAGGCACTGCTGGAGTTTCTCGACGCCATCGGACTGAAGAAAACTGCTGCCTATGGCTTTCACACGGGGGGCATGGTTCTGGTCAACGCAATGAGGCGAGATCCGCATCGCTTCACGACCCTCGCCATCGGCGGCTATGCCGTGTGGACGCGCGAAGAAATGGCGATGTTCGATCAATTCTATTTGCCGCCTTTCCGACCAAGCCCTTATGGCGAGCATCTGACCTGGCTCTGGAATCGATGCCTCGAGCAGACCTGGTTCTTCCCCTGGTTCGACGTGCGCGACTGCAATCGCCTCAGTGTGGCGCACGACGATCCTCTGAGGATCGATGGAATGGTCAGGGACATACTCGAGAGCGGCGACGCCTATCGAACGGCTTACGGCGCTGCGTTACGCTCGAGCAGCGACATCCCCGGCCCTGACGCCATAACCCCGCCCGTGCTGATTGCGGCCTACAACGGTGATCCGTTGCAGGCGCATATCGAGCGGCTCGGCGCGATGCCGCCGAACTGGAAAGCTCAGCCAGTCGCGACGCCCAGTGATCTCGAAGCAGTGTGTCTCGCACATCTGTTGCAGACGCCCACGCCGCCCTGTCCGCCGCTCGCCGAAAGCAACGACGGTGGCTTCGTGCGCGTGACCCAGGCGGATTTCGACGGGCTGATTCACTGGCGTGGCGCACCCGATGCGACGACGGTGCTGCTGCATGGTCCGGGCAGATCGGTGGAACTGCTTGAGCTGGGCGACGCGCTTGCCATAGATCTACCAGGACACGGTCTGTCCGATGATTGGCCAGCGGATTGCGCACCGGATCTCTCAACCTGGGGCACGATTGTGGCCGCAGCGATCACCGCGATCGGTGTTCGCGGAACTCCGCTCATCGTCGGCGAGGGATGGTCCGCGTTACTCGCCGCACAGGAGGCGATTGAGCTTGGCGCTCGGGGCTGGGGCGCAATCTGTGCGCACATCCCGCTGCCGCAGCACTCGCCGCGTTGGCAAGCGGCGATTCCCGACCCGTCGCCCGACCGCTTCGGCCAGTACCTGGCGGCCACCTGGAGCGCCGTGCGTGCAGCTCATTTCTTCTGGCCATGGTTCGAAGCGAAGGCAGCAAACGCCATTCCGTTTTCAACTGCGTCGATCGCGCCCGAACAGCTTGCACGTGAGCATCTCAGCATGATCCGCGCCCGTGCAGGCCGGAATCTTCTGCGCGCGCTCATCGCCGTGGATCGCCACGCCCTGGTCATGGCCGCACCGACGAACGTGATCTGGGAGATGGCGGAATGGGCCCGGAAGCGGCATGACCTCTGGACGCCCGGAGGAGGGAGTCAGGGAGCAACCTGATGTTCTGCCTCAGGCAACTCCATAGTGGTCCGCCCTGGTTTGCCTCTCAAATCGCTGCGCTATGCACCGCTTGCCTCGGGGTAGGCGCTCTGCAAATCGCGCAGTTTGCGCCACAAAGTCGTTCGGCTTACTCCAAGAATGTCGGCGGCCAGCTGCTTGTTGCCGCGTGCGCGCTCCAGCGCGTTCAGAACAGTCGCTGTGTCCAGCTTGGGCGCGTTGGCCAGCAACGCGAACGCGGCGGTCGGCTCGGACTGCTGCCCGACGCCTTGCAATTCTGGCGCTTCGAGCAGGAAGCCCTCATAGTCGATCTCGGCCCCGGGCTCAAAAGACGCCAGATAGGCCGCCAAGCGTTCCATGATGTTCTCCAGCTCGCGGACGTTGCCCGGCCAGTCGTACTTCAGCAGTACTGGCAGCATTGGGTCGAGCACTTGGTTCACTGGCAGCGAACATCCTTGACGGCGCAGGCTCTGCTGCAGGAGGTGCAGAGCCAGCGGACCGATGTCTTCTGGCCGTTCTTGCAGAGCGGGGAGCGACAGCCGCAGGATATTCAGCCGATAGAAGAGATCGGCGCGGAATTTCCCTTCGCGGATCCTTTCGATCAGCTGGCAATGTGTCGCAGCGATCACGCGCACGTCCACTGGAATGGGTTGGAGGCCGCCGAGGCGCACGACCTCGCGTTCCTGAAGGACGCGTAGGAGGCGGGTCTGCAGAGGAGTCGGCATATCGCCGATTTCATCGAGAAACAGAGTGCCTGTATGCGCTGATTCGAACAGGCCGGGCTTGCCGCCCTTGCGCGCGCCGGTGAAGGTGCCGTCTTCGTAGCCGAACAACTCGCTCTCGAGCAGGGATTCGGGAAAGGCCGCGCAGTTCAAGGCGACGAACGGTCCGTTGCTACGGCTGCTCGCGTTGTGAATCGCCTGCGCGAACAGTTCCTTACCCGTTCCACTCGCCCCCGTGATCAGCACGGTAGATTGCGACTTGGCACAGCGCTCCGCCACAGCCCGCGCCTGCTTCAGGGCCGGGCTGATGCCGACGATCTGTTGGAAGTGGTAGCGTGCCTGCAGGCCCTTGGACTTGCGACGCGAGCGTACCGTGACGTCGGCGCGCTGTATGGCCTGCGCGTCGTACAACACGAGGATCGCGCCTGTAATGACGTTCAACTCGCGGATCGCACTCTTCGTCATCACGTAGGACTTGCCTTCGTACTGAACGACTGAGTCGACCTCGGTTTCGCCGTCCATGAGGACGTTCTCGAGAGATAAGCCCGGGTCGACCTCACACAAGTCGCGGCCGAGCAGGCTGCCGGCTTGGGTGCCGAGCAGACGCTCCATGAGTGGATTGATCGCCGTGATGCGATGGTGAGAGTCGACGGTCAGCACCGCCTCATGAAGGCAGCGCACGATGGTGTTGAGGTTCTCATAGCGCGCCGCCTCCAGCACAGCGAGCTCGGCCAGCTGCAGCGCCTCCTCGAAAGCTTGTCGAACCGAGTCTTCACTGTAGACCAGAATGCCTGAGATGCCGCACGCATTCGCCAGTTCTACGACCCGGCTGGATCCGACCACGACTTTCAGTCCCTGATCATGCAGCGCCTGGAAGCAGGCACGGCCGTCCTCGATCGATTCGTAGGTTCGCTGCGTCACACGCACCTGGAGCAGATCCTTGATCGCCTCGAGCTCCCGGATCTTCTCTCGATAGATCACCACGCCGATGTGGTCGGATACGGCGCGCGCCTTGGTCAGGGCCTCCAGCAGGTCGTAGCCCGTGATCTTGATTGACACGACCGGAAACGATAGCGCTGAGCGCAGCAGCGCCGCATTTCTTCCGGCTGTGACGATTACGTCGTATTGACGGCGTCGCTTGATTTCGCGCCCAAGATCCAGCGCGTCGTGATATGCGACCTCCATGACCGAGATGTCGGCGCGCTGCTCGAATTCAGGGATCACGTGGTGCACGAGGGCGCTGAGCCCATGGTAACTGAGGACGCAGATCTTGGGCTTTCGCAGAGAGGTCGCTGGCACGAATGGGGCTCCGGGCTGTTCAGGCGCACGACGTTGCAGGACGCTGTGCGAGTTGTTGCAGGCCAGGTGGCTGCAACGTTTCGAGTGTTTCACCGACGTCGCGTCGGGTCAACACCGCTGGCCTCCGAGATTGAGCAATGTCAATCGCCCGTCGCAAAAGGGCTTGCCGTTGTCGCAGCAACTGTCAGGCAGGTTGCACAGGCATCGAGATCTTGGTAGGCCGCGCGACGCTTCGCCTGAGGGCTCGTCTCAGCTGCATGGTGAATGCGTCAACGGGGTCGGATTGCGCGAACTTTCCCCAGACGAGTTGGGCAATTCCCCGTGGTCTCTTGTCGACTGCTACGACCACAGTTGGTTGCCTTGCGAAGCACTCATGCCGCACGCCCAACTTCGATCAGGCGTTCTACGAAAGCGATCGCCACACCAGCCGTGAAAGTGCCGCACGGCCACGCCTCAGCAGCAACGGATCGGCGCGGTAGCCTACGGGCTACAATTACCCGTAGCCCTTCCGATTCTGTAGCCCAAGGGATACTAACTGGGGATACAAACTGGTTTGCGCGGACGTTGAAAGAGATCCTGATCTCTTCCGAGCCGTTTCATGTTGCGATTTCTGAGGACGGCACGGTGTCTTATCGGGGAAGTGAGCTGCCGGTGGACGCCTCTTTCCAAAGTATGTTGGCAAGAGCAAGTCGCGCGTGAGCAAGTCCGGATGGCTGATCAGTGCATCACAGGCAGCGTCACCACTGCCTGCACGCGATAGTCGGATTTCTTGTTGGGCCCGGATCCTTTATTCAGCAGAATCGCCCGCCGCGCTCGAATCATCGAAGGTCAGTTTTCCCTCCGAAGGCTGGAGCATGGCGTTTGAAGTGCGAAGCATTTCGAAGCAGCAGCTCTTTGCTGCTTGTGTCCAACCAGCGGCTGAATCGCGCTGCCCGCTCGAGCATGCGGCCCAGGGGCGTCGGATGTCCTCCAGTCATCGCGGAGAGGTAATCGTCGCGGAAGGCCGTCGGAATGATGATGCGCGTCAGCCCAGCGCTGGTGAGATAGTGATTCATGGCCACTCTCGCGGTACGTCCATTGCCGTCATTGAATGGGTGAACCTCTGCAACTACAAACATGGCGATCGCCGCGCGATTGGCCGGCGTAGCCCCGCTCATGATGATCTCGAAACCCTTCATAAGCGTTCCGATAACCATGTCGGGGCTCACGAAGACCGTGTTTCCCGCGCGGTTCGCTTGGGTCTTGAACTCGCCCGGACGCTTGTCCGTCCGGGACTCGATTACCAGGCGGTTCCATTCCTGGAGCTGCCCGACAAATTGTTCAGCGCTTTCAGGAAGTCTCGGGTCATGTTTGGAGGCCAGGATGGCCTGGTAGGTCCCCAGGATGTCGTGTGAGTCATCCTCTCGATATTCGAGCGGCCGGCCGTTCACGACGATGTCGTGGGCTTCCTCGATCTCGAACTCCGTTCCTTCAATGTAGTTCGAGAAGTACGTTTCGACGAATGCCTGCAGATATCGATCTTCGTTGGGGTCGACGCCGGGAACGATGAGTGGGTTCTGTTGAAGCTCCGAGGCGAGTTGCTCGAACAGCTCCAATCGATCATCGTCGTACGGACGCCTTGCGGCTCGAGCTATGGCGATTGGTGCGTGCAGCTTGGTCTTGCGCGTACCCAGCAGGGCGCCAATCGTTGCGTCGAGCTGCTTGAACTCCTCGGTTAGCTCGAGCGGCTCAGCGATCGCTCTCGCCTGGTCTCGAATATGATTGACGGCGCCGGTGACGTCTCGTGCAATGAATCGGTCGAGCCACTGTTCGACTCCTTTTGGTCCCCAAGTTCGCTTCTCTGCGGGATCACCTCGACTCGGGACCAGGTTCTCGAGCAACGCCCGGGCCTGGCTTGAAACGTGCGTTTCCATGAAAGGTGGGAATGCGGATGTCGGAGTCCAGCGGGCCTTTTCCTTCGGCGATGCGCAGCTTTACGCCGGGGAGCTGGATGTCACGCCGGTACGAGCCCGTCAGGTAATAGTTTCCGCCCGCCGTTGGCTTCGCTTCGAGCGCGGACCGATGAGAGATGATGCTGTCGGTGGTCAGGATCGCGCAGAGTTCGTACAGGTGCCGACGCACGATCGTCTCCATCGGCTGCACCAGGTCGGTGGTGTAGATTCCCTTGTAGATGCGTCGCAACTCGCCTTGCTCGGCCCTGCGCTGCACGCGTCGAGCCTCGGCTCGATCGTCTCCGGGGGCTACCACCAACGGCATTGTCGCGATTCTCCAGGTAAGGGAGCTGGTTGACCTACCTTATGTCGCAAGTTTAGTCATAATATTGAATGTTTGTCGCTATTTTATACTTAAAATCGCCGTATGGCTGAGGTGCCAATCCCAGCATGGTCCCACGGTCGCTGATTTATGCGTAGTTTGGCGGGTAAATCGCAATCTTCAGCGTATCGGTAGGCTGGACCTGAATCTAGCTCTATATAAGAGCGAATGCCTTCACAATCAAAAGCGACTCTCGTCGCCTTGCGAGTGGAACTCCTGGACATCGAGCCGCTGATCTGGCGGCGCATCGTCGTTTCCAATCAGGGGACGTTCGCCGCGCTTCACAACTATTTGCAATGGGTGATGGGGTGGCAGGACTCGCATGCTCACGAGTTTCGGGCCGGGGATCAATGCATCGCGCCTGACTGGTGGATTCAGGAGGTCGGCATGGACAGCGACGTGACGAGCTACAAGGACGAGCGCCGTACTTCCATCTCGGCAGTGGTCCGCGAAGGGCTTTCTGTGTCCGATTCCATCGGATGAGCCCGTAGAGCAATCATTCCGCGGCGGAAGGCCGGCCTTCACATACATAAGTCGTGGGGTCGATCAAAACTCGAAACAGTCAATAGGTTAGTAGCTCGCTGCGGCTGCGGCGTATATCCGAGACGATGTCCCTAGAATGGATTCTTCGAAGTTGTTGTCGCCATGCCACAACTATGATGATTTTTCAATGCGCCCTGGCATTGTCTAGGCATGATTGGCTCGGTATAGTTGGCTTATGCCGTCAACTAGAGCGAATTTTTCATTCAAAACCGCCTTGGTGGCATTGCCCCGCGGCGAACCGCTCGGCGTCGATCAGTTGGCGAAGCACGGCGTCACTGCATACCGCGCTTCGGCTCTGGCGCGCAGTGGCTGGCTCGTGCATCTTGCCCGCGGCGTCTACATGCTTCCCGGAGATACGTTGACGCGAGATGGATGTCTGGCCTTTCTGAGTGGACGCATATCAGGCTTTCATGTCGGCTCAAAAACCGCGCTCGATTGGCGAGGCGTGCGTCACAACGTTAGCTTCCGGGAGGTGCTCAGTCTGTGGGGAGATGATCGCATCGCACTGCCTTCCTGGTTCACGGAACGATTTCAGAGTCGATATCAAGTCACCCAATTGTTCGATGCGAACTTGAAGCAAAGCTTCGGGCTCCAGCCGTTGCCGAACGGTAGGCCGGAGGTGCTCGTGTCAGTACCAGAGCGCGCGATGCTCGAGTTGTTCAGCGACGTTGGCAAGAACCAGTCGCTCGAGGAGGCCCGGCAACTCGTTGAAGGATTGCGCTCTCTGCGCACCAATGTGCTCGAACAGTTGATGGCTCACGTGACTCGCATCAAGGTGATACGCCTCGCTGAATCCCTGTCTAAAGAATTCGATCTGCCGTGGGCTGCCATTGCAAAGCGCCATAGTCAGCGATTAGGTGGCGGTAAGCGCTGGGTCGGCGTCTCGAAATCTGGGGAACGCCTCGATCTGCGACGTTCATGAACGACAACTACATCAATACCGTCCGGCTTCTGCTCGATCGCGCCAGCAGTGTTTCAGTCGCCTCGCTTCGCGATGAAAGGCGGTACGGCGCTGAACCTCTTCGTTCAGGACCTTCCGCGGTTGTCCGTTGACATCGACGTTGTCTTCACTGACTACACGCTCGGCCGCGAAGAAGCCTTGCGAGCGATCGGCGAAGACCTTCTTGCCTCGAAGTCGCTCATCAGCAAGATGGGTTATCGCGCCTCGCTGCCGACGAGCAAGTCAGGAGACGACGTCAAGCTCCTGGTAGAGGCGCCGGATGCACGCGTGAAAGTCGACGTGAACTTCGTTTTCCGAGGCACTGTGCTGCCGACCGTCCGTGCCAGGCTCTGTGATCGGGCACAGGATGTATTCACCACCGACATTGAAGTGCCGATGCTCGAGACGGCCGAGCTCTACGGAAGCAAACTGGTCGCGGCAATGGATCGTCAGCATCCGCGGGACATGTTCGACGTTATGAGAATGCGCGAACAGCACGAGTTGGGTGGGGCAATCATTGATTGCTTCGTTGCATACCTCGCTGGTCACAATCGTCCGGTGCATGAAATCCTTTTTCCACGAACGCTGCCGCTGGAGTGTAAGCGGGAGATCTTCAGAGATCTTCCCCGTTATTGCGGCGAGAGATCGAATGTGCTGAAGGGCAGCAAGGCCTCGAAGTCCTCAACCGTCTTCGCGTGTGGCAGCCGTTCGAACAGCCAGCAGAGATACGCTTAGGGCTCCAATCCATTCGCCCTGGCGGTCTCGACCAAGCTAAAGAACGCCGCACTGGCCTTAGCACCTTTGACGGTGTCAGCGAACAGCCAGGCGCGCCTGCCCCGAGCGAAGGGCCGAATCGCGTTCTCCGCAAGATTGGTATCAATGGCGAGGCGACCATCCTCGATATAGCGAATCAATTTGGTCCATTGCTTGTTGAGATGCGCGAGCGCCTCACCGAGCTTGCCCGAACTCAAGGTCTGCGTTTGCAGCGACTGTGCGAATGTATGTAACGAATCGAGCAGCGGTACTGCCCGGGTTTGTCTCACCTGACGCCGCTCGTCGTCTGAAAGGTGCTTGATCTCACGCTCAATTGCATACAGTGCATCAATGCGCCGGACGATCTCATGCGCAGCGGTGTTGTTCTTTTGCTCCGATTTTGGCAGCGCCTGCACGGCTTCAAAGAAGCGGCGCCTCGCATGAGCAAAACAGCCGACGTGCGTCAGTTGCAGCGACGCCGCCACGGCATCGTACGCCGCGTAGCCATCGCTTTGGACATAGCCGCAGGCGCCCTCCAGCAACCTTGCCGCCACTTGCCCGCTTCGACTCGGGTCATGGTCAAACAGAACATCGTTGTCCGGGCGGACCGGCGACTCTGACCCACATCCACTGTTGTGTGCTATCGGTGCCGGACTTCAACACCTGCACCGGCGTCTCATCGATGCGAATGTAACCGTAGGCTCGCATCCGCTCATCCATCAGGTTCAGCAGCGGCACCACCGGCACGTGCGCATTGATCGTCACGGCCGCCTGCGTGCCGCGAGGCATGGCTATCTCATGGCGAGCCAGCACCGTTTGCAGTCGATAGAAGGGCAACCCATCGACGAACTTCGAGGTGATCAGATGGGCCAGAAATCGGGACGACACGTTGCTTCGAGGCAGAATCTGCGCCGGCACGGGCGCGACCTTCACGCCGACGTGACAGTGGGCGCACGCATACTTCGGTCGCACGTGTCGGATGACTTGGATCTTCGCCGGGATGATGTCCAGCTGCTCGGAGGTCTCCGCGCCGATCTCGTGGAGTGCCGAACCACAGCCGCAGATGCGCTCGATTGCGGGCAGTTCATGACGCACCTCGATGCGTGGCAGATGGGCGGGCAACGCTTTACGGCCAGAGGACTTTGCGGGGGCTTTATCCTCACGCAGCGGCGTGGCGATCAGCGGCGCGTCGATCTCGGCGGCTTCCAGAATCTCCATCGCCGCCTCGGCTTCGTTGAACAACCCGCGCTGACCGGGCGCCTCGCCGAGCTTCTCACGGCTCGCACCGTACTTCTCGACACGCATCAGGCGCAGCACTTCTTCCAACAGTCGGATGCGTCGATCACGCTCGGATAGCAACGCCTGGAGCTGCGCAATCTGCGCTTGTGCGTCGGTGACTGAGGAGGGCTCCAGCATGCGTTGAAGTATCGCATGCCGGAACGTTCAAAGAAACAAACGTGAAGGGAGAATCAAACAGAAAGCAAACAATCGCCAGCGTTCGCTCAGCCATTATCCCACGCGGCGAATCTCGAGCTCACGATGCCCCTGACTGAAGACATCGAACCCGTCCAACAACGCGTTCAACGTACGTCCGTTCATCGTCACTGTCTCGCCAGGCGCCGAACGCGGCCAGATGAACTGCTGTTGCTCCAAGCGCTTGCTCCACAGGCATAGCCCATTGCGCTCCCAGTACAAGATCCGCACGCGATCGCGTCGACGTGTCGTAAAGACATACAACGCGGGCTCGAACACGTTGCGGCCCAGGCTTTGCTCGACCAGCAGCGCCAGACTCGCCGCCTGCTTACGACCATCAACCGGCGCCACGCACAGATACACGGCGACCTCCGCGCCCGGGCGCATCATGGCTGCCGCTCGATGGCCGAGATCAGTTGCAGCAGCGGTTCCATATGCCGCATCTCGATCTCGGCACGGCGGCCGTTGCCCAGCTGCAATCGAAGGATATACAGCGCCATCGGTGCCTCAGTCACGGCCACGCGGGCAAACTGCAGGGGAACCGCTTCAAGATGAGGCGTGCCAAGCTTCGCCTGCCGTGGCGGCCGCGTTGGCTGCCAGCGGCCCTCTTGGATCAAGACACCGCGCCAGTGATACAGCGCCCACAGCGCCAGCCCATGTTTTTTCGCGTAGGCCGCCAACGATCCCCCGCCGCCTTCCATCGATGCAGATGTTCTAGCCACTCGTGCGCGCGCTGGGCGCGTGCTTCTTGCTTCGACATGTCGCTCTCCGTCGGTTGAAAAAACGACATACCCCAGCAGATCTCGGCTCAGATGGGCAGGCTGCGGAAGATCGAGCGCTTACGAAACACGAGCAAGCAGCTCAACCCGCGCAAAGCCGCTTATGCCTGACCGGCAGCGTTAGCTATCCTTCGATGGCTATAGTCGCCTGCGGGAGAGAATGTTGGCTTCGTAAGCGGCGACAATGTCGTGATGGCGTGCAACACCGGGGAATCCGGTATTGTCATGGGCGCGTTATGTGATGTCTTCCGCAGACTTGTGATGCCGATTCCTGCCACGCTTGAATGCAAAAGGGTCACTTGGAGTGGCGGTCATGACACTAATCGCGTGCACGGAATGCAGAAAAGAAATATCTGACAAGGCAACGACATGCCCGAATTATCTTCTGCCACTTCCAGGGCCAACTGAGGAAGTGCCACAAAGACTATAAAAATAGGTATTTCGCGACTTTTATAGTTCACGGAGGTGCTCGCTTTCTCAGGCAGAGACGAGCAAAATTTCACCCTGTAGTGGCACCCCAGAGCGACGTTGAGAAACCGCGATTTTGGGGCTGGCACCCACGAATTTGGAGTGACACCCCAGGAGCGAGGTGGCTTATGAACAAGCTCACAGACGTAGGGATACGGACCGTACTGGCGAAACCGCGGACTGGCCGCGTCGAGTTACCTGATGGCGCAGTGCCCGGACTTACGCTGCGAATTGGAAAAACACGGGGCGCGACATGGTCGTTGATGATCCGCGTATTCGGCGAGGGTGGCATCACCGATCGAGGACATGGGCTGATGGGCCCGAAGAGACGTCTAACGCTCGGCTCATACCCGCAGGTCTCTTTGCATGCTGCGCGAGCAAAGGCCAACGCATACATCGATCAGGCGAGGCGCGGTGAGAGTCCAGTTGAAGCGCTTGAGCGGGTAGCGACTGGGCGCCTCACTGTCGAAGGGCTGGCTGAGAAATTTCTCACGGACTATGTCCACTTAAAGCAGCTGCGTGCCGGGGCCAGATATGAGATGGCCATTCGAACTCACATCGTTGGAGGCGTAGGTCGGGTGGTGGCCGACATGCTCACTCGCGACCAGGTGCGCAGCCTCATGAAAGAGGTCATGGTTCAGGCGCCTTCAATTCATGAAGGAAAGATGCGCCGTCGCGGCGGCATCGAAGCTGCGAGGAGCGTAGTTGCCGTTCTTCGTAAGATGATTAACTGGGGCATTCGTGAGCGGCTGCTGAAGCGCGCGGACAATCCAGTCTCTGGCATGGAGGACAACCTGCCGAAGAAGAGGAAGAAGGAGCGTGTGCTGTCTTTGGAGGAGGCGCAGGTCGTTTGGTATGCTGCTGGAACGCTGGGCTATCCGTTCGGTCCGCTCTATCGCCTGATACTGCTAACTGGTTGCCGGCCCGGCGAGTGGGCGCGTTGTCGCCAGTCCTATATCGACCTCAGGCAGTCGCTGCTGGTCATCCCAGCGCAGGCATACAAAAGCGATCACGTGCATGTGGTGCCGCTCGTGCCGGTCGCGGTCCAAATACTCGAACACACGTTGGCGAACTACGCTGGACAACAGGGTGACTACGTCTTCAGCGGCACCGACGGCCTTTCGCCAGCGTCGGGTTGGCCGAAGGCCCAGAGCCGAATGATCCGCGCGATGACAGCCGTGAGCGGCGAGCGGGATGTGGTGCCGTGGACGCCGCACGATCTGCGACGAACAGTCGCGACTCGGATTGCGGAGCAGTTGGGCGTCGGCGGCGAGCAACTGATCAAGCGAGTGCTAGGCCATGCCGATGGCAGTGTGACTGCGATCTACAATCGATATGGCTATGTGAAGGAGATGCGCGAGGTTCTCGAGCGCTGGACGGAGGAGCTCACTGGCGGTAATTTGAATGCCGCAAGCGTATGGCACGAATCGGAGATGGTGCCGTACCTAATTGCTGAGCCCACGGAAGAGGCTTAATTGCGGACCGCAGGCGTTCTAGGTTCCTAGAGTGCGACGCTGATGTGAGTCCAGCTGACGCTGGTAGCGCGCTGAATGCGCGATTTCCCAGTTGAGGACCGCCCGATTTCCCGAGTTGGGGACCACCGGTTGAGGTCACTGGCGGAGCAGAAGTGGGCGATTCTTACGCGCCGTGTTTCTTGCTGGCAAGTTTCCGGGCCTTGACGCCGCGGTAGCTCTCGCCGGTGATGTCGATCATGAGCGCGGCGTGCTCGAGGCGGTCGCGGATCGCATCGCTGATGACGGGATCTGCAATGACCTCCGCCCAATGCGCGAGGGCAGCTGAGTGGTGAACATCGTCGACTTGCCAAGCGATCGTTCTTCGAGGATTTCGCACAGGTCCTGCGCTTCGGTGGAAGACAGCTTGCGCATGCCGAAGTCATCGAAGATGAGCAAGTCTGGGCGCGCGAGTTTATCGCGATAGCGAAGATACGTCCCGCTGGACCGGGCGAGCGCGAGATTCTCCAGCCACGTCGTGACGGTCATGTACAGCACCGACTTGCCGCACGCACAGGCATGCAGTCCCGCAGCCTGCGCGATGAAGGTCTTGCCCACGCCGGTCTGGCCGATGAGCAGGACGGGGCGGCCTTCACTCAACCACTGCAGGCTGTAGAGCTCCTTGATCTGCGCCTTGCTGATCGAGCGGCTGGCAGTGAAGTCGATGTCCTCGAAGGCCGGCCGCAAGGTGAACTTGGCGGCTTTGATGCGATAGCCGGTCTTGCGCTCTTGTCGATAGTCGGCTTCGGCTTGCAGCAACGTGTCGAGGAACTCTGTGTAGCTGATCTGATCGCGTGTTGCTGAAGCAATGATGTCGTCGAAGGCGCCGAACATGCCGAGCAGCTTCATCTCGGCCATGAGGTTCTTGGCGATAGCAGTACTCATACGATCTATTTCTCCTGGATTGAGTCGGACGGGACAGCAGCGAAGATGTCGAGGGGCCGATCGGCACCGACGGCATATCGCAGCATAGGGTTGCCGGGGCGGCGCACGATCTCGCGAGACTCGCCCGGTGCGGCGGTTGTTTGCTTTCTGGCCTGCGCAAGCAGCGCCTGGAAGTAAGGCACGCGGAACTTGTCGTAGCGGCGCATGGTAGTGATCGCGGCGGCAATGCGCTCGCTTGCCAGTTCGTGTCCGGCGGTGTTGATTTCCTTCATGCAGCTGCGGACGAAGCCCTGCGCGCGGCGCAGGTTGCCGAAGACATCATCATTGAACAGCTCGACGAACAGCCGATGTAGCTCGGGATGGATAAAGCGTGACTGAGACAACAGACGCTGCGGCGTGGCTTCGTAGTACGCCTGGGATGCTGGCGGGAAGTGCGCATCGATCTTGATGCGCCGGCCATCTCGGTGACGACAGCGTGGATGGATTGCCAGGCGTTCGAGGTTCAGGAAGATCTCGACGTGGTTCTCGGTGAGCTTGATGCGCAGCTTCTTGTGACGATGGATATGCGGGGCGCTGTACAGAACGGCTTCCACCAGCACGTAGCAATCAGGATGCAGCGTTGCAGTCAGCCATTCGCCGGTGTCCACGTCGTGGGCAGGCAGCGCCTTGAGTGCGGCCCGTTCCAGTGCCTCGAAGCGCTCGCGACGCGAGACGCCGAAGCGACTGTGCCGCCGCGCATTGATGCGCTCGACGCAGTCACTGAGTGCCTGGTTGATCTGATGCAACGATGTGAAGCGCGTGCGCCGATGACGGAAGCGCACATAGCGCATTAGGATCTTGACCAGTCCTTCGACGATCGCTTTATCACAAGTCACGAACTACAACTTGTTCTAACAACGAAGCGGCGAAGTTTGAGATCACCCATCCGTTTCATCCAAAGCGTGGCACCGTTTTGACACTGCGAACACGGCGCCAGAACTGGGGTGAGGATCGGGCTCTCTACTTTGACGACAACGGCTGTCTTCGCTCAATGCTGACCTCGTGGACGAGCATTGGAGAGCTCGATGCATTCACGCAGGCGTCAGCGGGGCGTTCGTGGTTCCGCCCGGATGATCTGCAGAGATTGGATGCGTTAGTGGCTGAGTTGCTCAAGCGGAGGCAACCATGAACGTGTCACTTAAATTATGCCGCTCATGTAAGATAATAAACGCCGCTGTGCATTGTGGTCTCCGTAGACAGTTGGCACTAGGCCGGCGTTCGGTTGGGGCTATCTTCGACAGATTGCGATATTTACCTATTATCGCGGGCCATACAGCGGCATATATTAACTTACACATCGACAACCGCCGGAACCACCTTGCGTTCACGCAACCGCAAAGCCGACCGACTCAAGCAAACTGGCGGCTTGAACCGCCACCCCGAACGCGTTCGAGCTCCGTGGTTCCAAGGCGATGGCTTCTTCGATCCGCGCGATCTCGTGCAGGTCAAGTACGAGATGCTCCGCCAGGTGCGCATCGAGGGGCTCGAGAAGACCGAGGCGGCCGCCCTGTTTGGTGTATCGCGTCCGACGCTCTACCAAGCAGAAGCAGACTTCGCACGGGAAGGCTTGAACGGTTTGATACCCAAACCGCGAGGTCCCAAGGGCGCACACAAGCTCACCGCCGACGTTATGCGCTTCATCGAGCGCAAGCTTGCCGGCGAGGATCCACCCGCCGCCCGCGCACTGGCGCAACAGATCAAGGCCGAGCTTGGCCTGGTCATCCACCCCCGCAGTATCGAACGCGCTCTGGCGCGCAAAAAAAAACGATAGTTCCAGCCAGCCCACTTCCAGCCGATGCAATCTCGATCTACGAGACCCTGCGCGCCAGTGTCCTGCAAGGATCAGCACGAGCGGACGGTCTGGGCGCCGTGATCTATCACGGCATGATCGAAGGATTGGCCATCCTAATGGCTCCTGCAGTTCCCCGCGTTACCTGTCAATCACGGCCAGCAACACCTGTCGACGCCGCGCCAGACGATCACATGTTTCTACATGTGATGGCGAACATGATTCTGCAAACTCAATCGGAGGTGAAGCATGTTTATTGACACACATCAGAAGGTCAGCGCCGAGCATCTGCGCCGTGACGCCTTCCTGTACGTCAGGCAATCGACGCTGCGCCAGGTATTTGAGAACACCGAGAGTAAACAGCGTCAGTATGCATTGCGTGATCGCGCCGTGGCGCTCGGTTGGCCGATCGAGCGGATCCACACGATTGACACTGACCTCGGTTTGTCGGGCGCGCAGGCCGAGCATCGCGATGGTTTTCAGCACCTAGTCAGCGAGGTGGCACTGGGGCACGCCGGGATCATCTTGGGATTGGAGGTGTCGCGTTTGGCACGTAACAATGCGGACTGGCACCGCTTGCTCGAACTCGCCGCCCTCACATGCACGCTGATCCTTGACGAGGATGGCGTCTATGATCCGGCGAACTTCAACGACCGATTGTTGCTCGGTCTCAAAGGAACGATGAGCGAGGCGGAGTTACATGTTCTCAAAGCTCGACTTCTCGGCGGCCAGCGTAACAAGGCACGGCGCGGCGAGCTCGAGATGGGGCTGCCGATTGGCCTTGCGTATGATGCCGCGGGCACCGTGGTGCTCGATCCGGACCAACAGATCCAACAAGCGGTGCGTTTGCTCTTCGATACGTTTCGGCAGATCGGCTCCGCGACTGCTGTCGTACGTCGCTTCCGTCAGGAGGGTGTTCGATTTCCCAGGCGCATTCGGCGTGGGATTGGCAAGGGCGATGTAATTTGGGGGGCGATCGAACATTGCCGCGTGATTCAGATCTTGCATAACCCGCGCTACGCGGGCGCTTATGTGTACGGGCGCACGCGCGGCGTGCGTAAGGCCGATCTGAAGTCGACGAGCCAGATCAAGGTTGCACGTGAGAACTGGCAAGTTCTCATTCGCGATGCCCATCCCGGTTACATCTCATGGGACGAGTACGAGCGTAACGAACAAACACTGAAGCAAAACATCGCCGGATGGAGTCCCACCGGCCGCGGGCGTATGCCGCGCGAAGGCTCGGCCCTACTTCAAGGCAGAGTCATCTGTGGTCGTTGTGGCGCGCGCATGCGTGTACGCTACCAGAAGATAAAAACCACCACCGCTCCGTACTACGTTTGCAGCGAGGAGGTCGTGCGCCGTGCCGGGAAAACGTGCCAGTCGATTCGCGGCCGCGACATCGATGCGGCTATCAGCTCGCTGCTGCTCGATACGGTGGCGCCCGCGGCACTCAAGGTTGCGCTCGCCGTGAGCGATGAGATTGCCGGCCGCATCGAGCAGGCGGAGCAACTGCGCAGCTCGCAACTTGAACGTGCGCGTTATGAGGCAGAACTAGCGCGACGGCGCTATTTGAAGGTTGACCCCGATAATCGTTTGGTTGCGGATTCTTTGGAGGCTGATTGGAACGCGAAGCTTCGAAGTCTCGATAAACTTCAGCAGCAACATGAGCAGCAGCGCAAAGCCGATCAAGAGTTGCTCAGCAAAGATGCACGCGCCCGCATTCTCGCGCTCTCCAAGAACTTTCCTCGCGTCTGGAACGATCCGCGCACGGCCCCGCTCGAGCGAAAGCGCATGATCGCGCTGCTCATCGAAGACGTAACTTTGCTCAACGCCGAACGCATCGCTATTCACGTTCGTTTTCGCGGTGGAAAGCTCGACTCGCTATCCATACCGCGACCTGTTCCGATGGCGCTTGTCCGCAAGACAAAGCCGGAGGTCGTTGCCGCACTCGAGCGACTTCTGGAAACTCATACTGATGGACAAGCCGCCGACGCGCTCAATGCCATGGGACACAGAAATTGGAAGGGCGAGCCGTTCACCTCAAAACGGGTCATCACGGTTCGATATGCTTACAAAATAAAGGGACGCCGCGAGCGATTACTGGATAGAGGCTATCTTCCCGCCGAAGAACTCGCTCAAAAATTCGGCGTCAGCCTGACGACCATTTGCCAATGGGGTCGAATGGGCCTACTCCAGCGAGAACGCTACGACAGTAATGTGCGGTGCCTATACAAGCCCGTGGGCACCATGCGCATCGAGAAGGGCCGGGGCGGCCGTCGAGCAAAACAGCCCAAAGTAATCAACGCGAGATCGTCCAAACAAGGTGCAGTATGAAGCGTAAGCCTTATCGCGCGGATGATCGGGACGCGCGGGCACCACGGCGGTGGAGAAGTCCCGCGCGAGTTGCGCATAGCCGGGGTTCAGATCCGGGTCGTACAGGTGACATTTGAGCACGCCCTGCTTCAGACAGTCCGGCACGGTCACATGCGGTAATCAAAAGGACCCAGTAATGCGAAGGAAGTGCGGGTTACTGGCGGAAATATAGGCACAACGTCGACAGTCGCTTGGCATTATTCGGTGCGATCCTTGGGTTGACCTGTCCTGACCCGGGAGACGCACATGTCCAATCCGAAATCATCCAATAGTCTGTGGCTCACTCGATTAGCTGATCATCTGGAGAATGAAAGATACAGCCGCTGCGTTGCGCAGAATTACTCAGCTGCGGTGAGGCGTTTCCTCGCCCACCTCGAGAGGAGACGGCTGGTTGTTGAGAGCGTGCAG
>NZ_DASWVW010000051.1:0-12682 GCF_036406195.1 Steroidobacter sp.
ACGCTCAACAGCTAAAGCTCATCGCCCAACGACACCTGCGTGTGATCCAGCGATCACGGCGACGAGTTCGCAACTACTTCAAGCATCGTGAGATTTGCTACGCTGCATAGTAGTTCAGGTACAAGCACGCCGGGTTAATAAATCCTGGCCTCCGTTCTGCCCCAACCGCTAACCGCCAACCACTGCAGGGCGCTAACTAAGTGCCATTGGCCATAAGGGAATTGGCTATCGGTATTGACGGGTAGCCTGATTGACGACGAAGAGCATGGTCTTTATAGACGGGGGGTTGACCGGGCGGCTGGTACGCTCTGTCCGTATGACACTCAAAGAAGGTCAGGGCGCGGCGTGTGCAGGTGGCGTGTTTTCGACAACCTGGTTGGAGTCGGTTGATGGTGCGGGTATGAGCATTCGGCGATTCACTGCGGTCGGACTGAGCGCGCTGGCCGTGTCTTCGGTCAGTTTTGCCGGCGGCGTTCCCACGACGGTCATTGATGAAGTCATCGTCACCGGCCGTTTGGATCGCCTGCAGGGAGCGCCGGTCTCGGCTAGCCAAGGCGTGGTGAGCGACGAGCAGTTGGGCCTGCGTCCCGTGCTGCGCACCGGCGAGCTGATGGAGGTCGTGCCGGGCCTCATCGTTACCCAGCACAGCGGCGACGGCAAGGCGAACCAGTTCTTCCTGCGTGGATTCAACCTCGACCATGGCACGGACCTCGCGACGAGCGTCGATGGCGTGCCGGTCAACATGCCGACGCACGGCCATGGGCAGGGTTATACCGACATCAATTTCGTCATTCCCGAGCTGGTGCAGGCGATCGAGTATCGCAAGGGCACTTACTATGCGGAGACAGGCAACTTCTCTGCCGCTGGCGCGGTGAACATGCGCTATCGGCGCAAAGTGGAGGAGCCGCTGATCGTCCTCGAAGCAGGTGAGGACAGCTACCTTCGCGGCCTGGTGGCAGCGTCTCCCGAGATTGCCGGTGGCACACTCCTGTTCGGGCTCGACTACGCGCACATCGACGGCCCCTGGGTGCTCGAAGAGAACTTCAAGAAGCGCAATGGATTGCTTCGATACAGTCGTGATGCCGGCAACGATGCGCAGCTCAGCATCACCGCTCAAGCGTACGAGGGCGACTGGAGGTCCACGGATCAGGTGCCGCTACGCGCAGTACGATCCGGTGAGATCGACCGTTTCGGCTTCATCGATCCCACCGACGGCGGCTCCTCCCATCGTTACAGCCTGGCTGTGGATTGGACTGGATCGCTGGCAGGAGGAAGCGCCAGCGGATTGCTCTATGCGGTCGACTACGAGCTCGACCTGATTTCCAATTTTTCCTACTTCACCGATCCCGAGAACGGCGATCAGTTCCAGCAGGTTGATGATCGCCGCATCTATGGTGGCGAATGGTCATGGCGTCGGCCGTTCCAATGGCAGGGGCGCGAGCAGTCGTTTGCCGCGGGCGTGCAGGTCCGGCATGACGATATCGGCAAGGTGGGTTTGTATCGCACGATCGCTCGTGAGCGCTTCGACACCGTGCGCGAAGACTCGGTAAAGCAAACGAGCTACTCGGTCTATTCCAGTCTCGACACGCGCTGGACCGATAAGCTGCGCACGACGCTGGGGATCCGCGCCGATCACTTCGAGTTCGACGTTGCTGCGAATCTCATCGAGAACTCTGGCAGCGCCAGCGATTCTCTGGTCAGCCCCAAGCTCGCGGTGGTGCTCGGACCTTGGAGCAAGACCGAATTCTTCTTCAACATCGGTCGCGGCTTTCACAGCAATGACGCGCGCGGCACGACCATCAGAGTAGATCCGGCAGATGGAGTCACACCGGCGGATCGCGTCGATCCTCTAGTGAAAGCCCTGGGCACGGATGTCGGGTTGAGAACGGCGATCGTCCCGAATACGCAGTTCAGCATCTCGCTTTGGAGCCTGGCTCTGGACTCGGAGCTGCTGTTCATCGGCGATGCCGGAACGACCGAGGCCAGCCGTGAGAGCGAGCGACGCGGCTTGGAGATCGCGGCGATCTGGAATCCCATTCGATGGCTGATCGTCGATGCCGATCTTGCCTGGTCCCGGGCGCGCTTCAGCGACTACGATCCCGCTGGCGATCGCATTCCAGGCGCGGTCGAGCGGGTCGCGTCGGTCGGTGTCGCGATCGATCATCCCAGCGGCTGGTTTGGCGGCGCGCGCTTCCGGCACTTCGGCAAGGCGCCGCTGCTCGAAGACAACAGCGTCCGTTCCGATGCCACTACGCTGGTGAACTTTGAGGCGGGCTATCGCTTTGCCAAGAACTACAAGCTCAGTGCGGCGTTGTACAACGCGTTCAACAGCGACGATAGCGACATCACCTACTTCTATGAGTCGCAGCTGGCGAACGAGAGTGAGCCCGTGAGCGACATCCACTTTCATCCAGTGGAGCCTCGCACGTTTCGGGTGACGCTCACCGGAAGTTTCTAGCGGACGGGTTTGGGGGTCGTCTTGCGCTCCTGAAGCCGGATAACAACCAGGGAATCCGATGAGCGCAGCAACCGGGCGTTGGTCTTCATGGCTTGCCTTCAATCTTGCGGCGGTGGGGGCGGCGGTTGGCCTGGGCAGCATCTGGCGGTTTCCGTATCTGGCGGGGACCAACGGTGGCAGCACCTTTCTGCTGGTATTCATCGTTGCCTGCGCGGCCATTGCGACTCCACTGCTGGTCGCGGAGTTCATCATCGGACGCCGAGCACGGCAAAGTCCTCCGGAAGCCGCGGGGCATGTCGCAGTGGCATTTGGTTGTTCGCGATCGTGGAACTGGATCGGTGTGTTGGGCACGGTTGCATGTGTGCTCATCATGTCGAACTACACTGTGATCGCCGGGTGGGTGCTTGCGTATGCATGGAAATGCGCCTCCGGACAGATCATGGGACTGTCCCGGTCGGCCGTGGCTGATCATTTCACGGGCTTTCTCGCGAGCCCGTTGCAGGTGGGCTCGTGGCACATCCTGTTTCTCGCCATCGTTGGCTGGATTTCAGCGCGTGGATTGAATCGCGGCATCGAGATTGCCAATAAAGTTCGCGCGCCGGGATTGCTCATTCTATTGCTGGCGCTGGTGGGCTACTCGCTGGTGCAGGGCGACGTGCGCGGCCTCACCTTTGGGTTCCAGCCCGATTTGAGCAAGCTCTCGGCGCAGCTCGTGCTCGCGGCGATCGGTCAGGCCTTCTATGCCACCGGCGTGGGCATGGCAATCATGCTGGCGTACGGCGCGTATGTGCCGAGCAATGTGTCCCTGGTGCGATCCGCCTTATTGATCAGTGCATCGATCGTGGTCGTGTCGGTGCTCGCCACCGCGATGGTGTTTCCTTTGGTCTTTCAGTACGGATTGAATCCAGCGCAAGGGCCGGACCTCGTCTTCAACGTACTTCCCACCGCGTTCGTGGAAATGCCGGCAGGGCGTCTGGTCGGGACTTTGTTCTTTTTGTTGCTGGTGCTCGCCGCGCTCACACCGACCATCGCGGGCATGGAGCCCATGGTTGCATGGATGCAGCAGCGCCGCGGCTATTCGCGCCTCAAGGCCGTGTCGTTCTCGGTCGCGATCGTCTGGGTGCTGGCGCTGGGCAGCGTTCTGTCGTTCAACGTGTGGCAGACCTGGCATCCGTTGGCGTGGACCTCGTTCTTCGAACACAAGACCGTGTTCGAGGTGGTCGATTTCGTCTCTTCCAATATCCTGTTGCCGATCGGAGCCTTGCTCACCTGCGTGTTCATCGGCTGGCGACTGCCCGCATCGCTGGGCGAGGAAGAGCTGTCGAGCGACGTGCCCGCCCTGCGGCGCGGCTGTCGATTTCTGATCAGATACGTCTGCCCGGTCGCCATCGGCGCCGTGCTCATCGCCGCCCTGTGAGCGTCTCGCTGGTTACGTTTACTTGCGGTGCTCAAACGGCTTCGCGCAAGGACCTGACACCCGTGTCCCCCTGATTCAGCCACTCCCTTGATCATGAAAGGCGGCGCGCTGGTGCGTAACTTGCTCTAGCGCGCTCGAAGCTTGACGTGCTTTTGGACTTCTGGAGCTGTCCCGGCGGCTACTTCACTGGATGCGTGGCGGGAACTCCGTGGGCGCAGGGGGTGCAGCAATGTTTGATTTCGGCTGGCGCTTCAACTCCTCCATCAGCATCTCCACCGCTTTTTCCACGCTGGGGTCGCGGCCGGCGGCAACCAGTTCCGGGCGATCGATCACTTCGACGTCGGGCGCGACGCCGTCATTCTCCACGACCCACTTGCCCTCGGTGTCGATGAATCTGAAGGTCGCCGCCGTGATGGTGCCGTTGTCGGCGAGGCGCGGATTGCCGCTGATGCCAATCAAGCCGCCCCAGGTGCGAGTGCCGATGAGAGGGCCAAGGCCGAGCTTGCGGAAATAGTAGGGCAGTGCATCGCCACCCGAGCCTGCTTGACCGTTGATCAGCATCGCTTTGGGCCCGCGATGGCTCAGGAGGGGAGTCGCCTGTGGATCGAGCCCGCGACTCTTCCAGTAGCTCAGCGGCTCGCGTGCCAGCAGTTCCACGAGGCGATCGGGAATGAATCCGCCGCCGTTATAGCGATCGTCGATGATGAGCGCATCCTTGTGGGAGTACGCGAGCAGGCCCTTGAACATCTCACGGCTGCCCTCGACGGCGGTGTTGGGAACATGGATGTAGCCGATGCGACCGCCGGAGAGACGGTCGACCATCGCCCTGCGTTGTTGTACCCAGTCGGTGTAGCGCAGATCCTGCTCCGAGGCGATCGTTTTCACTCGAACTTCGCGAGCACCTTGCTCGGCAGGCTGGCGATTCACGCGCAATGTCACGACGCGGTCCGCCTTGTTTTCGAGCAATTGAAAGAAGTTGCGGACGCTGCGAGTGTCGACGCCGTCCACGGCGAGGATGAGCTCGCCATCGGCGACATTCACGCCATGCTGGGCCAGCGGTGAACGTGCAGCCGTATCGCCGGAGTCGCTCGGGAAAACTCGTACGACGCGGAAGTAACCGGAGTCATGCGATTCGATTTCTGCACCAAGCAGTCCGCCAGCACGGCGCTCGACTTTGCGCTGGTCGCCGGGCTCGACGTAGACATGCCCCGCATGAGCCTCGCCGGCGATCTCGCTGAACAAGTAGTCGAGGTCGGCACGGCTGTCTACGTAAGGCAGCAATGGTTCGTAGCGCGCCCGAATGGCGTTCCAGTCCTGGCCATGCATGCCCGGGTCGTAGAACCAATCGCGCAGGATGCGCCACGCGTCCACGAACATCTGCCGCCACTCACGACGCGGCTCGATGCGAATCTCCCATTGATCCAGTGCGAGCTTGCCTTTGTCGAAATTGGCTTCGGGCGCGGCGTCGACGATCGAGAACGTTTCCTTTCGACGCAGCAGCAGCTTCTTGCCATTCGCGGACAGGGCGTACGCCTGCACCCCATCGGCAACTTTCTTGAGCTTGTCGTTTTCTTCCTCCAGCGCGATGGTCTGCAGGCTTTGCGGGCCGTCGCGGCCATCGCCGGACAACACGAACACGCCCTTGGCATTGGCTTCCAGCCGGGAGTAGTTGCCGGGAGGAGCCTTCAGCGGCTGAATGCGCGCGCTGAATCCTTCCAAGTCGATCTTTACGACCGGAGTCGGCTTCGGACCTTCCTTTTCCTTGTCGGCCTGCTTCTTGTCGTCGCCTGCATCGTCGATCGCAACCTCATCGCTCTTGTTTGGATACAACGGAGCCTGAGCGACGGTCAGTGGCACCGCATAGATGCGCGTGGCGTTGGTGTAGAGCCAGTTGAATTCGTAGCTGCTGAAAGCAAGGTTGTAGTCGCGATCCGAGAGGAAATACAAATACCGGCCTTCGGGATCGAACACCGGCTCGCGATCCGGCGCGGTGCCATCGGTCAGGCGATAGTTGCGTCGCTCGCTCAGCGAGTGCACCCAGATGGAAGGGTTGGAGGTCTCTGATGTCTTCACATACGCGAGCCAGCGGGAGTCCGGAGACCAGCGATAGTCCGTCAGGTCTTCTCGCGTACTGGAGTCCACGTCGCTGGTGCGGCCGCTCTTCACATCCACGATTCGCAGGCGCTGGCGCTTGTCGCTATAGGCGAGCTTGCTGGAGTCGGGCGACCACACGGGCGGGAAGCGCCAGACGTCGCCGTCATGGGTGATGCGACGTGCTTCCCCACGGCCATCCTGGGAGCGAACATATAACTCGTATTCGCCCGAGGCGTCGCTGAGGTAAGCGATCCAGCGGCCATCCGGAGACCAGGTGACGCTGTGCTCGCGATGGGCGGGCGAGTTGGATACGTTTCGGGGCTCGCCATCCTTCGCTGGAATCGTGAACACTTCGCCACGCGCACCGAACACTGCACGGCTGCCATCGGGAGCGATGCCGAGGCTCTCGATGAAGCTCACGCCCTTGACATACCGGGGCTGGGCCTCCGGAGAAACGCCGGCGAGCTGAATGGACACTTCTTCGGCCTTTGCAGTGGCGGGATCGAAGCGCCAGATCGTGCCGCCGCGCTCGAATACGAGGCTGTCCGGCCCCGCGCTCGGCCAGAGAACGTCGTAGTCGCGGAAGTCGGTGACCTTGGCCGGTTCGCCGCCCGCCGGGCTGATGGCATACAGATTGGCGGTGTACTCGCGATCCGAGACGAAATAGATCGTGTCGCCGATCCATACTGGAAGAGCATCGATCGCACGATCGTTCGTCAGGCGCTGTGAGCTATTTGCCGCCAGATCGTAGATCCACACATCCGGAGCCCGGCCGCCGCGATAACGTTTCCAGGCTCGGAAATCGTTGTCGATCGGCGTGTATACAAACTTGCTGCCATCCGGCGAGAGACTGCCGCTGCCGCTTTCGGGAATGGCGAGCGGACGTTCCATGCCTCCGTCCACCGGCACCAGGTAGGGGCGGCCGTCGCGATTGCTCGAGGGATTGCGGTTGGCGCGCACTACGATGTGACGTCCATCGGGCGTCCAGTCGAGCACGCGATAGTCCGTGCCACCGCGAGGAGGCAGCGGTCCCACATCGTTGTACCAGGTGAGCTGTCGCGGTTCGCCGCCCGTGCTCGGGATCACGTAGACCTGCCGGGTGCCGTTGTATTCAGCCGAGAATGCGATCCACTGACCGTCCGGCGAGAACTTCGGATAAAGCTCCGCGCCCTCGTGCCAGGTCAGATGTTGAGCGGTACCGCCGCTGGCGGGAACGATGTAGATGTCTCCGGCGTGGACGAAGGCGATGCGATCGCCATGGATGTCCGGGTGCCGCAGTATCTTGCTTGGGCTGGCGGCGTGCGCGAGTGACGTGAGTGCCAGGGTTGCGGCGGCTAGGAATCGAATCACGATCGTTCCGTGGCGGAGAATGGGACGGGCACCTTATCGCGAAACGCGGGGCCGTGTGAACACGATCGGCGGGAAAAGCAAACGGCGGGATAGGCATCGGAAGCGCCGTCCTGATTGCGTTCCTTGACGCCGAGCCGGGCCGGGATACGCTCGCACCATGCCTGTCAGCAACGACTATTTCCAATACGTCATCGAACAACTCCATCGCCTGCCGCAGTTGACCTCGCGTCGCATGTTTGGCGCCATGGGTCTCTACAGCAGTGGAGTGTTCTTCGGCATCGTCGACAACGATACGTTGTTTTTCAAAGTCGACGACAGCACGCGCGAGTCCTACACCGCACGCGGCAGCGAGGCGTTCCGACCGTACAAGGATCGACCCGACGTGAGCATGAGCTACTTCCAGGTGCCGGTGGACATTCTCGAGGATGCGGACGAACTGTTGACCTGGGCTCGGGCCGCCGTGCGAGTCGCAGCGGCAATCGCTGCAGCCATGCCTGCTCCGAAAAAGCGGGTCGGCAAGAAGCAGGCCCCGGCTCGCCGACGGCCGACTTAGACTCCTGAGTCGAACGCGTTTGTCCAGGAACGGCGAGGCAGACTCGCCGTGACACAGAGCGACCGTTTCGATTCGCAACGTGCCTCGACTGTCACAGAGCAGCTCAGCTCTTCAGCTGACGCGATAGAAGATGCTGCAGTTGCTACGGCAACTCAGCTATTCAATGACGTCCGTCCCTTGACACTCAGGTGTCCTATCTGCGCGGCGGTCATCCCCGGGGTACGGGGCAGTCACCGAACCTCCTCCCGACGATACTCGACTGCGGACCGGCAGCTGACTTGCCAATTATGCGTTTCGGCTCATGGCGCTGGCCGTGATCTCCAACTATGGGAAGGGCGGTGGACGGCTCCAGTGATCAATGGGATCAGTCAACGGCGGAAGCGCCGGTCGTGCTGACGCCTCTCGATGCGCACTGCAGTCGAAATGATCGCGTTGCCGAATGGTTCGGAAGGTGGCGCAAGTACATTCGGAAGATGCTACGTCGCCGAATGTCGGTGCCCCGAGCTGATATCGATGATCTCGCGCAAGAGGTGTTCCTCCGTGTTCTGCGTTATGGAGACCCTACGGAGATCAAGAACCCGGGAGGATATCTCGCTCGCGTAACAGCCAATGTGGCCAACGAGTGGTGTGGCAAGGCGCGAATGCGCTATCCGCACGACGATTGCGAGCTCGAAGAGTTGCTGAGCGAAGGCAACGATCATCCGGAGATTGCCCTCGCACAGACCCAACGTATGCAACGTGTCCAGGCTGCGATTGCACGATTACCCGCACGAAGGCGAGAGGTTCTGCTCTCGCGCATGGAAGACGACATGACCTGCAACCAAATCGCGGAGCACCTGGGGTTGAGCCGCCGAATCGTGCTACGGGACCTGAATCGTGCGTACGACGTGCTGAGAACGCGGCTCAAACGTGAGGACTTGTAGAAGTCTCGCTGCGCCAGCCGGCGTCCGTATCGTAGGGGTCGGTTGTCCTGGGGCAGGGGACATGCCTCTTTCCGCCGCCAGGTGCCTGCCGCACATCCTGCGGGGCTGAGGTATGAAGGTTGCAACCGACTACCTGAGTTGAGGGGCCGTGGTCCATTCTCGAATCAAAGCCTTGCTTCGTGAGCCGCTGCTGCATTTCCTGCTTCTCGGCACGGCGTTGTTCGTCGCGTACGGCCATTTCAACCAGGATGCTGCCGATGCGGATCCGCAGACCATTGTCGTGGATCGAGACAATCTCCTGACTTTCATTCAATTTCGTTCTCGGGCATTCGATGCCGCCACGTTCCAGCAGGCGTTGGACCGGCTCTCGGAAGAGGAACTGCAGCAGCTCATCAAGGACTATACGCGTGAGGAAGCGCTCTACCGAGAGGCCAAGGCGCTGCAGCTCGACAAAAATGATTACGTGTCACGACTGCGCTTGATCCAGCAGCTCGAGTTCATCACTCGCGGTTTCACGGACGCGCAGGTCGAGGTGACCGAGCAGGAAATACAGCGGCATTACGAGACCCACGAGTCGGAGTATCGGGTCCAGCCCAAGGTGACGTTCACTCACGTCTTCTTCAGCAGCGATCGACACGGTGCGAAGGAAGCTGAGGCGCTGGCCCGCGCGGAGTTGAAGAAGCTGAATGGTGGCCGAGTGCGCTTTGACCAGGCGCCAGGTCATGGCGAGCGCTTCCTGTACCACGTGAACTACGTGGCGCGCGAGGCGGAGGAGGTCGCCAGCCACTTCGGCGAGGACATGCAAACTCAGCTCTTCGCGCTCAAACCCGATGACAAGCAGTGGCGCGGACCGTTTCAGTCACCGTACGGGTCTCATCTCGTCATGCTCACACAGCATGAAGCGGGCTATCTGCCGTCCTTCGACGAGGTGCGAGCAAGAGTCGAGCAGGAGGCGCGTCAAGCGGCAATGGATGCCCGTTTCGAAGAGTCGATCCAGTCGATTGTGGACGCATACGACGTAGAGGTCAGAAGGGAGGCATTCGCCGCGTTGAGCGGCGGCCAAAAGACCTCGGAGAAGGATCAGAAGGCGCAAGCGCAGAGCTCAACGGATGAGGCGAGGCAGAAGGCGTCTGTGATGGGATCTGCGGCACGGACCAACGCAAGGTAGAACGCGAAAACAATGAGCTCGCAGGGTTCTCTTCACGCACCTGGCTGTCCGGCATGATCTGTTCTTTGTACAAGCGGCTGTCGGTCCTGGCGGCGCTGGTTGTAATCAGCGCCTCTGCCGTCGCGCACGAAAGCCGGCCGCTGTACATCGAGCTCGAAGAGACGTTGCCACAGCAATATCAGCTTCAGTGGAAGACTCCACTGTCCATCCCGTACTTCAACACGCCATCGGTCGAGCTGCCGAAGGACTGTACGGCACAGGGCCAGCCGGCGGAGTTCGGTAGCCCCGATGGTGTGGTTCGCCGACTCCGCTATCAATGCGCAAAGGGTCTCGCTGGCAAGGCCATCGATATCGCGTATCCCGGTCCCAATCCCTCTGTGTCGAGTCTCGTTCGCTACAACACCGCGTCGGGGCAGCGGCATATAGCAGTGCTGAGTCCAGAGACGACGAGTTGGACCGTGCCGGCGACGGAGACGGTGTCGGGTGTCGCGCGTCAGTATGCCTTGCTCGGCATCGGGCATATCTGGGCAGGCATCGATCACCTTCTGTTCGTCGTATGCTTGCTGTGGGTCGCCGGCACCTGGCGGCGCATTCTGATCACGATCAGCGGCTTTACCCTGGCGCATTCCATCACGCTCATCTTGTCGGCGCTGCAGATCGTGCGGCTACCCGTTGCTCCGGTCGAGGCGGCCATCGCTTTGAGCATCGTGTTCCTGGCGACCGAGATTGCCAGAGGGCCGCGGCAGAGTCTCACCTGGCGCTATCCGATCGCGGTCTCAACGTCGTTCGGCTTACTGCATGGCTTTGGCTTTGCGGCAGCACTCGAGGAGATTGGCTTGCCACAGACGGAGTTGGCGACGGGATTGTTGTTCTTCAACGTGGGCGTGGAGATCGGGCAAGTGCTGTTTGCCGCAGGCGTGATCGCAGTGATGCGATTGATAGAGCGATTTGTCGCCAGATCTCGTGCGGTGAATGAGGGAGCGCTTCGAACGGTGGCGGGCTACCTGGTCGGTACATTGGCCGTTTTCTGGCTCATCCAGCGTGGTGCCGCGTTCTAGAGCCGAGAGCGTCTCGATGGTTCAGCTGAGACGCCATTCCATGAAGCCGAGTGACGGAATGAGTTTGTGGACGATGACTTCGGCCGCCTCCTCTGGCGACAGCTTGCGGGTATCGATGTGGATTTCCGGCGTGCTCGGTACCTCGTACGGACTATCAATGCCTGTGAAGTTGCTCAGCTGCCCCGAGCGAGCTTTCTTGTACAAGCCCTTCACGTCGCGCGCTTCGGCCGTCTCCAGCGGCGTATCGATATAGATCTCGAAGAATTCGCCCGGGCGCATCATCTGCCGCACCATGTCGCGCTCGGCGCGGAATGGTGAGATGAATGCCGTGATGACGATGAGCCCGGCGTCCGTCATGAGCTTGGCGACCTCGCCGACGCGCCGGATGTTCTCGATGCGATCGGCCTCCGTGAAACCCAGATCCTTGTTCATGCCGTGGCGCACGTTGTCTCCGTCGAGCAGGAACGTGTGACGGTTCATTCGTGCGAGTTTCTTCTCGACCAGGTTTGCAATCGTCGATTTGCCGGCTCCGGACAGACCCGTGAGCCACAACACCGCCGGCTTCTGATTCTTGAGCGCTGCATGATGCTCGCGAGTGATGTCGGTCGTCTGCCAATGAACGTTCTCGGCGCGCCGTAGCGCGAAGTGAATCATGCCGGCCGCCACGGTCGAGCTCGTCATCTTGTCTATGAGGATAAAACCTCCGAGGTGGTGGTTGTCGGCGTACGGCTCGAAGGGGATCTGTCGGTCGGTATGGATATTCGCCACGCCGATCGCATTCAGCCCGAGCGTCTTCGTGGCCAGGCGCTCCATGGTATTTACGCTGACCTCGTACTTCGGCTGTTCAACGGTTGCGGTGACCGTCTGCGTCCCGATCTTCAGCCAGTACGGGCGGCCGGGCAGCATCGGTGACTCGTCCATCCAGACAATCGTCGTCTCGAACTGATCGGCTGTTTGCGCGGGCGCCTGAGCCGCGCATATGACATCGCCGCGTGAACAGTCGATCTCATCGGCAAAGCATAGCGTGATCGAGTCGCCGGCGACGGCTTCCTCGATGTCGGCATCCATGCACACTATGCGCGTGATTCTGGATGTCTTGCCCGAGGGCAGCACGCGGATCGCATCGCCGGGCTTCACGACGCCGCTGGAGATCAGGCCGGCAAAGCCGCGGAAGTCGAGGTTCGGGCGATTGACCCACTGCACTGCCATTCGGAACGGCAGGGCCTGCATCGCTGAGTTGTCGATCTCGACGGTTTCCAGGTGCGGCAGGAGCGCGGGGCCGTTATACCAGGGCATGTTCGGCGACAGTGCCGTGATGTTGTCGCCTTTGAACCCGCTGATCGGCATGGGGACGAAGGTCTCGATGCCCAGGCTCCTGGCGAACACGGCGTAGTCCGCAACGATCTGATCGAACACGGCCTGGTCGTAGCCGACCAGATCCATCTTATTGACGGCCAGCACGACGTTACGGATGCCGATCAGATGGATGAGGTAGGTGTGGCGCCTGGTCTGCACCAGCACCGTAAGCGGTAAGCCTGCGACGTCTTCCCTAGCTGCGATCCTTATGATGTGGCGTCAGGATCTGTGAAGCCGTCCCAAAGCGTGTTCTGCCACCCGGTGATGACGCCATTGTCGTGACACACGGGACAATGCCAGTAGAT
>NZ_DASWVW010000052.1:0-123181 GCF_036406195.1 Steroidobacter sp.
GGTGCGCATCCTCACGTATGTGGGATTGCTGTATCAGGACCTGATCCACACGAAACAGATCGAGCGTGGACGGCTGCCTCCGGTGCTGCCGATTGTGTTGTACAACGGCGAGTCCCGCTGGGGCGCGGCGCAGGAACTGGCGGCACTGGTCGAGCCCGGACCGGCAGGGTTGGAGATCTACCAACCGCAGGCGCGCTATCTGCTCATTGACGAAGGATGCTATCGGGCCAGCGATCTGCCGCTGTGCAACCTCGTGGCAGCGCTGTTCCGGTTGGAGAACAGCCGCAGTCGCGAGGAGATCGATACTGTTCTGGGGGCGCTGGTGGAGTGGTTGCGGAGCCCGGAGCAGAGAAGCCTCAGCCGTGCATTCGCCCTGTGGATCGGCAGGATTATACTCCCCAAGCTGTCCGCCGAACCGGTGACGGGCATAGATGACTTACAGGAGATGCGCACAATGCTGGCGGACCGGATCCAAGAATGGGGCGAGGAGTTCAAGCGGGAAGGTATGCAAGAAGGCATGCAGGCCGGCGAAGCGCAGCTGCTGTTACGGCAGTTGCGCAGGCGATTTGGCGAACTGCCCGATTGGGTTCAACCCCGGCTGCGGCAGGCGCCCTCCGAACAGCTGGAGTGCTGGGGTGAGCGGCTGCTGGAAGTCGATACGCTCGACGCGCTGTTCGAGGGGGAGTAAAGACAAAAGGGGCACATTTATTTATAGCCAGCACGCCAGCACGTACGACCTACGTCGAGATTCCGCGAATCTGTCACTTCACTTAAACAAGACGGCTACTGGCAGGGATGGGCGGCAGCATACGACCCATCCCCCAGTCCAGCGCTTGAACCAGTCCGGCTCTTGAAGTCGTGCCGTAGCTCACAACGTCTGGGGTATGCTCGATGCCGCTCCCATGACGCACACACCCTATTTCCATCCGGCGGTCGACGCCTGGTTCGGCCAGACGTTCGCCGCCCCCACGCCGGCGCAGGCGGATGCGTGGCCGGCCATTCAGTCGGGAAAACATGTACTGATCGCCGCCCCCACAGGCTCGGGTAAGACCCTGGCGGCTTTTCTGGCCGCCATCGACGAGCTGGTCCGCGAAGGGGAGCAGTTCGGCCTGCCTGACGAGACGCGCATTGTCTATGTGTCGCCGCTGAAGGCGCTGTCGAACGACATCAATCGCAATCTCGAGGCGCCGCTCGCCGGCATCCGCGACAAGCTGCTCGAATTGGGCATGCGCGATGTGGACATTCGCACCTGGGTTCGGACCGGCGACACGCCGCAGTCTGAGCGCAATCAGATGCGGAAGAAGCCGCCGCACGTCGTCGTAACGACGCCGGAGTCGCTCTACATCCTGTTGGGCTCGGAATCGGGTCGCGAGATGCTGAGCACCACGCGCACTGTCATCGTCGATGAAATTCACGCCGTCGCGGGTAGCAAGCGCGGCTCGCATCTGTCCCTGTCACTGGAGCGGCTGGAAGCGCTGGTCGGCCGCAGACTCACTCGTGTCGGCCTGTCCGCCACTCAACAGCCGATCGAGGAAGTCGCTCGCTTTCTCGTTGGCAGGCGGTACCAGTTGCCGAGCGGCGCGGCCGACTGCGCCATCATTGACAGCGGCCACATCCGCCAGCGCGACCTGGCGATCGAAATGCCCGAAGCGCCGCTCGAAGCGGTGATGTCCAACGAAACCTGGGGGCAGGTCTACGACCGGCTGGTGCAGCTCATCAACGAGCATCGCACCACGCTCATCTTCGTGAACACGCGGCGCACGGCCGAAAGAATCTGCCGCCAGCTGAGCGAGCGGCTGGATAAGGATGCGCCCAAGGGCGCGCCACCATCAGTGACGGCGCATCACGGCAGTCTCGCGAAAGAATTGCGCTTCGACGCCGAGCAACGTCTCAAGCACGGCCAGCTCAAGGCACTCGTAGCCACTTCGTCGCTGGAGCTGGGCATCGACATCGGTGACGTGGACCTGGTGTGCCAGATCGGCTCGCCGCGATCGATCAATGCATTTCTGCAGCGAGTGGGACGCTCGGGCCATGCGGTGGGCGCCACACCCAAGGGACGTTTGTTTCCTCAGTCCCGGGATGATCTGGTCGAATGCGCGGCTCTGCTCGACAGCGTGCGCCGTGGCGAGCTGGATCGACTGAGAATTCCAGTCGCGCCGATCGATGTGTTGTCCCAGCAGATCGTCGCCGAAGCGGCGGCTCGGGATTGCACGGAACAGGAATTGTTCGAGCTGGTGCGCTATGCGCATCCGTTCCAGTCCGTGACGCGCGAGTCGTTCGACGAAATCGTGCACATGCTCGCCAAAGGTTTCACGACCCGACGTGGCCGGCATGGCGCGCTGCTGTATCACGATGCGGTCAATCACATCATCAAAGGCCGCAAAGGCGCGCGCCTCACGGCGATCACGTCGGGGGGTGCGATTCCGGACACGGCCGATTATCAGGTGATGCTGGAGCCCGAGGGCTATCTGATCGGCACGCTCAACGAAGACTTCGCCGTCGAAAGCATGGCCGGCGACATCTTCCAGCTCGGCAACTCGTCCTATCGCATTCTGCGCGTCGAACGCAGCACGGTTCGGGTGGAAGACGCCAAAGGCGAACCACCGTCGATTCCATTCTGGTTTGGCGAGGCGCCGGGCCGCGCCGACGAGCTGTCCGTTTCGGTTTCGCGGCTGCGCGAGGAAATCGCGAAGCGCTTCGATGAGCACTCGCACAGCGGCGATATCACTGCCTCCAGTGCCTATCGATGGCTGACGGAAGAGTTGGGCATCGGTGCCATCGCGGCAGCCCAGATCGTTGCCTATCTGGCGGCGGCCCAAGCCGCGCTCGGTTCGCTGCCCACCCAGCAGAAGGTCATTTTCGAACGTTTCTTCGACGAATCCGGCGGCATGCAGCTGGTGATTCATTCGCCATTTGGCAGCCGCATCAATCGCGCGTGGGGCCTGGCGTTGCGCAAGCGCTTCTGCCGCACCTTCAACTTCGAGCTGCAGGCGGCGGCCACCGAGGACACCATCATTCTGTCGCTCACCGGCTCGCACAGTTTCGAGCTGCTGGACGTAGCGAAGTACCTGCATCCCAACACGGCCAAGGACATTCTCATCCAGGCCATGCTGGCGGCGCCGATGTTCAACACTCGCTGGCGTTGGGGTGCATCTATTGCGCTAGCGCTGCCGCGCTGCCGCGGCGGCAAGAAAGTGCCGCCCCAGATTGCTCGCATGAATGCCGAGGACTTGCTCGCTTCGGTGTTCCCAGATCAAGTCGCGTGCGGCGAGAACATCGTCGGCGACATCGTCGTGCCCGATCATCCCCTGGTACAACAGACTGTGCGCGATTGTCTGGAAGAGGCCATGGACTTCAGCGGCTTCGAGCGTCTGCTGCTGGGCCTGATCGAAGACCGGATTCAGGTGGAGGCGCGCGATCTCACCGAGCCGTCGCCGCTGGCGTTGGAAGTGTTGAGCGCACGGCCCTACGCCTATCTCGACGACGCACCGCTGGAAGAGCGTCGCACGCAGGCAGTGATGAGCCGCCGCTGGATGGACCCGCAATCCGCCTCCGACATCGGCAAGCTGGACCCGGCGGCCATCGTTCGCGTTCGTGATGAAGCGTGGCCCGACGCGGGAACGGCGGATCAGCTGCACGATGCCTTGCTGTGGCTCACCTTCATGACGAGCGAAGAAGTCGAACGTCAGCCGTTGTGGCCAGGACTGTGCCAGGAGCTGATCACTCAGCGACGCTTGACCCGGCTCGACGTGGGCGCCACCGGGATTTTTGTCACCGCCGAGCGCGTGCCTTATTTCCAGGCGATATTCCCAGACGTGACATTGGACGCGTCAATCACAGTCCCCGCGGCCTATGCAGGCAAGCGCGAGCCCGATGAGGCGGCCCGCGAAATCGTGCGTGGCCGCTTGGAAGGACTGGGGCCCGAAACGGCATCGAGCCTCGCGGCCTCCTTTGGTGCAAGCGTCGAAATCGTGGATGGTGCGTTGCTCGCACTGGAAGCCGAAGGCACAGCCATGCGCGGTACCTTCGATCCCGAGCTCGATGGCACGCAGTGGTGCGATCGGCGCTTGCTCGCTCGCATCCATCGCTACACGGTCAAGAAGCTGCGCGCCGAGATCGAGCCGGTCCAGGCCCGCGATTTTCTGCGCTTCCTGTTCGATTGGCAGCGCGTTACTCCGAGCGCCCGCATGCAGGGCCCGGATGCAGTGCCGGCCATCCTCGCGCAGCTGGAGGGTTTCGATGCGCCCGCTGGCGCATGGGAAACAGAAATACTGCCGACACGCATTGCCGAATACGACCCTGCCTGGCTCGACGAGCAATGTCTGGCGGGCCGCATCATTTGGACTCGCCTCGCCACCCGCAATGGTGATTCGGAACGCGGCGCTGCCCCGGTGCGCTCGACGCCCATTGCTCTGCTGGCACGACGCAATGTGAAACATTGGTCGCAGTTCTCCAGCGGCACCGAGCGCTCGCAGCTCACCGACAAAGCTCGGCAGGTGGCGGAATACATCGATGACAACGGCGCGTCGTTCTACGACGAGATCGTCGACCATGTTGGCCTGCTGCCTGTGCAGGTCGAAGAAGCATTGGGCGAGTTGGTGGCACTTGGCCTGGTGAATTCGGACAGCTTCGGGGGCTTGCGCGCATTGCTGATGCCCGCGGATCGTCGCCGCCCGAGCGGACGCGACCGCCGTCGCCGGCAACGCCTTGCCGTCTTCGCCATGCAGGACGCTGGCCGATGGGCGCTGGTCAGAAGAAAAGAAATCAAGTCCGAAGACAGCAAGCTGGTGCCCGCGCGTAACAACGAAGCAATCGAGCACATCTGTCGCACGCTGCTGAAGCGTTGGGGCGTCGTGTTCTGGAAACTGCTGGAACGCGAAGCGGATTGGTTGCCGCCCTGGCGCGACCTGGTGATGTGTTTGCGTCGTTTGGAAGCGCGCGGAGAAATTCGCGGCGGTCGATTCGTTACTGGTTTCTCCGGCGAGCAGTTCGCCTTGCCCGAGGCGATCGGTCAGCTGCGAGAAGTCCGGCGCCGAGAGGACAGCATGCAGCTGGTGTCGCTCTCCGCAGCCGATCCGCTGAACCTCGTCGGCATCCTCACACCGGGCGGCCGCTTGCCTGCGCTGACTGGCAACCGAGTGTTGTATCGAGACGGCGTACCGGTAGCGTTGTACGCCGGGAGTGAAGTGAAGTTCATCGAGCAGTTGGCTCCAGCTGAGCAATGGCAGGTTCGCGGCGCGTTGTTGCGCAGGCAGGTGCCGGCGCCGCTCGCCGATCTGGCGTAGGCCGCCAGATGACTCTCAAATAATGACGGTCTGACCGTACTTGCGGCTCACCGACTCCGTCTTCGGGTCCTCACGCTCCAGTTGCAACGAATCCGGATCGACGGGTTCCGGCTTTTCGGGCTCGGCATTCGAGTCTCCACGGGACTTGTGCTGAGCAATCGTGCCGAGCCCGTTCATGCGGGCGTTCACCTTGCTCGGCGAGCCTGTGTAGAAGATCGCCCCGACGCCGTTCATCGTCGCATCGAGCGACCCGCGTGCGTTGACGATCACGCTGCCTACGCCGTCCACCGTCACGGTCGCATCGACAGCCGCGAGCCTGGCGAGATCGGCGTGGCCGGCGCCTGTCATTCGTACCGTGAGCTCATCGAGCTCGCCATCGCCGTTGATGTTTGCCGCGCCGGCCGCTCTGATCCTCGTATGTCCGCCGCGTAAGCCGGCCAATCTCACATCGTTACCGCCCTCCAGCTCCAGCGACTCGAGCCGCGGCAAGGTGATCTGAACGGTGAGACGCGACTTGTTGTCCCGGATCACCCAATCCCGTGAACGCCCTTTGATATACAGCGTGTTGTCGCGCACCTCGGTCTGCATGCGGCGGACTGCCTTCTCGTGTCCGTTGACCTGAACCGAGGCCGGCTCGCCCACCGTGATTTCCAGCTTGGCTGCACCATCCATCTGGATGGAGTCGAACGAAGCGACTTCGCGTCGCTCGCTTACCAGCGGCCCTTTGTCGCCCCAGCCGGTGGCGCGGTCTCCGCAGCCGCTCAAGAGCATTGCGCCAGCAGCTAGAGCGGCAAGCGTCGAATAAGGGTTCATGGCGACCTCGGATGAGTCGGCTTCATTTCACATAGTACGGGTGCGGCCATGCTGAGCCGACGGCGCGCGCAACGGAAGAGAGTGCCGGCGAATCGCGGCCCGGCGCCGGTGAGCCCTCGATCACAAATCGTTACCGGGCCCTCCGAACGTGCGTGCAAAGCTCGACTGGGTCTGCACTGGCGCCTTCGGAGCCGTGCCAGAGTCCGCGCTGCGCCCGCCTGGGGGATACAAATTTGTGATGTACGTCACAAATTTACGATTCCGACTTAAGAATTCGCCAATTTGCGACACCCTCTGTGAGGGCAGCGTGACTTTGATCCGTGCCCTTAGGTCGTCTGCAGGGTTAACCTCCTTCTGTGCAGACGAAGCCCCAGTCCCCGACTCAGCGCCGACCCAATCCCCTCCGCGACCGCCTCGCCAGGCTGTTGCCGCCGCTGACTTTTGCCGAACCGCTGGAAAGCCAGTATCGCAACTGGCACACCGACCATGCGCGCGAGCGGCTGAAGTACACGATGCTGCCGGCCATGGGCTTGTTGCTGATCGCATCGCTGGCGGGCGGGCCCTTCCACTCTCTGCGCCAATCGCTGTTCGCGCCCGACCAGATGGCGACGGTGGACATACTCCGCTTCGCCGTGCTGCTGCCGACGTGCACGGCCATGCTGCTGGTCACTTACACCAGGCTCTATTCGAGTTGGATCAGATTCGCCGCGCCCGCCGTGTCGCTGCTGCAGAGCTTGTGCATCGTCGCGTTCGACCTGCTGATGCACCGGCAGGGCTACTCGTTGAGCTCGGTGGTGCCCATGCTGGTGCTGTCGGCGTACATGCTGTTCGGCATGATGCAGACGCAAGCCACCATCACGGCGACGACCATCGTGGTGGCATACGGGCTCACCGGCTGGGTCGCGGGCTTGAACAGCGGGCAGCGTCTCTTCGATGTGATCATGGCCTGCTGTGCGCTGCTGCTCGGCTTCTTCTTTCATTACAGCTTCTCGCGCACGCAGCGGTTGAACTGGTTCAGGAACATGATGCTGACCGACTCGGTGCATCGTGACGCGCTGACCAACATCGGCAACCGGCGCATGTTCGACGTGCACATCGAGCGTTTGTGGAATCAAGCGATTCGCACGCGCGCTTCGGTGGCGTTGCTGCTGGTCGATCTGGATCAGTTCAAGTCGTTCAACGATCACGCCGGTCATCAGGCCGGCGATCACTGCCTGGCGCGCGTGGCGGGCGTCATCGAGCAGTCGGCGCGCCGTCCCTTGGATATCGCCGCTCGCTATGGCGGCGAAGAATTCGTGGTGCTGTTGTTCGATGTGAAACGCGATCGCGTCGAAGAGCTGTGCCGGGAAATGCACGCCAATCTCGAAGCTCTGCGTATTCCGCATCCGGCCTCGTCGGTCGGACCGTATGTCACGGTCAGCATCGGCGCCGCTTGCGTCGAACCGCAGGCAGGCCGTCACCACGACGGCTTGATTCAGCTCGCCGACGAAGCGCTGTACGCCGCGAAGGAAGGCGGCCGCAATTGCACGGTGGTGATGGATCGCGAGTACGCGACGCTCAGCACAGGCGCTTTCCGCGTGCCGCGCAAACGCGCTCGTACCGAAGCGGCCTGATCCCTCGACACACGCTTGCTAAATCATCGATGAGCTGCGTCGACGCGGGTTAGTCGAACAGGACAGCGTTATCAACCAACGACAACCATTGGAGCGCTGCGCGCGGGTGATACATTTCTCGCTCGCGCCGAACTCGCAGGGGTCGGCGATCGTTATCCAAGTTAGTAGCAAGGGGAGTCTCACAGCCGCAATGTCCGCCATCGACACGCCCGCCGTCATGCCCGCTCGTCCCAGCGAAATCGTCACGCTCCAGTCGCACATCCTGCAGCAGCAGACGCGCTATCCGGAATCCAGCGGCCAGTTCTCGTGGATACTTTCGGCGCTGGCGATCTCCGCCAAGATGATTGCGTCGCATGTCCGGCGCGCACGGCTGGACGATGTGCTCGGCACGGTCGGCAATCAGAACGTGCAGGGCGAACAGCAGCAGAAGCTGGATGTGATCGCCAACGACATCCTGTTGCGCACGCTCGGCGGCCGGGAAGGCGTGGCCATCGTCGCTTCGGAAGAAAACGAAGAGCCGGTGATCCTGCGCACCGACGACTCGGCGGAACGCAAATACTGCGTGTTGTTCGATCCGCTGGATGGCTCGTCGAACCTGGACGTGTGCGGTTCGGTCGGCACCATCTTCAGCATCCTGCGCAAGGAGCGTCGCTCGTCGCAGCCGCAGGCTTCCTTGCTCCAGCCCGGCGCCGAACAGGTCGCGGCCGGTTATGTTTTGTACGGTTCGTCGACCGTGTTCGTGCTGACCATCGGCTTGGGCGTGGATATGTTCGTGCTCGATCCCGCGTATGGCGCCTTCATGCGCGTGGCGCAGGGAGTGACCATTCCGAAAGCCCACAAGTGCTACTCGGTCAACGAAGGCAATCGCCTGAGCTTTCCCGAGGGTTATCAGAAGTATCTGAGCTGGGCGCAGGAGCACGGTTATTCCAGCCGGTATGCTGGCGCCATGGTGGCCGATGTCCACCGCATTCTGCTGCAGGGCGGCGTATTCATGTATCCGCCGACTCGCAAGGCGCCCAAGGGCAAGCTGCGTCTGATGTATGAAGCCAATCCGATGGCCATGATCGTGGAGCAGGCCGGCGGCAAGGCGCTGTGCGCGCCCGGCGAGCGCATTCTCGACATCAAGCCGACTGACATTCACCAGCGCGTACCGGTGATTATCGGCAGCAGCGAAGAGGTCGATCACGTCGCCGAGCATTTGTCACCGAGTCCGTGACCCGAGCCGATGACTTGGACCGGGTCTGGCTGAATCGCCGCCAAACCGCCACGAAATCTTTCCGGGGGCCATCCGCGGACCCCGTAAATGACTGTGGAAGTCCGCGCGTTGCAGCAACCTGCGGCGCGTGAGTGTATTCTTCCATCCCAGTAGTCAGCTCTCTGGGAAGCTTGTGCTCACGGCCGATAAAGTCCTTGTCACGGTAGGAACGCCCTGCTCGATCTCCGCGGTAGGCAGCACGGAAACCTATCTAGCGCGTGTCGCTGGCGCGACGGAGTTCATCGGCCTGGCGGCGTTCGACGCCGGCCTGGTGGACATCGACCCGCAAGCCGACGGCTCGTTGAAGTTTCGCTGGACCGGCGGTGAAAGCACCACGCCGGCCGAAATCGAACGGCTGCATGGCGCCAAGCTGCGCGCTTCGCTCGGCATCCGTCACATCGACGAGCTCACCGCGCTCGGCAACTCGGTGGTTACCGATGTCGCCGCTTCCCTGCCGCACGACTTCGATCGCGGTGGTTTGCGCCGGCTCGGCGGACTCACCTATCGCGATGTGCGCGATTCGGCGCTCAAGGACATGTATGGCTTGTTCGACGACGATCCGCGCCTGGGTCCGTCGCTGCAGGCCCAGTTGTTTGCCTACAGCGGCTTGGGCGCGCTGGCGGCGCTGCCGGTGTCGTTGTCGGAGCTGATCGTCAACCCATACGAGTTTCGCGTGGCGGGGGCAACTGCCTTCCCAGGCCTCGACGCATACGGTCAGCTGCGCCCGGCCGGCAGTGTCACGCCGGAGAACGACAAGCTGCGCGACAAGTTCGCGATGCGGCTGGCCAACTCGTTGTCGTCGCATGGTCCGGCGTTGCTGTCGACCATGCTGGCGCCATCGTATTCGCTCAGCAAGTCGTTGAAACATCCAGAGCTGCTGGATTCGTTGCGTTCGGCCAGCGGCTACATGCGTGTGCCGCAAGCGCCGCTGAACGCGGTCGGCGCCTGCGCCTCGAGCTCCATCGTGTTTTGCGAGTTCGCGCCGCAGATGTTGCTGGACTACCCCGGCTATCAGCGGCCGCAATTGACGCTGTGGACGGCGGCGGACGCGGCCACCCGTCCGAACTGGCAGATTCTCGATGCGTTTGGCCCGGGCGCATTGATGACCCGCGCCAAGCTGGAAACACTTAACGCCAGCCGGGCTCCAACCGAGCAGCGCTCGGTGGCCGACAGCCTGGCGCCATTCGACATCGACGCCAATGGCACGGTCGTGGGCGAGGGCGGCTCGGGCCTGCTGGTCACGACACTGGATTTCGCTCTGCGTAACTTCCTCGACATCACCTCCATCATCGTCGGCTGGGGTCAAAGCGGCGAGGCGGGCGGCAAGGCGCATTTCGCCGGTGTGGGTTTCGGTGGCGAGAACGCATTGATCCATGCGCTCGAGCTGGCTTATCGCGGCCACGGTTACCGCGCCTCCGAGTTCCAGTATCTGGTCGCGCACGCGACCGGTACGCGCACCAATTCGAAGACGGATCTCACTACCGCGGCCAGCGCTCGTGCGACGGCGGCGGAACGCCAGGGCATCAAAGGCACCTTACCGACCATGGCAGTGGGCACACCGAAGGCGGTCGGCGATGGCCACACCATGGGCGAGACCGGTTTGAAGGCCGTGTCACAGGCACTGCAATTCCTGCTGGGCCATCAGGCGGTCGGCGTGCCGACGTTGCGCCAGCTGGATCCGGACCTCGGCGCGGTGGCCGAGTCGTTCAAGCTGCAATCGGCGCCGGTGACCGGCAATACCGACGGTGGCGCCTTGTGCGCGACTCAGGGCTTCGGCGGTTACAACGGCGCGCTCGCGTTGCGCGCAGCCCACGCTGAAGCGTTCGCCCGTTATTCGCCGGACAAAAAGGTGCTCTCCGCATACCTCGAACGCTGGCCGGAGTTGCGTCGTGAACGCGAGCAGCGCGAGCGCCATTGGCGCCTGCGTCGTCGTAGCGCCATCGAGCTGGCGCAGATGCATTGCTGGAAGGGGCTGGATTAGCCTTCATCCCGCCCGTTCGGCAGGGCCGGCACACCGGCCCTGAACAAGTCAACGAGCTTGCCGCCGCTGAACCCGCCCTAGCTCGGGGCTTCCACCATCCACGCCGCTCGCGTGCGCGATACTCCCGTTCCGCGTATTGGGACGTGTTTCGTCTTGCCGTCCCGGACTGTATGCAACAATACCAATGGACGAGGACAACGATGGTGGGAGTGTTCTAAAAGAGCCGATGTTCCGCGACTTCCGTAAAATCTCGCCACGCATGTTCTGGCTGGTGACGCTCGCGTCACTGGTCGTGCTGCTTGTCGTTGTCGCGGTTCCACAGTTGCTGTCGAAGAACGCGCGAATGCAGGTTCTACGCTCGCACGTGGCCGAGATCGCGCAGATCGCGGCGAGCGTCGTGGACGGCGACCTGCACCGGCAGCTGCTCGACCCCGCCAACTACACACCCGAGCTGTACGAGCGCACAGTCGCGCCGCTGGTGCGCTTCCACTCGGCGGCCCCGGAGATCTTTTACGTCTACACCATGATGGAGCGTGGCGGTAAAAGCGTCTTCGTGGTCGACACCGCAGCGTCCAGCGATCTGAAAACCTCGCGCAAGCTGCGGCCGTCGGCATACATGGAGCCGTTCGAGACCATCGACGTCGACCCCGACCCCGATTATCTGCAGCGGATCGCGGCCGGCGAGACCTATGTCTACCCGAAGTTTCAGCGCGATGTTTACGGCACCTTCCTTTCCGGCCATACCCCCATCTACGACAGCCAGGGACGCTACAGCGGTTTCGTCGGCGTCGATTTCGACATCAAGTACTACCTGGATCAGGAATCCAGCTTTCACGCGATCTTCTACGGCTCGATGGTCGGTGCGGTGCTGATCGCGCTGCTGATCGGATATCTGGTGGCGCGCTATCACTATCACGTCCAGGACCGCATCGAAGAGCAGTACCGCATTTCCATCCGGGACGAGCTGACACAACTGCTCAATCGCCGCGGCGCGCTGAGATTCTCGCGCGAGGCGCTGGAGGCACGGGCCTCGTCCTATGCGGTGATCCTGGTCGATATCGATGACTTGAAAGGCATCAACGACATCTACGGGCATGCGGCTGGCGATGAGTTCATCGTCAAGGTCGCGGATACGATTCGCCACAGCGTGCGCGAGAAAGATATTTGTGCGCGCATGGGCGGCGATGAGTTCCTGATCTTCGCCACCGGCTGCGACCTGGACGCGGCGACCGAGATCGCACGACGCATTCTCGGCAAGGTGTTCGCGCAGGATGACCACGCCGGGCGCTCGCATTTCGGCGTGTCGATCGGGATTTGCGTCGCGCCGGGCGCGGAGGCGAATTTCGAAATGCTTTACCGCCAGGCGGACGAGGCGCTCTACAAGGCCAAATCCGCCGGCAGGAATCGCTTCGTGATTTTCGACCCGGTCATCGCGGCCACCGGCTGACGCCGCAAACAAAGAAATATCGCGTTCAGGAGTCGCGCTGCGTCCGGGCTTGCAGCATCAACCGGTGCAGCACATCGCCCAGCTCTTCCACGGTGTTGGGCTTCAGCAGCAGATCGCGCACGCCGCTCTTCATCACCGATTCCCGGTCCTTGGGGTGCACGTAACCTGACGTCATCACCACCGGCACCTCCGGCCGCAAACGCAGCACATGCTCCGCGAACTCGATGCCGGACATGCCTGGCATCGACAAATCCGTGACCACCGCTTCATACGCCGTCGGATCGGAACGAAACGCGGCCAAGGCTTCGTGAGCATCGGTGAAGCCGGCCACTCGATAGCCCAGACGCTGCAGCACGCGGGTTATGAGATATACGAGCGATTCCTCGTCATCCACATAGAGAACGCTTTGCCCTTCGCCCCGCGGCACGTGCGACGGCGACGCGAGCTTGGGTGTGGACACCTCCTGGAACAGCACGACGTCTTTTTGGGCTTCTTCATTGCCGCTGAACGCCAGGATCTGATTGATGATGCCGGCCGCGCGGTTGCTGGCCCGCTGCACTTCGTTCAGCGACAGTTGCGCCGGATGATCGGGCGGCAGGTCTTCGGAGGCGAGTCGCGCGTTGCCGCAGATCGCCAGCAGAATGTTGTTGAAGTCGTGCGCGATGCCGCCGGCCATGGCGGCCAGGGCGCGACTCTTTTCGAGCAGCTCGCGATCGCGCTCGGCTTGCAGCCGGGCGGTCACGTCGCTGGCGAAGGCGATCACGCCCTCATCGGCGGTGCCGCGATCCACCAGCGCCAGATGCCAGTGACACTGCATCCGGCTGTCGTCCTTGCGCCGCATTTCGAGCACCACGCCATAGGGAAATTCGACGCCGGACAGCAGCTGCGGGCAAACCTGGTCCATGAGGGGCTTGCTGACGGGCGTGGCGACCAGCTCATGGATGTGCCGCCCGATGGCCTCGGCCTCGGTGTAGCCGAAGGTGGCGGTGGCAGCCGGGTTCCAGGCACGCACGGTGCAATGCGTATCCCAGACGATGCAGGCCAGCGGCGCGCGATCGAGGTACAACTGCAATCGCTTGTTGATTGCCCGCAGCTGCACGACGCCCGCGTCCGCAGATGAATCACCACGAATCGCAGGCCAGCGCCATTTGCGCCACCACTGCGTGAAGCCAAACATAACGCCCCGCTGAAGATGATTTACACAATCGCGTCTGCGCCGGACGCAGTCTGCCCGGCGAGCAACCTATCACAGCGGGGCGGCCGCGCGCCTTGAGCGAGTTTCCCGCCTGATGCTTAGGAGAATGGAGTAAGCGGCAAACTTTGTGACGTACAGAGCGGTTACCGAACAGTAGCTCGTTCAGATATTCCAGCGTTCCCGGCACAAGGCCAGGAAACGGGCGCCGGCTTGCGACAGTGGCTGATGACGAAGGTGATAGACGCCCACCTGCCGTTCGATGCTGGAAAACGGCAGTCCCTCGATGTGCTCCAGCTCCGGTGGCAATTCGGTCACCAGATTGGAGACGTAGGTCACGGCCTTGCCCTCGGCCACCAGAGCCAGGCGCAACTCCATGTGACTGACCTCCCAGACCGATGCGAAGGCATTACGTAACCGGTCGCCACTGGGCCGGCGCGGGGCCTCGTCGAGATACGAAGTCACCAACGGCAACGTGCGGAGGGTGGCTTGCGGATCGCGCTTCAGCGCCTCCCGGCTTGGATGGTCCCGCGCGATCATCAGGCGCCGCGTCTCGGAAAAGCACGAATACACCGTGAAGTAGTCCGGCATGGTGTGCTGCAAGGGACCAAAGCCGACTTCCCAGCGCCCATCCGATACGCCGTGCACGATCTCGCGGCTCGGCGCGACGGTGACTTTGAAGCGGGTCAGCGGATTGCGTTCCGAGAATTCACGCAGCAGAGCAATACCGAAACGCGCATTGGTGGCGGGCGAGAGCGCCAGCGACAATGTCGACAGCGCGCCAGTCTTGATCTGCGCGATATCGGCCAGTGTTTCGCGCTCTTCGTTCAGCACCGTCTCCGCGTAGCGCAGCAATCGGATGCCAGCCTCGGTCAACTGCGGAGGATTGCCTCGACGTAACAGCACCGCGCCCAGGCGATGCTCGAGATTGGCAATGGCCTGGCTGACCGCCGACTGCGACAGGTTCAATCGTTCGGCCGCGCGACTGAAGCCGCCCGCTTCGACGACGGCGTGAAAACAACGGACTTCATTGCGCTCGATTTGCATGTGGTCGATTTTCGCGCAGCGGTCCCGGCAACTGCAAATGGACGGTCTGGGAGGGTGGAATCATAAGAGTAGCTTGGTCAGCGAGGCGCGCACAGCCGATGATGAACGCAGCGCTGCGGGACCTCGATGTCTGAAAACACGCATATCTTGCAACTGCCGATCTCGCGATTCGCTACTGGATCGAGCCGCGCAGGCGTTCATCGAACAAACTCGTGAGCAATGACCCGCACCGGCGGCCGGGTCACTCGCCGTACCGGGCATTATGTTGGTCCGCATCGAGTGCGCGCGTGTGATCGCACTTGTCAGGTTATGCACGAGGTGGCTATAGTGCAGACACTTGACTCGAGTGACTAACCCGCACGTGCCCCATACCTCCTCCCCCATCGCCGTGATCATCAACCTGATCAACGTCGTAGTACCGGTCGTAGCTATCAGTTACGCGCCGTAGGGGAATTATTAATATACGAATCCACGACCCCCGTCGGTGCAAAGCCGGCGGGGGTTTTTCGTTTTCAGCGCCGGCGCACCGATGGCTTCCCCAACCAGGAGCCCTCTGCATGATTGCGACACAACCGGCCACGGCACCGAAACTGAGCGGAGCCGATCTCACTATCCACCTGCTGGAGCGGCAGGGCGTGAACATCGTCGCGGGTATTCCCGGCGGCACGCTGTTGCCGCTGTACGAGGCGCTGGGTCGCTCGACCAGCATTCGACACATCCTGGCCAGGCACGAGCAGGCGGCGGGCTTCATCGCGCAAGGCCTGTCGCGAATCACCGGCAAAGCGAGCGTCTGTTTAGCAACGTCCGGCCCCGGCGTCACCAACGTGGTCACGGCGCTGGCCGACGCCAAGCTCGACTCGATTCCCTTGGTGTGCATCTCCGGACAGGTACCGACTGCCCTGATCGGCACCGACGCCTTTCAGGAAGTGGCGACCATCGACATGGCTCGGCCCCTCACCAAGGCATGCTTCTTCGTGCGCAATGCGAATGAGCTGTGGCATGTGATTCCCGAAGCGTTTCGTATCGCGGAGAGCGGCCGGCCGGGACCAGTGTTGATCGACGTGCCGAAGGACGTTCAGCTGCAGCTCGCGGATAGCGAGTCTGCCTGTGCGGGGTCGTTACAAGAATCCGCAGCGCTATCGGTGACTCATGCGAGGCCGCACGGTCAATCGATTTCCATGCTCGATGCGCGCCGGCACTTCGATCGCGCCGCTCAAATGATCCACGCGGCGCAGCGTCCCGTGCTGTATGTGGGCGGCGGCATCGTGAAGGCGCGGGCGCATGCGGCGATTCGAAAACTGGCGGAGCGGGCGGGGCTGCCAGTCACATCGACACTGATGGCGCTTGGCTGCTTGCCCGTGGGGCATGCCCTCGACATCGGCATGCTTGGCATGCACGGCGCGCGCTACACCAATTTGATCATTGATGAATGCGACCTGCTGATCGCCATAGGCGCACGCTTCGACGATCGCGCAACGGGCGATCCCAGGAAATTCGCACCGCACGCGCGGATCATTCACATCGACATCGATCCCCGCGAGTTCGGCAAGATCAAGGCCGCTGACGTGTCCATTTGCGCGGATGCCGGCCTGGCGACGCAAGAGTTGCTGGAGCGCGTGCCGCCGACTCAGCGCACCTTATGGCTGTCGCGAGTGAATCAACTCAAGCATGGCCATCCTCTGCTGACACCCGGCATTCAGCATCTGTGCTCGCCGTATGGAATCGTGCAGGCCGTGGGGGCGATCGCGCCGGCCGATGTCATCGTCAGCACCGATGTGGGCCAGCACCAGATGTGGGTGGCGCAACGGTTTCCGTTCAAGCGGCCGGATCGCTGGTTGACGTCCGGTGGCCTGGGCACCATGGGTTTCGGCCTGCCGGCAGCGATCGGCGCAGCGCTGGCCGCGCCCGACGCGACCACGGTGTGCTTTACCGGCGACGGCAGCTTGCTGATGAACGTGCAGGAACTGGCCACGCTGGCCGAGCTGGATTTGAATGTGAAGATCGTGCTGCTCGACAATGCCGCGCTTGGCCTGGTGCGCCAGCAGCAGGAACTGTTCTATCAGCAGCGCTTCGTGGCGTCGCTGTACTCCCGGCCGAGCCGCTTCGTCGCTATCGCACAGGCCTTCGGCGTCCCGGCATTCGATCTTGGCGAGGCTCGCGATCAGCAAGATGCCTTGTCACGCGCTTTTGCCGACCGGGGCCCCGCGCTGATCCGTGTGCCCATCGCAGCCTCGGAGCAGGTGCTGCCGATGGTGGCGCCCGGAGCAGGGAACATCGATGCGCTCGATCATGCAACACAATGCGTAGAGGAGTCGTGATGACTGAGGCAAACGGGCTGGCGCCGCCCATTACCCCGGCCGAGTTCGAGAAAGTGGAACTGCGCGCCGGCACGATCCTGGAAGTGGGAGGCGCGCAAGCCGGCCTGGAGACTGCTCTGAGGCGCGGCTCGCACTGAGAATCAGGCGACGGTCCGCACCAGCCTGGTCACGTCCAGGATGCCGTTGATGATGAACTGCACGCCGATGCAGATCAGCAGGAAGCCCATGATGCGAGCCATCGCATTCATGCCGGCGACGCCCAGCACCTTCGACAGCCGCGTCGCGGCCCGCAGCGTGATATAGGAAATCACACCGACCACGGCGATGCCGAGCGAGATCAGGATGTGGCTCACCACGATGTGCTCGCTCTGCTGCGCCGAGGCCGACAAGCCGACCACCACGGCGATGGAACCCGGACCGCTCAGGCCTGGCATGGCCAGTGGAGTGAACGACACATCCTCCTTGGCGGCTGCCTCAATCTGCTCCTGCCGGGAAATTGCGACCGTATCCGGAAACAGCATCCGGAAGCCCAGATAACTCACGATCATGCCGCCGGCGATGCGCAGTCCGGGAATGGAAATGCCGAAGAAGTTCATGATCAAGCCACCCGCCACCAGGAACGAGGTGAGGATGAAGAACATGTAGATGCAGGCACGCCGGATCTGCTCGGTGCGCTCGTGCTCGTCGAGGTTGGCGGTGATGGTGACCACCATGCCGACCGCCGAGAGCGGATTGACGATGGGTAGCAGCGCCGCGATGGTGCTCAAAACGTAAGTCAGTCCTTCGGCAATCCAATTCATGCAGCGGCCCGTTGCTCAGGAGCGACGTTTTTACCCCAATCCAGGCCGCCTCAGGTGGGCTTTTTGCGTTTTGCCGGCGCCGCCTTGAGCGATGGCGCGCACAGTCGCTCGAAGCCGCTGGCGATGAACGGCGCCATGCGCTTGCCGATGGCTTCGAAGTCGCTCGACTTGCACAGCCCCTCGGACAAGCGGTCGATGCGCCCGGTCTGCGACAGCGACAACGTCAGCGCTCCGGACAGGAAGTGGTAGCTCCAGTACAGCTCCTGCTCGCTCACGCCGGGCAGCGCCTTGCGAAGCGCGTCGATGAGACGGTGAATGACGTTATCGAAAGTACGGCCCATGGTCTCGCCGCCCCAGGCCGGCGTGTTGTTCACCTGCGCGATCAGGGCGAAGTAGTTGTGCCAGCGCTGATCGCCGGTCGCCGCGCGGCGCAGGATGGGCTGCAGGAACGCATCGATCACGCCCTCGACGGTGATGTCCTCGCCGGCCGCCTGCACATAGGCATCGATGGATTCGATGCGCTCCCGGTTGATGATCTCGGCGCGCCGCTCGAACACCGCGTCGAACAGGCCGCGCTTGGTGTTGAAGTAGTAATGCAATAAGGCGGTGTCGACCTTGGCTTCCTGCGCCACCTCGCGCACGGTCACGCCCCAGAAGCCATGGCGCGAAAAATGATCCTCGGCGGCATCGAGGATGCGTTCCCGCATGTCGGGCGCGGCGTCGGTCTTGAGCGGTCGGCCCCGCCGGACCTTGCGACGTTTGGTGCTCATATTGCTCGGGCTAGGTAGAAACCGCGGCAGCATACCTGTTCGACGCGCGTTTGCTCCATGCCGCCACCCCCCGGACAGTATTCATCAACTGCTGAATAATTGACAGCGGCCGCGCCCGGAGGCAATCTGCCGATAATCATCACCTGATGAATAAATTCGACCCAGCCTCGAATCAGGTGATCGTCAGCGCTTCAGGGGCGGGTCAGTCAGGGGGAACGAGCATGAGTACCAATGCTTCTTGCGGCGCATTGCGCCTGTCGATCGCGACCATCCTCGCCATGCAGCTGCCCGCGCCAGCCGGCGCCCAGGACCAGGCGGGCGGCGATCCATCGGTCACCGGCATCGAAAACGTGGTGGTCACCGCACGCCGTCGTGAAGAAAGCCTGCAAGATGTGCCCGTGGCGATCACGGCGCTGACGGCGGATCAGCTGCAGACCCAGAACGTCCGCACGCTCGAAGACATGACCGCGTTCGCGCCCAACATCAAAGTGAATGCCGGCCGAGCGACCAGCAGCACCATCAATGCCTATATCCGCGGCGTCGGGCAGAACGACCCGCTGTGGGGCTTCGAACCCGGCGTCGGCATCTATATCGATGACGTTTACATCGCCCGGCCGCAAGGCGCCTTGCTCGACGTCTACGACGTGGAGCGAATCGAAGTGCTACGCGGCCCGCAAGGCACGTTGTACGGCAAGAACACCATCGCGGGCGCCATCAAGTACGTGACGCGCGATATCGCCACTGACGAGCCGGCGCTGAATGTTTCCGCCACCGGCGGCAGTTACAACCAGCGCGAGATCAAGATCGGCGGCTCCATGCCGGTGGTCGATGAACACGTATTCCTCGGTGCCGCGGTCGCCTATCTACGGCGCGACGGGTACGGCGAGATAGTCGATGACGGCCGCGCACGCTCGTACAACAGAGTCGGCCAGGATGTTTCCGACAAGGACGTGCTCGCGGCGCGCGCCAACGCCACGTTCTTGTGGGGCGAAGATTCCAAGTTACGCATCCTTGCCGATACCGTGCAGGACAATTCCAACGCCACGGGCGGCCAGCGCTTGAACGATCTCACGGTGCCGGCCGGCCCGGCCGCCGGGATCTATCCGCGGCTGAGAGACCGTTACGATCAGCGCACCGACATGCCGGTGGATCGCGACCGCTTCATCAACAAGGGCATCGCGGCCACTTACACCCAGTCGCTGACGGACTCGCTCGATCTGAAAATCGTCGGCGCGTATCGCGAAGGCGAGGGGCGCCAGTTCATCGACTTCGACGAGCTGAATGCCAACCTGTTCCAGGTGCCGGCGCAGTACAGCGACCACCAGAGCAGCGGCGAAGTGCAGCTCACCTATAGCAGCGATCTGGTGAACGGCGTGGCGGGTGTGTACTACTTCACCGGCACCGCGAAAGGTGCGTTCGACGCATCGCTGGGCACGCTGGGTTTGACCTCGCTCACCAAGGGCAGCGTCGATACCGACAGCATCGCGGTGTATTTCGATACGACCTGGTCGCTCACCGACCGCTTGAACCTGAACGTCGGCGCACGCTGGAACGAAGACGACAAGGAGGCGAGCGTGTTCGTGGCTCAGTATCTCGGCGTGCTCGCGCCGAACCAGACGTTGTTCGATCAGAACAACTTGCCGCCGGGCTTCACCCTGTTCACGGTGCAAAGCAACTACACCAACGACCGCAGCTTCTCCGATGTTTCACCACGCCTCGGCTTGGACTTTCGCGTGCATGACGACCTGATGCTGTATTTCAGCTACGCCCAGGGCTTCAAGAGCGGCGGCTTCGACATGCGCGGTAATCAGCTGACCAATCCCAATACGGTCAATGGTTACGACGCGGAGACCGCGGACAATTTCGAAGTGGGTATGAAGTCGACGTGGCTCGACGACACGCTGCAGCTGAATCTCACGGCGTTCTACACGCCGTACGAGGATATTCAGATCACCACGCAGGAGTTTGTCGTGGTCAATGGCAATCCCACCAATGCCACGGCCGTGCTCAACGCCGGCAAGCAGGTGAACCAGGGTGTGGAGCTGGAAACGATGTGGCGGCCGCTCGCCGGGCTGACAGTCGTGGCGAATGTCGGCTATCTGGATGCCGAGTTCAAAGAGTTCTTTACCGGCTGTCCGACGCCGGCACCGGGCTGCCGCATCGATTTGAGCGGCTTCAACGAGCCCATCAATTCCCCCGACTGGACCACGTTCCTGGGCGCGACCTACCAGTGGTCAGTCGGTGCGGGCGACATGAGCGTGCATGCTGGTTATCAGTACCGGAGCGCCACCAAAGTCGCCAACACCACGGCCAGCATCACCGATCAACGGGCCTATGACATTCTGGACCTGGGCGTGGCTTACACGACGGCCAATGAAGCCTGGCGATTCGCCGTGGAAGGCAAGAACATCCTCGACGAGGAATATCGCGTGGCCGGATATGACTTTGGCACCGCGGGTCCGACGGGTGGGTTCAGCCAGATTGGCTTCTATGGGCCGCCGCGGACTGTGTCGGTGACCGCGACTTATCGGTATTGATTGCGTGACTGGCACACATCGCATGCTGATCACTGGCGCCGCGAGCGGCATCGGCCTCGCGCTGACCCGTCATTTCGCGGCGGCCGGCCATCGCGTGATCGCCTGCGATCTGCAGCGCGAGCCGCTGGATGCCTTGCAGAAGGAAATTCCGCAGTTGCGCGTGCTGGCGTTCGATCTGTCCGAGGCCAGGCAGATCGAAGACGCCTTCGGCACTCTGGGCGATGACCTACCCGACGTTTTGATCAATAACGCCGGTCTGCAACACGTCGCGCCGCTGGAGCAATTTCCGCCGGAAAAGTGGCAGTTGTTGATTGCCGTCATGCTGACCGGCGCCGCGTTGCTGACGCGCGCGGCGCTGCCCTCGATGAGGCGTAACAACTATGGCCGCATCGTGAATATCGGCTCGATCCACGCGTTGATTGCATCTCCGTACAAGAGCGCATACGTGGCCGCGAAGCATGGGCTGGTGGGCTTCAGCAAAACCATCGCGCTCGAGACACATGACGCCGACATCACTATCAACACGGTGTGCCCCGGCTACGTGAAGACGCCACTGGTCGAGACGCAGATCGCCGCGCTCGCCCGCACTCACCGGATGACCGAGCAGCAGGTGGTCGAGGAGATCATGCTCAAGCCCATGCCCAAGGGGCAGTTCATCACTGCCGAGGAACTGATCGGCAGTGTCGAATTCCTGCTGAGTCCGGCCGCCCGCAATATCACTGGCCAGTGCCTCGTCCTAGACGGCGGCTGGACCGCGCAGTAACGCGCCCGGGCCCGCGCAGACTCCTCGTCCAAACGCTTCGGCGCGCGCCATGCCTGCGCAAGCGCTCTGGATGCGTGTGCCTGAATCCTGGCCCGCGACCGCAGTCAGCGCTCTCTAGCTCCTTCAAAAAACTTTCTGCGGCCGCGTTGTAAGATACGTACCAACCTCCAGCCCTGCGCAGCCGATGTCCCGCCGCTACAAGATCACCCTGCTGATCTCCCTTTACATCGCACAGGGCCTGCCCTTCGGCTTCTTCTCCGTAGCGCTGCCCGTCCTGCTGCGCGAAGCCGGCTATTCGCTCAAGGAGATCAGTGCGCTCAGCCTGGTCGCGCTCCCCTGGGTGCTGAAGTTTCTATGGGCTCCCTACCTGGATCACACCGGCACACCGCGCCGCTGGCTGCTCGGCTTTCAGTTCTTCTCCATCATCGCGACCCTGCTGCTGATCTTCGCCGATCCAAGCCGTGGCTTGATCGTGATGATCGCGGCCGCATTCGGATTCAGCATGATCGCCGCCTCTCAGGACGTGATCACCGATGGGCTCGCCGTCCGCATGCTCGATACGCGCGAGCGAGGTCTCGCCAACGCAATTCAAGTCGGCGCATATCGCTTCGGCATGATCCTCGGCGGCGGCCTGCTACTAGCCGTCTTCGCGCGCACCAATTGGCAGGTGACCTTCATTTGCATGGCCGGCCTGCTGACGCTCACCGTGTTGCCCACGCTGGCGCTCGATGAGCCCGCGGCAGCGGAGCAGTCGACGTACACGGCCCGACAGTTGGCCATCGGTTGGCTGCAGCGTTTGTTACAGCCCGGCATCCTGCGCTTCACGCTGATTATTTTTCTGTATCGCTTCGGCGATCAGATGGTGGCGACGTTGCTCGGGCCCTTTCTCATCGACCAGGGCATGAACAAGGAAGGCATTGCGCTGCTGAAAGGCACGGTCGGCTCCGGCACCGCTCTGCTCGGCGCGTTGATCGGAGGATGGTTCGCCTTCACCGCGGGACGACGAACGGCGGTCTTGGCCAGCGGCATCGCGCAAGCGGCATCGTTCACACCCTACATCGTGGCCGCGATGGGAATAGGCGGCGTGCCGCTGCTATGGGTCGCCACCATCCTGGAGGGAGTCATCGGCACGATGGCCACGGTCGCGCTGTTCACATTGATGATGGACGCATCCGATCCCGAGCACGCCGGCACTGACTACACCTTGTTTGCGAGCGTGGTCGTGTTGATAGGACCGCTCGGCAACTTCTCGGGCGCGGCGCTCGCCGATGCCCTCGGCTATGCGCCTGCTTTCACCGCCGGGTCGATTCTGGCTTTGCTGGGCACGTTGCTGGTGATCCGCCTGCTGGATCAGAAGCCCATGCCGGCCAGGATCGCGCTGGTTTGGAAGATTGGGAAAGAAGTGACTGGTGACTAATGAATAGTGAATGGTCAGAAGGAGGCGGCGTGCACGCACTTCTGACCATTCATTGGTCACCATTCATTGGTCACTTCTCTCTTAACCGGGCAGCTCGATGGTGAACGTCGCGCCCTGCCCGGGCTTGCTCTGCGCGAACACTCGTCCCCCCAGGCGCTCGATGGCCTTGCGGACCAACGCGAGCCCGATGCCGGTGCCGGGATATTGATCGTCCCGGTGCAGCCGCTGGAACAACTTGAAGATGTGATCGTGATATTGCATGTCGAAGCCGATGCCATTGTCGGTCACGGCCAGCACTACGCCGTTGTCCTTGCGGCGGCAGACGACTGCGATGCGCGGATTACTGGTATCGCGCGTGTACTTCAGCGCGTTCTCTACAAGATTGCGCAAGGCCAGGGCCAGGCCACTGGCGTCGACCCGCAATGTCATCGGCTCTACCACCACCGTCAGCACGATGCCGCGACGTTGCACTTCGTCCTGGTACGGACTCAACACCTGATCCACCAGCGAAGGCAGACTCACGACGCTGGCCTGAGTGCCACGACGATCGATATGCGAATAGGAAAGCAGGTCATCGATCAGCGTCGCCATCTTCAGCGAGCCGTTACGAATGCGCGCCAGATGGTCGCGGGCGCGCTCGGTGAGCTGTCCTTGCATCTCCTCCTCGAACAGATGGGCAAAGCCATTGATGGCGCGCAACGGCGCTTTCAGATCATGGGCAACGGCATAGGAGAAGCCTTCGAGCTCGTCATACGCCCGCTTGAGCTCGGTGGTGCGCTCACCCACGCGCTGCTCCAGCGCCGTCGTCAACTCGCGATAGCGTGCTTCGCTGTGGCGTAGCTCGGCATTCGCGTCCTGCAACTGCTGGTTGGCCAGCATCAGCTGATCGGTGAGCTGTTGCGACTCGTTCTGAAGCCATGCCTCGCGCGCGCCCAGGATGACGGCGAACAGGATGAATATGGTCGCCGACAGCCAGACCACGCGGGGTGTAACCGTCGCGGTGCTGCTCACGGCGACGATCACCATGATGAGGATCAACAACGCGGGCATGACCGCTTCCAACCAGCGCTCGCGCGCTTTCCGCTTGTGCGTAATGTCACCCTGATCGTGCTGGCTCAGCCACGCCTGTTCGTGAGCCGCGGCCGAGACCAGGCCGAACATGAGCAGCCAGCTGACATTGACCAGGTCGTCCGGCAGGTAACTCTCGGTCAGCAGCGCGTGCGCATAAGTGAAGTTCGAGGCCGCATAGACGCAGGTCGCGCACACCAGCAGCAACATGGGTGTCCAGGACGCGCCCCAACGGAACGTCCACAACGCACCGAGGGTGGTCAAAAACGTGCCGGCGACCAGCAGGGTGTGCGTCACGCCCACCCAAAGAAACGTGGGTGTGACGTTGGGGCTCTGCAGGGCCGGCTCGAGCATGCCCAGCACCACCGTAACCGCCAGGCAGCACGTCACCAGGCCGAGGTTGCCGGCATGCTTGAGGGTAAACGGCTCCCGATTGCGGGCCTCGGGCAACAGCAGCACCCCGGCCACCACCAGCACCGCAAAGCCTGTGTAGAAGATCTGGTTGAGGCTGGGAAATGGCTGTGCCACCTCGAGAATCAGGTGCACATAATTCCAATGCAGCTGTCCGAGCAGCCAGCTGCAGCAGGCCAGTGCGATCGTCATCCAGGCCCGGCGGCGCTCGGGTTCGATCCGGCGTGCGGCGCGGAAACAGCAGAATGTGGCCGCCGCGGCGGCGAGGGTCCAGGCGATATCGTTGATCCACAGCTGCAGGTCGTTGCTGGCGAGATAGATCGCAATGCCGTAAAGCGCCAGCCCGGCAAGCCAGGCCCAGGCTACGGTCCACCGCGGCCGGGATACCTCCAGCTCCGTGTTGATTTTTTCCACTCCAGCAACCATCGCCGTAGTATGCCTGCAGCGTGGGCTCTTCCGCCGCCTCAAGTCAGCTTGTTGCGTTCCTCACCGCAGCGCTTGCAGCGCTCGGTGCTCACCAGCCGCCCCTGTTTCACATCGAAGCGGCGCCCGGACAGCAGCTGCCACTTGTGAAAACCGGAAGTGCACAGCGTCTTGCCGTCGGCGCGCTTCTGCTTGGCTTTTTTCAGATTGATGACGTTGGACATGGGACGGGATCGGATCGAGGGGGCCAGGAATCAGTGCGTCATCGCATACACCACGACGTTCACGCCGATCATGTAGGAGCGCGTGGAAAAGGTCTCGAAGTACCAGTCGCCATAGGCTTCGCGCTCCCAGCCGTCGCCGACATCGGTGTTGTGGGTAGCCAGGACCATGATACGGCCGTCGTCGTCCAGCCACGCGCGCATCTGCGGCTCGTCGAGCGAGCCGGCCGGGAACTTGTGGGCGCCCGGCGATTCGGCGGTGCTGCCGCCGGGACTGGCGAAGGGCAGCGCGGGAATCTGTGGCATCTCGTTCAAGTCGAACACGGTGTGAAAGATGGGATGCTCGGGCGTGAGCACGCGCCATTCCCGGTTCGGCAGCACGGTGCGCATCACGTTGGCGAACTGCTGCCACTCGGCATCGCCCCAGAAATCATCGACCCAGACGAAGCCGCCGCGCGCCAGATAGTGCCTGAGGGCGGCGCGCTCCTCTTCCGAGATCACCATGTAGCCCGGGTCGGACATGTAAAGCATGGGAAAGTCGCCGAGATCGGCCGCGGTCAGCAGGCGGCTCGATGCCTGGGGCGCGACATTGATACGAGTCAGCTGCCGCAAGCGATGGCTGAAGTTGTCGTCACCTTCAGGGAAATCCGTTTCCCAGCGCGCCCAGACGCGGCCGTCATAGGCGTAGTAGGCCTCGCCCATGCCACCCTCGCTGTCATAGATGGCCCGGACCATATTGAGACGCGACAGGTCGGGAGGCGTGGACGAACGGCCGCCGTCACCGGTGATGAGGTTCGTGCCGGCGAGCGCGGCCAACGCCGCGAAGGCGGCCCAGGTGGCGAGCAACGAAACTGGAAGCCGCTTGCTCATGATCCGCGCCTGCGACTCTCGAGTTTCAGCGATTCCCCAAGCGACGGTAATACTCGGCCACGGCCTCGCGATAGCGTGGCGACTCCGGCGACGGCAACGTTGCATGGGCCGGTGTTCCACCTCGCGCGCGAGCCGCGGCGTTCAAGGCAGTGAGCTCGATCTGATCGATGACCTTCATCATGGCCTCACCCTGCTCGGCCATCGGATCGCCATTCAAGCGACGCAGCTGATTGGCGTGGCGCCGCAGGGCATCGATCTCGGCCTGCGTCAGCTCGCCGCCGCTCATGCGATTGGTGATCTCGCGAATGCGCTGACTGATCTCGCTGGTCTGCCGGGCCAACGAGCCGCGACCATCCTGGAGAGTATTGAGACCCTGACGCGGAGTGATGGGATTCCAGGCGGACAGCCCGTTCTGCGCGCCAGCAGTGCCGCCGCGCGAGCTTTGCCTTTGCGAATCGCCACCCTGGCGCGAGCCCGGCGCGCCTTCGCTGCCCTCCGCCTGCATGCCTTCGCTGTTATCGCCACCCTGTTGGCCTCGCTCGTTGGCCTGGGCGGTGCGGGCTTCGCCTGGCGGACCATTGCGATGCTGACCATTGGGATCGGCCTGACTGCCACCTTGTTCGCCGCTGCGGCCGTCCTCGGACTGCTGGCCGGGACTTTGCGCCGATGGGTCAGTGCCGTTGGCCTGCTGAGCATTGCGCATAGCGCGACGCAGTTCGGCAACCTGAGCTAACAAGTCGTCGGTCGTTGCAGTGTCACGCTTCTGAGTGCGTTCCGCGGCTGCTTGAGTCGCGGTCTCGCGCAAATCGTGCTGTAGCGTCTCAAGCGCATCGGTAATCAAACCTTCGCGAGGAGCAGCCTCCCGAGCACGTCCGTAGTAAATCTCCGCCGCGCTTCGATTGAGCCGGTACATCACATCGGAGCCTTCGATGTCACGCACGATCTCGCTCAACCGCTGCGTAGCTTTCGGCGTGCTGCGGCGATGCTCATGCACGGCGCCGCGCATATCGCCTTGCAGCTCGGACAGCTCGGATGCCATCCGCTGTTTCGCTTCGACCAGATCCCTGATCTCGCGCTGGCCAAGATTGGCGCGCCCGCCGAAACGGAAGCTCGACTCATTGCCTTGGCCACTTTGCGCCAACGCCTTGTACAACTCTTGCTCGATACGTTGCTGATCCTTGAGTATCTCGCCAGTGCGTTCGGCGAACTGTTCGAGCGCCTCGTTTAGCCGCGATGCATTCGGCTTGTCGATCTGCCGCAGCGCCTGGCGCAGGTTCTTGCTCGCCTGCTGCGCGGACTGCGAGCCCTTGGAGGACTGTGAGTCCTTGGCAGAGCTGTCGCCGCGCTCCTGGTTCGCGGCACGCATGTTTTCCAGCGCCTGGTTGACCGACTGCAACGCTTGCTCCAGCTCCGAGCGCTGTTGATCGGTATTGCTGCCGCGCTGGCCGCTATTGCCGCTGGAGCTGGACCCGCCTTGTCCCTGCCGGGATGAATTGTTGGCCTGCTGCTGTTGCGAACCCTGCTGCTGGCGATTCAACTCGCTGAGCCGGCGCCGCAGGTCTTCGGCTTCGCGCCGCAACTGCTCCTGCTGCCAACGCTGCTCCTGAAGGGCCTGGGCATTGCGCTGCTGCTGCGCGAGTTTTTCCTGGCGCTCGGCCAACTCCTTCAACTTGCGGATGGCCTCGTTCATCTCCTGCTGGGTGTTCTGCTGCGACAGTTGCGATTCGCTTTCGTACTGGCTCTTCTCGACATCCATTTCGAGCTCGAACATCTCGGTGAAATTGCGCGCGGCCTGCGAGCCTTCGCCGCCGCCTTCCTGCTGCATCGACACCTGCACTTCGCGAAACGCCGATTCGGCGCGCAGCAGCTGTTGCAGCGCCTGCTGCTCCGGCGTGACGGCTTCTTTCAAACGGAACGCGGATAGATGACCGGCCGCCGGCGCCATCAAGCCGGACGCGCGTTCGAGACTCTCGACGAAGGTCTTCACACGCTCGTCGGCTTCAACATCCATGCGAGCCCGGGTTCTTTGTGCCAGCGTGCGCGCCTGTTGCGAAAGAGTTGTCTGGAATTCCGCGAGCATTCGCGCGCTGTCTTGCAGTTGCTCCCGCGAGCGGGCGTTGCGCTCGTCGTTGCGTTGCAGGTTCCATGTTGCCAGCAGGATCTCGCGCTGCCGCTCGGAGATCGCGCCTTGCTCGTCGGCCAAACCGCCGCCGCCGCTTCCCGCCCCGCCGTTCTGGCCCTGCTTGAAGGTGCGCTCGAACGGCTGGACCTGCACCATGAACAGGTCGGTCTGCACGGTCTGCTTGCGATCTTTCGCCACCGCGTAATAGGAAACGAGATCGCCCGGCGACAGGCGTTGTTCCTGGGTGGCCGTGGCGCCGAGGTCTTCCATGCTCAGCAACGATTCGCTCTCGGCGCGGCGAGCGCCACCGCCCACCGGCATCTTCTTCCATTCGCCGCCGTTCACCGAGTACAGCAACGATACATCGCGCAGCTTGAAGTCATCCTCGGCCTGGATGCGCACCGGCACTTCTTCGATGCTGGTGGCGCGCCAGTCGCGGCCAGGCTTGCGAATTTCGATGGTCGGTTTCTCGTCGGGAACGATCTCGATGGTGTATTCGTCGCTGAGCGCCACGAACTCATCGGCGACGCGCGCACCGATCTGATACGAACCGGGTTCCTGCACGGCGATGGTACCGACGCTGGCCTTGCCCTCGTTACGCAACTCCCGGCTGTTGCCGTCCACGATCAGCGCCGGTGCTTCGAGCGGCGCATCTGCAAATACTTCGACCTTGACATCGGTGCCGGCGACCGCGCGAATGTCGCGCGATTCTTCATCCGTCAGCGAATCCAGCCCAGTCCACTCCGGATAGGAGTAGGTCAAGCGCACACGCTCGATGCGCGGCAAGTCAACGACGCCAATCTTGTGCTCGCCGCTGCGCACGCCATCCGCTTGAACGTAGTACGTCAGCGGCCCACGCACGGCGTAAAGTTTGAAATCGAACTGCCCCTCTTCGGCCGAACGCATGGGCGCGGCTTCCCATTGCTGCTGATCGGCGAAGCGCACGAACACTTGCGTCTGTTTGGGATTGAATCCATCGACAGTTGCCCGGATGGCAACATCACTATTGCGGCGGACAGTGGCGTCGCCGGGCAGGACGGTAACTCGCTTCACCGTAATGGCTTCACGCGGCAACTCCGCGCCCAGCAGCAAGTGACGACTGCCGAAACCCCAATAAGACGGGCCTGCACCGAGCAGGAGTGCCAGTCCGATTACAGAAATAACGGCAACGGCGGCGACAGCAAGGAGGCGGCGCTGCGAAACCACCGCAGCGGGTGGCGTCTTTTCGGCGATATTGGCGGCATCGGCGGCGAGCAGCTCGATGAGCGGCGAGCTGTGTCCCTCTGCTTCACGGCGCTTGCTGTCCAGATAGGTCTGGATGCGTCCGCGCTCATCGGGCAATCGCTGTTCGAATACGTGTGAACCATCATCGCGCGACAGTTTTCGCAGCGGCAGCCACAACAGCAGCACCGTAACCGCAGCCAACAATGCCACCAACGCAACGCGCGCGCCGATCGCTACCGACGGTGCGAAATCTTCCCGATTGAACAGCCAGACGGCACCGCACGTGACCACCAAGGTAACCGCAGCGGCAGCAGCCGCAGCCTGCAAATAGATATGAGAGCGCAACCGGCGCCGCAACGCCGCCAGGTAGCTCTCCAATCGTTCACGTGAGGTCATTTCGGCACCTCGCGACGAATGGCCAGATGGCGATTCGCCAACAGCACTTCGGCCAGCAGCAGCGCGGCTGCCAGCCACAGCAACCAGGGGCCGAGCGATTTCGGCATGGCCTCGGGAGTCGAAGCCGCGGCCGCGGCGGGCGCCGACTCCTGTGGACGCAACGCCTGCCAGCGCGCGACGAAATCCGGAGGCAACGTGGCGAGATCCGATTCACGCGCGTCCACGTTCACCGCCAGCCAGCGCGCGCCTTCGCTGCCGCGAATTTCGTAGAACCCGGCCTGCTCGGGAATCAGGCGGTCCGTCGTACTCTGCGCCAGACCCAGCACCCGGCGGCCCTGCGGATCGAATATCTGCCCGCCACCGCCCGCGGTCAATCCGGTGGTCACTGTCGCGCCGACCAGCGCGCTCGACGTCGTCGCCTCGGCCTGCGTCAGGTAATTGGCCGCGGCGCCAATGAAGTGCACGAACAGCGGATGAATGGCTAGATCGTTCCAGCGGCGGTCCACTGGCATGGTCAAGATCAGCATACGTCCCGCACCCAGCGAGCGCTCGATCAGCAACGGCGTGCCGTCGTCCAGGGCAATCAAGGTCTTGTCGTCGGCCGCGCTCCGGACGGAGCGTTGTCGGAAGAATCGCACGCGATTCCAATCCGCAGCCTCTCGCAGCACCGGATGCGTACTCACCACTTCGCCCACTTTCCCCGTGCGGTTGCGCGCTTCGCCGACATTCAGCTCGTCGAGCAGCGGGTTGTCATTGCTGACCGTTTCGCCGAGCGTGGCCAACACGGCGCCGCCTGCGGCGACATAGGAATGAATGCGTCGCGCGGCGGCGCCCGACAGGGCGCTCGGATCGGCGATGACGATCAGGGAATATTTACCGAGCCGGCCGGAATCCATGGAATTGGCGGCGCGTTGCTCGATAGTGAGGCGAGGCGCGGACAATGCGCCGATGGCCGCCGCGAAGTACGCCGAATCATCGGCGTTGGCGTCACGCGAGATCAGCAGTGCGGTGGGATCAGCTTGCTCGATCACCGCGTAGTAGCGATCGTCTTGCGGCAACTCATCGGCAGGCTCCAGCACCACCTCGATGCGATGCGCGCCGGCATTGAGGTTCACGTCGCTGAATGTGACGGTAGTAAACGACGTACCGCTTCTGGTCGTGGACTGCACTGTCGGCTGCAAGATCAAGCCTGCGCCAGGAGCATTGCCGCCTTCGCCGGCAACAATCTCGGGCTGAACGGTGGCAGCCGCTAGCGTGACGTTCTTCCTGGCGACTTCCTTGTCATCCACGCGAAGAATCACATCGCGCTGTTGCGGCCGTGGGATGGAGCTGCCGATGGTTGCTTGCAGCGAGCGCGTATCCCGAGGCGCTCGCGATGCATCGGTGATGTAGATGTTGCCGGCGGCCCCATCGCTCACATCGTGCATTTCCAATTGGGTCTGGGCGGGCAGCTGCAGATCGGCAAAGCGCAGCGGCGCTGCGCTACGCTGCATGTCAGAGATCAGATGCAGCACCACCTTGGGTCGCGGCGAGCCGAGCCAAGAGTTGGCGGTACTCATTGCGTAGCCATAATCAAGCCGCTCGAGACCGGGCTTCAGCGCTTGCAGTGATGCGCGCACGGCTCCGGCGTTACTCGCTGGCGTACTCTCGCTCACGACAGAGATGCGCCGGCCCGAGCCCGCCAGCAACATCACGCGATCCGACGAAGGCACTTGCCCGATGACCCGCTCTGCTTCCTGCAGCGCCCGCTGCCAGCGAGTGCCATGCTGCATCGACAGCGATGTATCCACCACAATGGCGTGCAGCTGAGCGTTCGCATCCGGCTGCGGCATGATGCGCGCCGCCAGCTGCGGACCGGCGAACGCAAGCACCAGCGCTATCAGCAACAGGATTCGAGTGGCGAGCAGCAGCCAATAACGCAGAGTTCGCCGGGCCGTTCGTTGGGTTTCGCTGGCTTCCAGCAGCATCAGCGACGCGAACGGATGTTGAGTCGGGTTCGCTCGCGCCACGCGATGCAGCCACAGGGGTACGCCAATGGCTAACAAACCGAACAGGAATGCAGGCGCGAGGAACATGGTCTACGTCCTGCCTTCCCTCAACAGCAAGTAACGGCGCAAGGCGTTGTCCAGCGGCTCGTCCGTGGTGATCAGCAACTGATGTGCGCCGACGTTCGCAGCCGCACGCCGCAAGGACTGCAAGTGCGACTCGAGGCGCCGCTGGTATTCGCCGGCCAGAAATTCCGGCGACACGTTGAGAGACTGCTGGGTCTCGATGTCCTTGAGTAGCACCGACTCTCGCCAGTCCGGGCGCATCTCCTGCGGATCGAGCAGCTGGAACAGGATGATGTCGTGGCCTTTATAGGCCAACGGCTGCACCGCTCTGCTCATGGCCGCGGGATCGCAATACAAATCGGAGATCACTGCCACCAGCCCGCGCCGCGACAGGTGCTCGCCAAAGCGTTGGAAACAAGCCTCGAGGTCCGTGCCATTGCCCGGCGTCACCGCATCGATGGCATGAATCATCGCCAGCAAGCTACCGGCCCGACTGGTCGCCGGCCGATAGTTGCGCACCTGTTCGTCGAACACGACGAGTCCGACGGGATCGTGCTGTCGGGCCGCCAGATATGCGAGTGCGGCCGCGAGAAATTTCGCGTACTGCAGTTTGGTGATGGAGCGAGAGCCGTAGCCCATCGACGCACTGGCATCCAGCAATATCATCAAGCGCGTATTGGTCTCGCCTTCGTAGCGGCGGATATAAGTTCGCTCGGTGCGAGCAAACACGTTCCAGTCGACGAAGCGGGGATCGTCGCCTTCGACATAGGCGCGGTATTCCTTGAACTCCTGACTGAATCCGTAGTGCGGCGAGCGATGCAGGCCGGTGAGAAAGCCTTCCACGGCGGTGCGCGCGATCAGCTCCAGGTTCGCGAGGCCGGCCAGAGTTTCCGGCGGTAGCAGACGACTGGAGGCAGTGGCGCTCACAACTCGATCACCTCGCGTAGCACGTCATCGACACCCTTGCCATCGGACTCGGCCTGGTAGTTGGTCAGGACGCGATGCCTGAGCACCGGCAAAGCCAGCGAGCGCAGATCGTCGTTGGTCACGTGATAACGCCCCTCCATCAGAGCCCGCGCTTTGGCGGCGAGGCACAGGAACTGCGTCGCGCGAACGCTCGCTCCGTAACGAACATAGCGGCGCACAGACTCTGGCGCGCTCACCTCACGAGGCCGCGTGGCGCGCACCATTTCGACAGCCTTGCGGCGCACTTCAGTGGATAGCGGCACCTGCCGCACCAGCCATTGGAATTTCACGATCTCTTCGGCATTGGTGCACGCCTGCAGCTCCGGCCCGGCCAGGCGCGAGCTGTTGCGATCGACGACTTCCATTTCATGATCGAGACTCAAATAGTCGAGCAGTACGTTGAACAGGAACCGGTCGAGCTGCGCTTCGGGCAGCGGATAGGTGCCTTCCAACTCGATCGGGTTCTGCGTGGCCAGTACGAAGAACGGCTCGCCGAGCGAATGCGTCGTGCCACGCACGGTCACGGAATGTTCCTGCATGGCTTCGAGCAGCGCCGCCTGGGTCTTGGGCGGGGTGCGGTTCACTTCGTCGGCCAGCAAAACATTGGCGAACAGCGGGCCGGGCACGAAGGTCCAGCGCCGATGGCCGGTGGTGATGTCTTCTTCGATGATGTCGGTGCCGGTCACGTCGGTGGGCATCAAGTCCGGCGTGAACTGAATGCGCTTGAACGACAGGCCGAGCGCGGAGGCCAAGGTCTTGACTAACAGCGTTTTGGCGGTGCCGGGCATACCGGTGATCAGGCAATGACCGCCGACCAGCAGGGTCAACAACAAATAATCGATGACTTCCTCCTGTCCGACGATGACACGGCGCACCTGCCCGCGGATCGCGTCGATGCGATTGCGGAAGGTGTCCACCAGCGCGGCGGTTTCCTGCTCGGTCGGGGCAAAAGGGCTGCTCATCAAGTACGCTCCTCGATCATTTGCAGCAACAGGGCCTGCGCGGGTTTGTAGTGGGGCGCGGTGGCAAGCGCGTCGAGCAAGTGACGACGACTGCCGGCCTTATCGCCCAACTCACGCAGGGCACGTGCCATGCCGTAGTGGGCCGGCGCCTGATCCAGCGTGTTGAGCGCAAGCAGTGCCTGGAATTCGCGCACGGCATCCTCGGCACGTCCGACCGTCAGCAGTCGCTCGCCCAGCTTTGAATGCAGTTCCGGATTGAGAGGATCGGCATAGTTCAACGCGACCATCACCTCGGTGGCCTGCTCGGTGCGGCCCGCTTCATCCAGCCAACGTGCCAGCTCTTTCAGCGCGCCCGGGTCCCAACCGCCTGCGCGCCGATATTCTTCGAGCGCGATGATTGCCTCGGCCCGACGATTCAGTTTGTCGAGCGCACGGGCCAGCAGCAGATGCGCACTGTCTCCGCCTACATTTTCCGGATACAGCGCGACGGCGCGGCGAGCAGGCTCGATTACATCCGCCCAACGTTCCTTCTGCAGAGCCTGGCGCGCGGCCTGCTGCTGCGACTGCCATTCATCGAGGTTGGCGAGCAGGTTGGCGAAGCGGGCACGCACGAACGTATCGAATTCCTTGTCGAAAGCTTCCGGCGCGATCTTGAACGTGGCTTGAATGGCCTGGGCAGTGGTGCGCTTGCCATCGAACTGCCGCAACAACGTACCGAGTTGTTCGAAACCCCAGCGCTGCTCGATGAACAGACACACCAGTCCCGATTGCATGTACGAGACTTGCACCTGGCCGGGATAGCTCGGGCGGATGAAACCCGAATCCAGCTCGGCGACGGGCAGGAACTGTTTCTTGTCGAGCGCGACCATGACCTCGGCAGGCACCGCGATGCCGGGCGTAGGACCGGTGCGCCACTCTTCGAACACCGAGATGCCTTCGCTCAGCCAACGCGGCACATGATGATCGGTCATTTCCAGCGTGAACACGTGCGCCATCTCGTGCCACAACGTGCTGCCCCAATGAAAATCGCCGTGCGCTCGGCCGGATGGACTATCCATCGCGACCACGTAACCGAACGTGACACCGAGCAGGCCGATGCCAGGCAACGCGGCCACGCGCACGCCGAAGTCATCGTGGTCCGGATACATCTCGACGGTCACCGGCTCGCGTAGCTTGAACCCATAGCGCTGAGTGAAGCTCTTGATGCTGCGGCCGGTCAGATCGAGCACGTAAGGCCGCAGCACATCGGCTTCTTTCTTGTGCAGCCGCAATTGGACCTGATACGTATCCGGCTCGATCACCACAGGATCTTCGCTCACCGAAAATTCGTCGATACGATCCAGCAGGCGCAACGAGTTCACCGTGGTCGGGCTGTAGGGATCGCCCGAGTACGCGGTCTGCAAGTGAGTGCGAGCTTCGTTCACCATGCCAAAGCGCAACAGGTTCGAGCCCAGTTCCGCGTGCGCCGACCACAGATCGGGCTGCACTTCGACGGCTCGACGCAGCAGCGTCGTGGCTTCGCGATAGCGCCGGCGCATGATCTCGAAGTGAGCGAGTTGCTCGTACACGGCGCCATAGCGCGGGTTGTAGTCGAGGATGCGCTTGACCCACGGATCTGGGCTGCCGCCGCGAGACATTTCCAAAGACGCACGCAATGCGAACACTTCCAGCGGCGGCAGTCGTTCTCTGGTGATCAGGCGCATGGCGCGATCCAACGCCTGCTCCGCGTCCTCCAGCTTGCCTTCCTCGATGTCCATCGATGCGGTGAGCAGATGCCCCTCGATCAGGTCTCCGTCCTGTTCGAGCGCATCCGCGACCAACGGCCGCGCCTGGCCTTCGAAGCGTTCAGCGAACACGCTGGCCAGGCCCAACTTGGCGTGCACGTCGTTGGGGAAGACTTTCAGCGCTTCTCTGAACAGCTCGGCGGCATCGGAATATTGGTGGGTCTGAAGAAACAAGCGGCCCCACCTGACGCGAGGCTGCACGGCCCGCTCATTGGTCTGCACGGCATTGCGGAACACTTCGTTGGCCCGCTTGATGTCACCTAGCGCCCACGCCGCTTCAGCTTCCACGATGGGCGTCGGCGATTCGAGCAACTTGGTGTAGCAGGCGCGCGCCTGCTCGGTGCGACCACGATAACGCTGCTCGTCACAAGGACGCAGCTCGGCCGCGCGCCGCGGATCGTAGTCGACGGATTGTGCGCCAGCCGTGGCGCTCAATATCAGCAATAACAGCCCGGCGGCGCGCTTGCTCATGGTGTCGCCACCCCGCCCGATTTGGAATCGATCTCTTTTTGCAGCAGCGCCAGGCGTACCAGCACTTCTTCGAGCTGATCGTAGTACTGGTTCTCCGGTAGCGCGGCCCTCTGGTCTCGCACGCGGTTCAGGTCCTGCTCGATGAGGCCGCGTTGTGACAGCAGTGCCGCGACCTCTGGATTGTCGGGCATCAGTGCGGCGTTGCCGAGCCGGGCCAAGGTGAAACGACCGGCGGCGTCGCCTTGCATGCGCGCGTGCTCGGTCGCCATCGCTGTCTCCGCTTTGAATGCGGCTTCGACCTGATTGGTCGCGAATGCATACGCCTCGGCAGCGGTGACGATTTGATCCTTGTTGGTATCCGCCGCGTCGGACGCGACTGCTTGCGCCCAATACTGAGCAAAGCGTGTAGCCGTGCGTTCGCCGCCGCTCTTGGTGGCGGTGATCACGACGCGGCGTGGCTTCTGCCAACGCTCGATGACGGCGCCGCTGGCGCTGGTGGCGTTGATGATCAACTGATCGCGCGCCGGCAATGAATCGAACAGCTGCGCCAGCTCGGTATCGGTTAGATCCGGGCCGGGCAGGTTGAAACGATAGGTCTCGCCGTCATAGCTGCCATGACCTATCAAGACCACGACCGCGGCGTCCTCGTGTTTCATGCGCTCGCTCAGCGCCTTGATCTCGCGGCGAATGTTCGTCGCCTTGGCCTCATCGCCGCTCAGAGAGATAACGTTCTGTTTGCTCCCAGCTGCTTGCTCGGCGGCAGTCGCCACGGTCGCGGCATGCTCGCGAAACTTCTGCTCATAGGCAGGCTCGCCTCCCAAGCCCGCAACCACAACGGTATAGGTCGCGGCGGACGCGGGCAGCGCGCCGAGCAAGCACGATGCGATCGACGCAGCGAGCACATGGCGATGGCAAGACGTGCTGCTCACAACCGCCCCCAGCGCAATCGCAACAGCCATTCGCCCAGCTTCAGCGCCAGCAGCACCAGGAACACGATGGGCAGGTTCCACAAGTCCAAGGTCTGTCGCTCGACGATGCCGGCCTTGGAATAGGGAATGGCGCCAGCCAGGCCGTCGAGATCGCTGAGCGGCCAGTAGCGCCCGCCGGTGACGTTCGCGATCCGCTCCAGCAGATCACGATGCTGATAGGTCGCGAAATGCTCGGCCACGCCATCGTTGCGCAGTACGTGCGTCACGGCGGATCCGACCTCTTTGTTCCCTGCGCGTGCACTCATCTCAATGCGATACAGGCCGGCGGAGGCAGCGTCGATGGTCGCGGTGTAGCGGCCATCGCCTTGCCCGGAAGGTTGCATGGTCTGGCTGAACGCGGCATCGCGTTCGGGCGCCACCTGTAGTTCGACCGTAGCATCGTTGATGGGTTCGAAACGCTCGTCGCGCACTTCGGCTTCCAGCTTTACCGTGCGCTCGTCCTCATACACCGTACGCTCGCCGTTCACGGTGACTCGCGACGGCGCGGTGGCGGCGATCGCGTGCAGGAGCTGGCGCCAGAAAATTTCATGGCTCTGATCCTCGGATGGCATGCGCATCTGCCATCGCATGGTGCTGGCGGTGGCCAGTACATAAGTCGCGCCGCGGCCATAGTGTTGCCAGACCAGCAATGGAGAACGCCCCTGCGCGCCGTTTGCTTCCAGCAACACGACGGCACCGGGCTTCAGCCGGCCCAGCGCCTGGTAGTCGGCCAGTGGCGGTAGATTTTTCCAACGCTCTAGATTGCGCCGCGGATCGGTATCGAGGCGGGGTATGGGCGACTCGGCGCCATAAATTGTGAGCTGAGCCTGGCCGGGGCGCTGCACGAACTGCGCCGGCTGCCGGCCGATGAGCTGGACCGGCAGCGTCTGCGCCAGTGCGGCGTTCTGCCAGCCGCCAGCGGACAAGCCATAGCGGCCCGCCAGCATCAGCACGCTGCCGCCACGCTTGTCGACGAAATCCTTGAGCAGCCGGTGTTGTTCAGCTCGCAGCGACGCGGCTTCGTAGCTGCCGATAATGACTGCGTCGTAACCGAACAGCTCGGCGGCATCGGCAGGGAAGCCGTCGACCAGCTCGTCCGGACCGATCACGCCCTGGCGATAATGTTTGTTCGGCGTGGTGCGCACGATGCTGGCCACACGCAGTGCGCGGTCGCGGTCGATCGCGCGACGCATGAATTTATATTCCCAACGCGGCTCGCCCTCGACGTACAGAATGCTGCGTCGGGTGGCGGGGACATTCACTACGCGGGTACGCGAGTTGTTGATGACGTTACGCTCGCCTTCGATCGGATCGAGCACGAAGCGCAACTCGTGCGTGCCCGCCTGGCCCGCCGGCACGTCCAGGGACAATTGCGTGGTTGTCGCGTCGTTACGCAGCTTTACGTCGCGAGCTGCAACCAGATTGTCACGATCGTAGACGCGCAGCCGCGCTTGCGATGCACCGTTGTGGCGAATACCGATCTGGGCCTCGATGCTGGCACCTGCGGGCGCCGATGCAGGGACTTCGACGCGCTCCAGCTCCAAGTCATTGAGCACTTGTTCGGGGCCAACGCCGACAGTGTGAACGGGCACGCCGTATGAGGCGATTTCTGCGAGGCGCTCTTCACTCAGCGTGTCGCCATTCTCCGCGCCGTCGCTGAACAGGATGACGCCGGCTAGCGGCGCACTGCCGGCGCTCTGCAATACCTGGGTGAGCGCATTGCCGATGCGCGTCTGCCGCCCGGGCGGCGGCATGGCTTCGATCGAATCGAGCGGTGTGGTCGAGTGCGCGAAGCCGAACAAGCGCACCGCAAAGGTTTTTTCCAGGCGCCGCAAGGAGTCGCCCTGCAGGGCGGCAGCGACTTCCTGAAGCCGCGACTGGCCGGCATCGCCGTACGCCATGCTGGCCGAGGCGTCGATGGCGATGGCGAGCTCGTTCTCCCGATCGCGCACGCGCTCGACATTCAGGACCGGACGCCACAACAGGCAGGCCAGCAGCGCGATCAGCGCCGTCTGCAACACACCGACCGGCAGCAGCAATCGCCAGCCGAGCGCCCGGCGGCGCCACAGCGACCAGGCGACCAACGCCGCACCGGCCAGAATCAAAGTTACGAGCACCCCTATCGGCCACGCGCTCGCGAATGCGAACGAGCCGGTTCGATACGCCCACAGGGGATGAGTGAACAGCCGCTCGAACACTGGGCAGTAATAGAGGATGCGATGGCCGGAAGGCAAGCCACAATCCTGCTGAAATGCGTGACAAACGATCAACAGTGGTCGCGGGGCGGCTGGCGCTGAACGCAAGTTGCGGCCCGTTCAGCTGGGACGGAACCGCGGCCGCCCTCATGCGTACTGGTTTGACGGATAACAACGGCGGTCACCAGCACCATGGCTAGCGAAACCTTGCACGAGAGCGCGAAGGCGCTGCGTCCCGAGACCATCGACCGGCATCGTGCCGTGTCCTCGCTGATGGAAGAGCTCGAAGCGGTCGACTGGTACGACCAGCGCATCGATGCCGCCAGCGACGAGGAGCTGAGACAGATCCTGGCGCACAACCGCGACGAGGAAAAGGAACACGCCGCCATGGTGCTCGAGTGGCTGCGGCGCCGTGACCCCAAGCTGGACGAGCATTTACGAACCTACCTGTTCACCACACGAGCGGTGCTGGAGATCGAGGACGAGGCGGAATCGGGCGGCGGCGGGGACAAAGCGGCCGTCGAGGACGGTTGCCTGGGCATCGGCAGCCTGCGCGGCCAGCAGCAGAGTCCGATTCGTGGCATGGGAGCAGGAAATCAATCATGAACCAACTATTACGCGATCACGCTCCCATCGCCGCGGAAGCCTGGAAAGAAATCGACGCCGAGGCCAAGCGAACTTTGACCACCCTGCTGGCGGCGCGGCGGCTGGTGGACTTCAAAGGTCCGCTGGGCTGGGACTGTGCGTCGGTTGCGACCGGCCGGACCCGCACGCTGTCGCCTTCGTTGCAGGAAGGCGTGGCGTCCAAGCTGCGGCTGTCGCTGCCCTTGATCGAGATCCGCATTCCCTTCGAGGTGGATCGCGAGGAGTTGGACGCGATCAGCCGCGGGGATAGCAATCCAGACCTCGATTCGGTCCGCAATGCGGCTCGCGCCGCCGCGATCGCCGAGGATCGCGCCATCTTTCAGGGCTATGGCGCAGGCGGCATCGACGGCATCTTTCCGGCCGCCGCCGAGCAGGGCCTGACCATTCCCTCGGACTATGGCGCGTATCCCGACGTGGTCGCCGAAGCAACGCATCGATTGCGCAGCGAAGGCGTTGGCGGTCCCTACGGTATCGCGCTCGGCCCTCGCTGCTACACGGGAGTGACTCGCAGCACGCTGCGGGGCTATCCAGTCATCAATCATGTGCGCGAGCTGGTGGATGGGCCCATCGTCTGGGCGCCCGCGGTGGATGGCGCGGTGGTGATGAGCTTGCGAGGCGGCGACTTCGAGTTGATCGTCGGTCAGGATTTCTCGGTGGGCTATCTGGATCACACCAGCGCGTCGGTGCTGCTGTATTTGCAGCAGAGCTTCACGTTCCGAGTGCTGTCGCCGGAAGCGGCCGTTCCATTGACCTATGCGCCGGCGGACGTAACGCCGGGCAAGTAATTGCCGGGCAGTGACAAATTATTAACAAACAGTGACTTAACTGTTTTATCGCACTGTATTCGCGCGCCCTCGTCAGCGCTTGCCTGCGGGTGGGGCGGCGGATGGTCGCGCCGGCGTGAAATCCGCCAGGGTCGTGCTCGGCACGGGACTTGCTGTAACACCGGCGTGACATGCTCTCTTGGCCCGCTCATCGCTCCAGTGTTGCCGCCGCGCCGGCCCTCGACCATGCGTCTGCCCTCCTTGAAGTTCCTGAAGACATTCCAAGTCGCTGCCACGCGCCTGAGTTTCAAGGCGGCGGCCGAGGAGCTTTGCATCACGCCCTCGGCGGTGAGCCACCAGATCAAGGGACTGGAGGAACAACTCGGCGTCGCGCTGTTCGACCGCGGCCCAAGTTCCCTGACGCTGACAGAAGCGGGCGAGAGCTACTTGCAGCACATGGAGACGGTGTTCGCCCGGCTGGAGACCGTCACCGAGCAGTTGCGCGTTCGTTATGGCCGCGAGGTGGTGCGTCTGAACATCCCGCCGTTCTTCGCCACCGAGATGTTGTTGCCGAGGCTGCCTTCATTCATGGCGAAGCGTCCGGACACGGACGTGCACATCAATACTGTCTCGCCGTCGTTGCAGTCGCACCCGGCAGAAGCGGACTTGTCCATCGTCGTGGACACCGCGCCAGAAGAGGCGCACGACCACGATTGTCACAAGCTGTTCTCGCAGACTTTCGTGCCGGCCTGCTCGCCGGCACTGCTGCTACGTATGCCCATCGTTACGGTGCAGGACTTGAACAAACATACTTTGATCATTCACGAAGCGCGCCGCGATGGCTGGCAGCGCTGGGCGCAGTCGCTGGGCCATCGACCTGCGCCCCAAGAGCATCGTGCGCTTCGATTCGATGAACACCGCCGCGGAAGCGGCCGAGCATGGCGTGGGCGTCGCGCTGGTTTCATCGCGCCTGGGCAATGAACGTTTCGCGCAGGGCTCGTTGGTGAAGTTGTTCGATCGCGAGCTGGAAACCGGTGAAAGCTATTATCTGATACTACGCAGGGAAGACGCGGAGCGGCCCAACATCAAAGCGCTCACGCAATGGTTGATCGAGGAATTCAGCGTCGCGGCGTGATTGACATCTCATTGTGACATAGCTCGGCGCACATTCTCGCGCGCGATCGAGCAAACAATCTTTCAGGGGGCATGGCGCTCCTCCGTCAACCACGGAGGAGCTCTCGTTCGTTTCTGTTTTGTTTCTGCATGAGCGAGTTTGTTGCCAGCATGAATTCTTCTCGTTTGTCGGCGCGGCGTGCGTCGCCTAGATTGATCGCCATTCCACAATGAAATGTTCCCAGGGGATGTTTTTGGTCTTCAACCTTTTGGGAGTCAGCTCGATGAACAAGCTCAGCACCACTCGCATCGCCAGGTCTGTATCGCTCGCCGTTGCCTCACTCGCGCTCAGTGCGCCGTTCGCCAGCCATGCGGGCAGCTACGATGCCGCCATGGATTCCTGCATCAGCGCCTTCGTCGCCTCCAGCCTGCCGAAAGAACAGCCGGTGAAGGTACGCAAGGAAGAGGTAGCCAGCAGCCCGATCAGCATTCACTCGCGTGCCTACAAGATCATGGTCAGCGCCAAGGGCGTGCACAGCGGCAAGTATCTGGCGCGTGGCACCTGCATCGTCGATCGCAGCGGCCAGGTGGTTGCGCTGAACGGCAAGCCGCTGCCGCAAAAGATCGCCGCGCGCTGATTCGTCTGTCACTCCGGGAGGCGAACGCGACTGACATCCCCCTGCAGTTCAGCGTTTGCACGGATGCTCCTCCCGGAGTGGTTCTAATTTGGAAAGTTTTCCGACTCGTTCCACTCTGGCGCGAGTTTCTTTCTCGACTGATTACGGTAACTTAGTCCCATCGCACTGCACAGTTCGCGCACACTGCCCAAGCTGTATCGAGTCGAGGCCCTTCTTCCATGCACGCAAAGGAACGCGTCACTCCTGAACGCCGTAGCGGCGTTGAGCGCCGGCATCACACTCTTGCCGCGTACTGGCGTGGCGCACTGAATCCGCGTCGCCGCGCCGGCCGGCGTACAAGCGACCACAATTACGCGATTGTCGATTGGCATTCGCCGCGCGTGCTGGCGCTGGTGATGTTGATTCTTGGCTTGTCCATGCTCGATGGCGTGCTGACGCTGCTGCTGATTGGGCAGGGCGCCAACGAAGTAAATCCGTTCATGGCACTGTTCGTGCCGCACAACCTCGGCTGGTTTGCGTTCATCAAGCTCAGCCTCACCAGTCTCGGGGCGGCCGTGCTGGTGGCCTGCGCGCGTATGAAGCTATTCAGGTTGTTTCCAGGCGAGTTGCTGTTGTACCTGGTGGTGGCCTGCTATGTGGTGCTGGTGGGTTACGAGCTGACATTGCTCGAGAACCCACCCCTGCCTCATTGAGCGAAACGTTCGCTCAGGGATTGCCAGTACGCGCAGCGGCTGGCACTCGATAACCGCCCACGTACAGGCGGAAAGCAAAGTACGTCCAGGCCGACAAGGTGCCGCTCACCACCGCGGTGACGAAATGTTCGGGATCGAACAGCTGCGCGGCCACCACGACGCCACCGAGCATGGTCAAAGTCGTCTGACCGAGGCGCAACTCCCAACGATCCACGTAACGCATGTAGGCCGGCGCGCCCGGGGCAAGACGAGTGCGACGCGGATCGAAGCCGAACAGCTGTGACAGCACTGTGTAACTGCCGACACCGACGACGCTCCAGAGCATCACGTGCCCCATGGCCACGGGCTGGCCCGACAAGGCGGCAAAAACAGTCGCGGCCACGAAGAACAAGGCAACAGCGATGAGAGCGTGCAGCTTGCGCGAGTGCATGACGTGATACCGCAGGAGATGGCCAGCCGGATGTTGATAGAGCGGCGCCACTTTGCCATTTCCTTGACTTTGATCAAAGCGCCACCCCAGCAATTTGGACCGGGCATTCCCGGTGAGCACCTCCCAGTGGATTACCTACGAAAGCAGCCGCCGACAGCTATCTCATCAGCAGTCCACGAGGCACAATAGTAGAGTTTGGCTCGACGACCGGTCCGAACAACGAATGAGATTCTTCCGGCGCTCGCTGATCCCTGGGAAATGGCCGCCACGCTGCCACCGTCGTGTTCGTCGCGGTCAGTGCGTTCTATTTCCTGCGAGCGGAGCGTGCGCGCGTCGAGACCGAGACGCTCGGCCGGTGAGATCGCGACCGTGTCATCGTCCCGGGCTATGCCGACAGCGCCGCCGTGGAAGCGGCGCTAGGCGAGGCCCGCCAGTTGCGCAAGCCATTCGATGTAGCCGAGCTCGGGACCGCCGTCGCACAAGTATTACGAACCCGCTGAGTAGAATTTGTCATGCCTTACTCGACCGAAGAATCCGCCGACGCCGTCATCCTCACGCCGCGAGCCACGCCCTCGGCGGCTGTCATCTGGCTCCATGGACTGGGTGCCGACGGTTTCGATTTCGTGCCCATCGTCCAAGAGTTGCACTTGCCGGCTTCACTGCCGGTGCGCTTCATTTTCCCGCACGCTACACCGCGGCCGGTCACCATCAACAATGGTTTCGTGATGCGCGCCTGGTACGACATCAAGGGTTTCGGCCCCGAGCGCGCCGAGGATGATGCCGGCATTCGCGAATCCGAAGGCGTGGTGAAACAGATCATCGAGCAGCAGATCGCGCAGGGCATCCCGGCGAACAAGATCGTGATCGCCGGATTCTCGCAAGGGGGCGCCATCGCCTTGCACACGGGCGTTCGCTATCCGCAGCGGCTGGCGGGAGTCATGGCGCTGTCCACCTATCTGCCGCTGCGTGCGACGGTGGCGGCAGAGGCATCGCAAGCCAATCGGGACGTCCCCATCCTGATGTGTCACGGCGCATACGATCCGGTCGTCGCCCTGCAACTCGGCGAGGCGTCGCGCGACATCCTGCAAGGCCTGGGCTACCGCATCGAGTGGCACACCTATCCGATGGAACATTCGGTGTGCATGGAAGAGGTCGCCGACATCTCCAAGTGGCTGCAAGCGCGCCTGGGTCAGCCGTTAATAACAACGTGACCAACCTCTCCGCCGCTTATAGCCGCCTCCAGCGCAATACTCGAGGCGCGTTGTGGATGCTCCTGTCCGCCGCAACCTTCACCTTGATGACCATGCTCATCAAGTACCTGGGCGGGGATTACTCCGCAGCTTTGCAAACGTTCTATCGCAACGCCGCCGGCCTGGCGGTGATGCTGCCGCTGATCGCGCGCAATCCTGGACAAGCGTTTCGCACCACGCGCCCAGGGCTGTTGCTGTTCCGTGCCACGGCAGGGACGCTCGGCATGATCCTGGGTTTCTATGCCTATCAGAAAATGCCATTGGCGGATGCGAATGCGCTGTCGTTCACTCGCACCTTGTGGCTCGTGCCGCTGGCGATGTTCGTGCTGAAGGAGCCAGTCGGGCCGCGGCGGGTGGCCGCCACCGCGATCGGTTTTCTGGGTGCGCTGCTGATGTTGCAGCCTTCGAGTGTCGGCGGCGTGGGCTGGCCCGCAGCCGCGGCGTTGCTCGGAGCGTTCCTGGTCGCGCTGACCGTCACGGGCATGAAAGTGATGACGCGCGATCACACCACCATGGCGCTGATGTCCTGGTCGGCCGTACTGGGATTCCTGTTGAGCATTCCGGGCGCGATCCTCAACTGGCACACGCCCAGCCTGCCGGACCTGGCACTGCTGAGCTGCATGGGCATTCTCGGCCTGGTCACGCAGGTGTTTTACATCAAAGGCATGACGGAAGGCGACGCGGCGGTGATGGCACCGATCGACTACACACGCCTGGTATTTGCCATCTTGCTCGGCTTCGCGCTGTTCGGCGAAGTGCCTAACGGCGTGACCATGCTCGGCGCCAGCATCATCATCGGCTCGACGATATACATCACCTGGCGCGAAGCGCAGCTCGGCAAACCCAAGCCAGCCGCGCAACGCGCCGAGTAATCACGGCTCTTCAAGTGCTCGACTGCCCTTTGCCGCTGTGACGTGCGACGCGGATGCTACGATCGCCGCTCAACATCGCCGTGACCGCCGGATGATCGACACTACGGACGGCACGAGACAGCGCGTCCTGGAAGCACGACCTGTACAGCCGATGCATGCGCAGCTCGGAAGAGTCACGGTATTCGCTGCACACCGTGTCGGAAGCGCTCCGCAACCGGGAATACAGCTCACGCACATCGGAAGCGCGCGACAGATCGAGATCGGAGTAGTTGACCACCGTCTGCGGCACGCCGGCGTCCGTCGTTGTCTTGTCACCGGCATGGGCCGCGGCACCGAAAGCCAGGGCTGTGAAGGCACCGAGAGCGACGTAGCGCGAGACGCGGAAAGTGTTACGGGTGGACATGATCGAATCTCCTGTAGCTCTGTTTGCTCGAATCGTTCATCGCGCGCTTGTTCTTGAGATGCGACCGCTTCGAGAAGGGTTGCACCGGCGCGATTTTTTTCATCGACGCCGGATAGGATCGGGCGCCTGCGCAAATCATTCCTTCCGCTCATCGTCCCGGCAGAACGCTTCGACGCACTCGCAATCGCTGCTACATCAATGCGAGATCGGCAGTGGGTACGCGCGTCATCACGGCCACATCCGGCCGTCGCGCCCCGACCGACAATGAGCATGCCTTGCGACGGGCCGTGCCCGGCGCGCGACGAAAGGTTGGCTTGCGATGCGTCACTTGCTTACAGTGGCGCATGGACCTTGCACAACTGAAGCAAAACAGAAATCTGCTGTTCTGGTCCTTGCACGTGCTCGGCTGGAGCGGTTACGGCGTTTCCCAATACGTCGGCGCGCTGCTGTACGGCAAGCCGGTGGCCTACGTGCAGTACATCGCGGTCGCGGCGTTGTCGGGATGCGTCGTGAGCGCGCCGCTGCGCTATATATGTAGATGGCTATGGAAGCGGCCGCCGGCCACGATGATCGTGGGCGCCATCTTCGCCGCCTGGGGGACGGCGTGCGTGCTGCGTGTGATCATGAACTGGTTCTATCACACGTACGTGGATCTCGAATGGCCCATCGTTCACTGGACCGAATATTTCAGCGGCGCCCTGAGCTCCACCTATCTCATGGCTTGCTGGATCGGCCTGTACTTCGGGGTCAAGTATTACGAGTCGTTGCAGTCCCAACGCATCGCCACGCTGCAGGCCGCGTCGCTGGCGCAGGAAGCGCAGCTGAAGATGCTGCGTTACCAGCTCAATCCGCACTTCCTGTTCAACACGCTGAACGCCATCTCGACCCTGATCCTGGACAACCGTAACAGCACCGCGAACGACGCCGTGACCGGACTGTCCGAGTTCCTACGCTACACGCTCGACCAGGACCCGATGAAGAAGGTGACGGTGTCGCAGGAGATCGATGCGCTGAACCTGTATCTGAACATCGAGAAGATGCGCTTCGGCGAGCGGCTGCGGCTCACCTACGCCATCGAGGAGGGCGCCGCCAACATGCTGATGCCCAGCCTGCTGTTGCAACCTTTGATCGAGAACGCCATCAAATACGCGGTGTCGCCGCGCGAGCAAGGCGGAGAAATCCGCATCGGTGCGCACGTCACGGGGGGTATGCTGCAACTGGAAGTGGCGGATGACGGTCCGGGAATGATCGACACGACCCGTTTGACCAATGGCCGGGGCGTCGGTATTCGCAATACTCGCGAGCGCCTGCAGGTGCTGTACGGAGACCGCGGCACCGTGTCGGTGAACAATACCGATCCCGGCCTGAGGGTCGCGCTGACGTTTCCGGCCGAGCGAGCAGCAAGCTGAGTGCAGGCACCCGCGTGTGCAGCACACAAGACCAGGCCGCTGTCATGAATGAAACGAATCCACCCATTCGCACCATCATCGTCGACGATGAAGAACTGGCCCGGCGCGGCATCGAGCTGCGCCTGGCGCATCACGCCGACATCACTGTCGTGCAACAGTGCGCCAATGGCCGCGAGGCCATCGCGGCCATCGCGGAGCACGAGCCCGACCTGATGTTTCTCGACATCCAGATGCCCGGCCTGTCCGGCTTCGAGGTGCTGGCCCGCCTGCCGCAGGAATCCTTGCCGCTGGTGGTTTTCGTCACCGCGTACGACCGCTATGCGCTGGATGCCTTCGAGGCGCAGGCCATCGACTACCTGCTGAAGCCCATCAACGATCTGCGTTTCAATCGGGCGCTGGAGCGGGTGCGCGGCTACTGTCAGCAGAAGAATGCGCTGAGTCAGCGGGAACAACTGATCAAGCTGCTGGCGAACACGCAGGGCACCGGCAGCGTCGACGAACAGACCTTGCGCGAATATCTGCATGCCGAGCGACAACCGCAGTATCCGCAGATCCTGCCCATTCGCGACGATGTCGGTACCGTGCGCGTGAATGTGAACAGCATCGATTGGATCGATGCTGCCGGCGACTACATGTGCGTGCACGCGGACGGCCGCACGTATGTATTGCGAGAGACGATGAAATCGCTGGAGGCCGTGCTGGACCCGAAGCTGTTCCAGCGCGTGCATCGTTCGACCATCGTCAATGTGTCACGCGTGCGCCGCCTGCGGCCTCACACCAACGGCGAATACTTCCTGACCCTGGACGACGGCCAGGAGATCAAGTTGAGCCGCTCCTACCGGGATCGGGTCGATCAACTGCTGCAGCGTCGCTGACCGGGGCCATGCCACGCGAGGCCGGCGGTACCAGCCAGGGATGCAGGAACACCGCCGCCAGCACGATCGCCACGCCCAGATAGAAACCGGGGCTGAGCTCACGCTGCTCGCCCAGCAGCACGATGGCCAATACGATGGCGTAGATCGGCTCCATGTTCAGCGCAATCGTGGCCGAGAAAGCGCTCACGTGCCGTAGTGCCGCCAGCGACAAGGCAAACGGCAACAGCGTGCAACCCATGGCCAGCACGACCAGCAACGTTGCGTCGCGAGTCGAAGGCAGGACGAACACGGTATCCGCCGCGAACACGGCCGATATCACCGTCATCAACACCAGGCCCGCGCCAATCTCCAGCCCGGTGACCGACAGCGTGTCGGTGTACCCGATGAAACGCTTGTTGAGACTGGCAAACACCGCGACCAGCAGTGCGCCCAGCGCGCCGACGACCACGCCGATGCGCATGTCCGGCGGCGTGCCACCGACCACCAGCGCAACGCCGGGAATCGCGGCAAGACCGAACAGCAGCTCGCGTACGTCGAAACGCCGGCCTACCAGGAACGGCTCGATGAACGCCAGGAACACCGGCGACAGTGCCAGGCAGGTCGCCGCAACCGACGCGTTCGCCAGGCGAATGGAGCCATAGAACGCCAGCCAATGGATGGCAACGATCAGGCCGATGCCGGCGTAGATCGCGATCATCCGCGGCGGCAACGCACGCACTCCACGCCAGAATCGAGGTACCAGCAGGAGCGCGCCGGTGACCAGCAACATGCGCCACCACACCAGCGCCAGAGTGCCCAGGGAGATCAGCTTGCCGAGGATGGCAGTGAAGCCCCACAAGACGACGCAGAAATGAATTTGCCAGGTGGCGCGTGACGCCGCGGACATGGATTGCCTTGCGACAGCAGCAGCCGCTGCGGTCGAGCAGCGGCTGCCATGGAAACAATGATCGCGGCTCGCTTCAGCGAACCGCGGGAAGCAATCAGCGTAGCGCGCTCAGTACGCCTTGGCCCACACCACTCGCTGTGGACTGGGTTTGCCAGTGAACGGGCAGGTGCCGGGCTCGCTCTTTTCCAGCGGAACACAACGGACCGTCACGCCAAGATCTGCCTTGATTCGCTCCTCCACTTGCCCATCGCCACAGAAGTGCGTCATCGCGAAACCGCCATGGATCGGGGTCGGTGCGTTTTCCGCCACGCGGGGCGCGGTGAAGTATTCGTAGAACTCTTCCTTGGTATCGATACGCTGCGTAAATTTCTCCCGGTATGCCAGGGCTCGCTGGAACAAGCCGTCCTGAATCGACTGCAGCGTCGCGGCGATCGATGCGACGAACTCGCCGCGCGCAATGCTCTGCTTGTCCTTCGGCGCACGGTCGCGGCGGCCAACGAACAACGCGCCTTTCTCGATGTCGCGCGGGCCGACTTCGATGCGCACCGGCACGCCCTTCTTGATCCAGCTCCACACCTTATCGCCGCCGCGCTCGTCACGCTCATCGACGACCACGGCAACGGGGCGATCCGCAAACCGCTGTGCCCGCAGCTCGGCCGCGACGCCGCGGCAGTACTCGATCACTCTGGCGCGATCTTCTTCGGAGCGATAGATCGGCAGGATCACCACCTGCACCGCAGCCAGCTTCGGCGGCAGCACCAGGCCGTCATCGTCGGAATGCGTCATGAGCAAGCCGCCGATGAGCCGGGTGGACATGCCCCAGCTGGTGGTCCAGGCATACTGATGCTGGCCATTCTGATCCAGGAACTCGATGCCGCTGGCCTTGGCGAAGTTCTGGCCGAGGAAATGGCTGGTGCCGGCCTGCAACGCCTTGCGATCCTGCATCATGGCTTCGATGCAGAAGGTCTGCTCGGCGCCGGGGAAGCGTTCGTTGGCGGTCTTTTCGCCGCGAATGACCGGCACCGCCATCCATTGTTCGGCGAAGGTCGCGTAGACCTCCAGCATGCGCATGGTTTCTTCGACGGCTTCCTCCTTGGTGGCGTGGGCGGTGTGCCCTTCCTGCCAGAGGAATTCGGCGGTGCGAAGGAACATGCGCGTGCGCATCTCCCAGCGCACCACGTTGGCCCACTGATTGATCAGCAGCGGCAGGTCGCGATAGCTCTGCACCCAGCGCGAGAACGCATCGCCGATGATGGTCTCCGAGGTGGGCCGAACGATCAGCGGCTCTTCCAGCTCGCCGGTGGGACGCAGCTTGCCGTCCGGGCCGGTTTCCAGGCGGTGGTGCGTGACCACGGCGCATTCCTTGGCGAAGCCTTCCACGTGCGCCGCCTCCTTCTGCATGAAGGACAGCGGGATGAACAGCGGGAAGTAGGCGTTCTGATGGCCGGTGGCCTTGAACATGTCGTCCAGCACCCGCTGCATGTTCTCCCACAGCGCATAACCCCACGGCTTGATGACCATGCAGCCGCGCACGGCGGAGTTTTCGGCCAGGTCGGCGGCGCGAATAACCTGCTGATACCACTCAGCATAGTTCTCCTCCCGGGTGGGAGTGATGGCGGTCTTGGTGGCCTTGCCGGCTTGCCCGGCGGCGGGCGCGTTGGCGTTGGGTTTGCTGCTCATGGATCCGAATGCTGGGATGGCGAATGCTGGGAGCCGGCGCGGGGCCGGGAAAGGGCGCGATTACAGCAGATTTTCCGTGCCGGACGAAATTCCGGCCGGGCCGGCCGCCGCCGGCGCCTGATGCGTGCGTCAGCAGCCCGCAGGCCGGCAACCGCCAGCGCACGTGCAATCCAGCCGGCGCTGCCGGTATCCTGAGTTGGGATATTCGGGGTGCCGGAATATAGACACGGGCGTCCTCATGGAGCCCGCTGCCTTGAAGTCACTGCGTTCGCCCGCTCATGTCCGCCTGCTGGAGTTGCTGGTCGCCGCGCGCGAGAAGGCCGGCCTGACCCAGCAGCAGCTCGCCGATCGCCTGCGCAAGCCGCAGAGCTTCATCTCCAAATATGAAGGCGGCGAGCGGCGCATCGATGTCATCGAGTTCATCGCGATCGCCGAGGCCCTGCAGATGGATGCCAGTCGCGCGATCCGGGAAATACGCGCCAAATATCGCGCGTGACCTACCTTGCAGCGTCGACCACGGGAGCGTACTTGCGAAAATGAACGCTGCGCCCCTGCAGATTTTGCGCAATCTGCCGACGCAGCTCCACGTCATTTCCCGCGCTGCCTAGTGCAGCCTCTGCGGCGCGATTCAAAGCAGCAACCGCTTCGCGATTGCGCGGATGCATGTCGTAAGCCTCCGCGTACTTGGTCAGCGCGCTGTCGATGGCGTCGGTGAACCCGTCGCGCTGATAAAACGTCCATGCCTCGTTGCCTTCCTGCATGGCGGCCCGGAAGTCGCGCTGGACCTCGGCAGGCAGCTGACTGAAAGGAATGGCCGGGCTGGTTTCCACGTAGTTCTGATACCAGAGATAGCCTGCGGTGACCGCGAGAACCGCGCTCGCAGCCAGCGTAGCTTTCTGCAAGCGTGTGACGCCGCGAAATGCCTTGAGAAATTCGGCTGCATTCTGCGGCCGGTCCTTGCGTTCGAAGGACAGGCAGCTTTCGATGGCGCGCGCTTGTTTGCGCTTCAGCCCCTTGATCGACGCCGGCTTGAGACCCAGCTTGCGCGCGTTTGGAGCGCTGTGTCGTTGATAGGGATGAAAGCCTGTGACCAGCTCGTAGGCGATGAGGCCGAGCGCATACATGTCATCGGCCGGATGCGGGTCCACGCCCGCGACCATCTCGTCTGTCGCATAGGCTTCGGTGTAGGCGCCGAGCGAACCGGCATCGAATTCATCCCTGTTCTGCTCGGTGATCGAGCTGGGCACGGCGCGAGCGATGCCGAAGTCCAGGATCTTGGCCGTGCCATCCTCGGCAATGAACACGTTGCCGGGCTTGAGATCGGAATGAACGATGCCCTTGCGATGCGCGTAAGCGAGGCCTTCGGCGATGCCCAGCACGATCGGTATGGCAACTTCGGGACTGTTGCCGAGGCCGCGCTTCTCACGAACGATGGAGTCCAGCGAGCGCCCCTCGAGCAGCTCCATGGTCATGTAGACGGTGTCACCGTCGCGATCGAAATCGAACACGGTGACGACATTGGGATGAGCGAGGGTCTGCGCCTTGCGCGCCTCGCGCTGCAAGGCCATGAACGACTGCGGATGGTGCGCGAACTCGGCGTTCAACACCTTCAAGGCGACGCGAGGATTCGGATCGCGGGCTTCCAGCTTGCGGCGATCGACGGCGCCGAACACCAGGCCCATGCCGCCGCGGCCGAGCATCTTCTCCAACACGAAACGCTGTTTGATGACGGAGCCGGGCTCGAGCGGTCCCTGATGAGTCGCCTGCGGCTGCGTCGCATAGACCAGATAGTCGCGTTCGGTAGCTTTCAGCGTGGCTGCGAAAGCGGAGTCGAGACTCTGGACGGGCTGGCCCGCTTTGACCGTGCGCGCAACGGTGTTTGCAGTGTCCGGCTGGGTGCGCAGGACCGTTTTCGCGACGTCGGTCGGAGTGCGCAGAACGGTATTCGACAGCTCGGATTCGGGACTGGTACTCGTAACGTCGGGTTCCGGGCTCGGAACGGTACTCGCAACTTCCATTTCGCCGCGCACCAGCGTCCGGACTTCGGTGCCGGAACGATGCAAGGTGGGCTCCGCCGCGGCGGATCGTAGTTTGGTTCGTTCTTCTTCCGTGGGTTTCATGCTGCGCCAGATGTATGCCGATCAGGTCGCTTCGACCACGACGACCGTCACATTGTCACGCGCGCCCGCCTGTAACGTGGCGTCGATCAATTGCCGGGCGGCGGACTTCACGTCTGGAGCCGACAGTGCCGCCGCTATACGCGAATCGCTCAGCTCGCGCGTCAGGCCGTCGGAACATAGCAGATACCGATCGCCCAGCTGCACCCGATCGCGCCGCATATCCAACGTCAACGTGCCTTCGCCACCGACCGCCCGGGTGATGGCGTGATCGGCCTCTTCGCCGGCTTGCTGCAAGTTCAGCTCGGCGGCCCAGGTGTGGTCCGTCGTCAATTGAGTCAACTGTCCCTGGCGCCAGCGATAGATGCGGCTGTCGCCTGCCCAGAGTACCGCGCAGTCGGTCCCACGCACCGCCAAGATGGCCACGGTGCTGCCGCTGACGATGGGGTTGATCGGGCGTATCGAAGCTTCATACAAGCGGCGGTTCACCTCGCTCATGCGCTGCCGAAGCACGTTCACCAAGTCGTCGAGCGAACCTGCGGCGCTCAGCTGCTGCAAGCCTCCGCACACCATGCGGCTGGCGACATCGCCGTCGCGATAACCGCCCATGCCGTCCGCCACCGCCCAGACGCCAACGTCGTTGAGCTCGACGAACGCATCCTGGTTGGTGGGACGAAGCCGACCCACGTCAGTGATGCCGGCCGAGATGTACACGGGATGGATATCCTCTTCGACCAGCGTTTCATCCATGAACTACTGCCCCCGTGGGCGGCTGGATTTTCTCAGCCGCTCCAGTTGCTCTTCGTAGGCGTTGGCGAACGCTTCTGCGAACAAGGTTCGGAAGCCGGCCTCGGCGTCCTCGATCAACTCGCCGTACTTGTCGCGATACAGGTCCCAGTAGCGCAGCTTGCCCGGCACACCGATGATGGCGCCCTTCATCTGCCGGTCGAACTCCTCCTGCATGCGCTCCGGATCGAACTGCGACAGCATGGACTCGAATGCCAGGCGCATCGCGGCCTGGAATGCGGCCTGGTGATCGCGCACATCGCGAAAGGCCTCCTGGCAGGCATCCGCGGGCGAGAGATATGCGGGATTGTGCTTCACCAGCAGGTTGTGAAAAGCGTCGTCGACGTTGGCGGAGAACTTCAACGGATTGTTGTCCGCGACCTTGAACGAGGTACCGCGTATGCGCAAGTCATCTTTCATACGCTCGCGTGTACGCAATGCTTCCATCACGCCACCTAGCGCGATGCGCAGGATCTCTCCCAGCATGCGCGCGGTTTCCGTGCTCGGCTGAAGCCCTTCGATTCCGGCGGCGTCCAACAGCGCCTGCAGCTGAGTGTCACTCGCGGCTGGCGTCGAACTTTTTTCGACTCGCTGCCTGGGTGCCGGTGGGCTGACGACTGTCCTGGCAACCGGCGGAGGCGGGCGCCGGACCGGCTGAGGCCGCGGCACCTCGGCCGTGGATTTCACGATTCTCGGCCGCGCCGGCCGCGATTTCTTCGGATCCACCATCTCGGCGCCGCCGAACCATTCGGTGGCATGTTCCTCGGCCTCTTCCTCGTCGTCATCCTCGTCATCGAGGTCGTCACTCGAGCCCTGCACGACGGTGTTTTTCCGTTCGTCCTGGGCGCGCACCACGACCAGGTTGGCGGTGCTGTCCTCGGGAATTTGTTCGGGTATTTGCTCGGCGGGAGGCACGACAGCAGCGCGACGAGCCGGCGGCGCGAGCTTCGTACTACCGAGCTTCAATGCGGCGAGGGGATCTTTCGCCGCGTCCACGGCCGCGTCGTGCTGAATAGAAACATGGATCTGGTAGGCATCGATAAACAGCAGGTCGCCATCGTGCAATTGCTGCGGCTGCCCACGGATCAGTCGATTGTCGGGCGAATTCACGAAGACGCCGTTGGTGCTGGTGTCCTCGACGAAAAACCGGGCGTTGAGGTAGCGAATCAACGCATGGCGGCCCGACACATACGGATCGGCGAACACCCAGTCGTTATCGGGCAGACGGCCGATGGTGCCGCCAATGGCCTTGAAGACCTTGCGAGCGCCGGCGCCCATCTCCTGCGCCTGCGGGCCGGTGACTTCCAGGGTGAGAATCATGCGAATCCACTGCCAGTCGATGGATGCCCCCAAATGCCATGGGGACGGAATAATATTCAGGCGCCGCATCGCCACGGCCCTTCATGTATTCAACAGGTATACAACCAGTTCCGCATTACACCAGCCGAGCAAGCATCGCAGTATCGGCCAGAGGTCTGCAAGAATCATGAGCAAGCGTCCACAGTTCCCTGCCAAAACAGTGGCTTCCGCGCGCCCGGCCGAACGTGAACAGCGCCTGCCGCAGTGGCTCGCCGGTGCATTTCTGGTGCTTGCGGGCCTGTGGGCAGCACATGCGGCGAAAGCCGCCGAGCCGCAGGTCACCGAGGGCTTTGTCAACACAACGGCCGACGAGGTCTGGCGCATCTTCACGACCGCCGAAGGTTACAAGCGCACCGGCGTGGCGCAGGCCGAGATCGACCTGCGGATCGGCGGCACAATTCGCAGCCACTACGATCCCAAGGGCAAGCTCGACGACGACAAGACCATCGTGCAGGAGATCCTGGCCTACGAACCGGAGCGCATGCTGGCCGTCCGTATCAAGCAGGCACCGGCGGATTTTCCTTTTCGCGATGCGGTCGCCGACACCTGGACGGTGATCTATCTGACTCCGGCCGGGGACAACATGACCCAGGTGCGCATCATCGGGCTGGGCTACACCGATCAGCCGCAATCCCAGGCCATGCGCAACTATTTCGCCGAGGGCAATCGCTGGACCCTGGACCGCATCGCCAAGGGCTATTGGCCGAAATGCGCCAAGTGCGTGGCGGAAGAGGCAGAGAAGGCCGGGACCCAGTGACTTGCGTGGCAACGGCGCGCCTTCCGCGGCAGGATGAACCGAGCCACTGACTAAAGTGTGAATCCCGTCGCACTCTCGTGTGATTTTGCGGACGGCGGCGACATTTTCTCCGACCCGGTTTTGTTAACCTCCCCGCGCGTTATGGCAATCGGGCCCGCGGGATGGATCGCAAGTACATCGAGAACGAGCATGTCGTGGATCGCTACCTGTCCGGCGACCTGACGGTTCGCGAAGCACGCGACTTCGAGAAATTCTGCCTCGACAATCCCGTCTTCTTGCAGGGGCTGCCGATCCCGGTGCGCTTGAAGACACGCCTGTCGCGCCGTCCCGTGGACGGCAGCGAAACCGGCATGTTCGAGGCCATTCCCTCCAGCGCCACCCGAGCGGCGCTGGAGGCGGTCGAAGACGATGATTTCGATCCCGAGGAAGCTCGCGAGGAAATGCGCCGGAGCAACTTCGGCGCCGGCTTGAACCGCGTGGTGGCACTGTCGCTGTTGGTCGCTCTCGTGATCGCCACGGCGGCCGCGGTCATTTTCGGCCTGCAGGTCGGGTCCCTGACCGAACAGCTTCAGGGCACCAAGCAGGAGCTGACCGCCACGCAGATGCAAGCGCCCGGCAGCGTGCAGCGATACAAGTTGCAGATGGTGAAGGCCAGGCCCGAGCAGCCCACCTTCGCGCTGGGCTGGCTGACGCCGCCACAGCTCCTCGAGATCAGCATCGATGCCTCGGAAGGCAAGATCACGCAGTATCAGATCACCATCGACAAGAGCGACGGCGTGCGCGTGATGCAGATCAAACGCATCATGCGCGACTCCAACAAGGAAGTGCGTTTCAGCCTGAACTCATCAGCGTTCGGTCCAGGCGACTACCTGGTGAAGGTCGAAGGTTACAACTGGCGCGGCCAGACCCAGGAAGTCGGCTGGATGATGCTCGGCCTGAAGTAGCGCGGCGTTGTTTCAACCGCCGCGCAATGTTGCGATCGGCGGGTGATTGACCACGGAGCGCGTCGCCAGCGTGCCGCTGATACCGACCAACGTCGCGCCTGCCAGCAAGCCCACGGCCCATACGGTGATATCGAACGTGTAGTCGAGATTGAACAGGCGCGTTGCGAGGAAATATCCCGCCGCAGTGGCACCGATCGCTGCCAGCGTGCCGGACAGGATGCCCAGTGTCGTGAACTCCGCGGCAACACCCTGCAACACCACCCGACGGCTCGCTCCCAACGTTCTGAGCATTGCGCTCTCGTAGCGTCGTTCATCACGCGTCGCTTGAATCGCCGCGAGCAACACCGTGATGCCCGCCAGCAGAGTGAAGCCAAACACGTACTGCACGGCCAGCGACGCCTTGTCCATCACGCCGCGCACCTGGGTGAGAATCGCCTCCAGGTCGATCGCCGTGACCTCCGGGAACTGGCGCACGAAATCCAGTAGCAACGGGCGCTGCTCACGAGGGATATGCACACTGGTGATATAGGTGCCGGTGCTGTCATTCAGAGTACCGGGCGAGAACACCATGAAGAAGTTCGGACGGAACGAATCCCACTGCACTTCGCGGAAGCTGCTGACGCGAGCGGTGATGATCTCGCCGGCAACGTCATAAGTGAGCTCGTCGCCCAGCTTCAATCCCAACGCCTCGGCCAGCTCGATCTCCACCGATACTCGCGGGCCGCCGCCATCGTCGGGCTGCCACCACTGGCCGGCAACCAGCTTGTTGTCGTCCTGCAGAGTCTCCACCCAGGTGAGATTGGCTTCACGGTCCAGGAAATCGCGGCCGCGATCGCTCTTGATGTCGAGCTCGCCGGCGGCCGTGCCGCTGATCTTGATCAGGCGCGCGCGGATCATGGGCACCAGCTGCGGCGGCGTCACCGAATGTTCGGCGAAGAACTGGCGGATCTGTTCGGTCTGATCCGGACGAATGTTGATCATGAAGTAGTTCGGTGCATTCTCCGGCAGGCTGGCCCGCCACTCCTGCATGAGATCATTGCGAACCACCGCGAGCAGCAACAACACCATCAGGCCCAAGCCGAACGCCACGATCTGAATGACGCTGTCTCGGCCCCGACGCGCGATATTCGCCATGCCATAGCGCCAGGAAACGCCGACGCTGCCGCGCAGGCCGCTCAAAGCGCGCACCAATATCCATCCCGCGAGCATAAGCACTGCGAAAGTGGCAAACGTGCCGCCGAACACATACAGCAGCAGGTCCGCATCACGCACCAGCCAGCCAAGCAGCGCAATCAACGCGGCGAGGGCGGTTCCATAGACCGTGACATACCGCAGCGGTGGCGGTTCGAGATTCCGACGCAATACTCGCGCCGGAGGCACATAGCGCAGTTGTAACAGGGGAGGCAGTGCAAAGCCGATGAGAATGAGCACAGACGTGACGATGCCCAATCCGCCCGAGCTCAGCGATGGCCGTGGCAACTCGCCGCGCACCAGGTCCTTCAGCAGATAAGCAATGCCTTCCTGAGCCGCGTAGCCAATCATCGCGCCGATCACACCGGCCAGCAGACCGATCATCAGCAGCTCGAGCACGCTGATCGACAGCACCAATCGCTGTGGCGCGCCCATGCTCTTCATCAGCGCCACCGTGTCGAGATGCCGGGACACATAGCGGCGCGCCGAAATGGCTACCGCAATCGCGGCGAGCAGAATGGTCACCAGCGCCGCTAGATTCAGGAAGCGGCTGGCGCGATCGATGGCAGAGCGAATCTGCGGACTGGCATCGGCCAGATCCACGATGCGCTGTCCGGGCTTCTTGATTTCGGTGAGGCGCTGCTTGAATGCCGTGATGGCTTGCTGCTCGCCTGCGAACAGCGCGAAGTGAGAAATGCGGCTGCCTTGCTGAGCCAGACCGGTGGCGGCCACCTCATCGAGCCGCATCAACAAGGTCGGCGCGAGATCGACGAACTGCGAGCCCTGGTCGGGGCGATAGTCGAGCACGCGCGTCGCAATCAGTTCGGTCGATCCCACGCGAATCTTGTCGCCCACCTGGACGCCCAACTGCGCGAACAAGCGAGCTTCCAACCACGCTTCGCCGGGCCCGGGAATATCCTGTGTTTCCTGCGCTGGACCGAAAGGCACTTCGGCTACTTTGACGCGACCGCGCAGCGGATATCCTTCCGACACGGCGCGAATCGCGGTGAGCGCGCTGTCTTCACCGTTGAATACCACGCTTGGGAAGTTGGACAGCTCGGCGGTACGCAGGCCGGCAGCCTGGGCCATTTGGAAATATTCGCGATCCAACGGCGATCGCGATTGCAAGCGCAGATCGGCGGCCAGCACTTCACCCGCCTGTTGATCGACCGCAAGGCTGACGCGACTGGTGAAGAAGCCGACCGCAGTCAATGCGGACACGGCCACCAGCAGCGCGAGCATCAATACCCGCAACTCGCCGGATTTGCCGTCCCGTGCGAGCGCGAGCAGCGCGAGTCTCAACGCCTTCATGCAGCGATCCTGCCTGCGTCGATGCGAATGGTGCGTCCACATCGTTGCGCAATCGCATTGTCGTGCGTGACGACAACCAATGTGGTCTGAGCGGCGCCATTCAGCTCGAACAGCAATTCGATGATGCGCTCGCCGGTCACGGAATCGAGATTGCCGGTGGGTTCGTCCGCAAACAGCAGTGCCGGCCGTGTAACAAATGCGCGAGCTATTGCAACGCGCTGCTGCTCGCCGCCAGAAAGTTGTCGCGGGTAATGCTCGCGGCGCGACGTTAGCCCAACTCTCGCCAGCACTTCGGCCGCGGCTTCGCGCGCGCCGGATTTTCCCGCCAGCTCCAGCGGCAACATCACATTCTCGATGGCGGTGAGCGAAGGCACGAGATGAAAGCTCTGAAACACGAAGCCCACATGCTGGGCGCGCACCGCGGCGCGTCCGTCTTCATCCAGCGCGGTGAGCTCCGAGCCGTTCAGCCAGATGCGGCCATCGCTGGGTTCGTCCAATCCGGCCAGCAACGCCAGCAAGGTCGATTTGCCCGCGCCGGACGCACCGACGATGGCCACGGTTTCGCCGGCCTGAATACTCAGATCGACGGCGGCGAGGATGGTCAGCGTTCCCTCCGGGCTGCTAACCTGCTTGCTGATTCTTTCCGCTCTGAGGACCGGTTGCGCAATGCTCATGTCGAGGTCTGGATATGGATCGTTGGATAAGTCTGTGCGGACGTCGACGCTGTCAAAACTCGCGGCTGTGATACAGCGTGCAGTGCTGGCCGCCGCAGTTTGCCCCCGGACACTTACCGGAAACTTAGGCAGGACCGTAGTCCGCGGCCAGACATCTGCCCGAACACCTGACTTTCGCTCAAGCGTCCGCCGGGGTTTCAAGGTGGCGCGCGCCGGCCTGCTGGGGCTCGGACTGGCGCTGTCCGGTTTGGTTCACGCCGCGACCGCGCCCAACACCATATTGGTGCTCGGCGACAGCTTGAGCGCCGGCTTTGGCGTCAAAGTGGATGCGACCTGGGTGACCTTGCTGGAACAGCGGCTGGCCCGGCAAGGGTACGGTTACCGTGTAGTGAATGCCAGCATCAGCGGGGAAACTACCGGCGGCGCCCGCGGCAGGCTGCCTCGCGCACTGGAGTTACACAAGCCGGCTGTGGTGATACTCGAGCTCGGCGGCAACGATGGCTTGCGCGGCCTGCCCCTCAAGCAGGTGCGGAGCAATTTCGAGTACATGATCGAGACGGCGCGTGCAGCCAAGGCAGATGTGGTGCTGGTGGGCATGCGCATGCCGCCGAATTACGGCCCCGAATATGCCGACTCGTTCCACGCACTGTATGGCGAGCTGGCGGAAAAATACGATGTGCCATTGGTGGATTTCTTTCTGGACGGCGTGGCGCTCGACGACAATCTGATGCAGGCCGATGGCATTCACCCGAACGCCGCCGCGCAACCGAAGCTGCTGGACAATCTGTGGCCGGCTCTGAGCAAGGTACTGAAGAAATGAACGCTAGACCGCAGGGGGAGCCGATGACGGCCGAATCGATGAATCACGCCGGGGCGCCTGCCGCCAAACCGTGGTTGAAAAGCTATCCGGCCGGTGTGCCGGAGCTGATCAACCCCGACCGGTACCGCTCTGCCGTCGAGCTGCTCGATGGCGCGTGTCAAAAGTTCGCCGAGAATGCGGCGTTCACCAGCATGGGCCGCACCATCACTTACGCCGAGTACGAGCAACTGGCGCGAGACTTCGCCGCCTATCTGCAATGCATTGCGCATCTGAAGAAGGGCGATCGCATCGCCATCATGATGCCCAACGTGCTGCAGTATCCGATCACGCTGTACGCGGCCCTGCGCGCCGGCCTCACCGTCGTCAACACCAATCCGCTGTACACGGCGCGCGAGCTGGAACATCAGCTCACCGATTCGGGCGCCAAAGCCATCATCATTCTGGAGAACTTCGCGCACACGCTCGAGCAGGTCATTGACAAGACCCAGATCGAGCATGTGATCGTCACGGGCGTGGGCGATCAGTTGCACTGGCCGAAATCCGTGCTCGCCAACCTGGTGCTGCGTCATGTGCGCAAGCAGGTACCGCACTTCGACCTGCCGAACGCGGTGCGTTTCAACAAGGCATTGCAGCGCGGCCATTTCGAAACATTCACGCCAGTGCAGGTCGATCATCAGGACATCGCGTTCCTGCAATACACCGGCGGCACCACGGGTGTCGCCAAGGGCGCGATGCTCACGCATCGGAATATCATCGCCAACGTGTTGCAAGCCGAGTCGTGGATGGGTACGACGGCGCGCGTCGGGCAGGACACCATCATCACCGCCTTGCCGCTGTATCACATCTTCGCGCTCACCGGAAATTGGGTGGTGTTCGTCAAGCTCGGTGCGCACAACGTGCTCATCGTCAATCCGCGCGACTTCCCGGCGTTCGTCGCCGAGCTGAAGAAACATCGCTTCACTTACATCAGCGGCGTGAACACGCTGTTCAATGCGCTGCTGAACACACCAGGCTTTGCCGAGATCGATTTCAGCGCGCTGCGGATCACGCTTGGCGGCGGCATGGCGGTACAGCGTTCGGTGGCCGAACATTGGAAGAAGGTGACCGGCAACGTGCTGACCCAGGCGTGGGGGTTGACGGAAACCTCGCCGGCGGCTTGCATCAACCCCTTCGGCGAGGATTTCAACAATTCCATCGGGCTGCCGATTCCTTCGACCGAGATCAGCATCCGCGACGACGACGGCAACGATCTCGGCATCGACCAGGTGGGCGAGATCTGTGTGCGCGGCCCGCAGGTGATGGCCGGCTATTGGAATCGCCCGGAAGAAACCGCCAAAGTCATGTTGGGCGACTGGCTGCGCACCGGCGATATCGGCCGGATGGATGCCAAGGGCTATGTCTTCATCGAGGACCGCAAGAAGGACATGATCCTCGTGTCCGGCTTCAACGTGTATCCGAACGAGATCGAGAGCGTCGTGGCTGCGCACCCAGGCGTGCTCGAAGTGGCTGCCGTAGCGCAGCCGGACGAGCATTCCGGCGAGGTGGTGGCGCTATTCGTCGTGAAGAAAGATCCGGCGCTCACCGAACGGGCGCTGATCGACTTCGCGCGTCAGCAGCTCACGGGGTACAAAGTGCCGCGGCATGTGCACTTCAGGAACGAGCTGCCGAAGACCAACGTGGGCAAGATCCTGCGTCGCGCGTTGCGCGATGAGTTGAGGAAGGCCCGTTAGTCACTGCTTGTCAGTGATACTGCGGGCTCAGCTCGTGCACGGCGGCGATCATCGCGCCGGCGTGCTCGGGCGGAATGGCCGGGTGAATGCCGTGCCCCAGGTTGAATACGTGGCCATGCCCGGGGCCATAGCTCGCCAGCACTCGCGCCACTTCCTCTCGAATGCGCTCGGGTGCGGCGTACAGACAGTTCGGATCCAAGTTGCCTTGCAGGGCAACCTGATCATTCACCAGCCGGCGCGCATCGGCGAGATCAGTCGTCCAATCGACCCCCAGTGCGTCGCAGCCGGTCTGCGCCATGACCGCTAGCTGATTGCCAGCACCCTTTGTGAAGAGAATCACCGGCACGCGGCGGCCTTCCAACTCGCGGGTCAAGCCACCCACGATGGACTGCATGTAGTGCAGCGAGAACTCGCGATACTGCGCCGGCGTCAACACGCCGCCCCACGTATCGAAAATCATGACGGCTTGCGCTCCAGCCGCAATCTGCGCATTCAGATACACGCGAGTGGAATCGGCCAGCAGCTGTAACAACGCTCGCAATGTGGCGGGCTCGTTGTACATCATTGTTTTGATGCGCGAGAACTCTCGCGAGCTGCCGCCTTCAACCACGTAAGTTCCGACGGTCCAGGGACTTCCCGCGAAACCGATCAGCGGCACGCGCCCTTGCAACTCTCGACGAATCAAGCTCACCGCGTCGATCACATAGCGCAGCTCGACGTTCGGATCCGGAACACCCAGCTTCTCCACGTCCGCTCGCGACCTCACCGGCCGCTCGATGCGTGGCCCCTCACCTGTCTCGAACTGCAACCCGAGCCCCAGCGCATGCGGAATGGTCAGGATGTCCGAGAACAGGATCGCCGCATCGAGCGGATATCGTTGCAGCGGCTGCAAGGTCACTTCACACGCCAGCTCCGGCGTCATGCACAGCTTCAGAAAACTCCCTGCACGCTCTCGGGTCGCCCGGTACTCCGGCAGATACCGCCCCGCCTGCCGCATCATCCACACAGGCGTCCGCTCTACCGGCTGCCGCAGCAGCGCACGAAGGAGCAGGTCGTTGGTCAAGGTCGGTCGTGTCGAGGTCATGAGGGTGACTTTACCAGCTGTGCGTCGCGCTTTCGCGGGCCGTCCATCGCGGCAACGCTTCAGTCAGCTGCGCTTCGCGGGATCGAAGATGCGTTCGTGTTCGACGATGGCGTAGCGGTCGGTCATGCCGGCGATGTAGTCGGCGACGGCGCGGGCGCGGCCGGACTCGCCGGACTTGGCTTCCATCTGGGCGGCGATTTGCTGATGCTCGGGAGGCAGCAGCTCGGGGCGGGCGAAAAAGGCCTTGAACAGGCTGCTGATGACCGCATCCGCCTTGTTGGTCATGCGCAGCACGCGATAGTGGCGATAAACGTGCTCGAGCAGGTAACGCTTGAGTTCCTTGTGTTCGGCGAGGACGGGCTCGCTGAACTTCACCAAAGGCGCGGGCGCGCTGCGCACGGCTTCAACGTCCGCTGGAGCGGCTGCACGCAGTTGGGCGGCGCTGGTTTCGATGAGATCGGTGACGACATACGCAATCATGCGCCGGGCGATCTCGTGCACCAGTCGCCGGCCGCTCAGGGAGGGGTGGGCGGCAACCACGATGTCGTATTGCCGCTTGAACAATGGCACCTGTTTCAATTCATCCAGCGTGATCAGTCCGGCTCGGATGCCATCGTCGAGGTCATGGTTGTTGTAGGCGATCTCGTCGGCGAGATTGGCGATCTGAGCCTCGAGCGTGGGCTGGCGTCGACGGATGAAACGCTCGCCCAACTCGCCCAGCCTGCGCGCATTGTTCAAGGAGCAGTGCTTGAGAATGCCTTCGCGCGTCTCGAATGTGAGATTCAAACCCGAGAACGCCGCGTAATGTTCTTCCAGCTCGTCCACGACGCGCAGCGACTGCAAGTTGTGCTCGAATCCGCCATGGTCGCGCATGCATTCATTGAGCGCATCCTGACCGGCGTGGCCGAACGGGGTGTGCCCGAGATCATGCGCGAGGCAGATGGCCTCGCAGAGCGTCTCGTTGAGTTGCAGCGCCCGGGCGATGGTACGGGCGATCTGCGCGACTTCGATGGAATGGGTCAGTCGCGTGCGAAACAGATCCCCTTCGTGATTGACGAACACCTGCGTCTTGTAGACCAGGCGCCGGAACGCGGTCGAATGCACGATCCGATCGCGGTCCCGCTGATACTCGCTGCGATAGCGCGGCGCTTCTTCCGGATACTGACGTCCCTTCGAGCGCGTGTCGCAGGCAGCGTAGGGAGCGAGTATCGAATTCGCGGCGTTCATGCGGCTGCGTCGAAATGGGTACGCATCGTGGCAGCGAACGCGTCGCCCGAGTAGTCGCTCACTACGTCCGCCTTGCCCAAGCTGCGCAACAGCACCAGGCGCAACTTGCCATCGAGCACCTTCTTGTCGAGCCCCATCAGCTCGCGCGCGCGCTCGGCGCCAATGCGAGGCGGCTCGACGGGCAATTTGAACCGTTTGAGCAACGCGATCGCGCGCTCCTTGTCAGCCCGTGGCAACCAGCCCAGCCGCTCGGACAGATCCGCTGCCATCACCATGCCGGCCGCGACCGCCTCGCCATGCAGCCAATTGCCATACCCCGAAGCGGTTTCGATGGCATGACCAAACGTGTGACCGAGGTTGAGGATGGCGCGCAATCCTTGTTCGCGCTCATCTACCCCGACCACCTCGGCTTTGATTTCGCACGAACGGCGGACGGCGTGAATCACGGCGCTATCGACTCGTCCGAGCAACGCCTCCGCGTTCTCTTCCAGCCAGCTGAAGAACGCGGAGTCATAGATCAGACCGTATTTCACGATCTCCGCGATGCCTGCGCGATACTCGCGCTCGGGCAGGGTCTGCAGCGTGGCGGTATCGGCAATCACTGCGCGGGGCTGATGAAACGCGCCGATCATGTTCTTGGCCCGCGGATGATTGACGGCCGTCTTGCCGCCGACCGATGAATCCACTTGCGCCAGCAACGTCGTCGGCACCTGGATGTAATCGATGCCTCGCTGATAACAAGCGGCGGCGAAGCCCGCCATGTCGCCGATGACGCCCCCGCCCAGCGCGACGACGGCAGCGTCACGATTCATGCGCTCGGTCACCAGCGCGTCGATGATGCGCGACATGGTTTCCAGCGTTTTGTATTGCTCGCCGTCGGGCAACACGACCGCAGCGGTGCGATGCTGCTTCAACGCTGTCTGCAACGGCCGCAGATACAACGGCGCGACGGTCTCGTTGGTGACGATCAGCAGATTGCGGGCGGCGATGAATTCGCCGAGCAGCGCATCGTCCTCCAGCAGGTGCGGACCGATCAGGATGGGATAACTGCGCTCCGCCAGGGCGATGTCGACCCGTTGATGCGGTTGATGATGGCTCATGAAGCAGACAGCTCCTGCAAACGCTGCACGATCTCCTCCGCGACAGCGCGCACCTGCCGGCCATCGGTGCTCACCACCACGGCCGCGATGGATTCATAGAGCGGCGCACGGACGTTCATCAGCTCGCGCAGTTTGCGTTCGGGATCGTCGGTGTAGAGCAGAGGGCGCTGCCGGCCATGACGGGTGCGTTCCAACTGCTGCTCGATGCTGGTCTGCAGGTAGACGACGCGGCCGCGGCTACCCAGGTTCTCGCGGTTCTCGGGCAACAGGACCGCGCCGCCGCCGGTCGCGACGATCACATCCTTCATCCGCGTGAGGGAATCGATCACTTCGCGCTCGCGCTCGCGAAAGCCCGCCTCGCCTTCCTTCTCGAAAATATAGGGAATGTCCACGCCGGTGCGGTGCTCGATCTCGGCGTCGCTGTCGTAGAACTGCAAATGCAGCAGGCGCGCCAGCTGCTTGCCGACGGCGGTCTTGCCCGAGCCCATCGGGCCGATCAGGTACACATTGGGGCCGCGTGTCGGGCTGCTCGGTTCGGAGGTCATGCGACCACGGACTATAAACGAAAGCAGCCGCTCAGAGGGTGAGCGCGGATGCCTCCGAGGCGACTTAACGTCGCCTCGAACCGCGCGAACGGCAGCACACGGAGGTGCCGGCTGGCCGACGCTCCAGGGATGGCTGCTGGAGGCGAGGCTCCGGGACCGGGCCAGGAAAGGCCCGATCCCCGATTCCATTAGTACAAGCTCGAACCTTCGCGCAGGATGCGCGGGGTTACGAAGATCAGCAGCTCATCCTTGTTATCCGTGGTCGTGGTCTGCTTGAACAGGCGGCCGACCACCGGGATGTCGCCCAGGTACGGCACCTTGTTCTCGGCGTCGCGACGCTCGGTCTCCAGGATGCCGCCGAGCACGACGGTCTGGCCGTCGTTGACCAGCACCTGGGTCACGATCTCGCGGGTGTCGATCGAGGGCACGAAGCCGCCCGTGGCGCTCGCCACCAGCTGGCCGACGCTGTCCTTGGAGACGGTGAGGTCGAGGATCACGCGGTTGTCCGGAGTGATCTGCGGAGTCACCTTCAGGCTCAGCACCGCCTTCTTGAACTGCGTGGTGGTGGCGCCGCTGGACGAAGATTCCTGGTAGGGAATTTCCACGCCCTGCTCGATGGTCGCCTCGCGCTGGTTGGCGGTGATCAGGCGGGGCGAGGAGATGATCTCGCCTCGGCCTTCAGCCTGCGCGGCCGACAGCTCGAGGTCGACCAGGTAGTCGGAGTCGAGCAGGGCCAGCGCCAGTCGACCGGCCGGGTTGGCGGCCGGCAGGTTCACCAGGTAACGGTCGGCGGCATTTTCCGGAAGGATGAAGCCGCCGAGCTGACCGTCGGTGCCGGTGGTCGGCGTGCCGATCGGGCCATTGTCACCGGCCAGCACCGGGAACGGGCTGATGCCCACGCCGTCGTCGCCGTTGAGCGGGCCGCCGAGCAGGCCGAGGCCGTCACTGCCGCCCTGGCTGAACGCGGCGTTGGCGCCGAAGCGCACGCCGAGGTCGCGGCGGTAATCGTCGCTCACGATCACGATGCGCGCTTCGATCATGACCTGCTTGACCGGAATATCGAGCGTCGACACCAGTCGACGAATGTCGGCCAGGCGCTCGGAAGTATCCTGCAGCAGCAAGGTGTTGGTGCGCTCGTCGATGGCGACGCTGCCGCGGTCGGAAATCAGCGAGCCGGCTCCGGACTTGATCAGCGTGGCCAGGTCGGCGGCCTTCGCATAGTTCACCTGCAGATATTCGGTGCGCAGCGGCGCCAGTTCCTGGGCTTCCTTGCGGGCGCTCAGCAGTTCCTTCTCGCGTGCAGCGATTTCATTCGCCGGGGCGATGAAGATGACATTGCCTTCCTGACGCGAGTCTAGGCCCTTGGTGCGCATCACCACATCGAGCGCCTGATCCCAGGGAACGCTCTGCAGGCGCAGGGTCACGTTGCCGGCCACGGAGTCGCTGATGACCATGTTCTGGCCGCTGGTGTCCGCCAGCAGCTGCAACACGGCGCGCGTTTCGATGTCCTGGAAGTTCAGGGTCAGGCGCTCGCCGACGTATTCCTTCTTGTCGCGCAGCTCGGGCGGCAGCTTCACCACCGGCTTCACTTCGATGGTGTAGACGTTATCGGACTGATACGCGAGCTGCTCGTAATCGCCGGAGGCGGCGATCACCAGGCGCGCGCCGTCACCGACGCGCAGCGCGTCGATGCTGCTCACGGGCGTGGCGAAGTCGACCACGTCCAGACGCTGCAGCAGGTTTTCGGGAATCGCGGTCTTGGCGAAGTTCACTACGATCTTGCCGCCTTCCTGGCGCAGGTCGGCCGGCACCTTGGAGTCGGTCAGCTCGACGATGATGCGGGCCGAGCCGTCCCCGCCGCGGCGGAAGTCGATGTTGTTGACGCTGCGAACGCCGGAAATGCCCGGAGCCGCCGGACGCTGAGCGGCAGCGGCAAAGCCACCGGGCGCAGCGCTGGACTGCAGGGCGCGTCCCGTGCCCGGGGAGGCCAGCGACACGATGATGGTGTTGCCCTGGACGCGCGTTTCATACGGCACCAGGCTGTCGACGTTGAGCACGACGCGAGTGCGGCCATTCGCTTCGGCGACGTTGACGGTGTCGAGCACGCCCTGTTTCACGTCCACGCGGCGCGATGGCATCGCGACCGACGTGTCGGGCAGGTCGAGCGCGATACGCGCCGGATTGTCGACGGTAAAGGTCAGCGGCGTGGGCGCGGTGTCGCTCAGGCGCAAGGTCAATTCCACCTTGTCGCCTGCCGTGGCCTGCGCCTGGATGCTTTCCAGCCGGTTGGTGGACTGCGCCAATGCAACCTGGCCACCGAGCCCGGCCCATGCGGCCAGCGTCAGGAGTAGGCCTAAGGCACGAGACGATCGTGCGGGCGTGGCGGAGCTTGAGAACGACATTCTGTGTGTCTCCCTGAGAATCATTCAGTCAGCGCCAGCGCGGCTGGCCGCTCGATGTAGCCGCCGAGACCATCCGGAACGATCTCGATGATGGAAATGCGCGTGGGCGTGACGCTCACGACGCGGCCGTCGTTTTGTCCCATGAAATTGCCCGGCAACACGCGATGGACCAGGCCGTCCTTGCCCTGCACCAGGCCGTAGTTCCGGCCCTGCAGCTGCAAGGTGCCCACCATCTGCATGGTGTCGAGTGGGAATTGTTCTAGAAACTCTCGCGTGCGCTTCGAATCGGGGCGAACCGAGCTCGCCACTTCATTGCGCGCCGGCGCACCCGGCACGAAAGGCGAACGCAGGTTGGCTGCGTTGTACGCAAAACTCTGGTAAGCCTTGATCTGCGGCAGCGGCTCGATGCGCTCGCCGGGACGGGCTTTGATCTCGGCGACCTGCGCCTCCAGCTTGTCCATATCCGTGGAGCAGCCGCTCAGCCACACGAGGGCGAGCGCGCTGGTCGCGAGGGTTCGGAGATGAATGCTAGGTACCTTCATGGGTGACTGCTCGTGTTATCCGTGAGGCGCACGCGTTACCGGGCGCCTGGCGGCCGGCGGCCCGGCTGTTGCGGCTTCGGTTGCTGGGCAGCCTGCTCGTCGTCGTCCAGATAGCGATAGGTCTTGGCGGTGACGTTCAATTGCAGCTGATCGCCGCTACCCTCCTTGCCAGCGGGCACGATCTCCACGTCGTGCAGCGTCACGATGCGCGGCAGGGCCGCGATGCCGCTGACGAACGCGCCGATCGCATGGTAGCTGCCGGTGAGCCGCATCTTGATCGGCAGCTCGGCATAGAAATCCTTGTTGACCTGGGCTTCGGGCTGGAACAGCTTCTGGTCGAGCCCGGCGCCCGCGCCCTGCTGCGAAATGTCGGTCAGCAGGTTGGGCACTTCGGTCTTGTTGGGCAGCTTGCGCAACATGGCGCCGAACGACTGCTCCATTTCCGCCAGCTGCGCCTTGTAGGCGTCCAGGTTCGCCGCCTTGCGCGCCTTCTGTTCCAGCGTCTGCAACAGCTGGACTTCCTGGTCGCGCGCCGAGTCCAGCTCGGGCTTCTTGTCCTTCCATGCCAGCATGTACGACAGGAAACCCGCGGCTACTACGAAAATGAGCGCGATCGCGCCGAGGCGAAAGCCCAGCGGCCAGCGGCTCGGGTCGTTCGGGTCGAGGTCGCGAACTTGTTCGATGAAGCTCATGGCGCACCCCCAGCGGCGCCGCCCTTGTTCTGTTCGGCGGCGGCCAGTTGCGGATTCTCCTGGGACGCGGTCAGCGTGAACTGCGAACCTGCGTCAGTCGCGCCCTTGGTCTCGAGAATCTGCAGCGCGGGGTCGCGCAGCCATTCGGAGCTGTCGATATTGCGCATGTACGAGGCGACGCGCGTGCTTGATTGCGCGACGCCCTTCAATTCGATTCTGCGGCCGGTCTGTTTCACGGACGTGAGATAGATGCCATCGGGCGTCGTGCGCACCAGCTGATCGAACACATGCACGATCTCCGGCCGGCTCAGCTCGAGCTGCTCGATCACGGTGATGCGTGCCTGCAAACGTTTCTTCTGCTCTTCCAGGTCGAGAATCTCGGCGATCTGCTTGTCCAGCTCGCTGATCTGCTGCTTCAAATAATTGTTGCGCTCCTGCTGGGCCTCGATGGCCGACTGCATGCGCCAGTTGACCCCGAAGTACACCAAAAACGCCAACGCCAGCGCGCCAACCGCGCCGACCCCGAATTCTTGGCGCTTGCGTTTGCGTTCCGCCTCGCGCCAGGGGAGTAGGTTGATTCTTGGCATGTCAGTCGAAGCTCCGTAACGCGAGGCCGCATGCTGTCAATAATGCGGTCGCATCCTTCTTTACCGCCCTGGCCTTCTGACTTACCTTCATCTGACCCAGAGGGTCGCCTCGCTGTGATTCGATGCCGACGCGACTTTGGATCATTTCCGCCGCTCCGGCGATGTTGGCGCAGCCGCCACAGATCAAGATCTGTTCAGGCTGCTCGCGGCCGGCGCCGGAGGCGAGGAAGAACTGCAGCGAGCGGCTCACCTGCTGGCACATATCGTCGATGAAGGGACCGAGCACTTCCGTTTCATAATTGCCCGGCAGGCCACCTTCTTTCTTGGCACGCCCGGCCTCTTCCATGCTCAGCCCGTACGTGCGCATCACTTCTTCTGTCAGCTGCTGGCCACCGAACGCGAAGTCGCGGGTGTAGATGACCTTGAGATCGCGCAGCACGCTGAAGGTGGTGCTGCTGGCGCCGAAGTCGACCACCGCGATGACCCGGCCCAGGCCACCGTCGGGCATCTGGTGAGTCAACAGGCGGCAGGCATTCTCGAGCGCAAACGCTTCCACATCGACGATGCGTGCGGTGAGACCAGCGGCGGCGCACGCGGCGACCCGCTGTTCGACATTCTCGGAGCGAGTCGCGACGAGCAGCACATCGAGCATGTCCGGATCCTTCTCCGACGGCCCGATCACTTCGAAGTCGAAGCTCACTTCTTCCATGGGGAAGGGGATGTACTGGTCGGCCTGCATCTCCACCTGGCCTTCCAGCTCGTTCTCTCCCAGCGTGCGCGGCATCTGGATTACCTTGGTGATCGCGGCATCGCCACTGATCGCCACGGCTGCTTCCTTGGCGCGCGCACCGGAGCGCTTCACGGCACGTTTGATGGCTTCGCCGACGGCGTTGGCATCGACGATCGCTTTTTCATTGATCGAGTTCGGCGGAGTCGCTTCCGCTGCATAGGACTCCACGCGGTATTGACCGCCGCTCATGCTCAATTCGATGAGCTTGACCGAGGAGGTAGTGATGTCCAGGCCCAGCAGAGGTCTGGATTTGGCGGTTAAAAGCACGCTGGTTCCCTTTCTTGATCAGACACTTAGTGACGATCGGAGAGCGGACGCGAAGTACGGGCGGCAACTATATACAGCCGTGACTTAAGTTGAATGTGAGGAGCCTCACGAAATACCATCGCGGTATTCCCGCAGCAAAAGTGCTTCTTTTACAGTGGCAAGCACGTCACGGCGCGTTCATCCGCAGGAGCCAAGCAGATCAGAGCCTTATTGCCTGAACGCCGCGGCGGTCATGAGCCTCGTGTCGCCGCCGTGCCGTCATCGCTGAATCATCTTTACCCTGAATCGTCTTTATGTGATGCGAATCGACGCCTCGGTGTGAAACCTGAGCGGCGTGTGCAACGATCTTCCAGGTCTGACCTCAAAGCCTGTTCAGGGGCCGGTGATTACCATCGGCCGCCTCCCCGAAGCCCGCGCGACTTGTTGCATGCGGGCCCCGCGCACAGCCTGGAAGGCTTCGCCCGGGATTATGTATTACAGCTATATTGCCTAGCGGTATTTGATATAGCAACTGGCAAAGCAAGGACTTAGGATTTTTAGTTGCCATGCGACGTTACCTACAATCCCCCCTTCGACTGGCGCTCGCAGGCCTGGTCGGCGTGGCGGGCGCGGCAGTCCTCGGGCTGCTCGGCGCCTACCAATACCTCCGCCCCGGCCTGCCCGATGTCAGCGCCATCAAGGACATCCGGCTGCAGGTGCCGTTGCGGGTGTTCAGCCGCGATGGCCGGTTGATCGCCCAGTTTGGCGAGCAGCGGCGCATTCCGCTGTCGTTCGAAGCCATTCCCGGGCAGATGATCAATGCCGTGCTCGCGGCCGAGGACGACCGCTTCTTCCAGCACAATGGCGTGGACTATCCGGGCCTCGCACGCGCCGTGGTCCGGCATCTGCTCTCGGGCAACAAGGCCGAAGGCGGCAGCACGATCACCATGCAGCTGGCACGCGGCGTATTCCTCAGCCCGGAGAAGAGCTATCGCCGCAAGATGGTGGAGATCTTCACCACGCTGCGCATCGAGCAGGAGCTCACCAAGCAGGAGATCCTGGCGCTGTATCTGAACAAGATGTTCCTGGGTCAGCGCGCGTACGGCATCGGTGCCGCGGCGGAAGTCTATTTCGGCAAGACCGTCGATCAGCTGACGCTGCCAGAGATCGCATTGATTGCCGGCACGTTCCGTTTGCCGTCGCGTGACAATCCCGTTGCGAACGCGGAGCTCGCACGTCAGCGTCGTGCGTACGTCTTGCGCCGCATGCGCGAGAAGGAATACATCACGCAGGAAGAGTACGACGCTGCGTTGAACGCACCGGTGCAATCGAAGCTGCACGGTCCAGCGGTTGAAGTCGAAGCGCCGTATGTCGCCGAGATGGTGCGCGCCGAGATGTTCAATCGCCTCGGAGCCGAGGCTTATACAGCCGGCTATGAAGTCGTCACGACGGTGGACAGCCGCTTGCAACACGCCGCCGTGAAAGCATTGCGAGGCGCGTTGCTCGATTACGATCAACGTCACGGCTATCGCGGTCCGGCCGGCCGTGTCACATTGCCTTCCGGTGCGCGCGAGAAGGAATGGTCGCAAGCACTCGAGGACTACGCTCCGCGCGGCAACCTTGAACCCGCGGTGGTCATCGCGACGGAAGAAAAAAGTGCGATCGCCTACTCGCGCAATGTCGGCCGCATCAACCTGGGCTGGAGTGGCATCAGCTGGGCGCGCAGTCCGCTGCCGGATGGCAGCGTCGGACCGCAGCTGCAACGCGCGAGCGACGTGCTGGCAGTAGGCGACATCATCTACATCGCCCAGGAGGTTTCCGGAAACTGGCGCATGGTGCAGATACCGGAAGCTCAAGGAGCGTTCGTGGCACTCGACCCGCAAGATGGCGGCATCTCCGCGCTCATCGGCGGATTCGATTATTTCGCCAGCAACTACAATCGCGCCGTGCAAGCCAAGCGTCAGCCCGGCTCGTCTTTCAAACCGTTCTTGTACTCCGCCGCGCTGGATCAGGGATTCACGCCCGCGAGCATCGTGAACGACGCGCCGCTGGTGATCGAGGATGCAGCGCTCGAAGGTAGCTGGCGTCCGCAAAACAACAGCCGCGAATTCCGCGGTCCGATGCGGCTGCGAGAAGCACTGGTGCGCTCACGCAATCTCGTGTCGATCCGTGTGATGAACTCGTTGGGTCCGGCGTATGCCACGCAGTTCATCGAGCGCTTTGGCTTTCCGGGTAGCAGCCTGCCTCGCAATCTTTCTCTGGCACTCGGCACCGCGCAGGTGTCGCCGCTCGAGATGGCGAGCGCATACGCCGTGTTCGCCAACGGCGGTTTCCGTGTCGAGCCTTACTTCATCGAGCGCATCATCGCTGCCGACGGCACGGTCGAGTTCGAGGCGCAACCGAAGTTCGCCTGCGCCGATTGCGTCCAGCCGAGCAGCACTGAAACCGAAGGCGGCATCACCAATCTGCTCGACGCGCCGATCCGCACCGATGCCAGCGACGAGACGCGCTGGGGTGGCCGCACCTACCTGCAGCCGAAAAACCTGGCGCCCCAGGTGATCTCGCCGCAGAACGACTATTTGATGACCGACATGATGATGGACGTCGTCAAGCGCGGTACCGCGGTGCGCGCCCTACAGCTGAAGCGTGGCGATCTCGCCGGCAAGACCGGCACCACCAACGACCGCCGCGACGCGTGGTTCTGCGGTTACAACAGCTCGCTGGTCGGCACCGCCTGGGTGGGCTTCGACCAGGAACGTTCGCTTGGTCCGGGCGAGGAAGGCAGCCGCACGGCGCTGCCCATGTGGATCTACTTCATGGCCGAAGCGTTGAAAGGAGTGCCGGAGCAGCGGCGCACGCCGCCGCCGGGACTGGTGTCCATGCGCATCTCGGCGGATACCGGCCTGGCCGCGCGCCCGGGCGACCCCGACGCCATCTTCGAAACATTCATGGCGGGCCACCTGCCGCCGCAAGCTGAAATCGACACCGCGCTGCCGAGCGGCGAGGAGGAGCAAGAGAACAGGAGCGACGATTCTCTCTTCTGATGCTGGCGGTCTGATTACGGGAACGAAGATGAGTAAACGAAGCAATCCGCGCGCGGAACAACTCCGCATGGCACTGGCGCAGGAAGCGGCACGCATCATGTCCGAGCAAGGCATCGATGATTACGGGCTGGCAAAACGCAAGGCTGCCGAGCGGCTCGGCGCGACGGACATCGCCGTGTTGCCCAAGAACACCGAGATTGAAGCGGCACTGGCCGCGCATCATCGGTTGTTCGAAGGTCAGAAACATTCGACGGCGTTGAGCGCACTCCGGCGCACGGCGCTGCAGGCGATGAAGCTGCTGGATAGCTTTCAGCCGCGGCTGGTCGGTCCCGTGTTGAGCGGCACGGCCTCGGCGCATTCGGAAGTGAATCTGCACTTGTTCGCCGAAGGGCCCGAACCGGTCGCGTTGCATCTGATGGAGCGAGGCATTCCGCATCACATCGCCGAGCGGCGGCTGCGTTACGAGCCGAACCGGTTGGTCGCGTATCCGGTGGTGCAGTTCGTGGCGGGCGATCGCGAGATCGATGCCGTGGTGTTTCCCATCGACGGCATCCGGCAATCGCCGGCCAGTCCGGTGGATGGCAGGCCGATGCGCCGGGCGGACACGGCGGAGCTGGAATCGTTGCTTGAAGAGAGTGGTTAGCGGTTGGCGGTTAGGGGTTAGTCAAAGCAAAGGCCGATGCTCTTGCCAACTAACCACCCACCGCTATCCGCTAACCGCTTCTCTTAACGCTTTTCGATCTCGACGTATGCGCGCGTCGCCGGACCGGTGTACAACTGACGCGGCCGGCTGATCTTCATGGTCGGATCGGCGATCATTTCCTGCCAGTGCGCCACCCAACCCACGGTGCGCGCAATCGCGAACATCACCGTGAACATCGACTGCGGAATGCCGATCGCGCTGTAGATGATGCCGGAATAGAAATCCACGTTCGGATACAGCTTGCGCTCGACGAAGTACTCGTCCTTCAACGCGATCTCTTCCAGCTTCAGCGCCAGCTCGAACAGCGGATTGTCGGATTTGCCGAGCTTCGCCAGCACCTTGTGGCACATGGCGCGGATGATGGTGGCGCGCGGGTCGAAGTTCTTGTAGACGCGATGGCCGAAGCCCATCAGGCGGAAGTTGTCGTTCTTGTCCTTGGCCTTGGCCAGGAACTTCGGCACGTTGTCGACGCTGCCGATCTGCTCGAGCATCGCAAGCACCGCTTCGTTGGCGCCGCCGTGAGCCGGACCCCACAGCGCCGAAATACCCGAAGAAATGGCGGCGTAGGGATTCGTGCCGGTGCTGCCGGCGAGGCGCACGGTCGACGTGCTCGCGTTCTGCTCGTGATCCGCGTGCAGGATGAACAGCAGATCCAACGCCTGTGCCTGCACCGGGTCGACGGTGTACGACTCGCACGGCACGGCGAAGAACATGTGCAGCAGGTTGGAGCAGTAATCGAGGTCGTTGCGCGGGTACATGAAAGGCTGGCCCAGCGCGTGCTTGTAGGCGGCCGCCGCGATCGTCGGAATCTTGGCGATGATGCGGTGAGCGAAAATCTCGCGATGGCGCGGGTTATGGATGTCCATCGAGTCGTGATAGAACGCCGCCATCGACGCCACCACGCCCGAGAGCATCGCCATCGGATGCGCGTTGTACTGGAAGCCGTTGAAGAATCGCAGCAGCGATTCGTTGATCATCGTGTGGTACTGGATGGCCTGCGTGAACTCGGCCTGCTGCTCGCTGGTCGGCAGCTCGCCATTGATCAGCAGATAGGCCACTTCGAGGAAATTGCTCTTCTCGGCCAATTGCTCGATCGGGATGCCCCGGTGCAGCAGCACGCCGGCGTCGCCGTCGATGAATGTTATTTTACTTTCGCAGGACGCCGTGGCCATGAAGCCCGGGTCGAAAGTAAACATGCCGTGATCCTTGGCAAGGCTGCCGATGTTGAGCACATCGGGCCCGAGCGTGCCGCTCTTCACTTCGGCGAGCGACTTCTTGCCGGTCGCCAGATTGGTCAGTTCAAACTTCTTCTCGGCCATGGAACTAGTTTCCGCAGACAGATGCCACAGGGGAGCCTGACCGGGCGCATCGTAGGGAGCATCTGGCCAAGCCGTGGAATACGATCGTGCCTGTCCGTAGGCGACGTTCGCGGCGGTTTTTTGCAAGCGCAAAAATCGGAGGCGCAGACTTACACGTCATCGCCAGCGAATCAAGCATGCAAGGCGGCGCCAAGCCTCGGTTTATTGCGAGACTTTCGCGGTGATCCCAGCGTCGATCGAAGTCCGTCGCTGTCTATAAGGCCGGCTTATTCCTTGTTCGATGTTGTTAATCGCGTGAGCGCTGCCGGCCGGTCAGCTACTGCACGATCTTGATCAGCTGACCCGGCTTCGGCTCCTTGTTCGGATACAGATCGTTGAGCAGGCGCAGCTGCTGCTCGGCGTATTCCGGCAACGGCGAGGATTTCGCCAGGTCCGCGATGCGCGTGGTCTCGGTGGCGCGAATGGTCTTGATCTTGTGAGGCTCGGCCAGCGCGAACTCGTTCTGCTTCAGCCGGCGGAAGGTTTTGATGCTCGACATGAACAGCGCATCCGCCTTGGGCGTGCCGGTCGATGCCTTGCTGGCGCCGGCGAAGATGTACGCCAGGTTGTTGTGGTAGATGACCACATAACGAGCCGGCACCACGCCAAAGTCGGTGTTCGCGGATCGCACCACGGCCGTGTAGCCCTGCAGGCCGTTCACTTCGATGGGCTCGGCCGGTCCGGCGTTGGAGCGACTGAGCAGCCGCGAAAGGAATTCGCGCGGCCCGGTATTGGGCGGCGGCGCCTGAGTCTGCATCTGCAGGACACTGTCTTTCTGTGGTGAAACCGCGATCACTCGCCGCGCCTGGTTCTCCACGTTCCAGCCGCTGGGGAATGCCACCGTCAGACCCAGGTCGGCATGGTAGAAGCGATTGCCCTTGAGCACGCCTTGCGAGCGGCTCGGTCCCATGGGCAGACCTTCGATGATCTTGAGATATTTCTCGCGGCCCGGGTCGAGGTTGTCGGTGGGGCCGCCCTTGAGCTTGTCGGCCGCTTTCACGACTTCGTTGAGACGCTGATCGTTGTCCGGGTGCGTGGCGAACACGCCGTGATAGACGCGGGGATCGCGCTTTTCCTCACGCGCCCGCGCGATCTCGAACATTTCCTGGTTCTTCAGCAGGCGCACCACGTCGATCATGCTTTCGGGCGCGAAGCCGGTCTTGGTCAGGTACTCGGCACCGAGACGATCGGCCTCCAGCTCCTGGTCGCGACCATAACCGCTGACCAGCGCCGCGCCGGCGTAGTTGGCCAGCCCGGCAAGATCGGCGCTGCCCGTGAAAATGCCGAGCGCCGCTGCACCGAGGTTGGAAAGCGTGGATTTGCTCTGCTGCCTGACGGGATGCCGCGCGGTGACGTGGCCGATCTCGTGGCCCAGCACCGCTGCCAACTCGGCCTCCGAGTTGAGGTAATTCATGATGCCGCGAGTGATGTAGACGTAACCGCCGCCGGTGGTGAACGCGTTGATGTCCTCGCTATCGAGCACCATGAAGTGGTACTCCAGCTCGGGCCGATGGCTGGCCTTGGCGGCGCGCTGCCCCACCTCGTTGACATAGGCCTGCAGCTGCTGGTCCTCATAGGGACCGCCGAACTGCTGCACGATCAGCGGATGCACTTCCTTGGAACGCTTGATCTCGCCCGCTTCGCTCTGGAACACCAGGTCGGGACTGCCGGTCACCGGGTTGGAAGCACACCCCTGCAGCAACAACACCGGGCCGATGGCGAGGCCGGCGATGAGCCCGGCGAGCGTCGCCCTCGACCTGGACGGGGCTCGTTTCGACCCGAGATTACGTGCGGCGCGGAGCGGCTTGTTCGACGGCATGGCAACGTCCCAGCAATGGCCCGGCAACGACCTGGATAGCCATTGCACTCTATAGCTCTATGTCGATGCAAATCGTCGCGAGTTCCCACGCGGATTCCCGCGGCTGGCGACTCAATGACCGAGGGCGAACGACAAAAGGGCGCACCGGCAAACCGGAGCGCCCTTTTCGTGTAGAGCCCTGCTGCTGAACGCGTGCTTAACGCGGGGGAATCAGCTGACCGGAAGTGTGTCCGGAAGACTCGGTCCGGAAGTTTCGCCTTAGCGGGCGTACTTCTTGCGGAACTTGTCCACGCGACCGCCGGTGTCGACGATCTTCTGCTTGCCCGTGTAGAACGGGTGGCAGTTGGAACAGACTTCGATCTGCAGGTCGTGGCCCAGGGTCGAGCGGGTAACGAACGAGTTACCGCAGCCACAGACCACGTTGATCTCTTTGTACTCGGGATGAATGCCGTCTTTCATGGCGCTGTATCTGGGGGCGGGCCGGGACAGAAAAAGGGGGCGCAGTGTAGCCATGCGGGCCGGCGCTCGCAAGGAAAAAACTTTCGTCGGAATGGGGGCCAATGGATTCGTAGGTACTTGACGACGGTTATCCACAAAGTCTGTGGATAAGTGTGTGGATGACTGACCGGCGCGAGCCCCGCAAAGCTTGCAGAAATATGACGCTGTCAAATTGCTCAAATTTTCACCAGGCCATTTCCAGTTGCGCAATCAATGAGTTACAAGTGTGTCCTGATATATCGCATGTAATTTTGTCATCAACGTGGGGCCGGTGCGACAGCGTCGCCGGCGTGTGCATAACCCCTCTGGCGGACCACCTAAGGGATCGGTTTTGAAAGAAAATTTTGTGGGACAGATCACACTGCCAGGCACGGCCGGATGGGGTTATTCGGCAAGCGGTCATCGTCGGATTCGGCCTACTTACAACAACTCGCCCGGGAACTCGGCCCGGAGCTACCGACCCGCCGCCCCTGGCTCCGGCAAGAACAGCGCTTGCAGATCATTGAGGAAGCGCTGCCCCATCGAGGTCGCGCGCCAGTGATGAGGCGCGTCCTGGGTGAGCAGTCCCTTCCGCTGGGCCTCGGCCGTGGTCGCACCCAATACATCGAAAGTCAGCCCGGTGCGTGACTCGAACTCCCGGTCGTCGAATCCTTCGATGAGCCGCAAGCCATTCAGCATGTACTCGAACGGCACATCCTCGACCGGCACGCGGCGCCGCTCGCTTACTCGTTGATCCGCAGCGCGAGCCAGATACTCGCGGGGTTGTTTCACTCGGGTGGTCCGCTCGATGACAGCGTCGCCGTCGAGCCTGGTGAGCTTGCCGTGCGCACCAGCGCCGATGCCGATGTAATCGCCAAACTGCCAGTAGTTGAGATTGTGGCGGCTGCGGCGACCGGCGCGCGCATAAGCCGAAACCTCGTACTGCTCATAACCGCGCGCCGCCAGCAGCTCTTGAGACTCGATCTGCATCTGCCAGCAGTCGTCAGGATCGGGCAGGGCCGGCGGCCGGTGATAGAACACCGTTCCGGGCTCCAGGGTCAGCTGATAATGGGAGATGTGGGCCGGCCCCAAGGCAAGGGCTCGCTCCAGGTCGTGCAATGCCTGCGAGACGTTCTGCTCAGGCAGGCCATACATGAGATCCAGATTGAAGTTGTCGAGACGCGCTTGTCGCAGCTCCTCGACGGCACGCTCGATATCGTCCGCGCCGTGAATTCGGCCAAGCAAACGCAATTGCTCGTCGCTGAAGGTCTGCGCGCCCAGCGAAACGCGATTCACGCCAGCATCGCGATAGCCTGCGAAGCGGCCGTGCTCGATAGTGCCGGGATTGGCTTCGAGCGTGATCTCGATCTGCGAGTCGAACGGAATCTGTCGGCGCACCCCTTCGAGCAGTCGGCCGATCTGATCGGGCGCGAACAGGCTCGGCGTGCCTCCGCCAAAAAAGATCGACGTGAGCGCACGACCTTGGACCGCCGCCACATCGCTGTGCAGGTCCTTTAGGAGCGCGTCGATGTACTGGGCCTGTGGCACCAGCTCGGGCGCCGCGTGCGAGTTGAAATCACAGTACGGACACTTGCGCACGCACCAAGGCATGTGCACGTACAAGGAAAGCGGCGGGAGGGTTAGCGCCACGACTCGTTACGATCCGACGCGGTGGATCTCGCGCAATTGCGCGACCAGGCCGCGCAGGGCCTTGCCGCGATGGCTGAGCAGATTCTTCTCCGCGGCTGGCAGCTCCGCAACCGTCATGGCGCGATCGGTCAGCTCGAAGATCGGGTCGTAACCAAAGCCGCCCGTGCCGCGACGCTGGTCCGTAATCCAACCTTCCCAGCTGGCCTGACAGATCAACGGCGACGGATCGCGCGGCGAGCGCATGAACACCAGAGCGCATTGATAGCGAGCGGTACGCTCCGCACGCGATTTGCTTTTCAACGCGGCCAACAGCTTGAGCAGATTGTCCTCGTCGCTCGCACCTTCGCCTGCATAGCGCGCCGAGTAGATGCCAGGCGCACCGTCGAGCGCGTCCACTTCGAGCCCCGAATCATCCGCGATCGCCGGCAAGCCCGCAGCCTGCGACGCGTGTCGAGCCTTGAGAATCGCGTTCTCGACAAAGGTGAGCCCGGTCTCGGCGACGCTGTCGCTGGTGAACTGCGATTGCGGCAGGACTTCGAACGCCGGCGGTGGCAACAGCTCGCGCAGTTCCTTCAATTTCCCGGCATTGCCGGTAGCGATCACCAGTCGCATCGTCAGTCCGCGTTCAGTGCTTCTAGCTGCCGCGCGAGCAACTGGCCGCAGCCATTCGCCGCGAGATTCAACAAGTCGTCCAGCTCATTGCGCCGGAACGCGTGCCCCTCGGCCGTGCCTTGCACTTCGATGAAGCCGCCGCCGTTGTTCATGACGATGTTCATATCGGTTTCGGCTTCGGAATCCTCGGCGTAGTCCAGGTCCAGCACCGACTGGCCCGACCAGATACCGACCGAGACCGCGGCTACTTGCCCATGGATGGGACTGTCACGCAGCGTGCCCTTGCGGATGAGTGTGTTGACGGCATCGACCATGGCCACATAGCCGCCGGTGATCGAAGCCGTGCGCGTACCGCCGTCGGCCTGGAGCACGTCGCAGTCAACGGTGATGGTGCGCTCGCCCAGCGCCTTTAAATCGATGACCGCGCGCAGCGCACGGCCGATCAGCCGCTGGATCTCCAATGTTCTTCCGCCTTGTTTCCCCGACGCGGCTTCCCGCTTGTTGCGGGTATGTGTGGCGCGCGGAAGCATGCCGTACTCGCCCGTCACCCAGCCTTTGCCCTGGTTGCGCAGGAACGATGGCACCGTCTCTTCGACGCTGGCGGTGCAAAGCACACGGGTATCGCCGAACTCGATCAGGACCGAACCTTCGGCGTGGCGGGTAAAACCGCGCGTAATGCGGATCGGCCGCAGCTCGTCGGGAGCGCGGCCACTGGGTCTGGGTTTCATGGGGTTACCTTAATTGATACGACGGCAGCGTATCTCAAGCCGCCGTCGCTGGAACGACGGTCAACCGGCGACAAGCGCCAGCGGGCGTAGTTTCGAGAATCTGCCCTTAACCGAGATACCGCATCACCGCTGCGGTGGAATTATCGCTGAACGGCGACGACGCCTGAACCGCGCGGCGCCCGAGGGCTTCCAGCCAGGCACGCAGCTGCTGCGTGTCGTCCCGGAAAAACGCCGCGATATCGGCATCCCGCAGGTTGGCCCAGATGCCATCGGTGCACAGCAGGAGCACATCGCCCCCCTGCAGTACGTGCCGGCCGCTGATGGTCATCTCCGGAATGGCCGGATCGCCGCCCAGGCAGCACTCGACGAAATTGCGCATCGGGTGATTGGGCAGCTCTTCTTCGGTGATCTTGCCCTCGCGCAGCAGCAGCTCGACATGGCTATGGTCGCGGGTCCGGGCCACCATCTTGCCGTTGCGAATGTGATAGATGCGACTGTCGCCCACGTGCGCCCAGTAGGCGGCGCCTTCCTGGACCAGGCATACGGCGATCGTGGCGCGGGGGCGCGCATCGATGCTCTGGCCGTTGCCCAGGCGAGCCACGTCGTCGTGCGCGCGGCTCAGCGACAGGTGCAGGAAACCGATGGGATCGAACATCGGCAGGCTGGTTTGCTGGAACGAATCGAGCAGGCTTTTCAACGCAGTGTCCGCGGCGCGGCTGCCATCGGAATGGCCGCCCATGCCGTCGATGACCACCAGCAGCGCGGCGTGCTCGGCGGCTGCGACGGTCACTCGGTCCTGGTTGTCCTCACGATCACCGATCAGACTTAAATCTGCATGCTCGATCCGCAAGCGCGGGCTCCGGCCGGACGGCTCTTCAGCTGGTACACTTGCCCCTTTCAAGGCGACGCTTTATAGCACCGCATCAGGCACCCGCGTAAGGCAGCGTTTGCCTTAATCTCTCCTACGGCACGAAATAATGATCCGCAGCATGACAGGTTTCGCCCGGCGCGAACGCCAGGGACCATGGGGCACGCTGGTATGCGAGCTGCGCACCGTCAACCACCGCTACCTCGAAACCTCGCTGCGCCTGCCCGACGAGCTCAAGGCGTTGGACAACGACGTGCGCCAGGCCATCGCCGCCGCACTGCGCCGGGGCAAGGTGGACGCCAATCTGTACCTGAAGTCCGCGGCCGGTACGCAGCGCTCGCTGGAGCTCGACTCACAGTTGCTGGACGAGCTCGTGGCGCGCGTCGACCAGGTGCGCGGTCAGTTGAAATATCCCGCGCCGGTCAGCCCCATCGAGCTGTTGCGCTGGCCGGGCGTGGTGCGCGAGGCCGAGGTCGACATCAAGCCGGTGCTGGCCGCGGCGCTGGGATTGGTGCAGGAGGCTCTGGCCGAATTGAACGAAACCCGGCTGCGCGAGGGGCAACGCATTCAAGAGCTGTTGCTGGCGCGGTGTACCACGATGCGTACGCAAGTGCTGGCTGTGCGCGCGCGTTTACCTGAAGTCTCGCGACGCATGCGCGACCGCATCGTCGAGCGCATCAGCCAGCTGGGCACCACGCCGGACCCCGAGCGCCTCGAACAAGAGCTGGTCCTGTACGCTCACAAGATGGATGTGGAAGAGGAACTGGATCGACTCGGCGCGCACCTCGAGGAAGTGACCGCGGTGCTGGGCTCCAACGAGCCCGCCGGCCGCCGGCTGGACTTTCTGATGCAGGAGCTGAACCGCGAAGCCAACACCCTGTCCTCGAAATCGCAGGACAGCGAGACCACCCGGGCCGCGGTGGACATGAAAGTCGCGATCGAGCAGATGCGCGAACAAGTACAGAACGTCGAATAGTCGAACAGAAGGGACTGGTGACTAATGACTGGTGAATGGTCAGAGAAGCGATGACTGCTGCCCGGGGTAAGCTGTTTGTAATTGCCGCCCCGTCGGGCGCGGGCAAGACCACGCTGGTGCGTGCGCTGATGCAGCGCGTGCCCACGTTGCGCTTTTCGATTTCATACACGACTCGCAAGCCGCGGCCCAACGAACAACATGGCCGCGATTATTTCTTTGTCGACCATGCCGAGTTCGAACGCATGGTTGAAGCGGGGGAGTTTCTCGAACATGCGCGCGTGTTCGACAACTACTACGGTACGTCGAAAGCGCAAGTGGAAGACATGCTGCGCGAAGGCGACAACGTGCTGCTGGAAATCGACTGGCAGGGCGCGCAACAGATCCGCCAGGCCATGCCCGAATGTGAATCGATATTCATCCTGCCGCCCTCGCGCGAGGCGCTGGAGCAGCGCCTGCGCGGCCGGCAAACCGACAATGACGAAGTCATCGCGCGCCGCCTGCGCGATTCGATCGCCGACATGTCGCATTGGAACGAGTTTGACTACGTGGTCGTCAACGACGACTTCGAGCGTGCCACGAGCGATCTCGAAACCATCGTCGCCGGTCTCGGCTCGGCGCTGCGCAGTGACCGATCCGAGCTACAAACGTTGATTCGCCGCTTATTGGGTTGAGCGCGTCGATATTTTTTCGCGCACGCGGCAACGCTGAACTTGCCGTCGCGGTGACGGACAAAGCTTCTGAACTGCCGCAGATCGGCGGCGGCTATCACGGCCTTAGCAAGGATCATTCATATGAGATTCAGAACTCTACAGCTCGGCACCGCTACCGCTGCTCTGTGTGCCCTTCTGGCGACGGCCAATGTCGCTGCCGCCGAGGCCGAGCGTCCTCGCACCATCAGTGTCTCCGGCCAGGGTGAAATTCAGGCGGAGCCGGATCGCGCCTGGGTGACGCTGGGCGTCGAAGCGCGCAAGCCGAAGATGGAAGAGGCACGCGCCGAAGTTCAAAAGACCGTTGACGCCGTGTTGAAGCTCACGCGCGATTTGAAGATCGATCAAAAGTACGTGCGCACCACGCGAGTGAACATCCAGCCCGAGTACAACTGGGACAATAACGCGCGTGAACGCAACCTGATCGGCTACTTCGTGTCGCGCCAGATCGAAGTCGAGCTGCGCGATCTGGAGAAGCTCGGCCAGCTGCTGGAGAAGTCGTTCGATCAGGGCGTGAACCAGGTGGGCGATCCGCGCCTCGACTCGAGCAAGCGCCGTGATCTGGAGCGCGAAGCTCTGGCCAAGGCAGTGGCTGACGCGAAGCTGAATGCCGAAGCCGTGGCGAAGGCCGCCGGCGCCCGAGTTGGCGCGCCGCGGACCATTTCCGCCAGCTCCGGCTTCGTGCCGCCGCCGGTGCCCATGATGAAGGTTCAGGCGATGCGCGCCGAGGCAGCCGACAGTGCTGCCGGCTCGTACCAAAGCGGCCAGATGGGGTTCAATGCCACGGTTCAGGTCGAGTACGATTTGATTCCGACCACGCCGTAACTGCAGCCGGGAGGCGGCTATTCAGATGAATCGCGGCTCTCACGGAACCCTGAGCAGCGCCGTCTTGACGGCGCTGCTCTTCATGCAAGGCGCGACCTACGCGCTCGAAAAACCGAATCAGGCTGCCGCGCCGGAAGCGGCCCCCGAAACCCCGCCTGTCACCATCGTTCCCACGGATGAAACGCAGTTCCACCAGGTGCTGCAGCGGGTCACCGCGTTTCGCAATCTGCGGGGGCTGAATGTCAGCGATCAGATCATCGACCAGCTTTCGCGAGGTGAAGCGGATCAGGCCGTAGCAGCGTTGAGCGCACTTGCCGCTCAAGGCAATCGTCAGGCGGACATCGCGCTCGTGCGCATTCAGCACTGGTGCAATAGTGTTGCTTCGGCACGGCGACCGGATTGGCAGTCCCAGCTCCCACAAGTCGAGAAACAATTTCCGCCGGAGCGCGCGCAGCGCATCGCAGGATTGCTCAAGGCCGAAGCGGAGTACGGTCCACGCGCCACGGCCGCTTGTAGCAAAGCGCGCTTTGATTTTGGTGCCATCGAATCGCGGCTGCGTGCAGCGGCAGAGGCTGGCGATGCAGCGAGCGCGACCGAGTTGGCGCAGTTCGCGCGGGACCCCGCCAAGCGCGAAGCGCTGCTCGAGGGAGCCATCAGCAAGAATTACGCTCCGGCAATGTATGCCGCGGCCACGAATCTGCTGGTCGCGGTCCAGCGCGGCCAGACCACCGAGAACGTCAGCAAGATTCGTGAGTACCTCAAGACCGCGGGCCGTTCCATTCCCAAAGCCAAACTGGACCTCGCGAACTGCATGGCGTTGGGATGCGATGGTCACCCGGCCGACGCACGCACGGCCATGGCGTTCGGTGTGGATGCCGCGCGCGATGGTGAGCCGACGGCATTCCTGTCGATGGCGCGCATGCCCTGGGGGCGCCAGATGCAGCGCGCGCAACTCTTGGCGTGGCAGTACTTCGGCGATCGACTCAACGAAGCCGGCTGCATGGGCGATGCTTATATGGCTACATCGTTAGGCTTCGCGCAGACCATTCCGGCCCTGGAGAAGGGCGCCCCCCCGCAATTGCTGGAAGCGGCGAAAACGCAGGCCGAGACCCTGTGGAAGGATCACGGCGAGCGCGCGAAAAAGGAAAACGGCTGCCCCTGACGGCTGCCCTGATTGTCTCGCCGAAGGGCCAAAGCCCTCCCGGCTCAGGCGGCGACGCGGTCGACCAGCAGGACGGTACCGTCGACACCCGTGACCCGAGCCTTCGAGCCCGGCGGAAGGTTCGGCCCGCGAATCGGCCACTCGCGATTGCCGAGGCGGATGCGCCCCGAGCCGTTCTGCAGCCCCTGCTCGAGCACCACCACCTGGCCGATATGGCTATGGCCGGAGCGGTGGCTGGCCAGCGGACTGTTCAATTCGCGCTGCCTCTGGACGTACAGACGCCAGAAGTACAACCCGAACACAGTGGTGGCGAACAGAGCAAACCAGATCATGGACGTGCAGACATCGGTGGACTTGGAGGCAAGCCTAACAATATCCCTTCCCATAAACGACGAATGAGATCACAGGCCGCACTGTGAACCTCGTCATGGAATCATGCAGACTTTACGCAAGCGGATCGGTTAACGCCACGGGCATGCAGCAGGTTGTGAAGCAATGACGAATTCCGGGCAAGAGTCGCCAGATCAGCCGGCACGCTGTGAGGGAACCGCTGCCCGGCGCTTCAGATGAACCAGCAAAAGTGAAATTGCCGCCGGGGTGACGCCTGGCACCCGGGCCGCCCTGCCGACCGTGTCCGGCCGTGCTTCCTGCAGGCGCTGGCGAACTTCCATGGACAACCCTCGCACCTGGGCGTAATCGATGTTTTCCGGCAAGCGCGTGTCTTCGTGGCGCCGCTGCCGCTCGATTTCGTCCTGCTGGCGATCGATGTAGCCGGTGTACTTGGCCAGCACCTCCACTTGCAGCTGGACTTGTTCGGCAAGCCGTTCGTCGACGTCGTCGGCATTCATCCAGGCCGCCGGCCCGACCTGTTCGACGGACGCAAGCGCCGCGTACGACACTTCCGGCCGCCGCAACAGATCGAATGCATGCGCTTCGCGAGCCAGCGTCGTGCCCAGCAGCTCCATGGAACGCTGGTCGCAAAGGTGCTGGGGACGAACGATGGCACGGTCCAGGCGCTTGACCTCGCCATCGATGGCTTCGCGCTTGGCATTGAAGAACGCCCAGCGTTCGTCGTCCACCAAGCCGAGCTCGCGACCTTTTTCCGTAAGTCGCAGGTCGGCGTTGTCTTCCCGCAGCAGCAATCGATATTCGGCGCGGCTGGTGAACATGCGATAGGGCTCGCTGGTGCCGCGAGTGATCAGGTCATCGACCAGCACGCCGATATATGCCTGGTCGCGCCGAGGCGTCCACGGCTCGCGCTCCTGTATCAGCAGCGCGGCGTTCAGGCCAGCCAGCAACCCTTGCGCGGCGGCTTCTTCATAACCGGTCGTGCCATTGATCTGGCCAGCGAAGAACAGGCCGCCGATGAACTTCGTTTCCAGGCTGTAACGCAGGTCGCGCGGATCGAAATAGTCATATTCGATCGCATAGCCCGGCCGCGTGATGTGCGCGTTCTCGAACCCCTTGATGGAACGCACCAGCTCCAGCTGCACGTCGAAGGGCAGGCTGGTGGAAATCCCGTTGGGATAGATTTCGTGCGTGCTCAGTCCTTCGGGTTCGATGAAGATCTGATGCGAGGTCTTGTCGGCGAAGCGATGGATCTTGTCCTCCACCGACGGGCAGTAGCGCGGCCCCACGCCTTCGATGACGCCCGTGTACATGGGCGAACGATCGCAGCCGGCGCGGATGATGTCGTGCGTGCGCTCGTTGGTCGCGGTGATATGGCAATTCACCTGACGCGGATGATCGCTGCGGCGGCCGAGATATGAGAACACCGGTGCCGGCTCATCTCCCGGCTGCACCAGAAGTCCTTCGTAGTTGATGGTGCGGCCGTCGATGCGCGGCGGCGTGCCGGTCTTCAAGCGGCCAACGCGGAAGGGCAGCGCACGCAACCGTTCCGCAAGACGATTCGACGGCGGATCACCCGCGCGTCCGCCCTGATAGTTGGTGAGGCCAACGTGAATCTTGCCGGCCAGGAAGGTGCCTACCGTGAGCACCACGGCGCGCGCGCGAAACTCGATGCCGGTCTGGGTGATCACGCCATGAACGCGATCCTGCGCGACGAGGAGATCGGCGACTTCCTGCTGAAACAACGTCAGGTCGGGCTGGCACTCCAGCATGGAACGAATCGCCTGCTTGTACAGCACGCGATCGGCCTGCGCGCGAGTGGCACGCACTGCCGGCCCTTTACTCGCGTTGAGAGTGCGGAACTGAATGCCGCCGCGATCGGCGGCCTGCGCCATGGCGCCACCCAGCGCATCGATTTCCTTCACCAGGTGGCCCTTGCCGATACCGCCGATGGCGGGATTGCAGCTCATCTGGCCCAGCGTCTCGATGCTTTGCGTGAGCAAAAGCGTGCGCGCACCCATGCGGGCCGAGGCCAGAGCAGCCTCGGTGCCGGCATGACCGCCGCCCACCACGATGACATCGAAATCTTGCGGAAAACGCATGGGAATTAGGCCCACAGGGCCCGCGCCCGAAAAAAGGACGGTTATTCTATGCTGCGGCGACGGGGTACATCCATGTACCCGGGGCTCAGCGGCCCAGGTTAGGGGGATGCCGTACCCGCTTGAGCAGCGACAAGGCCATGCCGACCAGCCCAGCCACGCCCACCACCAGCACGGCCCACAAAACCACTACTTTGACCGGGGTCTTCTTGGGCGGAATCTTCAGGGCGTCGGCGCCGCCCAGGGAGACGAGCTGGCCGAGATAGCCCTGCTCGATCATGCGCTCGCGATCCGCCCCGCTGACATCGGCCAGCAATCCATCGCAAGCAGCCGGCTGGGCCAGCTCCGCTCGGCGGCTGCCGAAAGCGACGGTGAACGGCCCCGGGCCCTGCGCCAGGAAACGTAACCTGGCCGGGCGATAACCCAACTCGAGCGAGCTGTCCTGATAGAACCGGGCGTCCTGCAGGATCTGTACACGCCAGTAACGATCCGAGGTTGGCTGGAACCGCGCCGGCGGACTCTCCCGCCGCACCGTGTCCGAAACGATCACATAACTTTCGCCCCTCCAACGATCGCGCCACGGCGACTGCTCATCGGCCCGGCTCTGCAAGGCGATGCTGGCCATGCTGTTCTCCTGCTGCAACCGGACGCGAGCGTAGGTCACGGGCGCGACGTGCTCCGCGTCGAAAGCCAGCACATCCGCTTCAGCGGACTGGACGCGGGTCGCGTTGAACCATAGAGGTTCGATTTCTTCGGCCTCGCCCACCACCTCGGCCGTGACCGAGTTGATGATCAGCGGCGGTCCGTTGTCGATGCGTTGCACGCGCAGATAGCCGTATTCGCGCAATGGCAGCTGGATACGTTCGCGACGCAACTCCTGGCCATTCTGCCGTGCCAGCAACAAGGTGCTCGCCGGCACGACCGTTTGCCATCGATCCAGGTCATCGCTGGCTTCGATGCGCACCTTCACTTCCGAAACATCATCCGGACTGCGCCAGTCGAAACGAATCGCCCGCAATGGCCGGGCATCACGAGCGTCGATGATATGAATCCGGCCTGTTACGACCTCGGGTGCCGGTGGTGACGATTCCTGCACCTCCACTCGTGTTCCCGCCGAGGTTTCCACGTTGACCCGCGAGCTCCCCGTGTAAAGCTGATCGCGTCCGCGCAGCACGAATACTTGCAGCGATTGTTCGGTCACTGGGGGGAACAAGCTCTGAGGAGACGCGCAGAACGCGTGCGGTACCGGGATGCCATCGGCATTGAACACGCGCAGATCGGTGAGATCGGCTCGCGTGACGCCGCGATAAACCTCGTCGGGCAATAACGCCTCGATCATGGGCTGCGTATTGGCACTCTCCACGACGATACCCGAGGCGTAATCGTTCTTGCTGGGAGACGCGGCGACGCTGACCGCCGCGAGCAGGCAACCCACGCCAACAAACATCGAGCGTGCCGTCATGACAATGCGATTGTTTGAGCTCATCACTCCGTCACCTGCTCGGTCATCTTCCGCGGGGGCAGTGGGGCGAGATAACCCGTCACCAGCAGCAGCGCGCCGACCGTGAGGAAGGACATGATGCGTGCGATGGTACCGACATTGGACAAATCGACCAGGAACAGTTTCGCAACCACGACGATCATCAAGCCGGCGCCGACGATCCAGACGGAGCGCCAGCGCCGACGCGCAGCGAGGGTCATGGCTACAAAGCCCAGCACGCCCCAGAATATCGAGATCGAGGCTTGCACCAGCGTCGAATGCGCCATGCCATGGAGAGTAATCGGCGCACCGAAGTTGTGATGCAACGTGCGAATGAGCGCGGCGTTCAACCAGATGAATACCATGGCCGCCACGACTGCAATCAAGGCACGCATATCGAATTGCCAGCACGTCTCGCGTTGCCGATCGCTCAGCGAGCTCCACCACATCGCGAGCGATGCAAAACACAAGGCCACGCTGATATCGAGCGGATTGAGCAACGGCAGGTACGGCAGCCAGGTCGAATCGCCTGTGTTGGTGAGATTGATCAGCACCACCCAAAGGCTCATTGCCACAGCCACGGGAAGAGCCGCATGAATTCGGTACGCCTGCTCGCGCGCCGCCACAGGCCAACGCGGACTCAGCTGCTCGCGACCCAGCCACGCAATCGCCAAGGCGGGCACGACGCCCCAGGGCAATAGCGCCCACACGCCGGTCGTGAGATCGGCTATTTGATAACTTGCTTCCCATGCAACCAGCAGCGTAAGCAGCCAGACGGCGCCCGCATGGAATGCATCGAGCCATCCGATATCGCGTGTCTCGCCGAGACGCAGGATCCAGAAGTGAACGGCGATCAGCGCCACCCAACCCAGCGCACCCCATCGAGCGCATGGATGATCGAGGTCGGTCGCGGCGACCAGTCCGAGCATGGTGAACATCGTCGGCAGGAACAGCGCGATGAGCAACGGCAGCCGCCATTCGCGTTTCAAACTCAACACGGCCAGCAATGCTGCCGTCACGGCGACGAAGGTCAACCAGAGGCCATAGTCCACCGAGGGCAGGAATTTGTCGATCTCGCGCAGGCCGCCCAATAGCCACCACGCCACGCCCCAGATCGTGAACACGACATCGGCGCCCGTTTCGTACCGCGCCCGCTGCTCCCGATTACGGAACAACCAATAGCCACTGCAGATACCCGAGACACCCAGCATGACCGTGCCGAGATAGGCGCTATTGAGGATGGGCAGTTGATCGTAGCGGTCGTACAAGCCGATCAAACAGCCCAGGCCGGCGCCGAGCTGCAACAACGCACCGAATGCGCGTGCCAGCTTTCGCTCCTGCCTGATGCCGAGCCAAAGCAGGCCGGCACCCTCGACCGCCCACATCGCCGCCGTGGTGCGTGTATCGAACGCCAACGGAATCGCCAGGCTGGCGAAGATTACACCGAGCGCGGCGAATGCTTCGACCAGCAGGCGGAAGCTCTCGCGGCCGGTGCGATAGAGCGTCCATCCGAGCACCAGGTAGAACGCGCCCAACGCGAACGCACTCCACGCCATCGCATACTCGATTCTGGACACCATCGACGCATGCAGCGCAAACGCCACGACCGGCAACCCGAACACCAGCGAGCCCGACACGTAACCTTTCAGGTCCGGCGGCTGGCGCACGCAGTTCAGGATCGACACGCCGACATACATCAGGAAGAACAGGATGAGGAAAGCGTCGGCGGCGAACAGATCCTCGCTTTCATAGCCGCTGGCGCGCCACAGACCGGTGATCGTGAATGTGAACACGAAGCCGAGCACGTTCAGCACTTTCCAAGTGCGGAACCAGGCGACTGCGAACACGCCGAGATTGAGCACGGTGTAGTAGCTGAACAACGCAATGTAGTTGCCGCTGCCGGTGGACACCATGATGGGCGCAAGGAAGCCGCCGGCCGTGCCGATGACCGCGAGCGAAAGCGCGTTCTGCCCGACTGCGAGAATGGCGGCCGCAAGCGCGATCACCACGAGCAGTCCAAAGGCCAGTCCCGTAGGCAGCAGATCGAACTTGGTCGCGGCAAACACAGTTAGATACAACCCGGCAATACCGCCGCCCTGTAGCAGCTGCGCATAGACGGCCCGCTTGTCTCGCAAGCGCCAGCCGACGATCAACAAACCGAACGCGCCAAGCGCGATGGCGATGAAACGCAGCTCGATAGGAAACAAGCTGTTGTCTGCGGCGTACTTCGCAAGAAACGTTGCGCCGAAGAACAGGATCACGATGCCGATGCGCGCCAGCGGATTGCCGCGCTTGAGCCAGCCGATGAATTCGCCGATCAGGCGCTCGACAGGTGACGGTTCTGGCGGTGTTGCGGGCCGCCGCGGCGATATCGGAGCGGGTACTCCTTGTTCTTCAGGCTCCGTGGGTGACGGTGTGCTCGGCGCCTCGGCGGCGAGATCTCTCTGAGCGATCGGCTCGGATATCGTCGGTTCTGCTTCCGTCGCCACCGGCGGGACCGGGGCAGCGACTTCAGATGTCGGCGCGAGTTCGGCGGGAGCTTGTGACGGCGCGGCGCGCGCTTTGGTCTCACCAAGGCCAAATGACAGGCGCAGTGACTGCAGCTGCTCCTGTAGCGACTGGACGCGGCCACGCAGATGGAGCACCTGGGCCAATAGCGCGCCGAACATGGCGCCATACCAGAACCCTTCGATGCCGGACGCCAGGGACGCCCCGACCACGCCAAACAGCAACGCCAGACCGATCGTCGATCCTTTGGAGGATGCTTGTTTTTCCGGCTGCATGCGTGCACCGATGGACTGCCGGGCTATCTGCCGGCGGGCGCATCTTGCTGGAGCGGCGCACGAAGCGCAAACAGCTCACTTCACAGTTCGTTTCATGTTGGCTCTGAGCAGGGCCAGCGCCGCCAACTCCATCCGGCGGGGCGACATCGAGGTGTGCGGCACCCTTTGCTCGACGATCCCGGCCTTCCAGGCATCGAATACTACTGGATTGATATATGACTTCCGGCACACCGCTGGCGTGTTGCCCAGGGCTTCGGCGACATTGCGCGCCGTGGCGGTAACGCACGCATTGAACGCACGCTGGCTCATTGGCTCACTGCGCGCCTGACACGACAGGAAAGCGATCGCCCGGACCGTGCCGCCCCAGGTGCGAAAGTCCTTGGCCGTGAAATCGGTGTCACCGCCCATGGCCTCGCGCAGATACTCATTCACCATGCCGGAGTCGACCGGCTGTCGCTGACCGTCATCGTCCACATATTGAAACAGCGCCTGCCCGGGCAACTGTTGAATGTGCTTGATGAGACGCGCCAGCCGGCGGTCGTCGAGGACCACCTCGTGCTGTCGCCCGCTCTTGCCCCGAAAGCTGAAGGAGGCACGGCCGTCCCGTAGGAAAGTCACATGTTTGTTTCGCAGCGTCGTCAGTCCGTAGGAGCGGTTGGTGCGCGCATACTCTTCGTTGCCGACGCGAATCAACGTTTCGTCCAGCAATGTAGCGATGACGGCAAGCACCTTGTTCTTGGGCAGGCCGGGCAGCGCCAGATCCTGTTTCAGGCGCCGGCGCAGCTTGGGCAGCTGCGTGCCGAACTCGATCATCTTGGAGAACTTGCCGTGGTCGCGCGTGCTGCGCCAGTCGGGGTGATAGCGATACTGCTTGCGGCGGCGAGCATCCCTGCCGGTCGCCTGCAAATGGCCGCGTTCCTTGGTGCAGATCCAGACCTCGGTGTATGCCGGTGGAATTGCCAGCTTGCGGATGCGATCGAGAACGCGCGTCGCGGTGATCCGTTTGCGATCGGGGCCCAGATAGCAGAAGCCGTTGCCGCGTTTGAGACGTGCGATGCCTGGCTCGGCATCGGACACATAGATCAAGCCATTGGCCCGTGCGTGCTGATGTGCCTGCACCACCGACTCGGGAAGCTCTGGCGGCAGGTCACGCATCGCCGGGAATTTCCGCTCGCGCTACGACGGGTTATCCGCGTGCGCTCGATGCAGCAAGCCCCAGCCGATGAGGGCCACTCCGATCAACAGCAACGCGTGGACCGCGAACAGGGCAATCTTGATGCCCAGCCAGAGCACGGCCCAGGCCACGATCAATCCAATGCCCAACCACACCAATGGCTTCATGACTGAAGGGCCTCTCAGCGCCTATCCTGACTGCCGTGGAAAACGCCCCATGGCTGCCAGGGTTCCGGCCGCCTTTGCCGAATGTGCCAGGCCCTGATTTCGCGCCTGTAGGCCTGATTTCGCGCCTGTAGGATTGAGCGCCGCGAGCGACGCCTTTACTTCTTCTTGGCAGGCGCCCGCCGCCCCGTTGCCGACTTGGCCGACTTGGACTTGGGCTGGGGCGACTCGCGACGGCGCAGACCTTCGATGAGCGCATCACTGCGCGACGAACGCACGATTTGATCGCCCTGGACATCGTCTCTAATTCCCGCCGCTGCCGCCGCCGGCTGTCGAATCAGATACGCACCTCTGGGCTTGAACGGCGCGGATTCTGACTTCGTTGAAGCTGAGGGCTCGACCGGATCGTATGCCTTGTACCACCAGCGCGCTGCTTGCCAGATCGCTTCCGGGCAGCTCGATGCGGAAGGCAATCCCGGGCTGAGATCGATACCCGCCAGACCGTGCGCGCGCTCCACCAATGTTGCCGATGGAATGCCATGACCGTGCAACAACGGATTGCCGCTGTTGCCGACCGCCCAGCAGTAGCCCAGCCATGCAACCACCTGCGCCAGCAGGTCGACGATGTTGCGCTCCTGCCCGATGCGGGCGACATGCTCCCTGATCGCTGCATGGTCCTTGGTGAACTGCAGGATGGCCATGTTTGGATACAGCGTCGGATCGCCATAGTGCGAGTCGGCGTCCAGCGGGACCGCTTCCAGGCCATTGCGTTCCACGCGCGCGCTGCTGTTGCTGATCGCGTCGACGCGAGCCGTCATCAGCAGCTTGCCGTCGATCAGCAAACCGCACGTGGACCAGAAGCTGGGCAACAAGTCCTGCCGCAACTCCGACTGCGCGACGCGCATCCGAAAATCGACGATGGAGGTGCCGCCCAGCAACAGCACGCCATCGCGATAACCGGTCGCCTCCAGCCAGGCAAAGTTCGCCATTTCTCCCGAGGGAGCGGCGTCGGCCGATGTTTCCGTCAGCAGCGGATTGCCGTTGGTGACATCCGAGCGGCGCAGTCCGGAAAGATTCATGGTGCGATCCCTAGAAGGTATTCCTTGCGAAAGAACGGCCGCGCGGCGTCGAGGTCGCTCAACCGCCAGTGCGAGACCATACAGAAGACTCGTTGCCCGCGCCGATAGACCTCCAGCAGCATCGTGCCCTCAGCCAAAGAGCGCAGGCTATCGTCGGTGTGCATGGATGCACCATTGAACGGATGCCGTGCCGGCACGCTCGCCTTTTTCGGTGCCGCTGTCCAACCCCCGAACGATGACAACAAATCCCCGCCGGCAACCAGAGCCAATGGCGAGCTGATCAGTTCAGTAACGCGTCTCTCCACGCTGCCCGTGGTGGCGCTGGCTGGAAACATCGACCATGCGACGCGACTGAAATGCAAATCTCCTGTCAGCAACGTGGTGCTGCGGGTTGCACGGCCGAGCAATTCCATCAAGGCTGCGTATTCATACTCGTAGTCAGCCAATCGATAGTCGCTGAAGCTGCCGCGGCGTCGCGAAGTCGTTTCGAACGCCGGCTGACCCGTCACCAGCACACCAAGCCCCTGCGGCTCCGTCGCCCAGGCACGCAGTTGCTTCCATTGATCATCCGAGAACAACCGCTCGCAGCACTCGGATCGATGTACTCGCGCATCCAGCACGAGAAAATCCAGCGGTGGCACACGGAACCGTCGCACGGTGCCCGTATCACCTTGGAATGCACTCGCAAGCTCGCGAGCCATGGCCGACCATGCTTCCCGTGTCTTTCGTTTGCGAGTGTCTCGCGCCAGTCCGCTCGGTTCCGGCGCGTTGTTCCACCACTCGTGGTCGTCCGTGCAAAACACGTTCGCACCCTTTGACAGGATGGTGCCGAGACCCTGTTCGTCGAACCACGTGCGCGCGTATGTGGCGGAATGCAGCCGCTCGAGCTCCGCAGCGCTGTGAGCTTTGATCGCGAACTCGTACCAAGGCGCATCCAGATAGACCTGGTCCCCCGCCCAGATGCGCACGTGTGGCCGGATTCCATTGCGATCCAGCTGCGAAAACAGCGATGACGCGAGTCGCGACCGCTTGTTGCCGGTGAAATAACAGGAGGACAGCAGCACACGAAGCGGCCGGGTCTCATCGCCCAGTTGCTCGGGCAGAGTCAAGAAACTCGCCTGCGCTGCTCGATCGCCGTTGAGGTTCGCGCTCGCCTGGTGCGGACGATCCGGCATCAGGCCGTCCTTGTCGATGAATTGATAGTGCAGCGGCATGGCGCCGACAGGCTGCCATCCCGCGGCCTTTGCCGATGGGAAGCGCTGCCAGGCAGCGGCCGGCACCGGCACGTCGATGCCGTTGACTCGCAACGAGACTGAGTCGAGCTGTGCCTGATCGAGTCCTCGTGCGCACAGCCAAAGTCGCGCGCTGCGCTGAGTGACCAGATGAGGCACCAGGTAGAGCATGGCGCGAGATTCTGCCGGCAGGGCGCGGCCAGCAGCAAGCAAGGCTCTTTACAGCCCTCTGTCGTTATATACAGTTTTGCGCCATCATAGCCGCGATGCGTATCGCCGCCAGCACCTCCCTCGATCAGCCACCGGCCGCCGCTTTTGGCGAAGGCCTGAATGCCGCTCAGCGTCGCGCCGCTCTGTATGGCACGCATTCGGCGGAGGGCTTTACTGCCGGCCCATTGCTGATCATCGCCGGCGCCGGCACGGGTAAGACCAACACGCTTGCACATCGAGTCGCGCATCTGCTTCTCCAAGGAGTACCGCCCGAGCGCATCCTTTTGCTGACGTTCACCCGCCGCGCGGCGCAGGAGATGCTCCGAAGGGCGGAACGGATTGCCACTCAGGCACTACGCGACCCTCCGAAGGCCGGCGCCATACATATCAAACCAGCTCGCCTGCTTTGGTCGGGCACCTATCATTCCATCGGCAACCGTTTGATCCGCGAATATGCGCACGTCGTCGGGCTGGAACCCTCCTTTTCCGTGCTGGATCGTGGTGATGCGGCCGATCTGCTGGATGTCGTGCGACAGGAGCTGGGGTTCTCCAAAAAGGAGAAGCGCTTTCCTCGCAAGGACACCTGTCTTGCAATCTACTCGCACAAGGTGAACAGCCGTGCGCCGCTGGCGCAGACGCTGCAAGACGTTTTTCCCTGGTGTGCCGAGTGGGCCGACGATCTCACACGGCTGTTCCGGCGCTACGTCGAGATCAAGCATTCACAACAGCTGCTGGACTACGACGACTTGCTTCTCTATTGGCATCTGCTCGTTCAGGAACCGCGGCTTGCTCAGGAAATCGGCGCACGCTTTTCGCACGTCCTGATCGATGAATATCAGGACACCAACACGCTGCAGGCCGAGATCGTGATGGCGCTGAAGCCGCACGGCGCGGGTGTCTGCGTGGTCGGCGACGATGCCCAGGCGATCTACTCGTTTCGTGCTGCCACGATCGAAAACATCCTGGGATTTCCCGCGCGCTTCTCGCCAGCCGCCGAGATCATCAAGCTCGAACACAACTATCGCTCGGTGCAACCGATTCTCGACGCCGCCAACGCCCTGATGGGTGACAGCCCGCGGCAATACCAGAAAGCGTTGCGCTCGGGGCGCGCCTCATCGCGGCGGCCTGTCTACGTATCGGTGCAAGACGACAAAGCTCAAGCGCTGTACGTCGTGGAGCAAATCCTGGCCGCACGCGAGCAAGGCGTGGCGCTGCGCCGGCAGGCGGTGTTGATGCGTAATTCCCATCACGGCGACGTGCTCGAACTGGAGCTGATCCGGCGCAATATCCCCTACACCAAGTATGGCGGCCTGAAGTTTCTCGAAGCGGCGCACGTCAAGGACGTGCTGGCGCTGCTGCGCTGGGCGGACAATCCCAAGCACCGCATCGCCGGGTTTCGCGTGCTGCAGTTGTTGAGTGGCGTCGGGCCTGCCGTCGCCGAGCGGTGTCTGAAGGTTTTCGAAGCCAGCGGGTATGCCTGGCCGACCCTGGCTGCCTACCGCATGCCTGCCGCCGCGGAGCAGGATTGGGCCGGCTTGGTCGAGCTGGTGAATGATCTTTCGCAGGCACGCGAGTGGCTCGGTCAGCTCGGTCGCCTGCGCAAATGGTATGAGCCGCAGCTCGAACGAATCTACGATGCCGCGCGCGTGCGCATGGGCGATATCGAGCAGCTCGAACGGCTCGCGGGCCAGTATGCATCGCGCGAGCAGTTCATTACGGAGTTGACGCTGGACCCGCCGCAGGTCAGCAGCGATCTGGCCGGCGATCCGGCACGCGACGAGGACTATCTCATCCTGTCCACCATTCACTCGGCCAAAGGCCAGGAATGGGACTCGGTGTATGTATTGAACGTGGCCGACGGCAACTTTCCCAACGAGCACGCCACCGGCCGGCCCGATCTGATCGAGGAAGAACGCCGGCTGCTGTACGTTGCGATGACCCGCGCCAGGCACGATCTGCACCTGGTCGCGCCGCTGAAGTACTACATCACACAGCAGAGCCGCACCGGCGATGCGCATGTTTACGGTGCGCGCAGCCGCTTCATGACCGACCAGCTCATGCAATGTTTCGAACAACGCGCCTGGCCGGCCACGCCGCTCGCAACGCCCGGCAAAGCTTCTGACACCAAAGTACGAATTGACGCAGCGGCGGCGCTGCGCGCAATGTGGGACTGACCCGCTTTTCATAACAACTCGCCTGGTCAACACTCATGACGAAGCGCACGACTCGCGCCAAGGCCGGCAGCGGCCGTAAGAAACCCAAACAGAGAACATTCGACGTTCGTCGCGACACCCTGGATTTCCGGGACAAGATGTATGTCCCCACCCTGGTCGAAGTGCCGACCAAGCGCGAGTTGCAGCGCTATCGCGAGCATGGCATTCCCATCCTCGATCAAGGCTATGAAGGTGCGTGCACGGGATATGGCCTCGCCACTGTCGTGAACTACCTGCTGACGACGCGGCAGGTGGTAAGCGATTGCAATCCGGTCAGCCCGCGCATGTTGTACGAGCTGGCCAAGCGCTATGACGAGTGGCCAGGCGAGAACTATTCAGGTTCGAGCGCGCGTGGCGCCATGAAGGGCTGGCACAAGCATGGCGTGTGCTCCGAAGAGTATTGGCCCTCAGTGCCCAGCAAGAGCAACAAGGGTCTGTTGCTGACGGGCTTGAACGATGCCCGCACCGCCGACGCCCTGCGCCGTCCACTCGGCGCCTACTTTCGAGTGAATCACAAGGACCTGGTGGCCATGCATGCGGCCATCGCCGAAGTCGGCGTCTTGTTCGCGACCTCCAATGTGCACGAAGGTTGGACACAACCCGGCGATGACGGCTTGATCGAGTATTCGGACAAGCTGCTCGGCGCGCACGCTTTCGCCATCGTCGGCTATGACGAGCGCGGCCTGTGGATCCAGAACTCGTGGGGCGAGGAGTGGGGCTACGAAGGGTTCGCCTGCATCAGCTACGACGACTGGCTGCAGAATGGCACCGATGTGTGGGTGGCGCGCCTTGGCGTACCGATCGAGCTCAGAAAGAGTGGCTCGACTGCGGTCGCGCACTCGGCATCGGCTGGCCAATCGACAGCGTATTCGTATCCGGATCTGCGGCCGCACATCATCAGTCTCGGCAACAATGGCGAGTTCAGGGCCGGCGGCAACTACGGCACATCCGCCGACGAAGTCGAGCACTTGTTCAGAAACGAGCTTCCCAAGGCCATCGAGACAGGTGGCTACAAGCACATCCTGCTGTACGCGCATGGCGGATTGGTGAGCGAGAACGCTGCCGTGCAACGGCTTGCCGACTACCGCGCCCCCATGCTCGCGGCGGGCATCTACCCGTTCACCTTCATCTGGCATAGCGACTATTGGACCACGGTCAAAAACATCTTGAACGACGCTTTCCAGCGTCGCCGGCCGGAAGGTGCGCTCGATTCAGCCAAGGATTTCATGCTGGACCGGCTCGACGATGCGTTGGAGCCGCTGGCGCGACTGCTTTCCGGCAAGGCCGCATGGGACGAGATGAAGGAGAACGCGCTGCGGGCAACTCAGCGCGAACAGGGCGGTGCACGGGCCGTTGTCGGCCATCTGCAATGGCTGCTGAAGAATCTGCCGAAGTCGCAAGTGCCAAAGATTCACATCGTCGGCCACAGCGCCGGCAGCATCTTCCATGCGCCGTTGATTACCGCGCTCAACGAGGCTGGCATCGATGTGGAAACGTGCACGCTGTGGGCACCGGCTTGCACGATCGACTTGTTCAAGCAGCACTATCTGCCGGCCATCAAGAAGAAGCGCGTCAAACGCTTCGCTCTGTTCACCCTTTCCGACAAAGCGGAACAGGACGACCATTGCGCCAACGTCTATCACAAGTCGCTGCTGTATCTGGTCTCGAACTCGTTTGAAGACAAGCCGCGCATTCCACTGTTCCGCGACGGCGTGCCCATCCTCGGCATGGAGAAGTTCCTGCGCAAGGACGCCGAGCTGACGGCGTTGTTCAAGAGTGGCAACGCCGACCTCGTGATTTCGCCAAACAACAAGCCGGTGAACGCCATCGATGCGTCGACCGCCTTGCATCATGGCGCCTTCGATGACGACGGCGCGACCGTCAAAGCGACGCTGCGCCGTATTCTCGGCGATGGTGTGCCCAAGAGCGGCTCGATCAGCTTCCAACGCTCCGCTTCTTCGCTGCGCGAGAGCCGGGTGCGAGCCGACAAGGCGGCGGGGTTCTGACGAGTCTTTGCGCTGGCACCGCACCTGCTTTGACTGCATTGAGCCGGGCTGCACTGGGGTTTGATTGGGCCCGTGCAGCGCCGCTCGAAGGGCAGCCGCAGCGAGAATTGAATGGGCAAGCGTTCGCAGGCGGTACTTTGCACTCGCGGCAGCTTGATCGTCGGCCGCTCACTCGGATCGGCTGGCGCTGAATCGACAGTCAAATAGGTGCCTGTCGTCAATCGAGTCGCCGCAATCTTGCCGGCGGCAAGCTCCAATACACGAGCCGTGCCACGCGGTGCGACTACCAATCGCCATGGCGGCACTCGCTCCGCCAGCCCGAGCACGCGCATTTGTCTGCTGAGGAATACGACGTCGATGCTGAAACGCATGCCGAGCGTGTGAATGCTGCCGCCTGGCACTAGCAACAAGCCTCCCTGCTCGGAAATGCTTTCCTGGCGCAGCAAGCCTATGCAGCGCGAGCGAAACGAACAGGCCAGTTGCACCTGAGGAGCAACGCAACGACCATCCACAGTACGCAATTCCAGGGTCTTCATGGTGCCTCCTTGCACTCGCAGTCCCTACCTGTATTGACGAGCTAGAACAGGCCGAACACGCCGGCCTGTAGCAGTTGAATGACGATCGGAAAGCCGATGATGATGAAAGTGGTCGGGAATAACAGCGCGATCAACGGCAACAGCATTTTCACGGGTGCTTGATTCGCCAGCTTTTCGGCGCGCAGGAAGCGCTCTTGCCGTCGCTGCCGTGCTTGATCCGTCAGGACTTCACCCAGCGATCCGCCGGTCTGTTCGGCCTGCGCCACGGCAGCGACGAAGTTGATCACTGCAGGCAGCATGACTCTGGCCGCCAGTCGATCCATCGCGATCCGGCGAGTCAGCCCTGCCCTCGATTCACGCAAGAAACGGGAGAACTCTTGTTTCACCGGCCCAACGGCCAACGAGCTCACTGCTTGTTCCAGCGCGGCGGTGAAGTTCAAGCCGGCCTTCATTGCCAGCACGAGGACATCCAGGAAGAACGGAAACTCCTTGGCGAAACGCGACTGACGGCGCTTCGTGACTTCGCGCAGCCGAAGATCGGGATAGAGATAGGCCAGTGGCGTGATCGCGGCCGCTACTGCGATGTGAAGCGAATCCTCAAGGTTGAACAGCATGATGGCGGCGATGGAGACGAGCGCGCCCAGCACCGCAACGACCCGGCGGATGACGATGAGCTCTGCCGGGTTGATCAGGTACGCGGCTCCGGCAGCATCCAGCTGGGCCTGCAATACTTCGCGCCGCTGTGAGGTCAGTGATGCATCGACTGCCGAGCTATACCAGCGCATCGCCGGCCGCAGCGCTCGAAGGAACCAGGGCAAGTCGTCCCGCCACTGTTCGTCGCGACTCGGCAGCGGAAGCGTCGTCGTCCGCAATGCCAGAGGTAGCAGCACGATCAGAGAGCAACTCACGCTGGCCAGCAACATGGCGACGTACATGCGGGTGTCCTCACACATCGATGTGGATGATCTTGCGAATCATCCAGGCCGCCACCGCCATCATGGCCGCAACGATAGTTAGCACGACCCACCCATACCATTGCGTGAACAGCAGGCTCATGCGTTCCGGCTGCTGTGCGTACAACACCAACCCGATGAAGATGGGCAGGAGGCCGACCACCCAGCCTTGCGCGCGACCCATCGATGTCAGCGCATCAATTTTGCCTTCGACATGAGCTTTTTCCTGCAGCGTCCGCGCCAGAGATTCGAGTGTGTCCGCCAGATTGCCGCCGACGCGGCGCGAAACATTCATCGCGGTGTTCATGAGGTCGAGCTCGGGAGCACCGACGCGGCGGCGAAGATCGTCCAGCGACTCCGCGAGAGGTCGTCCGACTCGCTGTTCGGCAAGCACGATGCTGAATTCCTGGCTCAATGGCGCGGGCTGACGCGAGGCCATCAGTTCCAGTCCTCGCATCAGGTTGCAGCCGGCGCGTAAGGCGGAAGCCAGGGCCAGCAAGGCATCGGGAAGTTGATAGACGAACTGCATTCGTCGGCGAGCCGCCAGTCGCTTCGCCAACAACCAAGGACCGGCGAGACTTGCGATGGTTGCGGTGACGAACGCGACCGGGCCGGCCAGTGCAAGAGCCAGAGAGCCTGCGATGACGGTAAGTGCGCTGCTCATCAAGAACAACGAACGCGGGTTCGTCAGCAGAAAGTTCTGTTTTAGGCTGGTCCCGATTTCCGCGATGAACGATCGCCGATAACTACTCACCACTTTCATGATGAACATGGCCAGCAGTGTGGCGGCGAGGGTAGCGCAGATGAGGGGTGCGAGCAGCGTATCTCTCATTGTGTTTACACCTCAGCCGTTGTCGGGCGCGTCGGTGAAGATGCTTCGATCCAGGCGAATGCCCGCTTCGTCCAGGACTTCATAAAAGGCTGGCGGCTGACCACAGGCCTGAAAGCGGCCGTCGACGGTGCCTTGCACACCGATGCCCTTCTGTCGAAAGTTGAACAATGGCTGCGTGAGAATCACATCGCCTTCCAGGCCCTCGACGGCGACGATGGCGGTCACTCGCCGACGACCGTCGCTGAATCTGGAGAGCTGCACGATGATGTCGATGGCCGATGCGATCTGTTCACGGATGGCTCGCACAGGCAGCTCCATGCCGGCCATCAGTACCATCACCTCCACGCGTGACAACAAGTCTCGCGGTGAGTTGGCGTGACCTGTTGTGAGGGAGCCGTCGTGCCCGGTGTTCATGGCCTGAAGCATGTCGAGCGCCTCACCGCCGCGGCATTCGCCAACGATGATGCGGTCTGGCCGCATCCGAAGTGCATTGCGCACGAGATCGCGAATGGTGACTTCGCCACGACCTTCGACATTCGGTGGCCGCGCTTCCAGCGAGAGCACGTGTGGCTGCGCGAGTCGCAGTTCTGCGGCATCTTCGATCGTTACGATGCGTTCGGTGCTGGCGATAAATTCGGATAGCGCATTGAGGAATGTGGTCTTGCCGGTACCCGTGCCACCGGACACGATGATGTTCTTGCGATACTGCACGCAGATTTTGAGGAACTCGGCCATCGCCGCGGTCAGCGCACCGACGTCGACGAGGCGTGCCATCGAATAACGCTGACCTGCGAAGCGTCGAATGGTGAGAATCGGCCCGATCAGCGAGAGAGGCGGAATAATGGCGTTCACGCGCGAGCCGTCTGGCAACCGGCCATCGACCATCGGCACTCCTTCATCGATGCGGCGACCGAGGGGCGCGACGATGCGTTCGATCACGCGCATCAGCGAGTCGGCGCTGATGAAACGCGCGTGGACGGGTGCGAGCAGGCCGTTGCGCTCAACATAGATCTGACTCGGGCCATTCACCATGACTTCGCTGATGCTGTCGTCGTGCAGATAAGGCTCGATGGGCCCGTAGCCCATGATCTCGGCGGTCATCTCCTGCACGAACGTGGGCAGATCGATGCTTTCCGGCAGTCGCACGGCACCGGACGCGAGGATGGTCTCGATCGCCTGCTTGGCTTCGGCGCGCAGATCCGCCGTCGCCAGATCGTTCAATGCCGTGCGGCGAAACAGGTCGAGCTCGCGCAGGACCAGGGGCTGCAGTTGTTCCTTGAGTGCCGCTGACAGCTCGGCGTACGGGGTGCTCATCGTGCGTTCCTTCGCTCGTGGGCCTGCTCAATCGAGATAGCGCAAATGGGTCCATGAGCGACGGATGTGCTCGGACAGATGCGGCAGCCTGTCTCTCAAGGTGACGACTTGCATCACCACGGCGGGCTTGCCTTCGCGATGACCGCAGAACAGGTGCACGTCGATGGGCAGCCCGTCCGACTCGGCCTGGAAAGTCGCCTCATAGCCGGTCAGCTCGCCGTATTGACGCTGTCTGAGGTGTCTCGGCGGTTGGACGCCGTAGTTGATCGCCATCTGATGCAAGACTCCGCGCGTGGCGGCTTCCATCTGTTCTTGACGGAATCTGAGATGTGCCAGAGTGGTCCAGCTCATGTGCGCTGGCGGGTACGTCAGTGCCGGCGGTTCCGCCACGAACATGGCGGCACGTCCGTTTGTTTCTAAACGGGTTTCCCAAGCCGGGTCTTGCTCGGTCCAGATTTCCAGGTTCAGTGCGGGCAGGCGGTGGATGATCATGGGTCGACCGGTTCGTTGATTGGCGGTAGCGTTGGTTGATGCGATCGCGCATAGGCTGGCGATCAGGAGAGCGGCGTGTTTCATGGCGAGAGTCCATTCGGCTGTGCTGCTATCAGGCCGATGAGGAAAGTCGTGATGGAGGCGCTCAGGCCACTCCAATGATTCGTTCGCCTGAATGCTTCACGCCAGTTCAGTCGAGCCACGGTCAGGCACAGCAGTAGCCAGACGAGGGCATACGACAGAACCAGGCGACCTAAGAGATTGCCGAGGAGGTAGGCGCTCATTTGCTTGGCCTCGTCGTTCGGCTGGAGTGATGTCGTGCCTTCGCGGCGCAGCGCTGTGGTTTGATCTCGCGGGGAGAGTTGGATGCCATGCGCCTCGACTTCATGTCGTGGCTTGGCTTGGGTGACGTACGCCACAGCGGAGTGCGGGCATACGGTGTGCGTTGGATGTGATGCTGTTTCACTGGCCTTCCTTGCCTGTGTGGTTGGTGGTCCGATCCTCGATGGGGCGCTGTTGGTTAGCGTTGCATCCTCGTCAGCGCTTCTTCGAGGGGTGTGTAGATCACTCGTAGCTGATGCTCAGTGATGTTGGTGTAGTCGGCGAGCAGTTGACGTACCTGGTGTGCAGGTTCTTCGAGGCCGATGTGCCATTCGATCGGCACTCCGCCCGCTTTCGCTGCCGCCCGCACTTGCCGCTTCGCCTCATTCAACACCGGCCCATCCCAACCTCGGAGGCCCCACTCCTTGGGGTGTCTCTTCAGGCGGCGGAAAAGTTTTGCGTAGAGCAGCACTTTGCGGCTGGCGTCGTAGCCGTCGAAGTTTATGCAATGGACCATGTACTTGCGATCGGGCGGCGCGCCGCTGATGAATTGCTCGTAGAGCATTTCTTCCTGGTCGGGTGGCCAGCCTTCGATGGCATACGTCGCGTCGTTCACCAGCCCGAATTCGTCCAGCACGTCCCGCACGCGGAGGCCAGCGGCAATGTCGGCTGGATTGTTGACGTCGGGTATGTGAGGAGTTGTTTGTATGAGGATGCCGTTGGCGAAGGGCTCGTGGTGGATGTCGGGAGGGAGGCAGCGGGCGAGGGACGGGAAGGGGAGGTAGTAGAGCCATTGGCCGGCGTAGGAGGCGCGATTAGAGCCTCGTATGCGTTGCTGATAGTCTGCGACCGATACGCCGCCAAAGCTGCTAGGCCAGTTGGTGAGCAGATAACTTAACAGCTCCTTGAAACTGCAGCTATCAAGGCTATCTATGCATGACGCCGCCTCTGTGACCTCCAAAACTGCTGTCGAGTCTGGCTCAGGGCTCGCGGAACTCCCTTGTAGCATCAGGCGAGCGCCGCCTCTCTCGATTGGCATCATCGAGCCATCAGGGTCAAGCAATCCATAGGTCACAGAGAAGCCGATTTTAGATAGTGTGCTTGGACCGAGTCCTCCTTGCTCCGTAAGGTGCAGATAGTCCGCGGGGTGCAGGTCGTCATACACGAGCGCAGCAATATCATCCGCTAGCCCTGTCAGGTCCGGCGATATTGCGCGCGTTGTCCTGGAACTAACGCCTAGCAAATGTCTGAACTCTGGATGGCTACGCTGAAGCCCGGCAAGCAATACTTGCGTTTGCTCCTGATATTCCTTCAGCAACGTAGGGCGGCGGTGCAAAGCCAATGCCCAGATCACGATCGTGTTTACGGTACGGCTCATTTGAACATCCTATCCTTGAATGTCGGACGGCGGCGTGTAAATCACTGTTATTCGTTGCCGAGCGCTCCCGTTGTGTAGATTTGCATCGAGTATTGCGCCGATGCGCAGAGCCATCTCTTCGTCTACAACACGCCATTCGATCATTGTGCCAGTGGCTCGTGTCGCATCTAGTTGCCGGCGGGCCTCGGCAATAAGAGTGGCTGCCAACCTCTGCTTTAGCGGCTCCGACCGGCACTTGTCACCCAGCGGACATTCCTGTGTCCAATGCTTCGCATCAAGTAGTACGTCGCGTTGGGCGTCGTAGCCGTCGAAGTTCACGCCATTGACATTGTACTCGACGCCGCGAGGCGCACCGGTGATGCGTTCTTGATAGCGATAGGCGTCGTTATCAGGCCGGCCGATGGTCGACCAAATGCCCGGGCCGCCATCGCTAGCGCCGACGGCGAAGTTGCTCGGGCTGCGCGGAACATAGTAAGGAACGCGAACGGTGCAAGTCGCGTTGTGCGCCCATACACGTTCATCGCCGACGAAATAACTGGAGTCATCGGCAACCGTGACATTGAAAACCTGTAGCGCCGTATCGACGCGCCGGTTATCGAGCACCAACGTGTCGCCGCCGGCAGTGGCGATCGGGGCGCCGACTTCGATGTCACGAACCGCGGTCCAGCCGCGACCCTGCACCCAGAACGGGTGCTCCTCCGTAACGACAAGCCGCGACGCTTCAGTCCTAACAACGTGATGTGCCGACGCGTGCCGCTCGAAAGCGTGAGTAACTTGTCGGGAGCGATCGAGATAGGTGCGATCGCTACGCGCATCCACCCACTCGCCCGGCTCGAGCGACTGAATGGGTACGCCACGCTCGCCAGACCACACCAACGTGTCGGCGGCGAAACTCGCGCAGCCAAGCTCACGCTTGGTTGCATCAGCAGCAGCACGAAGACCCGCACGACCAAAGCGCGCGAGCTTGGTCGCGAGCTTGAGCATGAATGCCGGGCTGACATAGCTGCCCAGCACGCGACCGCGATCGAACGCGCTGCATTCGACGAGCTGGCTGAGGTCATGGCCCAAAGCGGCGCCGATGGTCCGCGCCGTGCCGGCGGGGTCTTCCATGAACGCCATCGCCAACTCGTAGATGCCCCGAGCCGTCTCGATCGGATCCGTGATGGCGGCAATCAGATCGCCGATCTGATCTCGCAGTCCCTCCCAGAAGCCGCGAACGAACTCATACGCGTCGGCCGCGAGACCGCGCAGTTCGTCCCAGACGCGTCCGAGGGTGCTTCGATCTTCCGCAGCAGGTTGCGGGTCAGCAGCTTCGACAGAACAGAGCGGTGGGTTGTTGGAAGAATCGGCTTCCCCGCCGCTGCCATCTTCAGCATCGTCGGCCGACTCGTCGCCGGACGCATCCGCGGGCGATGCTTCACCCGAACCGAAGCCAAAGAATCCTTCGCCGAGATGACTGCCCTCGTCGCTCGCTGATCCGGTCGAGCTTGTGGTATCGCCCGCAGCAGCTTCGTCAGCGTTGTGGCTTGTGCCGCTGCCAGGCGACCCCGCGCCCGCCATGTACCGCTCAACTTCCGGCAGGTCGGCGCGAGAGACCAGAAGCTCGCTGAAGTGCAGCGGGCTCTGCATGCGCACGGTCGCCGTGGCCGTGATTGGCAACCGGCTTCGGCGCAGCAGTTGCTGGTGAAACGCATCGCTCTCGCGCGGCGATGACAACAGACGTGCGAGAACACCGCCTACCAGCGGGACCTTTAGCTCATATCCATACGTGACCTCGACGCGCAGGAGATTCGCGTCTTGAATGTTGAGTCCGCCGGTGGGTCCTGGCTGCGTATTCCGAGCGTGCAGACGATCGTTCGGCAGCTCGCGAACACCATCGACATCGACGGCGAAATCTTCGAATGCCTCACGCGTCGGATTGAGGATGCGAATGCGCGCGTCGGTCAGCAGCTCGGCTTCGATGCTTGCGACAGCTCCGGCGACGCCTTCCAGAGAAGCATCCGGAGAAACAAGCGGCGCCAACCCGCGCGCAAGGCCGCGTCGAATAGCGTTGGGCGCTGCATTGGAAACAGAGCCGGCACGGGCAGCTTGCAGTGCTGCGTGATTCAGCGTGGCCTTCGCCTGATAGACAAAGGCGAACTGAACCGCCGCCAGGATCACTACGATCAGCAGCGGCAGCGCAATCGTCGCTTCGACGATTGCGGCTCCCGACTGCCGCCGTGTGCGGCTTTTTGCTCCAGTCACATCCATGTGACGCTCGCTTCCTTGCTATCTCCAGGGTCAGTCGTTGCGCCGCGGCTTCAACGTCTCTTTCGCTTCACGCTCGAGCCGGTCTAAGCGCTGAACACCTTCGCGAACCGCGCTCGAATCAGCGTCGATGATCTGTGGTGTAACCAGCACCACGAGCTCGGTCTCGCCACGGCGAAACTGCCGTGACTTGAACAGCTCGCCGAGGATCGGCAACGAACCCAATCCAGGGACTTTCGAGACCGTCTTGGCATCGTCGGCACTGAACAAACCCGCCACCACCATCGGTTCGCCCGACTGCACATTCATCTCGGTGTTGGTCTTGCGAGTGGCGAAGCCGGGAATGCCCAGCACCGTGTTGGCCTTGTCGACGCTGCTGACCTCCACGCCAACCTTGGTGCGAATCAACCCCTCGGCATTCGCCTGCGGCTCGACGTTCAGCAGGATGCCGAACTGCTTGAACACCACATTGAGTGCGCCATCCTGGTTCTGGACGGGAATCGGCACCTCGCCACCCACGACGAAATCCGCCTGCCCGCCGTTTATACAAGTCAGCGTCGGCTCGGCGAGCAAGCGCGCATCGCCGCGATTCATCAGCAGATGAATCATCGAGTCCACGGTCGTGGTCAGCGCCACGCCGTCGTCCGTACTGAGTACCGGTCCGGCGGCAATATCGGCCCAATCAACACCGATCTCGCGCAGCGCGGACTTGCGAACTTCGATGAGCTTTGCCTTGATGAGAATGGTGGACTCGGCCTGCAACGACGCTGCAGGTGTCGCGATCGGATCGACGATGCCAAGCACCTGCACCAGATACGCAGTGCTTGACCCATCGCGAGACCAGATGCGCAGGTCGGTCGTGCCCGCCTTGCGCCCGAGCACCAGGATCTCCTGCGTGTCGTCGAGCACTTTGATATCGATGGTGGCGCCATCGCCGGCCGACACTCGCCGCACGCTGGGCGCGCGGATCAGCAGACTCTGCCCTTCGGGCACCGAGAGTACGGCAACCGGCGCTTGGCCCAGCGCTTCGGTGGTCGAAGTATTGAGCAGCAGCGCGGCGACCAGCCATGCTCCCACAGACATGAAGGCGCTCATGGCTCAAACTCCACCGAGAATTACTTGGACGCGAGGCCGCGGCGAGCCAGGTTGCGCATCGCCTCTCAGCAAGCTGCTCTTGGTGACGCGAGCGATGCGAGCGTCGCTATGATCATTGCGCTGACGAAGCGCCACTGAGATTCTGCCGGCCTCCTGGGCAAGAGTGATCTTTGCGGCGTCGCCGGGTGTGACAGCCACCGTGATGGTGCGAAAGGGGCCGGTCTGCAGCCTGTCGGGCAATGCATTCTCGTTCGTCTGCGTTCGCGCGCCTGTCGCGATCACTGGCACAGCGAACAACAATGGGATGGTGACGCTGTCATTCGCTGCAGCCGTCGTGAATAGCAGGTCGATGCGGTCGCCGGGCGCAAGCATGCCTGCAATTGAAGCCTCTTCATCGACAGGAAAGGTCAGCGCACGCGTGCCGTCCGGTAGTTGCGCGGAGAATCCTGCTCCGAGACCTTGAGCGAGATGAGCATTGAGGATCGCTTCGCCGCTGCGTACGCCACGCGACAGGACTCGCCCTGCTATAGCACTCCACTGTTCCGAGCGAACGGCATCGGTATGCAGGAAAGTCCTCGGGACCTCGCGAACTGCAACTGTCTGGCTGGAGAGGATCGCGCCCGGCGCCAGGTCGGTTTTGGCGACCACGACATTCACCAATTGATACTGACTGTGAAGCTGCTCGCGCTCGGCGCGCATCTGGCGACTGATGTAGCCCTTGGCGAAATACGCAGCGCCACCACCGGCGGCAAGTGCGCCGCCGATCATGAGTGCCGTGATCCATATGCCTTTCATTGCTCGTTCCTCGAGCGAAGCTGTAACTAAAAGGGAATCATCAATGCCCAGGAGAACTCGTCGTGATGCTCGGCAAGATGCTCCAGCACCAGTTGCGAGCTCCGCCACAACACCACCAGGCCAGTGAGAATCGCGAGATACTCGGTAGTGCTCCAGCCCTGTTGTCCCGCACGTTTCATGACTTCTTCCACGTAACAACGATGGCTGTGCTCGCCGGGCGTGCCATATCGGGAATGATGACCAGCAATGCGTGCTCGGCCTCGCGCTGCGCTTCCAGTACAAAACCTCGATGCGTCTCGTGTGTCGGTCGCGTGGAGATCAGCGTCCAACCGTCACGGGTCAGGAGCTGTGAGAATGCCTGAGCTTCGACGAAGGGCGTCCGACCGCTCGACAGGCTGATGTGCTCCGATTGCATGCCGGCATCGTCGTACTGTTGCAAGTTGACGATGCGCGCCGTCGATGGTCGCGGAAAGTCGGTACGAACATGGAGCGCAGCGGGATCGAGCGCCGGACTGACGAGAATCGTTCCCTCGCTTCCGCCGATCGTGGCTCGTGCATGAACCGTGATGAAGTGAGCGTGCGATCTGAACATCAGCACTTGCCACGGAGACTTCATCATCCGCCGCGTCTCGTGACTGCTCGACGTTTTCAGCTGCGACTCGTAGTAGGCCAGCACTCCCGCGGGCGACAGGCGAGAGTTGAAGGCTTTGAGCGTCATTGGCAATCCATTCATTCGCATGTTTCGCGCAATCCACTGCGTCGATCCTTGCGGTGGAGCATTGAGGTCGGGAAGTGAGCGTGGCGTCGGCATGCGCTCGCTCGACGCGGGCAAAGACCAGAGCGCAAGCGCCGTCACTAGCAAACGAAATGAACGGGTGATCATGGCTCACCCACCTCTCGGTCGGTCACGTAGGCTGCGGGCAGGGCATTGGAGCGCGGCCGAAGTTGAACCTCCGATGCATATTGACCTTCGCCGTACAGCGGACCACCTTTGCCGAGCGACTGCAGCGCTATGGGCCGGCCCGGGAGCTCGAGGGTTTCGATGAGCTCGTTGGCAGTAATTCGATCGACTCTGCGACCGAAATCGTCCTCATCGCGCGGCGACCAGGTGTCACTGAGAATCGCGCCATCGGCGCGCTGCAATAGAGGCGGCGCGCTTACCCCGTGAAGCAGCGGCTGAATGTTTGTTTCCACGCTGACGCGGGTGTAAGCGCGGCGAGTCAGGCCAAGATGGTCCATTTGTAATGCGGTGGCTGCGACGCCGACCGGTCCGGAGCCGTAAGCCAGCCCCGGCATCAAGACGTGGCCTGCTTCGACGGGCGACGCGCCTTCGCTGAGTTGGGATGAGATGGCGCTGCTCGCCGATGCCGCTAACAGTGAACGTCCGCGATGTGTCCAGAACGAATTGCGCGATACCCCTGTGGAGTGCAGCACGTCCACAGGCAAGACGCCTGTGGCCGGATCGCCAAAGGAGCGATCCAGCGTTTCGGTCGCGATATCGGCTTCTGATTTGGCGTTGGCGCCGCTGCCGCTCCACACCGTGCGCTCCCACACTGAATACCGAAGCGCATCCAGAGTCTTGTGCTTCAGATCCAACTGCTTTCCCAACAGCACGACGCCACCGAGGAATGGCAGCAGCGCCACCAGAGCCACCATCGTCTCGACCAGCGCATTACCGCGAATGTTTCTGATCAGCACGGTCAAAGACTCCACATGGCCGGTGCGAGCTTGGCTTCCCAGAAGGGATTGAAGAGATTCGCGTACTCGTGCCTGCGCTCGCCGATGGACGCGAACGCTGAACCGCTCGGGCGCCGAAACTCGACTCGCGCGACTGCGGCCACGGCTAGAGGATGATGTGTCGCAGTCATTGCCAGGAGATCGGCCGTCGCAACACGCGACTGGGCTTTCGTGGCGACGGCGGCGATGCGAAGTGACGTATCTCCAGGCTGGCCAGCCACGTTGTAATAGGCCGGTACACCCGCATAGTTCGAATCGAACTCGCGAGCACTGGCGCTGCTCACGCGATCACCGATGCGTCGCCAGCTACGCCACCCGAACACACCCCGAGTGCGAAACTGAAGCTGATCTTCCGCCCGCCAGTCCGAAGCATTTCCGGTCTGGCTGACTGATGTAGCTCCGCGCTTACGAATCTGGGCGACGAGCAGGTTTTCACGCCAACCGCGCTCGCCGACGATCCAACGTTGCAGGTCGCCATTGCCGCGCAGACTCGTGTTCACCAGCTGTTGCATCAAGTTGCTGTCATCCCCGGCGGTATAGCGTCGAATGAACGTGGGTACCGCCGCGGACTGAGTCATCAGTTGCGTGTCGAGTACCGCTCGCAGCTCCTCGGGCATCTGGGACAGCGCGTTCCCGTCATTGATGAGAATGTGCGGGTCGTAGGACCGAGCCGTCTGGCTCATCAAGCTTTGGAGATTGTGAAACGCTAGCGAAGCATGCGCCTCGACTTGAGCGGCACGGATGTTGGCGTTCCAGGCGTCGAGCGCGGGGATCGCGATCTGCGCGGACTGTTCGGTTACATCCCGAACCTGAGCCGAGATCTGCTGGGCCAGGTCGACGTACTGGCCGACGTACGGAATCCACTGCGTGACCCGATCGATCGCCTGCAGCGAGTCGTTGATATAGCGCACCCAACTGACGTATGAGACGAAGTGTCCGACGGCGACGTGATTGGCAATCATGGCTCGGTTGGAATAGGCGATGAAGTTGAGATGTCTTGCCGTCCATACGGCGCCGCTATACGCCGCGGCATCAGCGGCGTTGGCAACGAGTGATCGCTCCGTGACTTTCTGTCCGGTGTTGAACATCACGACCAGCGCCGCGCTGCTGACGAGCACGCCGAACAGCGCGACCGGAGCGATCTGCCCCTGCTGCAAATGACGCTTACTGAGCAGCATTGGTTTGCTGGTTGTAGTTGGACAGGCTGTCAGCTTGCGCGGCGCGGTTCTGTGCCGTGGTCGCGGATGCCTGCGCATCGGTGATGTCTTGCGTGGCCGATTGGCCAGCCATCTCGCGACTCATACCCGCCATCTGGTTTTGCAGCACATCGCCGAAAGCGGCGAACAGCCCGATGCCGGCCACCGCCACCAGCGCGGTGATGATGATGTACTCGCTCATGCCCTGGCCGCGCTGGGCGTTGCGCGCCGGTGTTTTAGATCTCACGTCCTTGATGCTCATCGCAGTCTCCATTGGGGTCGACGGCGACAAGTTACCGGCGCGAGGCTGGCAAAAGTCGACGAATAATTGCGCTTTCGTCGAGATATTCGTGCCCCGTTTGCCTTTCAACCGTGAACGAGTATCGTGCCGCACCACCACATCGGAGGGTCGTGAATGCGATTAGCAATGAAGTTGGCGTTGGGATTGGCCGCGATCATCGGCTCGGCGCAGGCGGCAGAAACACCTCGGCCCATCGTGCTGAAGGCGGCCTATCTGTTCGACGCCAGGTCGGGGCAACTCACCAATGGCGGCGCCATCGTGGTCGAGGGAGACAAGATCAAGGCGCTCGGAACGCAGGCGGCTCCGGCCGATGCCCAGGTGATCGACCTCGGCGACGCGACGCTGCTGCCGGGCTTCATCGACGCGCATACGCACATCACCAGCGAGATCCAGGAGGATTTCTACAAGGGCTTTCACACGGATATGTACCGGTTCCCCGCCGAGCAATCGCATTACGCCGCGGTGTATGCCAGGCGGACTCTCGAAGCGGGCTTTACGACCGTTCGAAACCTGGGCGCCGGTGATTTCGTGGACGTTGGCCTGCGCAATGCCGTCAACAGCAGTGTGACTGCCGGCCCGACCATTCTCACGGCAGTGCATTCGATCGGTTCGACCGGCGGCCATTGCGATCAGGGGCCGTTCCCGCCCGATCGTATCCAGCCGCTGGGCGTGATGGATGGTGTATGCAACGGCGCCGACGAATGCCGCGCGGCGGTGCGCTACCAGCTGAAGTGGGGCGCCGATGTGATCAAGATCTGCTCATCGGGCGGCGTGCTGTCCGAGGCCGACCCGGTCGATGTGCCGCAACTGACGCCGGACGAGCTCAGCGCCATCGTTTCGGAAACTCATGCCTGGAAGCGCAAGATCGCTGCTCACTCGCATGGTGATGTGGCTGCACGGCAGGCCGTGGAGGCCGGCGTGGATTCGATCGAGCACGGCAGTTTCCTCAGCGACGAGACGCTGAAATTGATGAAGAGCAAGGGCACCTATCTGGTGCCGACTCGTCTGGCGGTCTACTGGGTGAACCAAATGGCCGCGAAGTATCCGCCGGCGATAGCGGCCAAGGCGCGTGCCACATTGGTCGAGCACGAGAGGGTATTCCGCACGGCGCTGAAGATGGGCGTGCCCATTGCTTTCGGTACCGACACGGGCGTGTCGCCGCACGGCATGAACGCCAAGGAATTCGCGTTGCTGGTGGAGATCGGCATGCCGCCAGCGGCGGCGTTGCTTTCCGGCACGCGTGAATCGGCCAAGCTGCTCGGCGTCATCGATCAGGTGGGCACGCTCGAGGCCGGCAAGCTGGCCGATATCGTCGCCGTGAAGGGCAATGTGTTGAGCAACATTGCGGCCACCGAGAAACCGGTGTTCGTCATGAAGCACGGCCAGGTGGTCGTGCAGCCGTAATCGCCGGACCAGGGCCCTCCGGCCAGCGGGCTGGAGGGCTTCTAGTTGAAGCGCTTGATCAGAAAGTCCCGCCAGCGTTTCTGCGCCAGGATCTTGTAGCCCTCGTCGTAGTGATCGGACGAAGGCATGTAAAACTCGGGACCCGCGCCTCCATAGATGAAGAGCTCGCGACGATCGGGCTCGACCGCAACGAATCGTCCCAGCCAATTCAGTTGTTCGCGAGTGATCGCAGGGTCCGCGGTGCCGGCGTGAAATTGCACGGGGACATTGAGGCGCGCCAGCAGCGTGATCAGGTCGGGGCGCGGGTCCGTCTTGGATTTGACGGTCGCCTCGATCGGCGTGGACATGGCGATCACGCCCACCACGCTCAACGGATCATTCAGCGCCATGCGCAGCGCTGTGTAGCCAGCCCACCCGAAGCCCACGATCACCACCGGATTGGCGTCCGGCTGGTCGCCATTCAATGTAACGACGCCGGCGCGAACGTCGGTTTGCACGTCGCGGTTGAAGGCCTCGCTCAGCAATGCATCGGGATGCGTCGAGATCTTGGCCGTCCCGCGCATGGCGCAATCGATGACCATCGCGATATATCCGGTACGCGCCACGTCGCGCGCGAGACTTTGCAGATCCGGTGAAATGCCGGGCTCATCGTGAAGAATGACGACGGTAGTCCGGTTGGCGGCACCCATAGGCACTGCCGTATAGGCGGGTAGGAACGTGCCGGCGTTGTCGACGGTGAGCCCTTTGGCGTCGACGTCCCAGACGCGGATGGCGGGATTGGCCATGGCGGTCGTGCCGAGCGCGGAGGCGGCGGTCAACTGCAGTGCTTTGACCAGAAATTCCCGTCGCGTTGGGGGTGGTGAGTCGTTGTCGTCTATACAACCCAGGCACATACCGCCTCCTGCAGCATGCTCTTCGCATGCGCGCTCATTATCAGCAGCAGCGCCCGGGGTGCAAGAATGCGAGGCGAAGATGTGAACTGCGCACACTCCGCGACGCAGAGGGACTTACCGCTTGCTGGCTGCGCGTTCCGTATCCAGCAGCACGCGCTTTCTCTGAACACCCCAGCGATAACCGCCCAACTCACCCGTACCCCGAACGACGCGGTGGCAAGGGATCAGCAATGCAACCGAGTTTGTGGCACACGCCCGGGCCACCGCCCGCGTCGCGCTCGGTTTGCCGATCGCCGCCGCCACTTCCGAGTAGGAGCGTACTTCGCCATACGGCACCTTCTGCAGGTAGCGCCATACGATGAGCTGGAATGCCGTGCCGCGCACATCCAATGGTAAATCCAGCCTCGGTTCGATTCCCCGCAAGTGTCGATTGAGCGCCGCCATCCATGAGTCGAACTCGCTGCGGAAGCTTTCCGGCATGGGTTGCACGGCGGCTGCCGGGAATTGCTGTTTCACCTCCGTCAGCAATGCCTGATCGCTTTCGCCGAATTGCAGGAAACAAATGCCGCGATCGGTGGCACCGATCATCATCAGGCCCAACGGCGTCTGGCCGCTGGCATACGAGATCGTGAGACCTTTTCCCCCGCTGCGATACTCGCTCGGCGTCATGCCGAGATGACCATCGGCCTTCTCGTAGACGCGGCTGCCCGAACCGAAGCCCGCTTGATAGATCGCATCGGCCACCGGCGCATCGTTGCGCAGCTCCTGCTTGAGCATGCGCACGCGCGCAGCCGTTTGATATTCCTTCGGGCTGCTGCCCATGATGGCTTTGAAACTGCGCTGCAAGTGAAAGGGGCTGTAGCCGGCGCGCTTGGCCATTTGTGCCAGGCTGATCTTGCGTTCGGGTTCCGCCTCGATGCGGCGTGCCAGCTCGTGCACCACTTGATTCAAGACGTTTGTCGAGGCGCCGGTCGGCCGGCATCGCTTGCATGGGCGTAAGCCGGCGCGCTCGGCTGCCTCGGCCGTGGCGAAAAATCGAATGTTCTTGCGCAGTGGACGACGCGAATTGCACGAGGGACGACAGTAAACGCCCGTGGTCATGACGCCATAGAAGAACTCGCCGTCGCGGCTGGCATCACGGTTCTGCACCGTGCTCCACAGGGCGTCTTCATTCGATGTGATGTTCGATGCGATGTTCGTCATGGCGCTGCTCCTCTTGGCCGAGGTCGCAGTTTTGCCTGCGCCGCGCCCGGAAGATTCCCGCCTCTTGCTGTGCAATTTTCTGGCTCCGATGCTGGGCTGGGCCGGCTCAAGCCAAGCTCGACCAAGGTTTGCAGTGTAGCTGTCCCTATCCAAAGTCAGTATATCGATAGCTCTCCCGGGCAAGGTCCGTGTGCCCCTTTGTACGCTGTATTCGAAGCTTCGATGTGCAGAATACGCGGCCATGAACAAGCTCATGAAAATCGTTGGGGGCTCGCTGGCGGTACTGGCCGTGGGCGTGGGTGTCACTGCTGGCGCCGCGATGGTGCTCAGCGAACGCAAGATGAATCGCGTTCTCGATGTGCAGGTCGCGCCGGCCGACTTTGCTTCGCTCGATGCGAATATGCAACGCGGTGAGTATCTTTTCCTGACGCGCGGCTGCTCGGAATGTCACGGCGCCGGCGGCGAAGGTCGCCTGATGATCGAAGATCCTGCTTCCGGTTTCTATGTCTACACGCCGAACATCACTCGCGGCGGTGGTGGCGCTGCAGCGATGTACACGGATACAGATTGGGTTGCGTTGCTCCGTCATGGCTTGAAACCTGCGCGCACCCCGGTCTTCATCATGCCCAGCGAAGACTATGCCCAAATGGCCGATGACGATGTCGCATCGCTGGTTGCCTATATCCGTTCCCTGCCGGCGGCACCCGAGCGCAAGGCGGAGATCAGGATTCCGCTGATGGTCAAGGCGCTCTACGCGTTCGACGTGAGCACGGATGCCGCTGAGAAAATCGATCACACCAAAGCAGCGCCAGTTCGCGTGCCGGAAGACTCCCATTCGCAAGGCGCATACGTCGCCAAGACCTGCACCGGCTGTCATGGCGAAGGTCTCGCCGGTGGCAAGATTCCAGGTTCGCCGCCGACCTGGCCGGCGGCAGCCAATCTCACTTCTGCCGCGGATGGCGCAATGAATCGCTACGCATCGGTGGAACAGTTCCGGGAGATGATGCGCACAGGCAAGCGTGCCGACGGCACTCCGATTGCGGTGATGCCTTTCGAGAGCTTGCGCCTCATGAGTGACGCGGAGCTGGATGCGTTGTTTGGATTCTTGAAGACGTTGCAGCCCAAAGCCTCCGGCTCGCGCTGAGCTCCCCCGGCGTCGAGTCCGCGCGAACCTCAGTCGACGGCGACTTTCTTGTAGCCCGCCGGCGGTTCGAACGACTGCGGATCGATGGAATCGTTACTGACGGATATCAACTCGGTGCTCATACTCATTAGAGGCATGAGCCCGTTTGGCAACGGCGCTACCGGCACTGCTGCTTCTGATGCCGGCGCTTTCTTCTTGCCAAACAATCCGCCCAATGCGCCACCCAGCGCGCCACCGATACTCGTTGGCGATTGCTGGCCACCAGCGGCTTGCATTTGCTGAGTGTTCTGGCATTGCGGTCCGCCCACGCCGAGCCCGAAGCTCAGCCGCACCGGATAGCCATTCACGTCGCGCATCTTGGTCGCAATTTCCTTCCACAGCCCTTCATAGGCGCCAAACATCGACTCCGCGCGCTCGGCGAAATCTCTTGACGCTGTGGCACCGAGCCCCAGCTTCTCGGCAAACGCGCGCTGGTATGCCTGCGCTTCCGCCGACGCGGTGAAGTCTGGCGCCACCCATTGGTCTAGCACCAGGCCGAAGTCACAAACCTGGTCACTGTCCTTGAGCTTGCACGATTGCGTCGCAGTCACGGTGACGCGCTCGGCTTGGAAACCAGCAATCGTGGCCTGCTCACCCGACCGTTGCACGTCGGCCTTCGGCTCGGACCATTCACACTGCGACTCGTCTACACCGGACGTCGCTCGCTGCTGCTGTGCCTGCGCGTCGCGCATCTGATTCGTTGTCTGCTCGAAGCGAGCGCGTTGCTCCGCGAACGTCGTTTCCGAGTAGGTCTTCTTATTGTTATCGACCGAGTACATCTTGTCCTGGTCCAGCCGCACGATCTCGGTCGACTCGCCCACGCCGCGGGCAAGGGTTCGCATCAAGCCGGACTCGAACTGCAAGTTACTGTCCGTGCGGGCGCGCTGGCCGGAGATTCGGGTCGTGGTCGTGCCATTCATGTTGGCCATTTTCATCAGGCCGGCACCGCTGATGGACATGCGCTCTTCGATGGTCACATCGGCCTGTGCGGTCATAGTGAAGACCGCCGCGATGGCGCCTCCAAGAAGCGCGCGTGTAGGAATAGTTCCGAACGGCTGTTTGAGCGTTCGCATCGTAACCTCCCTTCCGCAGCTCGCTACTCGCGATGTTACAGGCGCAATCCTTTACTCAATCCGGCCTCTTTTGCAATTTCGCCTTTAGTGCCCGCCAGTGCGCTGCCGCAAACGCCCTCGCTTCGATTTCGTAGCTGTTGTGCCAGTAGCCGTTTCGGGCCGACTCCACCAGGTACTTCCAGATCGTGAGCCGCCTCGGCTGCCACTGGCGAACCACATGAAAGTACTCGTGCAGCACCAGCTCCGGATCATTCCAGAAATCTCTCGCTGCGCCCCGCAACAGGATTCTTCCTCGTCGCGTCGTTGCTCGGGCACCGAAGTGGAGGCGGGCGTACAGGGAGTTCTCGATCACGCGAACGTGATCGACCGGTGCTCCGAATACGTCGCGTAGGGCGGCAGCAACGATTGTAGGTACGGTAGAGCTTTGGCCGAGCATGAACGCGCCGACTCTGGATCAGTGGTTCCAGCCGATGAAGGTACGATGGAAACGAGCGTTTTGCTCGCGGCCGATCGCGAGAATTTCCGCAGGCAATTGCATGGGCCGTTTGCGCTGAATGAAATTGGTAGAAGCTGGCCAACACCGCAAGCCGCTCCAATTTCTGAGCCTTCGGATCAAGGAGCGTGCGAGTGTATTGATAGCTGCTGATCACTCTGAGCCAACACGTACAGTCCAGATAGGACGCGAGAAACTCTTGCGTCGCTATGGATGGCTCCGTGCGCGGTCCGGGTGCGAGCGGAGACGCTGAAATACCTCTTGACCGTGTATTGGCGAAGCATTGCTCACATCCGAGGCGGGTCCTGGAAGACTTAGCTGAGCCAGGTTTCTCGATTCATTTGCGTAACGTATCATTAAGTGATACTTTATGCGTATGATTTCGGGTCGCCTCCCTGCTCGAGCTTATATTCGCGACCTGGCTGCAGCCGGGCGCTATAGCTTCACCTCAGCCGAGGCCAGAACTGCGCTGGGGGTATCAGCCGACGCCGTCAGACTGGCGTTGCATCGACTCATTCGCGACGGTGATCTGGCATCGCCGGCCCGCGGCTTCTACGTGATCGTTCCACCGGAATACCGCACGCTTGGCTGCTTACCCGCTGATCAATTCATTCCCGCGCTGATGCAGCGGTCCGGTACGCTGTACTACGCAGGGCTGCTCACCGCCGCGCAATATCACGGCGCAGCCCACCACCGCCCGCAAGAGTTTCAAATCATGCTGGCCAAGTCCCGCCGGCCGATTCACTGCGGACAAGTGCGCGTAGCCTTCTACGTCCGCAAGCGTCTGGACGAGATACCGCTCCAGTCCTTCAATACGCCCCGTGGACCAATCCAGGTTTCCACGCCCGAAGCGACGGCATTCGATCTCGTCGGCTATCAGCAGCAGATTGGCGGACTCGACCAGGTCGTGACGATCCTTTCGGAGCTGGCGGAGCAACTCGACCCACACAAGCTCGTTGCTTCCGCACTGACGGCGCCCGTGACTTGGGCACAAAGGCTTGGTCATCTTCTCGATCAGGTGGGCGCCGCCGAGAAGACGGTCGCCTTGAAATCCTTTGTGAAAAAGGAAGCTCGGCAGACTGTTGCACTCTTGCCCGGCATGCGCAGCCCGCAGGCACGCCGTGATGGCGACTGGAAGCTGATCGTCAACGCTGACGTGGAGGCGGAGACGTGATTCCCCGCGACTACATAACCGAGTGGCGGCTGCATGCGCCTTGGGTCCAGGACTTTCAAGTCGAGCAGGATCTGGTGATTTCTCGCGCCCTCGTGGCGATCTTCAGCCATCCTCTGCTTGCCGAAGCACTTGCCTTCCGAGGCGGTACCGCACTCTACAAGCTGCACCTCAAACCTGCGGCGCGCTATTCTGTTACCGCCGACGTAAAAATGACCCACCCCCGCCGAAGTAAAAGTGACCCACCTGGGCGAGGATGACGGCTTTTTGAGCCGTCGAGATGTTGACCCAGGAGCAAGCGGTGGAGATTCGGATTCTGGAACGACAAGGTCGCTCGATTCGGCAGATCATGAGAGAGACGGGGTTATCGCGGAACACGGTTCGCAAGTACCTGCGCGGCGGCAAGGCGGAGTACGGGCCGCGCGAGCCGCGGCCCTGCAAGCTCGATCCATTCAAGGCCTATCTGCTCGAACGCATCGAGCAGGCGCGGCCGGACTGGATCCCGGCAACGGTGCTGATGCGCGAGATTGGCGCCCGGGGCTATACAGGCGGCATCAGCCAGCTCAAGGCGTATGTGCAGGCATTCAAGGTCAGCCGCGTCGATCCGGTGGTGCGCTTTGAGACGGCGCCGGGTCAGCAGATGCAGGCGGACTTCACCACGATCCGCCGCGGCCGGGATCGGCTGCTGGCGTTCGTGGCGACCCTGGGCTATAGCCGTGCCACGTTCGTGCGCTTCACGCACTCGGAGCAGTTCGTCGACTGGCGCGATGGGCTGAATAGTCTGTGGCTCACTCGATTAGCTGATCATCTGGAGAATGAAAGATACAGCCGCTGCGTTGCGCAGAATTACTCAGCTGCGGTGAGGCGTTTCCTCGCCCACCTCGAGAGGAGACGGCTGGTTGTTGAGAGCGTGCAG
>NZ_DASWVW010000053.1:0-35164 GCF_036406195.1 Steroidobacter sp.
GACCGTCGACTGGTCCGCCTCGCGCAGGATCTTCACCATCTGTTCTTCTGTAAATCGGCTCTTCTTCATCTTGCTCCTCGATCCGAGGAGCCATCATCCCACAAAGTTGTCGCTGGTCCGAAATTCGGCTAGCAGGTCAGACCTGCTACAGGCGCAACACGCCCGGATGTCAACAAACGATCAACGCTTACGCGCCGGACGTCCCTTACCTCATCCCCCAGCGCTGATCCCTGTTACTTCAGGAATCTCGAAGGAAGTCACACACCTTCGAGAGCGCACTCTCCGGCGCGCTAGCCCGCCCTCCTGCGCCCAGCCCTCGATTCATTTTATGAGCAGTGTGATTCTATTGTGATTCGCGAGCGCTTCGGAAAGCGCGTACTGTGTTAGATAAAATGCCACGAACGCCAATTCGTCGTCGATAGAGATCAGGTGGCGTTCATAGGTGAGTTCCGAGCCAGACTGGCGTCCTTTGCTGCTCGAACCATCGAGGGCATTGCTGTTGATTCGCGCGCTACCTGAGACGCAGCCTGTCCTTGCGCCTGAAACGACCGAAGCGATCTTGCATTCGCATCATTTTTTTCTCTGGCCATCGGGTGAGCTGCGCCCGCGCTGTGCTTACGCGAGAGCGTTACCGAAACGTCACACGGCCCCCGACACCAAACCGCTGTTGGATTCCTTCTCCAGGACTGCTCGGAAGGGCGACGAGCGAACGTCGGTTCATCAGATGCCGTGCTATCAGTAACGACATCTCTTGCCCCTGCGTCGTAACCCTACGACGCCTGCGTTAGCGCTGCGGATAGATTCGCCGACGGCGCCATTCCAGTCACTTCCATGGACGCTCGCAGCCCGCACGTCGCCGCAAGCGTCACGCAGACCTCCTCTCAACGCCTTGTCACAGGCACACCCGCTCTCATGGCGGGGCCCCACCCTTTCAACCTTCTGGAGCCATCATGTCCGCCGCTCATCTGAACGTTCACACCGAGGAGCCGAACGAGCCTCGGGAGCCTTCGAACATTGCATTTTCGCGGAAGCCCTTATGCTATCCAGAGACAGCGCCGCGGCCATTAGCTCGCTCAGTCGACGTGTCTCGCTTCAACCTGCCACAACTGTGGACCGAGAAGCAGGTGGCTGAGTATCTCGAGGTGACGACTCAGACGATCTATCGCGAGCGCAAGCGCGGCCGGCTCCCATACACAGTCATTGGTAAGAAACCGCGCTTTACTGCCGAACACATCCAAGCCTACCTACGGAATCGCGAATGTCCTGCTACATCGACAAACGCCCGGATAGTCCCAACTGGTACATCTTCGACTATGATGAGCGAACAGGAGAAACAAAACGCCTTAGCACTCGCACGCGAGATAAGCAGCTCGCGGAGAAGAAGCTCGCCGCGTACATCCTCGGACGAGACGATGCCAAGCTGAAGAGCAACATTACCCTCGCCTACCTAGTCACGCGCTACTGGACGCTCGAGGGGCAGTTCCTGGCTTCCCGAGATACGGTCAAGGCGATCATGCGCCTCGTGGTCGCGCATGAGCCCGATCGGATGCTGTTCAACTGGTCGAAGGCTGAACAGGCGAGGTTCATCGCCAAATTCACCGATGAAGACGGTAAGCCTCTCTCGGCCAGCACCCAGCGGCGATACTTCGGGGTCCTGAAGACGGCGGCCAAGTTTCTGAAGGAACACGGGGAGATCGCGTCGGTCCCAGAGATGCTCAACATGGAAGTCGAAGACGGACCCGGGGCGCGCGTCATGCCGGTCGAGGTAGCCAAGAAACTCTTCGCGCATGCGATCCATCCGCACCAGCAGCTGTATCTGATCCTGGAGACGACCACCACGCCGCGCCCGAAGCACGTCCTGGAGGCCACCTGGGAGCGTGTGAACTGGGACGACGGAATCATCGACTATCGAATCCCTGGGGCCCGACAGGTCCGCAAGCGCGACAAGCTCAAGCGCCGGGCCGTAGCCGCCTTGTGCCCCGCCGCGCTTGCCTTTCTGAAGGCGCACCGGTCTGTTGGCCGGATCCTGAAATGGAACGACGAGCCCCTCAAGACGTTCGGGATGACCTTCAAGAGCATCGCAAAGCGAGCCGAGGTCACGGGATACTCCAGCTATAGCCTCAGAAAGCTCGGCGCGACCTATATGCGGCGGCATCGGGTCAGCGAGCTCGACATCAAGACCATGCTTGCGCATTCCATCAAGGGCGCGACCGGCCGGTATGCCCACGAGGAGCCGGAATACCTGCTCGACGTGCGCCGGACCATGCAGCAGTTGCTCGAGGTGCTCGACCCGCCCTGGCTGCGTCCCTATCTAGCCCCAGATCGCCCAAGCTCGACGGATGAAACATTCTGGTCGATGGCCCGGCCGAATGAGGCGGGTTGTTGGATCTGGCACGGCCCGATTACCCATGATGGCTTCGGGCACACCGGGCACGAGCTTGCGCATCGAACAGCGTTCGAGCTGACACATGGCTCCATCCCGAGCGGTGCGTCTGTGCGCCAGCGATGCGGTGTACGAGCGTGCTGCCATCCAGACCACTTGATCCTGGAATCCTTAGGCGATGAAGGGCCTCTCGCGGGTCAACCCTTTGGTGTCGCCCCGGGGTGCGAGCTCGGCCATGCACCGTTGACCGAAGCCCAAGTGCGTGCGATCGAAGCCGATGCGAGGCCGCATTGGGGCGCGATTGCGCGCGACCACGGAGTGAGCTGGTGGGCGGTCCAGGGAATCAAGGAACGAGGCCGCTGCCAGCGACTTCCCAGTTACTTCCCAGTGGGGAAGCAGCCCGAGGCGGGGCGCGATCTTAAGTCTTTGAAAGTACGGGAAAATATTGGTGCGCGCGACAGGGATCGAACCTGTGACCCCTACCATGTCAAGGTAGTGCTCTACCGCTGAGCTACGCGCGCAACCGGGCGGGCCGAAAAGGGGCCGGAAGGATAACGACGAGTCGGCATGGAGGCAAGCCACACCGCTGCCCTTTCATCGCCGCGCGGTTTTATCCCGCCTTGGCTGCCACCAACCCCAGGCTCGCCTTCCTCAGTTGCGAGATCTGATCGCGCAGCTTGGCCGCTTCCTCGAATTCCAGATTGCGGGCGTGCTTGAGCATCTCCTGCTCCAGCTTCTTGATGCGGCGGACCGCCTGGTCCGGCGTCAGGCTCGAATAGTCCGGAGTCGACTCGGCCACCTTCTTCAACGGACCGCGATCGGCGTCCGAGTACGCGCCTTCGAGGATATCGGCGACGGCTTTCTTGATGCCGCGTGGCGTGATGCCGTGGGCTTCGTTGAACGCCAGCTGCTTGGCGCGGCGACGGCTGGTTTCGTCCAGCGCCTTCTTCATCGAGCCGGTGATCTGATCGGCGTACAGAATCGCCTTGCCGTTCAGATGGCGCGCGGCGCGGCCGATTGTCTGGATCAGCGAGTTCTCCGAGCGCAGGAAGCCCTCCTTGTCCGCGTCCAGAATCGCGACCAGCGACACCTCGGGCATATCCAGGCCTTCGCGCAGCAGGTTGATGCCGACGATCACATCGAACTTGCCGAGGCGCAGGTCGCGAATGATCTCCATGCGCTCGACGGTATCGATGTCCGAGTGCAGATAGCGCACCTTCACGCCGTGCTCATCGAGATACTCGGTGAGATCTTCCGCCATGCGCTTGGTGAGCGTCGTGATCAGCGTGCGCTCGTTCCTGGCGACGCGCAGCTTGATCTCGGACAGCACATCGTCGACCTGCGTGCGCACCGGCCGCACTTCGACTTCCGGATCGACCAACCCCGTGGGGCGCACCAACTGCTCCACGACTTCGCCACCCGAGTGCTCCAACTCGTAGCGCCCGGGCGTCGCGGACACGAAGATGGTCTGCGGCGCCAATCGTTCCCACTCCTCGAAGCGCAGCGGGCGATTGTCCAGCGCCGAGGGCAAGCGGAACCCGTACTCCACCAATGTTTCCTTGCGCGAGCGGTCGCCCTTGTACATGGCACCGAGCTGCGGGACGGTCTGGTGACTTTCATCGATGACCAACAGCGCATCCTGCGGCAGATAGTCGAACAGGCACGGCGGCGGCTCGCCCGGCTCGCGGCCCGACAGGAAGCGCGAGTAGTTCTCGATGCCGTTGCAGTAGCCCAGCTCGCGAATCATCTCGATGTCGAAGCGCGTGCGCTGTTCCAGTCGCTGCGCTTCGAGCAGCTTGCCGTTGTTCTTCAGCTCGATGAGGCGATCGTGCAGCTCATCGCGAATCTGATCGACGGCCTGAATCAGCCGGTCCTTCGGAGTCACGTAGTGCGTACCCGGGAACACGGTATAGCGCGGAATCTTCCGCTTGATTTCGCCAGTCAGCGGATCGAACAGTAGCAGCGAGTCGATCTCGTCATCGAACAGCTCAACTCGCAGCGCTTCGCGCTCGGACTCCGCCGGAAAGATGTCGATGACATCGCCTCGCACGCGATACGTGCCTTGCGTGAGATCGAGCTCGTTGCGCTTGTATTGCATGTCCGTCAGGCGTCGCAGGATCGCGCGCTGATCGATGTGCTCGCCACGTGAAAGATGCAGCACCATCGACAAGTAAGTCTCGGGCGCGCCCAGGCCGTAGATCGCCGACACCGTCGCGACGATGATGGCATCGCGCCGCTCGAGAATCGCCTTGGTGGCAGACAGGCGCATCTGCTCGATGTGCTCGTTGATCGAGGAGTCCTTCTCGATATAAGTATCCGAGGACGGCACATACGCCTCGGGCTGGTAGTAGTCGTAGTAAGAAACGAAATATTCTACCGCGTTGCCCGGGAAGAACTCCTTGAACTCACCGTACAACTGCGCCGCCAGCGTCTTGTTATGCGCCAGCACCAACGTCGGGCGCTGGATCGCCTGGATCACGTTAGCTATGGTGTAGGTCTTGCCGCTCCCCGTCACTCCGAGCAGCGTCTGGTGCGCGAGCCCCGCCTGAATGCCTTCGATCAGCCTGGCGATGGCCGTCGGTTGGTCGCCGGACGGCTTGAAGTCGCCGCGCAGCTGAAACGGCGTCTGGGCCGGCTTGTCGGTCATGGTCGAGGTTTGCAGCGAGCGTGGCGAAACTGGCATGGCAAGCAGGACGACTTGGGGCTTGGCTGGCGTTTTTCCAAGCGGGAACAGGACGGTTCATATAGAGCCGGGCGGCGAACCGCTCTACAATCGCACGAAAACGTCCCGAGCTTTGTCAGGGATTTTCCGTTGCTCGATTCGCCCCAACTCAATTCGCCCGTAAAGGGTGCCGTGGTGTCGCCGTGAGTCTACCAGTTTCCAAGCGCGTCCAACGCGTGAAGCCCTCGCCCACTGTCGCCTTGACGGGCCGCGTCGCGCAGTTGAAAGCCGAGGGCAAGGACATCATCGGTCTGGGCGTCGGCGAGCCGGATTTCGATACGCCCACCCACATCGCGGACATGGGCGTGGAAGCCATTCGCAAGGGCTTCACGCGCTACACGCCGGTCGAAGGCATCGCCGAGCTCAAGGACGCCATCATCGGCAAGTTCAAGCGGGAGAACGGCCTCGCTTACACTCGCAATCAGATCCTGGTGTCCACCGGCGCCAAGCAGACCATCTTCAATCTGATCCTCGCGGTGGTCGATCCGGGCGATGAAGTCGTCATTCCGGCGCCCTACTGGGTCTCGTATCCAGACATGGTCTTACTCGCCGACGGCGTACCGGTGACTCCTTATGCGGGCCCGGAACAGGGGTACAAGCTCACGCCCGCGCAGCTCGAAGCGGCGATTACGCCGAAGACACGCTTGTTCATCCTCAACAGCCCGAGCAATCCGACGGGCGCTGCGTACACAGCGGCGGAGCTGCGCGCACTCGGTGATGTGCTCGTCAAACATCCGCAGGTCGTCATCTGTACCGATGACATGTACGAGCACATCTATTGGGGGAAGGAACCATTTGTCAGCCTCGCGCATGTGTGCCCGGAACTCTACGACCGCACCGTCACGACCAATGGCGTGTCGAAGGCGTATGCGATGACGGGCTGGCGCATCGGTTACTGCGGCGGGCCGGTTGAATTGGTGACCGCGATGTCGACCATCCAGAGCCAGAGCACGTCGAACCCGTCGTCGATCGCGCAGAAGGCCGCCGTCACCGCGCTGAACGCCGATCAGAACTGCGTGCGTGAAATGAACAAGCACTTCAAGCAGCGTCACGACTTCGTGGTCGCCGGCTTGAACAAGCTGCCGGGCGTGACCTGCCTCGAAGGCGCCGGCACGTTCTACGCCTTCGCTCATGTGGAAAAGGCGATGCGGATCGTCGGCGCCATGGACGACAATGCGTTCGCCGAGCACCTGCTGATCCACGCCGGCGTAGCGGTCGTTCCCGGCAGCGGTTTTGGCGCGCCGAATCACATGCGTCTGTCTTTCGCTACCAGCATGCAGATGCTGGAGGAAGCTCTGAAGCGCATGGACAAGACGCTGCGAGCCGCGCAGGCGGCTTGACGACGCAGGACGGGGATCGCGCGGGAGAGGGTCGGACGACCCAGCGATTGCCTACAGGCGGCGAAGGTGGCTCCCCGGGCCGGACTCGAACCAGCGACCAACGGATTAACAGTCCGTCGCTCTACCACTGAGCTACCGGGGAACAGGAGGGTCAAATCGAAGGCGCGGGATTTTGCGTAATGCACCGCGGCCCTGTCAAGGAATCCGGGCCACTTGGTGCCGATCTGTGAACTCCGGCGTGGGATCGCATCGCATGAAGCTTTCCCGATCGAACGCCTACCTCGCCCGCCAACCGGAGGGCTGCGCTGCGACGATCCGCGGGATCTCGTCGGCAATCGAGGGTATCGGGCCCCTTTCGCCAAGAGCGCTACTGTTCAAGCTCCTAAGGACGTAGAGTTTTTCATCGCCTGCTGGAAGCGCCGAGCCCCACGGCATCGCACCGGGGGCTCACGCACTCGCTCGTAGAGCGACAGGTTCATCGAGCGTTAGAACGAGACGCGCACCCCCGCGGTGACACCTCTGCCGGGCAACGGCACGACGCGGGCCAAATACGACGCGTGGTTCCACACGATCTCGTCGAGCAGGTTCGAGCCTCGTAGATACATGACAGAGCTGCCCTCGCCTCCCAGGCTGTAGCTCAGGGTGAGATTGAGCATGTCGTAGCCTGGCGTGACAGCCTCGAAGTCGGCGATGTCGTCCTGCTCGTTGACGCGGTAGTACTCCAGCTCGCCGGAGATCGCCTGCGCAGTTGCACTCAGGCGCGTGCCGTAGCGCGCGGCGGGAATACGTGGCAGGTTGCCGCCTTCGTCGAGTTCAGCACGAACGTAGTCGCCGAAAACAGTCGCAGCAAAGCTCTCGGAAACCCGATATGTCGCTTCCGCTTCGAGACCCGTGAACTTCGCGTCACCCTGCGTGTACTTGATTAGCCGGAAGTCCTCGAACTGATCGAGCGTGCGGCCGTAGATGTAGTCGTCGACATCGTTACGGAACGCACCGATGGCAAACGTCACGTCGCCGGCGTTCTTCCGCAACGTCAGCTCGATATTGTTGGCGGCCTCGGTTTCGATAGCTGCATTGTTCTCGGGCCCGCCACAGGTCAGCGGATCTGGAAAGAGCCCGCATTCATAAGTGTTCGTAGCAAGGTGGATGCCGCGGGCATACAGCTCTTGCGCGTGCGGCAGTCGCTCGGAACCGGTGACAGCCAGCGTCAGCGAGTAATCGGGCACGAATTCCCAAATTGCGGCCGCGGACACGGAGGTGGCGGAATCGTCGAACTCGGGGCGGCCACGTTCATCGTTGATCGGCGTATGTTTCTGCCATTCCTGTCGCGCGCCCAACTCGAAGTGCCAGCGCTCGCCCACTTCGATGTGCTCGACCGCGAAGAGCCCGAAGGTGCGGCTTTGCACTTGGGGTAAGAAAGCTTCCTCGCCCAGCGCACTGAAGTCAGTCTCCGCATATTGCACGCCAACCACGCCACGCAGCCCACCGATCTCGACATGCTGCACCTCAATGCGGGCCTCATAGCCGTCGTTGGCGAACGTCGTCGCGATCTCCTGCTCCTCTAACTCATGATGGCGATAGTCGGTGTGGCTCGCGCGAAGTCGGATTCGCTCGACACCGGCGAAGGGCCCGGCCAACTCGCCGCGCAAGTCGAAGCGCTTGCTGAGCAACGAGATCTTGGGGAGAGCCTCGTGCCCCTCCTCATGCTCGTGGTCTTCTTCCTCGCCCTCCTCGTGCTCCTCACAATGCAGGGCGCTGCCGTGAGGATGGCAGCCCTCGTATTCGTGGCTGTGACCCGGAACACCGTAGCCGTCATCGCGGTACGAATATGCGAGCCCGATGTATCCGCGCTCGCCGACCCACGACAAGCCGAGGCTGGCGTTCTGCGATTCGGAGAATGTGCCGTCCACTCGGGAATCGTCCAAGCCGCGGGCGCGATAGTTGTTTGAATCGCGCATCATGGCCTCGGCGTGCAGAACCAGGTTGTCGGTCGCCCGGGCAGTAATCTCGAACGCGCCGGCCTTCTCTTCCGACACGCTGGAACCCCGCAGCCCGAAAGAGCCGTCGATACGATCTTTGGGTAATGCACTCGGAACTTTCTTGTCGAGCACATTGACGATGCCGCCGATCGCGCCGCTGCCATAGAGAAGTGTCGCCGGCCCACGCAGCACCTCGATGCGTTCGATCAGCAGCGGCTCCGCAGTCACGGCATGGTCCGGCGAAATATCGGAGGCATCGAGCAAGGTCGAGCTATCGGACAGCACAGCCACGCGCGGCGCGGTCTGTCCGCGAATGATGGTCCGGCTCGCGCCCCCGCCGAAGGTGTCTGAATTCACGCCCGGCAATGAATTCAAAGTATCGCCCAGCGTCGGCTGGGAACGTTCAAACAGAGCCTGGCCATCCAGGATGGCGTAGGAAGCGGCGAGATTCTGCGGATCCTCGTTCACCGCGCTGGCCGAGACGCGCACCGTCTCCAGGACACGATCGTCCTCGACCTGCTGCGCTTGAACGCCGAAAGCGACTCCGGCGAGCGAGCCCGCCAGAACCAGTCGAATACTGGACGAGAGTGTGGGGTTGATCTTCATGAGGTTCTCCGAAAACGATCCAAAAATTCGGTCAAAGAGTTCGGGACGGACGGCACGGAAGCATCAGCGATCATTCGCGCCACGACGTCGCGGGCTCGATCGGTACACGCCATGGCATGCAGCCGCGATCGATCGCGACGGGCACAAACGTCATCGATGTTTCCAAGCTCTGTCCGGCGACCACGCGAATGACGCGCAGTCGAAGCGCCGCGAAACGCGCGGCGTTTCACGACAAAAGGACGATCAGCTCAGCGAATTTGCTGCGAGGAACACGGGCGTAACAAACCTACGCACGAACGTTGCAGCGTGGATCAGAGCGCCGGAGGACCCTGGCTCAGATAAAAAGTAGGAAGGTCGAATGCGACCAGCGGCACGTCGATGGTGACAATGGCCTCAGCCGCGACCAGCACGAGCTGTGAGATAGCATTCTGAGCCGGTGCAGGCGCACCCGCCGGCAGAGACAAACAGAAGCTACATGCCGTGGACGGACCATTGGATGGCAGCTCGTCACCTGAATGAGCGTGCGTAGCGAACGCCACCATCCAGAAGCACAGCGCCAAACCCAACAGGACAACGCGGGAACGTTGTCTGTTTGGCGACCCACGCAAGCGTGAAATCAAGGCGCTATACATGCGCGTGAGTGTCGCAGTGGGTGCAGCGATTTTCAAGTAGATACAACGCCCGCCGGGCCGCGATGCCGACTGGTATGATGGCCCCATCAGCAACGGATCGCCGCCATGACCCTTACGGAACTTCGTTATATCGTCGCCCTCGGCCAGGAGCAGCACTTCGGGCGCGCGGCCGAGCGCTGCAATGTCAGCCAGCCGACGTTGAGCATCGCGGTCAAGAAACTGGAAGACGAGCTCGGCGTAACATTGTTCGAGCGGACCAAGCAAGGCGTGCTGGTCACCCCGCTCGGCGAGCGCATCATCGCCATGGCGAGCGGCGTGCTCGAAAGAACGGCCGAGATCAAAGATGTGGCATCGGGCGATGCCAACCAGTTGCAAGGTCCGATGGCGCTCGGCACGCTGCCAACCGTCGGGCCCTATCTGCTGCCGCAGTTCATTCCTTTGCTGAGGGAAATGGCGAGCGGCATGCCGCTGTTCGTCGAAGAGGCGCCTCAGCAAACATTGGCGGCAAAACTTCGTAACGGGGATCTCGACGCGTTGTTGGTCACCGCGCCATTCAACGAACCGGACATCGTGACCCAGGCACTCTTCGAGGAGCCCCTGGTCCTGTTGCTGCCGGCGCGACATCACCTGGCGAGCAAGCAAGCCATCGATGCCACCGACCTGAATCCCACCGAAGTGCTGCTGCTCGATGAGGGGCACGCATTCCGAGAGCGCGTCCTTGCCGCTTTTCCCCAGCTGCGCATCCAGGACCCCGCTCACGGCTCGATGAGGGGCAGCAGCTTCGAGACCCTGCGCCACATGGTCGCCTCCGGACTGGGAGTGACCATCCTGCCGCAGGCGGCGGCCAATGCCCCGCTGTACTCGCCGGATATATTGGTAACGAGGCCCTTCGTGGCGCCCGGCCCGAAACGAACCGTGGTGCTGGCCTGGCGGGTCAGTTTCCCCCGGCACAAAGCTATCGACATGCTCCGAAGGGCAATTCAGGCCAGCAGCGCCGCATATTGGAACTACAATAGCGCCCGCGAGCCGGAATCCGCCGGCGTCATGGTCGAGAACCGGGACTGGTAGGCATGAGGCCGTTGTCCAAGATCGTGATCGTGGGAGGTGGCGCCTCGGGCTGGCTGGCCGCGGCCATGCTGCGTCATCACCTCGGACCCGGGCTGTGCGGCATCGAGCTGATCGAATCGGAAGAAATCGGCAGCATCGGCGTCGGCGAGTCCACCGTCCCGCCATTCATCGGCCTGATCCAACGCCTGGGCATCGACGAGCAGGATTTCATCCGCGCCACCGACGCCACTTACAAGCTGGGCATTCAATTCGTCGGCTGGCATCGGCGCGCCAACACCTATTTCCATCCCTTCGGCGTGATCGGCAAACCCATCGGCACGCATGACTTCTATCAATGCTGGCTGAAGGCTCGCGCCCGTGGCGACCGTTCCTCGCTGCAGGATTTCTCGCCATGCAATGTCATGGCGGAAAACGGCCGGTTCTTTCCTCCCTCTCGGGCAAGGAACACTCCCATCGGCGGCGCGAACTATGCCTTGCACATCGACGCCACCCTGGCCGCCAATTATTTCCGGCGCTATGCCGACGCTCGAGGATTGAAGCGCACCGAAGGCCGGGTCACTGAAGTGCGCCGCCGGGACAACGGCTTCATCGATCGAGTCGTGCTCGCCGATGGCAGGCAGGTTCAAGGCGATTTCTTCATCGACTGCACCGGCCAGCGGGGACTGCTGATCGGCAACGCGCTTGGCGTCGAAGCGGTCGACTGGTCGGAATATCTGCCGTGCGATCGCGCCATCGCGGTGCGAACGGAACATGACGGCCCACTCCATCCCTACACACGAGCCACGGCGCAGAAGTCTGGATGGATGTGGCGCATTCCTCTGCAACGTCGCATCGGCCAGGGCTATGTGTATTCGAGCCGTTTCTGCAGCGACGCCGAGGCGAGATCGACTCTGCTGCGCAACGTCGGCAGCCCGTGTCTCGATGAGCCGCGCACCATTCCATTCACGACCGGACACCGGCGCGAGCTGTGGAAGCTCAACTGTCTGTCGGTCGGCCTGGCGGGCGGATTCATCGAGCCGCTGGAAGCGACCGCGATCCACTTGATCGCGCGCGGCCTGGATTTTTTTCTGCGGTACTTCCCCACCAGGGATTGCGACTCGGCGCTGATCCGCGAGTACAACCGCCGAATGGTCGCCGACTACGAAGAAGTGCGTGATTTCATCATCCTGCACTACAGCGCCACCGATCGCGACGACTCCCCTTTCTGGCAGGCATGCCAACAGATTCCGTTGCCGGCCACTCTGCAAGAACGCATCGAGCTGTTCCAAAGCCAGGGCGCGATGCGCGAGGTCGTGGATCCATTGTTCCGCGCCTCCAGCTGGCAATCGGTCTTCGAAGGCATGGGGATCCGGCCTCGCACCTACTCGACGCGAGTCGACAACATCGATTACGCACACATCGAAGCCGCTCTGCGCACGGCCAAGTCCGCCATCGCCGGCATGGTCGAACACCTGCCGACACACGAGCAATTCCTCAGCAGCCACGCCGGCTGACCTGTTGCCATAGCGAGAATCAATCAGTCATCGATTGTTACCGCTACCGCCCGCCCTCTATAAACACCTCCGAGGTGGGACACCGCCAGGCATGGCGGTGATTGAAGAACGATAGATATAGGAACGGTCATGTCGATCGCGCAACTCTCGGTCGCCTTTTTCCTGCAGATGTTCGTCATCCTCGCCACTTGCCGGCTGGTGGGCTGGCTGGGCCGGCGCTACCTGAAGCAACCGCAGGTGGTGGGCGAGATGATTGCGGGCGTGGTGCTCGGGCCCTCCTTGTTCGGCCTGCTCCTGCCAGAGATCCAGCAAGCCGTTTTTCCCGTGGAAACCAAGGGCGTTCTGTACGTCGGAGCGCAGTTCGGCGTCGGCCTGTACATGTTTCTGGTGGGGCTCGGCTTTCGCAGTGATCACTTCAGAAACAATCTGCGCAAGGCCGCGGCGGTGTCGGTGTCGGGAATGGCGGCGCCCTTCCTGATTGCGCTGGCTGGCACGCCATGGTTGATGACCATCCCTGGATTGTTCGCGCCGGATGCCTCGCGGTTCGACGCCACGCTGTTCATGGGCGCCGCCATCGCGATCACTGCTTTTCCGATGCTCGCCCGAATCATTCACGAGCGAGGCTTGAGTCACACGTCGCTGGGCACGTTGTCTCTTTCCGCCGGAGCGATCGATGACGCTGCCGCGTGGTGCGTGCTAGCGATCGTGTTGGCGAGCTTCGGAGCCGGTGCCGGAGTTGCGATCACCGCCATCGTTGGCGGAATCGTCTTTGCGACGTTCATGCTGGTCATCGCTCCCAAGCTGCTTGCGCCGCTCGGACGCATGGCCGAGCGCGAGCAAGCGCTTCACCAAGCGTTGAGCCCGACGTTGCTGTCGATCGTGCTCATGCTGTTCATGCTCGCCGCCTACACCGCAGACGCCATTGGATTGCACGCCGTGTTCGGCGGATTCCTGCTGGGCACGGTCATGCCCCGCGGCGCGCTTGCCGATCAGCTGCGAAAGCTGCTGGAGCCGTTCACTGTCGTGCTGTTGTTGCCCATGTTCTTCACCTACTCCGGCTTGAACACGCAGCTGACCATGGTGAACGACATTGGCTTGCTGACAGTCGCGGCCGTCATTCTCGCCGCATCCGTGCTGGCCAAGTTCGGCGCGTGCTGGGCCGCTGCACGCTTGTCGGGTCAGGACAATAGGACCGCTCTCGGCATCGGCGCGCTCATGAACTCGCGCGGCCTGATGGAGTTGATCATCATCAACATCGGCCTGCAGGCCGGAGTCATCGGTCCCGCGCTGTTCTCCATCCTGGTGCTGATGGCGATCGTGACGACGCTCATGGCATCGCCATTGTTCGAGCTGGTTTACGGCCGCGAAGCCCGCGCTCGAGGCGATCTAGACGCTTTGCAGAATGCGGCGAACTGAAGCAGGCATGGCGCGCTCCCGCAGATGAGCCGCCGTGTGCGCCAACTCGATGACAGATGGAACCTCAGCCGCGGGCGAGTACAAGAAGGTGCGGCGAGCACGTGTGGAGGCATCGAGGATTGTCACAAAATGCTCGGCGGCACACCGCCCCACCCTCGGCCCCACCCTCGGCCCCATCCTCGGCCCCATCCTCGGCTGTGTACAGCCGCGTAGTTGTGGCACGAGCTCGCTTACTTCATAGCTCGGAATGAAGTGCCCGCCGGTTTGCGAGATCCAGCCCGAGCCGTCGCTATGACCGATGGCGATAGGCCGCAGTCTCAGGCTGTCGAAAGCGTTCCGCAGATAGACGAGCCAACGGTCCGTCTCGAAGCCATAGTGGGCGAAGTCGTCCGGATGAGAGAACAGCAATGCCCACCGCCCGGCCAGCCATTGGCGCAGTTGGTTCGGTGAGGCCGGCGAGGCCAGCAATCCATTGATGGCGCTGGTGCCGTAGTCACGTCTGACGGACATCCGCAGCATAACTCCTCCTGTCGCAGCTCGATGCGTCTTCGAGTCATGCTCAGGATGCCCACCGCGCGATTGAATGTCAGTCGGAAGGCGGTGAGGAAGTGGTCACCATCGCGAACGGCTCCTCGCGGAGTCGCTCCCAGATCACCAGGACAGCGCCGACGGCGAGAAATGCCGCGATGAGCAACAAGCTCGCGGCATAACTGCCGGTGTGTGTCTTTGCCATGCCAATCGCCGCAGGTCCGAGAAAGCCCCCGAAATTTCCCAGCGAATTGATCAGTGCGATGGCCCCAGCGGCAGCCGCCCCCTGCAATCCGCGGCTCGCCAGCGCCCAGAAGGCAGGCAAGCCGGAGTAGATCCCGACCGCTGCCAGACACAGCGCCGCGAATCCGATGAGAGGCGCCGATGCCCAGCCGCTGACCGTCAGTGCAGCCGCGCCGAGAATGGAAGGCAGCGCGACGTGCCAGGCACGCTCTTGAGTCGCGTCCGAGTGCCTCCCCCACAGCACCAGCGCAATGCAAGCCAGCGTGTACGGAATCATCGTGAACAGGCCGACCTGCACGTTTGTCATCTGCCCCAGCGAGGCGATGATCTGCGGCAACCAGAAACCAAAACCATACAACCCGACCAGAATGCAGAAGTACACCAGGCCGTAGCGCCACACACGCGGCATGGTCAGCGCCTCGCGAAGACTGCTGGCGTGCCCATGCGATGTATCGGCGTGTTCGCGAGCCAATTCGTCCTGCAGCCAGCGCTTCTCCTCTGCGCTCAACCACTTCGCATCCGCCGGCCGATCGGGCAGCACTGTGAATACGATGACGCCCAGCACGATGGTCGGGATGGCCTCCAGAAGAAACATCCACTGCCAGCCTTTCAGTCCGACCGCTTCGATGCCAAGCAATGACGTGGAAATCGGCGCTCCAATGATGCTCGACAGCGGCAATGCAATCATGAACAGGCCGATGATCCGAGCCCGATGCCGGGAGGGAAACCAGCACGTGAGATAGAAAATGATGCCGGGAAAGAACCCGGCTTCGGCAATGCCGAGCAGGAAGCGGACCGCATAGAAGCTGGTGGGGCCCTGCACGAACGCCATTGCCGCCGACAGGACGCCCCAGCTGATCATGATCCGAGCGATCCACAGGCGGGCGCCGAAGCGCTCCAGCATCACATTGCTCGGCACCTCGAACAGCACGTAGCCGACGAAGAAGATCCCCGCGCCCAAACCGAAGACCTGTGCAGACAAGCCGAGGTCGGCATTCATCGTGAGCGCAGCGAAGCCGACGTTCACCCGGTCCAGGAACGCAAAGAAGTACAGCACGCCGAGGAATGGAACCAGGCGCCATGCGACCTTGCGCAGCGCCGAGCTGGCAGCGGCGTCATCAGCGGATTGCGTCATTGTTTCCCCAAGCCGGTCTTCATCGAAGGACCGATTGTCGCACTGAAAGTGCCCCCTGACGCAGCGGACCTACCGGATCTCGAACACTTTCCCTGGATTCAAGATGCCGTTCGGGTCCCACGCTTGCTTGAGCTTGCGCATCAGTTCGATCACCGGCGGGCCGAACTCCGCAATCAACTTCTCCCGCTTGCCGAGGCCGATGCCGTGCTCGCCCGTGCACGTGCCGCCGAGGCGATGCGCGGTTGCGATCATGGCGCCGTAGACGGCATCCATGCGGGCACGCTCTTCGTCATTGTTCGGATCAATGAGGAAGAGCACATGGAAGTTGCCGTCACCCACGTGACCGAGGATGGGTGCGGTCAATCCCGCTGCATCGATGTCAGCACGCGTCTGGGTAACGCAATTCGCCAGTTCCGAGATCGGCACGCAAACGTCGGCCGCGATGCATTCTGCTCCAGGCTTCAATGCGCGAGCCGCAAAGTAGGCAGAATGCCGCGCCTTCCACAGTTGCGCGCGACGCTGCTCGTCGAACGCCCACTCCAGTCCCTTGGCACCGTGCGACGTCACGACCTCCACTGCACGTTCGAACTGTTCGGTCACGGCAGCCTGGGTTCCCATGAATTCGATGAACAGCGTCGGCTGCTCCGGCAACGACAGGTTCGAGTACGCATTGCTGGCACGAACCTGCAGCTCATCCAGGAACTCGATGCGTGATACGGGCGCGCCGATTTGAATCAACTCGATCACGGTATCGACGGCACCCCGCAAATCGGGGAACGAACACACGCTGCTGCCGACGGCCTCCGGTTGCGCGTGCAGCCGCAAGGTCGCCTCGGTGATGATGCCGAGCGTACCCTCCGAACCGGTGAACATCCGCACCAGATCGTAACCGGCGGACGACTTGCGGGCGCGACTGCCACAACGGATCACCTCGCCGTTGGCAAGCACGACCTCGAGCGCAAATACGTTGTGGGCCATCGTGCCGTAACGAATGGTGTTCGTGCCGGAGGCCCGCGTCGAGATCATCCCGCCGATCGACGCGTTCGCGCCTGGATCAATGGGGAAATACAGGCCCGTATCTCGCAGGTATGCATTGAGCTCTTCGCGCGTGATGCCGGGCTGCACGACGCAGTCACCGTCGTCGGAACGCACCTTCAGCACCTGATTCATACGGGACATGTCGAGGCAAATGCCACCGTACGGTGCGCTGACGTGCCCTTCGAGCGATGTACCTGCGCCATATGCGATCACCGGCACACCCTGCTCATTGCAGAGCTTCACGATGCGACTGACTTCTGCCGTGCTCATCGGCCAGATCACCGCATCCGGAGGAAAGCACCGCGCGTAAGCCTCGCCCCGACCATGCTGCTCGCGAACCGCAGCGCCCACGCTCAATCGATCGCCAAACTCCTGGCGCAACTGCTCGATGGCGAGAGCAACACGCGCTTTGGCTTCGGGCGTGGCGAAATGACTCGAGAGTTTGAGTGATGCGTTCATGAATGATTGAGTTTCATTGATTGCTCGGCACGCGACAGTGACGCCACTGACAGATCAAAATGCACGGCCATGGCAGCCCCTGCCCCCACTGCATCGCCCAAACACACGCGATCGACAATGGCTTCGTGAGCGTCGACGATGCGCGCCATCTCCGATTCAGTGCGAGCGCTGCCGAGATCAATGTGCATCAGCTGTTCCAGCGGCGCACGCAGCGCGGCCAGCAGCAAGGAATTGAGAGGATTCAAACTGGCTTCCGCCAGTGTGGTGTGAATCGCCATGTCCGCAGCCATCTGACGGGCGTGATCGTGATCGGCGAAAGCGGCGCGCATCTGCTGAATCAACTCTTGCAAAGTGCGCTTTTGAATATCGGTGGCATGACGCGCGGCGAGCTGTGCTCCCTGCACTTCGATTGCTCGGCGGGTTTCGATAACGTGAGTGGCGTTGACCTGCGCCGTGTTCAGCGCATAGCCGAACACCTGGGCGAGCACGTTCGCACTCATCGGTTGCAGCCGTGGGCGACGGCCATTTTCGATTTCGAGGATGCCCAGCGCCGCGAGCGTTCTATATGCCTCGCGCACACTGCCTCGACTCACGCCCAACTGCTTGCATATCTGCACTTCGCTCGGCACCGCACCGCCAGGCTTCAACCCTTCGCTAGAAATCAGATCCAGCAGATGGCGCGCGACCTGCGCTGATAGCGTCGGCCGCGGCGACCCCGGCACGGAACACAGTGCACTCACAGTTGAGATCCCCCGAGCCATAAATCTAGCTGTCGACCATCAACCTGTCAAATAGGTTGGGTGTAGACCGTGCCTACTTCCACCCATGCATTCCAGTATGCAGCAAACCTATCCAACAGGTAAGAGTCGCCGCCGGCCTCGGCTCGGAACAGCAGCTCGGTCCGACCGGCTTTGGGTATTCGAGATTTCGCGAGCTCACGACAGTCAAAGTGAATGCGGTGGCTTCTTCGTAGATAACACGGTGCGGCGAGGACTACCGAACCAGCGATACAGCTTGCTGATCGAAACGGAGTAACCGTCCTCCTTGAATCCCTGGCGGATCGTTTCGAACATTTCTCTCGACCTGGGCTTCGGCGACCATCGCCGTAAATAGTGTCGCGAGTGGATGAAGAAATCCGGGCCCCACCCGATCCATGCTAGGATGCGCGCCCCTGAAGGCCCCCTCGGGGCCGCGCTCTCAGCTGCGGAAGGGTGGCAGAGTGGTCGATTGCACCGGTCTTGAAAACCGGCAGGCTCTCACGAGTCTCGTGGGTTCGAATCCCACCCCTTCCGCCAACACCCCTGATTCGTTCGTCTCCGAAGAACGCAAGTTGCACGTCAGGTTGCACTGACTTTCGGACAGGGACGCCCTCCACGCCTGACGACAGTACCCGTGAGCATTTGGTCGGTGAACTCGGGCACGGCCTCGAGTCATGCGGCTGCTGCTCGTTGAAGACAATCCGCAGCTGGCGGAACTGGTGCAAGATGGATTGACGCGCCAGGGCTTCGCCATCGACCGCTGCGGCTCATTGAACGGAGCGCTGGCTGCGCGGCACGCCACAATCGACGTCATCGTCGGCTCGGGTCCTCGCCTCGTCGTGCGTGATCGCGGACCGGGCTTCTCGCCCGGCACGGCGGAAATGCTGTTTCGAAGATTCTGGCGCGGCGGTGACTCGCCGGGCCGCAAAGGCGCCGGACTCGGGCTCGCGATCGCGCAGAGCATCCTTTCCCGTCACCGCGCGACGATCACGGCGGATAACGCCTCCGACGGCGGTGCTGTCTTCACTATCCAATGGGTTCAATAAGAATGCATCACGTGAGAATCGCGGGAGTTCCCGCGATGACCGCGGCACTCGGAATGCCGCTGTGGGCCGACGCCACGGAGCGGGCGCCGGACACCGCTCTATTGCAGATCGAAGCGGCCTACACTGGCGAAGCCTGGCGCAATGTCAGTGGTGGCTTGCGCCGCGACGGCACCTATCTGGAAAACATCGATTTGACCGTAACGCTCGACGCCGAGCGCGCCTTCGGCTGGAGCGGTACTACCTTCCTGGTCTCCGGACTGCACAACAACGGCCCGACCCTGACGGATCGCATCGTCGGCGACATCCAGGCCGTGAGCAACATCGACACGGACGGTGCCACGCGTTTGTATGAAGCCTGGGTCGAGCGCGCGTTCGATGCCGGCGCGATCAAGCTCGGCCTCATCGATCTGAACAGCGAGCTGGATGTCAACGAGACCGGTTCGCTATTCATCAACAGCTCGCACGGCATCGGCCCCGACTTCAGTCAGGTGGGCGAGAATGGCCCGTCGATCTTTCCCATCATCGGCCTCGGCGCCGTGACGCGCTGGGAATACAGCGATCGTGTGCAAGCGCGGTTGGCGGCCTTCGAAGGCACGGTAGGCAATCCGGGTCGTGCGCATCGCACGACCATCGATCTCGATGACGGCGAAGGCGCGCTGCTGGTGGGCGAGCTCACATTGCTGCCAACTGCAGCCAGCCGTTACTTGCTGGGCGTATGGCGCCACACGGGCTACTCCACTGATTTCAGCGACGAGGAATTGAAGCGACGCACTGATCGCTCGGCGTCTATGGGCTCGCCGAAGGTATGCTGATCGAGCGCGGCGAGCGTTCTTTGAACGGCTTCCTGCGCGTCGGCTTCGAGCATTCAAACGTGCATCAGTTGTCGCACTATGTTGGCGCCGGCCTGGTGTGGTCCGGTCCGTTGCTGACGAGTGCCGAGCGCGAAGAACAGTTGGGCATCGCGGTCGGCAGTGCTGAAAGCGGCCGTCCGTTCCGGCGTGCGCAAGCAACGTTGGGATGGAGCGTGCAGCGTAACGAGACTACGATCGAGCTCACATATCGCGTGCAAGCTCTGCCCTGGCTGGCGTTGCAACCGGATGTTCAACACGTCATCAATCGGGAACGGACCCGTCGCTTGAAGATGCGTGGGTCATCGGCTTGCGCTTCGAGCTGAGCTGGGGCATGGAGGCGGGCTGATCGGCCCGCCTCGCCCATCAGCTCGCCCATCAGAGCAATCTCAAGCCGCAGCGGCACTCGCCGCCTGCCGCTTGCGTACGCGCTCTTCGACGCGCCGACGATCGAGATACATCATCCAGCCGGTGATGACGAACAACGGCACCGCCAGGCTCGACAGCATCAGGAGCAAGCTGCCGACCACGCCGAAGTAGCTGCCCTTGTGGATCGCCAGCACGCTGGAGAGCAACCTCGCGCCGGTCTGCTTGTCGGCATAGCGCTCGTGCGACAGCAGCTGCGAGTTGGTGGGATCGATCTTGATCGTGTTCAACGTGGTCATATGCGGCGCGTCCGCGTCGAGATACTGAATTCGCAGCGGCTCCTCGGCTTTCCGCGGCAATCGCATGCTCACCTGCCCGACCTGCGCTCCAGCCGTCGCCTGCGTGAACGTAGCCCACACCTTCTCGATATCCGGAGTCACCAGAGGCTTGCCGGCCATCTGCTCTTTAGCCACCGGCGACACACCCGCCATCCGTTCGAGCATGGTGCCGTACCAGTCGTAAGCGAAATACAGTCCGGTCAGGGCTGAAAGTAACAACAGCGGCAGCACGTAAGTACCCACGACTGCGTGCAACGAATACAGGAAACCTCGGCCGCGCAGGCGCGTGTCGACCACGAACCAAGCGCGCCAGTTCGTCGTACGCCGTGGCCAGCGCAAATACAATCCCGTGGCAACCAGCCCGATCAGCAGAACGGCCGCGGCATCCAGAACGCGACGGCCAACGTACTGGCCGCCCAGGCGATCGGTGATGAGACCGCGATGCACCTCTTCGACCAGCTCGAAGAACTTTTCGCCGCGGTCGCCGCCTGCTTGCCACTCACCCGTATATGGATTCATGTAGCGGACGATCTCGCTCCGGCCGGACAGCATCAGCACACGTGCTGCGCCATCCGCGTTCTGCGGCACGGTCAGAGCTCGAACCCGTGCGCCCAGGCGCTGCGCCTCGGCTTCCGCATGCTGCAACATGACTGGCAGCGGCAGCCGCTCGCCCTTCACTTCCACCTGGCGCGCGTCCTCGTTCAAAGCTTCGAGGATGGGATCCTGAAACGCCATGATGGAGCCGGTGATGCCCATCATCGCGAGCAGGATGCCCACGCTGATACCCACCAGCCAATGGGCCTGGAACCAGAATCTGTTTTTAGCCATGGACGTGAAAAGAAGTGGCGATTGCGACGGTGCCAGAGTAGCGCCGGGGGGCTGACAGAGACCTGACACTGCGAGTCAGCTTGCTGTCACACGACACGCGATGACAGCGCGACCGCATCCGGCGCCTGCCCACGCTGCACCTCCACGCTGCACGATCCGATGGCTGTCCAATGACAGACTTGTCCAATGACAAACTTATGACAGCGCCGCTGACACTGCGGTAAGGTTGAAACCCTTGCAATTCACAAGGTTGCAACCACATAGTCGCTATTGGGCCCGGCGCCTGTAGAATGTCGGGCAATGCGTGCCGCCTCGCAACTCGCGGAGCGGAGCGCGGTCCAACAGAGACCTTCGGAGGAGTTGAAACTCATGGCCTCGTATCCAAGCACAGTCGCAACCACTACCCGTGGCTCAGCACTAACGACCAATAAAGTTCTTCGGAACACCTACCTGCTGCTGGGTGCCACGCTCGCTTTCAGCGCGCTGACCGCCGGCCTGTCCATGATGTTCAACCTGCCGCACCCGGGCGTGTTGATCACCCTGGTCGGCTACTTCGGCCTGCTGTTCGCGGTTCACAAGACCCAGAACAGCGCGTGGGGCCTGCTGTTCATTTTCCTGCTGACCGGCTTCATGGGCCTGACGCTCGGCCCCATCATCAGCGCCTATCTGAAATTCCTGCCGAACGGCTCACAGGTCGTGACCACGGCGCTGGGCATCACGGCCGTGACGTTCGTCGGCTTGTCGGCCTACGCGGTGAAGAGCGAAAAAGACTTCAGCTTCCTCGGCGGCTTCCTGATGGTCGGTATCCTCGGCGCCTTCCTGCTGGGCCTGGTGGCTTACTTCTTCGAGCTCTCGACGTTGTCGCTGGTGGTGTCCGGCGTGTTCGTCATCGCGATGGCTGGTCTGATCCTGTACGAGACCAGCAACATCATTCACGGCGGCGAGACGAACTACATCCTCGCCACGGTGACGCTGTATGTGAGCATCTACAACTTGTTCACCAGCCTGCTGCACCTGCTGGGCGCGGCGTCGGGCGACGACTGATAACGCCGCCACTGGTGATATGAACAAAGGGCGCTGCTTTCGCAGCGCCCTTTTTGTTTGGGCCGGTCCGTTGTTGGGCCGGTCCGTTGTTTGCGCCGGCTCCGACGTCTCTTACGGCCGGCGAATGACTTCCAGCCCGGCCATATAGGGCCGCAGCACTTCCGGAACCTTGATGCTGCCATCCGGCTCCTGATAGTTCTCCAGCACGGCCACCAAAGCCCGGCCAGCCGCAACACCCGACCCATTGAGCGTGTGCAGCGGCTCCGGCTTGCCCGTCTCGGGATTCCGCCAGCGCGCCTGCATGCGACGCGCCTGGAACGCCTCGAAGTTCGAGCAGGAGGAGATCTCGCGATACGCCTCCTGTCCCGGCAGCCACACTTCCAGGTCGTAGGTCTTGGCGGAAGCGAAACCGACATCGCCCGACGACAGCGCCATCACTCGATACGGCAGGTTCAACCGCTTCAAGACTTCCTCGGCATGGCGCGTCAGCGTCTCGTGCTCCGCATACGAATCTTGCGGCTTGGACAAATGCACCAGCTCGACCTTCTCGAATTGATGCTGGCGGATCATGCCTCGCGTGTCCTTGCCGTATGAACCGGCTTCCGAGCGGAAACACGGCGTATGCGCCACGTAACGAACCGGCAGCTCGCTGGCTTCGATAATGGTGTCGCGGGCCAGGTTGGTGACCGGCACCTCCGCCGTCGGAATCAGGTAGAAGCCCGACTCACCTTTCACCGCGAACAAATCCGCTTCGAACTTCGGCAGCTGGCCGGTGCCCAGCATGGACTGTGCGTTCACCAGATAAGGAACATACGCTTCGCGATAGCCATGCTCGCCCGTATGCAGGTCCAGCATGAACTGGATCAATGCACGATGCAGGCGCGCGAGCGGCCCGGTCAGCACGGTGAAGCGCGCACCGGAGATCTTGCCCGCCGCGGCGAAATCCATCTGGCCGAGCTTCTCTCCCAGTTCCACGTGATCGAGCGGCTTGTACGGAAACTTGCGCGGCTCGCCCCAGCGGCGGATCTCGACGTTCGCCGTTTCGTCGCGCCCGTCCGGAACGCTCTCGTGCAGCATGTTCGGCAGGCCGAGCGTGATCTTCTCCAGCTCCGCCTGCACCTTGGCCAGCTCGGCCTCGGCCGCGGCCAGCTCGGCACCGAGGGATTCGACCTGCTTCAGCAGCGGCGCGATGTCCTGCCCCTGGGCCTTGGCCTTGCCGACGCTCTTGGCGTGGACATTTTTCTCGTTGCGCAGCTCATCGGCCCGCACCTGCCATTTCTTGCGCGCCTCCTCCAACGAGCTCAGCTGAGCCACGTCGAGCTTGAAGCCTCGTCGCGCCAGGTTGGCGGCGACGGCGTCGGGGTCGGAGCGGAGCAGTTTGGGATCGAGCATGACTAGTGGTCGGCGGTTAGCGGTTGGGGGTTAGTGTAAGAGAGAGCGGAACTTCAGAGTAGCGGACGGATGCGAAGAGCGGCTGGAACTAATCCCTAACCGCCAACCGCCAGTCACTTCTTCCTACGGGCCAGCGCCTCGGCAATCTTGATTTCCATTCCCCGCGGCACGGGATGGTAGTACTGCCGCGGCTGCATGCCTTCCGGAAAGTAGTTCTCCCCGGCCGCATAGGCGTCCGGCTCGTCGTGCGCGTAGCGATAGTCCTTGCCGTAGCCGAGCGACTTCATGAGCTTGGTCGGCGCGTTCCGCAGATGCAGCGGCACATCGAGCGAGCCGAGAGTTTTCGCATCCTGCATGGCTTCGCCGAACGCCTTGTACACCGCATTGCTCTTTGCCGCGCACGCCAGAAACACCACGGCCTGCGCAAGCGCCAACTCGCCCTCGGGCGAGCCGAGCCGCTCGTACACTTCACAGGCCTCCAGCGCCAAGGTGTGGCCGCGCGGATCCGCCAGCCCGATATCCTCAGACGCCATGCGAAGCACGCGACGCGCGAGGTATCGTGGATCGCAGCCACCATCGAGCATGCGACACAGCCAATACAACGCCGCATCTGGATCGCTGCCGCGCACCGATTTATGCAGCGCCGAGATCTGGTCGTAGAACGCCTCGCCCTGCTTGTCGAAACGTCGCAAGCCGCCCGACGCGACCTCGCCCGCGATAGCTTCGGTGATGACCGGCGGATCGCCATCGCTGGCCAGATCGATCGCGAGCTCCATCATGTTCAGCGAGCGTCGCGCGTCTCCATCCGCAGCCTTCGCCATCAGCTCCAGCGCCCGCTCTTCGGCAGTAACTTTCACCTCGCCAGTCTGGCGTGCGAGTGCTCGCTCGAGCACCAACCGAATGTCTGCTTCCGTCAGCGAACGCAACACATACACGCGCGCTCGCGACAGCAAGGCGTTGTTCAATTCGAACGAAGGATTCTCGGTGGTCGCCCCGATGAAGACCAACGTGCCGTCTTCGACCCACGGCAGAAACGCATCCTGCTGGGCCTTGTTGAAACGATGCACTTCGTCCAGAAATAGCACGGTGCGGCGGCCTGCCCTGCGCGCTTCGGTGGCTTGCTCGGCGGCGGCGCGAATATCTTTTACGCCGGCCATCACCGCCGACAGCGAAATGAACTGCGCGTCGCACTGTTGTGCAACCAGCCTCGCCAGCGTGGTCTTGCCGGTCCCCGGCGGCCCCCACAGGATCATCGAATGCAGATGCCCGCCTTCGAGCATGCGCCGCAGCGGCTTGCCAGGACCGAACAAATGCGTCTGGCCGATATATTCATCGAGCGAAGCCGGGCGCATGCGATCGGCGAGCGGTCGCATATCCACGGCATGCTCCAGCGGCAGGTTCACGACTTTTCGACCTGTGGCTTGCTCACCAGCGATTCCACCCACTGAATCCAGTTGCCCAGTCCGAACCAGCACAGCAGCAACCCCGTGAGGACGCCGCTGCAATTGGCGATCACATCCCGGATGTCACCATAGCGGCCCAGGCCCATCGTGCTCTGCGCGAGCTCGATCAAGACGCCCATGATCACCAGTCCCAGCGCGATCACCCAGTAGCGATTGCGCGCATAGATACCGGCGAACCACACGGACAGCAACAGATATGCAAGGAAATGCTCGGTCTTGTCGCTCAGATTGGGCGGCTGCGGCAGCTGAGTCGTGGGCACCAGGCACACCAGGATGGCCAGGGCGACGGCAAGCCAGCCCAACCCCAGCCACAGCCGTGGAAATCGCAAAGACAGCATGAAGATCATTCCTGGTCGAAGCCGTTACGCGCTCAGCGCGACGCGTCGCCGATCACATCGGCACCAGGCGGTACGGTAAACGTGAATCGTGACGGATCGAGCGTGGGATTGCGTTCCAATTGTGCGAATTCCAGGTGCGTGGTCTGGCCGAGCTTGTCAGCCAGCTCCATGAATTTCAGGGTTGCACCGTCGAAACCGAGCCGCACCCATTTGAAATCCGTGTCGTCACGCTTGGGCTGCATGCGTACCCAGAACACGCCACCCTCTTGCGACGTCTGGGTGACGTCAAAGTTCTGCTCCAGGCTGCCCTGGCCGCTGAGCAGCATGGCGGGCGTCGCCGACAGAGTGTCGTCGAGCTTGCGAACCGTGACCTGTTCGAGATCGGCGTCGTACAACCAGATGCGCGAGCCGTCGGCGACAATGAGCTGTTCGTTCGGCTCGCGATAGTCCCAGCGGAAGCGGTCCGGCCGGCGAACCACGAGCGTCCCGCTCGCCTGTTCCACAGTCTGGCCATTGCGGTCGGTGAGCGTTTGTTTGAACTGAGCCTGCAGCGACTGCAAACCTTGCAGGAAGCCTTCCACTTTCTGACGGCCCGCAGCCAGATCGCTCGCGGCAAACGTGACATGCGCGCACAGGGTGAGCAGTAACGCGGCCACAATTCGACCGGCAAATGGGCGACCGGCAAAGGGCAAACGTGTCATGGCGTCCTAATCTTCCACTGGCGGTGGCGCCAGTACTTCGCGCGAACCATTGGATTGCAGCGGACCCACCAGGCCGGCGGCCTCCATGGTCTCGATCATACGGGCGGCGCGGTTGTAACCGATCTTCAAGCGGCGCTGGACGCCGGAAATAGACGCTTTGCGCGACTCGACCACGATCTTGACGGCCTGATCGTACAGAGGATCGGACTCGCCATCGGAACCTTCGCCGCCTTCGCCACCACCCTCGTCCTCCTCGCCCTTGAGGCCGGGAATCGGCGTGGCAGGTCCGCGCAGAATCTCGTCCACGTACGACGGCGACGACGAACCCTTCAAGCTGCCGACCACGCGATGCACTTCCGCATCCGAAACGAAGGCGCCGTGCACACGCACCGGCACCGATGTGCCGGGCTGCAGGAACAACATGTCGCCGTGGCCGAGCAACTGCTCGGCGCCCATCTGATCCAGAATCGTGCGCGAGTCCACCTTCGCCGACACCTGGAAGGCGATACGCGTCGGAATGTTGGCTTTGATCAAGCCAGTGATCACGTCCACCGACGGACGCTGCGTCGCCAGGATCAAGTGAATGCCCGAAGCACGCGCCTTCTGCGCCAGGCGCGCGATCAGCTCTTCGACCTTCTTGCCGACGATCATCATCATGTCGGCCAACTCGTCGACGATGACCACGATGAACGGCAGCGGCTCGAGGAACGGCACCTCGTTCGGGTTGCCTTCAGGGCCGAGCATCTTCATCAGCAGCGGATCGCGGATCGGCTCCTTGGCTTCCTGCGCTTCCTTGATCTTGCGATTGAAGCCGGCCAGGTTACGCACGCCCAATGCCGCCATCAGCTGATAGCGCCTTTCCATCTCGGCCACGCACCAGCGCAACGCGTTGGCGGCTTCCTTCATGTCGGTGACCACAGGCGCCAGCAGATGCGGAATGCCCTCGTACACGGACAATTCCAGCATCTTCGGATCGATCATGATCAGGCGCACGTGCTCGGCCGATGCCTTGTAGAGCAGCGACAGCACCATTGCGTTGACCGCCGTCGACTTACCCGAGCCGGTCGTACCGCCGACCAGCAAGTGCGGCATTCGTGCCAGATCGGCGACCACCGGACCGCCGCTGATGTCTTTGCCCAGCACCAGTGCCAGCGGCGAGGTCATGTCGTCGTAAGTCTTGGACTTGATGATCTCGCCCAAGGTGACGATCTCGCGCTTTTCGTTGGGGATTTCCAGGCCCACCGTCGGCTTGCCCGGAATGACTTCCACGACGCGCACGCTGATTGCGGACAGCGCGCGCGCGAGGTCCTTGGCGAGATTGGTGATCTGCGCGACTTTCACACCCGTGCCGAGACTCAGCTCGAAACGCGTGATCACCGGGCCTGGATTGACGGCCACCACTTCGGCTTCGACGCCGAAGTCGCGCAACTTGAGCTCGACCAGACGAGACATCGCCTCGAGCGCTTCGGCGGAATAGCCCTGCTGCTTGGGCGGCGGATCGTCGAGCAGCGACAGCGGCGGCAGTTCCTTCGAAGCCGGCGCTTCGAACAGCGCCACCTGGCGCTCTTTCTCGACACGCTCGCTCTTCTCGACCTTCTGCACCACCGGCTCGATCTTCGGCGGCGGCCGCGAGGCCACGCGCTTCTTCTCTTCGCGAATGATTTCGCTGCGCGCTTCCTTCACTTCGCGGCCTTGTTTGATCTCACGTGCCGTGCTGAGGCGCTCGGAGAGCCATTCGATGCCGCGCAGCGTCGAGCGACCGACGAAGTCCATCACTTGGATCCACGAGTGGCCGATGAACAGCGACACGCCGGCCAGCCAAAGCGCGAGCAGCAGCAAGGTCGCGCCGAGGAAGCTCAACCCGGCGTCCAGCCCCTGCCCCACCAGCGAACCGAGCACGCCGCCGGCGGAATCGGGATAGCTGTTGATAGTGAAGTGCAGGCTCGCCAGACCGCAGCTGGTCGCCAACGTGAGCAAGAAGCCCAGGCCGCGGAAGGCCAGGGTCGCGCGCGACTGCGCGTCGTCCTTGCTGCGATCCCGATACAGCAGCCAACCCGCGAAGCCGATCATCACCGGAAACAGGAACGCCGGCGCGCCGAACAGCAACACCAGCAGCCCCGCGAGATGGGCGCCCAGCGGACCGATGACGTTGGAGATCGGACCAGGCTCACCGGTCGTGGCGAATGATGGATCGTGGCGGTCATACGTGAGCAGCGCCGCGAGCACAATGAGCGCCAGCGCGCCGAACACCCACAGCGCGCCCTCGCGCAGCGAGCGCACGACAGTGGACCCCAACCGCATTCCCTCGCGCGCGTCAGTCCTACTCGCCAACTCGATTCACCCCAAAGATCTGCATAAGCAAAGGCTCGTAAACCTCTGAAAATCCGCTACTAACTACTATACCCCAACCCGGCCGCAGCCACGAGCGGGGTGTTGGACAGCCACCAAGGCGCCCGCACACCCAAATTCGTCCGTCGATGACGGGCATCGAGCCAGTCTATTTGGCGGCCCGGGGGTGCATTTCATACCATGCGCCCCTGCCATCCGCGCGTTGCTGCGCGGAGGCCCCGAGCGAGGGCATGGTGCTGTTCAGGATGAACGACGATCGGCGTTGCTATTCGCGGCCGTCGCCCTCAGAAATTGTCGGAACTATCAGGTCGACGCTTTAAGGACCGTGAAGGTGAATCATACATGACCACTCCCCGCCACTCCCGACTCATCATCCTGGGGTCGGGCCCCGCCGGGTACTCCGCCGCCATCTACGCCGCGCGCGCCAATCGCAAGCCGTTGCTGCTGACCGGCCTCGAAGAAGGCGGACAGCTCATGACCACCACCGAGGTGGACAACTGGCCTGGCGATCCGCACGGTCTCACAGGCCCCAAGCTCATGGAGCGCATGCGCGAGCACGCCGAGCGTTTCAATACCGAGGTGGTGAACGACCACATCAACAGCGTCGATCTCTCGCAACGTCCCTTCAGAATGGAAGGTGACCGTGGGGATTACACCTGCGATGCGCTGATCATCGCAACCGGCGCGACGGCCAAGTACCTCGGCCTGGAATCCGAGCAGAAGTTCCGCGGCCGCGGCGTGTCCGCCTGCGCGACTTGCGACGGCTTCTTCTTCAAGAACCAGAGGGTCGCGGTCATCGGCGGCGGCAACACCGCGGTCGAAGAAGCGCTGTACCTCTCCAACATCGCCTCGCACGTCACGCTCGTGCATCGACGCGACAAGCTGCGTTCGGAAAAGATCCTGCAGGACCAGCTGTTCGAACGCGAAAAGGCCGGCAAAGTCTCGATCCTGTGGAATCACAACGTCGACGAAGTGCTCGGCGACGACACTGGCGTCACCGGCCTGCGTCTGGCGCCGGTGGCCGGCGGTCCGAAGAAGGAGATCGAAGTCACCGGCATGTTCGTGGCCGTGGGCCACGCGCCGAACACGCAGTTGTTCGAAGGCCAGCTGGAAATGAAAGGCGGCTATCTGATCGTGAAGTCCGGTTTGAATGGCATGGCCACGCAGACCAGCGTGCCCGGCGTGTTCGCCGCAGGCGACGTCGCCGATCATGTCTATCGCCAGGCGATCACGTCGGCCGGCACCGGCTGCATGGCGGCGCTCGACGCCGACAAGTACCTCGACCAGATCGATGCGACGAGTCTCAAAACCTGATCCGGCCGATGCGCGCGGCGCAGGTCATTCGCCGCCCCGATCGGTAAGATCGGGCCAATGACAGCGAATCTGCGAGCGCGCGTCGTCACCAGTCTCGATCGCATCCCCGCCGCGCAATGGAATGCGCTGGCGTTGGACGGCAATCCATTCGTTCGCCACGAATTTCTGCTGACGCTGGAACGCACCGGCTGTGTCGGCCCGGCAACCGGCTGGAGGTCCAATCATCTGGTCATCGAAGACCAGCATCGCCTGGTGGCAGCGCTGCCGCTCTATCGCAAGTCGCACTCGTGGGGCGAGTTCGTTTTCGATTGGAGCTGGGCGCGCGCTTACGATCAGGCGGGACTGCGCTATTACCCCAAACTGGTGAGCATGCCGCCCTTCACGCCGGCCACCGGCCCGCGGTTGCTACTGGCTCCGGATGCTTCGCCCGAATTGAAATCCCGCTTGAGCCAGGAGCTGGTGGCTCTTGCGAAAGCGGAGCATCTGTCCTCGGCGCATCTGCTATTCCTGACCGACGAGGATCGCGCGGCGCTGGACAGCGAGGGCAGCGAGCCCGGATTCCTGTGGCGCAAGGATTGCCAGTTCCACTGGTACAACCGCGGCTACCAATCCTTCGACGACTTCATTGCCACCTTCCGTGCCGACAAGCGCAAGAAAGCACTACGCGAACGGCGACGGGTCCGCGAAGGCGGAGTGACTTTTCGGACGCTGACGGGCGCGGACATGGATGCCAGGCTGTGGGACATCGTGTTCGGCTTCTCCGCCGCGACCTTCGAATCGCACGGTCATGAGCACTATTTGAACGTGCAGTTCTTTCGCACGATTTCCGAAGTGATGCCCGACACCGTGGTCATCAAGCTGGCGGAGTACCAAGGACATCCCATCGCCACCGCCATCTTCTTTCGCGGCGAGCAAGCGCTGTACGGGCGCTACTGGGGCGCGGCCGCCAACTACCACAGCCTGCATTTCGAAACCTGCTACTACCAGGGCATCGAGTATTGCATCGAACAAGGGCTCCACCATTTCGAGCCCGGCACTCAGGGCGAGCACAAAGTGCCGCGCGGCTTCGAGCCCACCGCCACCTGGTCGGCACACTGGATCGCCGACCCGCGCTTCCGCCGGGCCATCGATCAGTATCTAAATGATGAGCGCGCGGCGATCGATCAATATATCCTGCAGGTCGAGCAACACGTGCCGTTCCATCGCAATCGCGATGGCAGCGAGGTTCATCATGCAGAGCCGGAATCGAGATAAGCGCGCAGGGCGGTGTCACTGGTGGTCTGGCCCCAGGTGCTGAACCATGCGCGGCTCCATTGTCTGGCTTTCGGAGCACGACTCGCCTGACGCCTTCCCTCCGGTCGACCGCGCGCTGGTCGAGCCGGATGGCCTGCTGGCGGCGGGTGGCGATCTGTCGCCGACGCGGCTGCTGGCCGCCTATCGACGCGGCATTTTCCCCTGGTACTCGCGCGGCCAACCCATCCTCTGGTGGTGCCCCGATCCACGCGCCATTCTGCTGCCGAACGAGCTCAAGGTGTCGCGCAGCCTGCTCAAATCCAGCCGCAATCGTGGCTTCGTCACGCGTATGGACACGGCCTTCCGGGATGTGATCCGGGCCTGCGGCAGCTCCGAGCTGCGGCCGGGCGGGACCTGGCTGTCGCCGGAGATGCGTGCCGCCTACATCAAACTCCACAAGCTCGGCTTCGCCCACTCGGTGGAAACCTGGCTGGACGGCCGGCTGGTCGGCGGCTTGTACGGGGTCGCGGTGGGCCGGATCTTCTTCGGCGAATCCATGTTCAGCACCGAGCGCGACGCTTCGAAAGTTGCGCTGAAACGGCTCTGCGAGGAGCTGACCGACCGCGGCTTCCACATGATCGACTGCCAGATGCAGACGCCCCACCTGATGAGCCTGGGGGCCCGGATGATTCCGCGGGCGGAGTTCACCCAGGTGCTGGAACAGCATGTCCACTGGGATTTGGAGCCGAAGCTTTGGGCCGATCCAGGGAACGAATCGGCGCTCGCGAACGTATGAAGGGCTGATTGCGGCGAATGCTGCGAGAGGTATAGGTCAGTGCTTCAATTGCATTGCCGGGGGCCTTTATGCACAATTCGCGCGCCCTGCCGGCGGGCCTTGCCGGACAGTCTTCGAGAGTGCATGTCGAAAGAAGATGCGATTCAGATGGAAGGCCGCGTGATCGACACGCTGCCGAACACCACATTCAAGGTGCAGCTGAACAACGGCCACACCGTGATTGCGCATATCTCCGGTAAGATGCGCAAGAACTATATCCGTATCCTGACCGGCGACGCGGTGACCGTCGAGCTCACGCCCTACGACCTGACCAAGGGTCGCATCGTGTATCGCGGCCGCTGACGCAGCAGGAATTTTTCCCACCGGCAGCCGGCCTTCCCACCGGCTTATTTGGATTCTTCCAGCAGCGCCTGCTCCATGTCGGGGCGCGCCTCCACCTTGAGCTGATCGTCCGGCCCGACCGTCACGAAGGCATGACCGCCGTTGACCAGCCGCCCGAACAGTAGCTCTTCGGCGAGCGGACGCTTGATCGCTTCCTGAATCACGCGGGCCATGGGCCGCGCACCCATCTTCGGATCGTAGCCCTTGCGTGCCATCCACTCGCGCGCCGCGTCGTCGATGTGCAACTGCACACCCTTCTGCTCCAGCTGCGCCTCGACTTCGACCAGCAACTTGTCGACCACGCGCTGAATGGTGCGCGGATCCAGGCCGTTGAACTGGATGATGGCATCCATGCGGTTGCGGAACTCCGGCGAGAACAGCCGCTTGATGGCTTCCATACCATCGGTGCTGTGATCCTGCTGGGTGAAACCGATGGACGGACGATTCATCTCGAAGGCACCGGCGTTGGTCGTCATGACAATGACCACGTGCCGGAAATCCGCCTTGCGGCCGTTGTTATCGGTGAGCGTGCCGTGGTCCATGACCTGCAGCAGCAGGTTGAACACGTCCGGATGCGCCTTCTCGATTTCATCGAGCAGCAGCACCGAATGCGGATGCTTGTTGATGGCCTCGGTGAGCAGGCCACCCTGGTCGAAGCCCACATAGCCCGGAGGCGCACCGATCAGGCGCGACACGGTGTGGCGCTCCATGTATTCCGACATGTCGAAGCGGATCAGCTCGACACCGAGCGCGATCGCCAGCTGCCGCGTGACTTCGGTCTTGCCGACGCCGGTCGGGCCGGCGAACAGGAACGAGCCCACCGGCTTGCGCTGATCGCCCAGGCCGGAACGCGACATCTTGATCGCCGAGGCCAGCGACTCGATGGCCTGATCCTGACCGAAGATCACCAGCTTCAAGTTGCGCTCGAGATTGCGCAGCACGTCCTTATCCGACGTCGACACGTTCTTCGGCGGAATGCGGGCGATGCGTGCCACCACGTCTTCGATCATCTGCGTGGTAACGGTGGTCTCGCGCTCTTCCTCTGGCTTCAGGCGCAATCGCGCACCCGCTTCATCGATCACGTCGATGGCCTTGTCCGGTAGCTGACGATCGTTGATGTGCCGCGCAGCCAACTCCGCCGCCGCGGTCAGCGCGTCGTCTGCGTACTTCACATTGTGATGCTCTTCGAAGCGCGAGCGCAGGCCCTTCAGGATCTCGATCGTCTCCGGCACCGTCGGCTCGACGATGTCGATCTTCTGGAAGCGGCGCGCCAGCGCGTGATCCTTCTCGAAGATGCCGCGGTATTCGCTGTACGTCGTGGAGCCAATGCAGCGCAGCTCGCCGTTGGCCAGCGCCGGTTTGATCAGATTGGACGCATCCATGACGCCGCCGGAAGCCGCGCCGGCACCGATGACGGTGTGGATCTCGTCGATGAACAGGATCGAGCCTGGATTCTTTTTCAGCTCGGAGAGCACGCTTTTCAGGCGCTTCTCGAAATCGCCGCGATACTTGGTACCCGCGATCAGGGCGCCCATGTCGAGCGAATAGACCGTGCTGTCGGAGAGCACCTCCGGCACCTTGTCTTCGATGATCATGCGCGCCAGACCTTCGGCGATGGCGGTCTTGCCCACGCCGGCTTCGCCGACATAGAGCGGATTGTTCTTGCGACGACGGCACAGAATCTCCACCGTGCGCTCGATTTCGGTACGACGGCCGATCAGCGGATCGATCCGCCCTTCCATCGCCAGCTTGTTCAGATTGGTGGTGAACTTCTCCAGCGCCGTGCCGCCATCGGGCTCGCCGCGCTCGGCTTCGCTGCCGGGCGACGCTTCGTCCTTGTCGGGACGGTCCTCGGCGATCTTCGACAGGCCGTGAGAGATGTAATTGACGACGTCCAGGCGAGCGACGTCCTGCATCGACAGCAGGTAGGCCGCGTGCGAATGCTTCTCGCTGAAAATGGCCACGAGCACATTGGCGGCGGTCACTTCCTTCTTGCCGCTGGACTGGACGTGGAAGACGGCTCGCTGCAGCACGCGCTGGAAGCCCAGCGTCGGCTGCACCTCGCGATCGTCATCATCCTTCAACCGCGGGGTGGTCTGATCGATGAAATCCTTCAGGTCCTTGCGCAGGCGGGCGACGTCCGCGCCGCAGGCTCGGAGGATTTCCCGGACTTTCGGCGTGTCCACGATCGCGAGCAGCAGATGCTCCACGGTCATGAACTCGTGCCGCGCTTCGCGCGCCGACTGGAAAGCCTCGTTGAGACAGATTTCGAGTTCGCTGCTTAACACGGACTGACTCTCACCAATACCTACAAGCCACCTAAATGAGTGGACCGTTGCTGAATGCGGAGGTTCGGAACCTGCCTGGCATTCGGTTTCCAACCCCCGGCTTCCGGCCTCGCTGACCGCCGTCCGATTCCAGGCTGGCGCTTGCGTCGAGTCCAGGCTGGAGAGGTGCACGAACTGATGCGGTGAACGACTTCACGTTTCTTCCATCGTGCACAACAGAGGATGCTGGTGTTGACGCGCGTAAGTGGTCACCTGCGCGACCTTGGTCTCGGCGATCTCGAAGGTGAAGACGCCGCACACCCCTTTGCCTTTGGTATGCACTTCCAGCATAACGCGTGTGGCGGTCGTGCGATCCATGCCGAAGATGCGCTCCAGCACGTCCACGACGAACTCCATCGGCGTGTAGTCGTCGTTCAGCAGGACGACCTGATACAACGGAGGTCGCTTGAGCTTGGGCTCCGCTTCCTCGGCGACCAGACCCCGCTCATGCCGTGTGCTCTCTTCCGTCATCAACGTAACGCGCCACCAGTTCGCACTCTTTATAGGGGGGTTCCACAGACAATACAAGGCAGCATCCGACGCACCGCACTTCGGCTCCGAAGCGCGGTCCAAGCCCCGGACGTGGCGCCGCGTCACGAC
>NZ_DASWVW010000054.1:0-30433 GCF_036406195.1 Steroidobacter sp.
GGTCACCAGCTACCTGAAGAGCGCCATGTCCGCGCAGATGGAAGCTCGCGGTTACAAGTACAGCGAGGATCATCCGGACCTGCTGGTGAATTTCTTCATGAACACGCGCGAGCGCACCGAGCTGCGCCCGGGCCCCAGCGCCTCGCTGGGCTATGGCTACTACGGCTATCGCTACGGGCTGTACAGCGCATGGCCGCTGTATGACGAAGATCGAACGGTCACGTACAAGGTCGGCACGCTGAACATCGACATCGTCGACGCGGAGAAGAAACAGCTGGTGTGGGAAGGCGTAGCCGAGGGCCGCGTGACTGAAGAGGAACTGCAGAACCCGAAGGTCGCCATCAATGCGGTCGTGACCGAGCTGATGCGCCACTACCCCGGCCGGCCAAACATGTAACGCACCCGCGCCTAGAACGACCGTGAGCCGAGCATGTAACCGGGCCCGTGCCCGGAGGGAACTGATATTCCCGGAACACCGCCGCAATCCTCTTTAGTTCTTCTTCCGGGAAAGAAAAAAATAAATAAAAGGTTGATTCCCCCTCCCGTTCACGGGAGGGGGCAGGGGGCGGGTCTTCCGAGCTCTTCAGCTACCGATAAAACGCCCCGTGCCTGGAACAGCACTGCGAAAGTTCTTTAGCTCTTCTTCCGGAAAAGAAAAAAATAAAAACTTGATTCCCCCTCCCGTTCACGGGAGGGGGCAGGGGGAGGGTCTTCCGAGCTCTTCAGCTACCGATAAAACGCCCCGTGCCTGGAACAGCACTGCGAAGGTTCTTTAACTCTTCTTCCGGAAAGAAAAAAATAAAAACTTGACTCCCCCTCCCGTTCACGGGAGGGGGCAGGGGTAGGGTCTTCCGGCTCTTCAGTTACCGATAAAACGCCCCGTGCCTGGAACAGCACTGCGAAAGTTCTTTAGCTCTTCTTCCGGAAAAGAAAAAAAATAAAAACTTGATTCCCCCTCCCGTTCACGGGAGGGGGCAGGGGGAGGGTCTTCCGAGCTCTTCAGCCTACCGAGACAACGCGGAACTCATCCGCGCCAAATCCATTCAGCGAAGCAACCCACTCAACATCGCGTCCATCTGCTCCATGTTCAGCTCGATCTCCACCTCGATGGTGTCGGCATCGAGCGCCGGGTCCGGCATCGGGTCCGCGGGCGAGAGGGCCGCGCCGTCATTGTTGGCTGCCGGCTGAGGCTTGAGCAGGGGGTCGAATTCGCAGATGTCGTCCACTTCGATGGGGGCGACGATGGAAGGGTCGGTCAGTTCCTGGGCCGTGAGATCGATGGAGATCTCGATACTCGAATTCATGATGCTCGGCCCTCGTTCGACTTCGACCCATGGATGCTGCCAGAGCGGTGGCGCCGCAGCCTGCAACGCAGTTCACACCGGCGCGTTGCGAGGATTACAAAATCCCACCAACTTAACCGTAATGCACTGCCGGCTTATGTCTGGCACGACATTGTAGCGCAGCATGACTGTCGACTGCTCCTCGACCGGAGGTTGACCGTCCTGGAACCATGTCGTAGCGTCACTCATTTGGAGCGCGATGACGTCGATCCCGCCGCCCGACCCGCATGCGATCGCTGTCATGCTGCTCACGCTGGTCGCGCTCTACTTGTTCTCGCGCGACTCCATTCCCATCCAGACTTCCAGCCTGCTGGTGGTGGCGATACTCGCCATCGGCTTCAGCGTGTTTCCGTATCCGGGCGCGGAGGGCGAGGCGCTCGATCCCACGCGGTTCTTTGCGGGATTCGGCAACGAGGCGTTGATTGCGATTTGCGCGTTGATGATGGCCAGCCAGGGGCTGGTGGCCACCGGGGCGCTGGCGCCGATCGGGCGCGTAGTCCATCGCGTCTGGCAGCTCAGTCCACTGCTCGCGATGGGCGTGGTCCTGGTCGTCACCGCGGTGGTCAGCGCGTTCATGAACAACACGCCGCAGGTCGTGTTGATGATTCCCATCCTGACGGCTGTAGCCATGCGCTCGAACATGTCGCCGTCGAAGCTCCTGATGCCCATGACCTTTGCGTCGCAGATCGGCGGCATGGGCACGCCGATCGGCACGTCGCTGAACCTGCTGGTCATTGGCAGCGCGGCGAGTCTCGGCATCGAGCGCTTTCATATGTTCGACTTCATTGCGCCGGCGGCGCTGGCGGCGATTCCCGGGCTGTTGTTCCTGTGGCTGGTGGCGCCGCGGCTGCTGCCGGACAAGCCGCCCTCATTCGTCAATTCTTCGCCACGCATCTTCGACGCCCAGTTGCATCTGACCGAAGACAGCTCGGTGGTCGGTAAGACGCTGGCGGACGCAAAGAAGCTCACGCAAGGCGAGATGAACGTGCTATCGGTACGCCGCTCGCCGGAACTGGTGATGACGCCGCTGCCGGACATGGTGTTGCGCATCGGGGATCAACTCGTGGTGCGCGATACATCCGAACGGTTGATGGAATATTCGCGCGTGCTCGGTGCGACGCTTTTCTCCGGCGATGTTCGCGTCGATGCGGAGCATCCATTGACGGCGCCGGATCAGCAGACCGCCGAGCTGGTGCTCACGCCGGCCTCGCCGCTGCTCGATCGAACCTTGGCGCAGGCCAACTTCGACTGGCACTACCAGCTGATTCCGTTGGCCGTGCATCGACCGGGCAAGGCCGAGGCGCTGAGCCATGACACGCCTTTGCGCGACGTGCGGCTCGGCGTCGGTGACGTATTGCTCGTGCAGGGGCCGGAGGAGCAGATCGAAGCACTGAAGCGGCGCAGCGAGTTGCTCGTGCTCGATGCCACCAGCAATGTGCCGCTGACGGCGAAAGCTCCGCTGGCGTTGGGCATCATGGCCGGCATCGTCGCCATCGCCTCGCTGCGAATCGCGCCAGTTGCTATCGCTGCAATTTGCGGTGTGCTGGTCATGGTCGCGACTGGATGTTTGAAGTGGCGCCAGGCGACGCGAGCCTTGGATTCATCGATGATCCTGCTGACCGTGGCCAGTCTGGCGTTGAGCCTTGCATTGGTGACAACCGGCGGCGCTGCATACGTTGCGCAACTCGGCGCCGCGGTCGCGAAGTCATTTCCGCCGTTGGCTGTGTTCAGCGCGACCATGCTGTTCATGGCGGCCATGAGCAGTGTGATCTCCAACAGTGCCGCCGCGGTCATCGGCACGCCGATTGCGATCGAGCTGGCCAGGCAACTGGGGCTGCCGCCGGAACCGTTTGTATTGGCGGTCATGTTCGGAGTGAACATGGGCTACGCCACGCCCATGGCGGACAATTGCAACTTGCTCGTCTATAGCGCCGGCGGTTACAGCTTCGGCGACTTCGTTCGCGTCGGCGTGCCGCTGACGATCATCATGTGGCTGGCGCTGATCTGGGCCGTGCCACAATTTTATCCACTGATGTCATCGGGCTGATGTGCAGGCGGCCGCTCTATCTGCAGGATCGGGCAAGGATTTGCCAGCTTCGCCCAACTTCACGCTAAGTCTTCCCGGGCAAGATGACACCCATGCGCCAGGTTGGCGGGTGTTGCTGCTAGGAGTTGTGGCTATGAGCGTGGCTATGAATGCGGCTATGAATGTGAATGAGGGCCAACGGCCGGCCCATGAATCGCCTCAGTTTCGTGACGGTAAATTCCGCAATGCCTCGCCACCGAAGAAGCCCGGCGGTTGGCAGCTGGCGAAACTGTGGTGGCAGTTCCTTTTCAAAGACCAGAGCCGCACCGTGCCGCCCCGGCAATTGTCCGTCTCGCCGCTCACGCCCGAGCAGTTGCGGCAAGCGCCGGAGGGTTCGATCTATCGGCTCGGTCATTCGACCGTGCTGATGAAGCTGAACGGCAACTTCTGGATGACCGATCCGGTATTTTCCGAGCGCGCTTCGCCGGTGCAATGGTTCGGACCGAAACGTTTCATGCCGACGCCGATCTCGCTGGCGGACTTGCCGCCGCTGGCCGCGGTCGTGCTGTCGCATGATCACTTCGACCATCTCGATCGCGATACCGTGATTGCGCTGGCCGCCAGGACCAGCATGTTTCTTGCGCCCCTCGGCGTAGGCGATCAGCTCGTTCGCTGGGGCATTCCCGCCGAGAAGACGCGTCAGCTCGACTGGTGGCAGACGGTCGAAGTGGAAGGCATTCAATTCACCGCCACGCCCGCGCAGCACTTTTCCGGGCGCAGCATGTTTGCAGACAATCCGACCTTGTGGGCGTCGTGGTCGATCTACACCGGCAATCATCGCATCTTCTTCAGCGGCGACAGCGGCTACTTCGACGGTTTCGCGGAGATCGGCCAACGGCATGGTCCTTTCGATCTCACCTTGTTGGAAGCGGGCGCGTATGACAAGCGATGGGAAGGGGTGCACATGCTTCCCGAGCAGGTCATGCAGGCCCATCGGGATTTGCGCGGCGACTGGCTGCTGCCGATTCACAACGCCACGTTCGATCTGGCTTTCCATGCTTGGGACGAGCCCATGGAGAAAATGCTCTCGCTGTCGGCGCAACAGGGTATTCGTTTGACGATGCCGCGCATCGGTGAGGCAGTGCGCTTGGGCGATTGCCACGCCGCTCAGCCGTGGTGGCGTTGCAAGCACGCTCGACCGGCCAACGTCGGCGCGACCGCGACTCACATGCCACTTGAAACCTGAGCTTCCGCCCACCGATCACATGCCCAAACGTGGCGGGCCTGGTCAGGATTTGCGGCTACACTGCCAGCTTTCCTGACTGTCGGGATGCTGGTCTTTCATGGGCAGAGCGAAGGATTCACTTGCCATCGGCGAGGCGCGACGCGCGGCGTTGGCGGCACAACAGTTCGTAGCGAACGGCGGGCCGCCTCGCAGCGCCAAGGCGCTGACGGAGATCGTGCGGCGGCTCGGCGTGGTGCAGATCGATTCGGTGAACGTGCTGGTGCGTTCGCACTACCTTCCCATCTTTTCCCGGCGCGGCGCTTACCCGAACGCGCTGCTCGAACGCGCCGCCTATGACGATCGTTTGCTGTTCGAGTATTGGGGCCACGAGGCGTCGTTCCTGCCCATCGAAGCCCACCCGCTGTTCCGCTGGCGCATGGACGATGCACGCAGCGGCATCGGTATCTGGGGAGGATTGAAACGGTACGCCACCGCACACCAGGACCTGGTGAAGAACGTTCTCGACCAACTGCGCGAGCGGGGACCTTTGGGAGCAAGCGAGCTGATCGATGCGGGCAAGTCCCGGGGAGCGTGGTGGGGGTGGAGCCAGGGCAAGCAAATCCTGGAGTGGCTGTTCTGGAGCGGCATCGTGACCACGGCGCGCCGGCGCAACTTCGAGCGGCTATATGACCTGACCGAACGTGTGTTGCCGGAAGCCGTGCGTACAGCTTCCGTGCCGTCAAGAGAGCAGGCACAGCGTGAGCTGATGTCGATCGGGGCCCGAGCCATGGGAGTGTCGACTGCTCGCGACCTGCGCGATTACTTTCGCCTACCTGCGAAGGATGCGGCTGCACGCCTGGCGGAGTTGGTGGAAGCCGGTGAGTTGCTGCCGGTCACGGTGGAAGGCTGGAAGCAGAAGGCTTATCTGCATCGTGAAGCCAAGATTCCAGCAGCCGGCAAGGTGGCCGGATTGGCAGCACTGTTGTCGCCGTTCGATTCACTGATCTGGGAGCGGCAGCGCACCGAGCGACTGTTCGACTTTCACTTCCGGCTCGAGATCTACACGCCGGTCCACAAGCGCAAGCACGGTTACTACGTGCTGCCGTTGCTGGTGGGCGAGCGCGTGGTCGGGCGCGTCGACCTGAAATCGGAACGCAGCAGCGGGGTACTGCAGGTGAAAGGCGGCAGCGTCGAGCCGGGCGTATCCGTGACGTCGGTGCTGGAGCCGCTGATGCAACGGCTCACGGATCTTGCACTCTGGTTGGGTTTGGAACGTTATGTGGTGACGAGTCGTCGTGGCGAGCTCATGCGCGAGCTGCGAAAGACTTCGCGGTGAGCGGATGTGATCAACGTTCAGCCCGCGCCCTTGACGGACCAGCCGAACACGCACATCACGACGAACAGCATCAGGTAGAACAACAGGCTCATTCAGCAGCCTCCGAACATTTCCCTCTGTAGATTAGACGCCAGGACGCGATGCTCGGTTCCCGTTGTTGAAGATGTCGATGCCAATGTCGTTAGCCGAGAGCGCTACCCAGGAACGTCCGCCAGGATCGCCAGCCGGGAACATCGGCCATCGGCCAGGAACCTTAACCAGGAGTTCTCGCCCGGAACAAAGGCTGGAGTGCGGAAAAAATTCGGGCCCCGTCAGGGGCCCGAAATAGAAAATTCTGTTCCCCCTCCCGTTCGCGGGAGGGGGCCAGGGGGAGGGTCTTCAATCAGTCATCCATCAAGAAGCTACGCAGCTGCTCGCTCCGGCTCGGATGCCGCAGCTTCCGCAACGCCTTCGCTTCGATCTGACGAATACGCTCACGCGTCACATCGAACTGCTTGCCCACCTCTTCCAGCGTGTGATCGGTATTCATGTCGATACCGAAACGCATGCGAAGCACCTTGGCCTCCCGCGGCGTCAAACCGGCGAGCACCGAGTGCGTGGTCTCGCGCAGCGACTCCATGGTCGCCGAGTCGATCGGAGAATCCACCGAGGTGTCCTCGATGAAATCGCCAAGATGCGAATCCTCGTCGTCGCCGATCGGCGTTTCCATGGAGATCGGCTCCTTGGCAATCTTGAGCACGCGGCGGACCTTGTCCTCCGGCATCTCCATGCGCACCGCCAGCTCTTCCGGCGTCGGCTCGCGGCCCATCTCCTGCAGCATCTGCCGCGAGATGCGGTTCAGCTTGTTGATGGTCTCGATCATGTGCACCGGGATACGGATGGTGCGCGCCTGGTCGGCGATCGAACGGGTGATCGCCTGGCGAATCCACCACGTCGCATAGGTCGAGAACTTGTAGCCGCGGCGGTATTCGAACTTGTCCACCGCCTTCATCAAGCCGATGTTGCCCTCCTGGATCAGGTCCAGGAACTGCAGGCCACGGTTGGTGTACTTCTTGGCGATCGAGATCACCAGACGGAGGTTGGCTTCCACCATCTCCTTCTTGGCGCGGCGGGCCTTGGCTTCGCCCACGGCCACTTCGCGGTTGATCTCCTTGATCTCCGCGATCATCAGGTGCACGCGTTCCTCGAGCGACATCAGCTTCTTCTGCTGCTTCTCGATCTCTTCACGCAGGCGCGCCAGCGCGGCCGAATGCTTGCGCTTGGCACGGATGTGCTTGTCGAGCCACTTGGTGTTGGTCTCGTTCTTCGGGAAGGTCGAGATGAAGTCCTTGCGCGGCATGCCGGCGTCGCGCACGCACAGGATCATGATCTGCTTCTCGAGGTTGCGGATCTCGGCGACGTTGTCGCGCAGTTGCACGATCAACGCGTCGAACATCTTCGGCGCGAGCTTCAGCTCCATGAACTCGGAGGCCAGCTTCTTGCGCAGCTTGACCGACTTCGGGTCCTTGCCGGTCTTGTCCTCGGCCATGGCCTTGACGACCTGCTGGTGCAGCTTGGCAATGGACGCGAAGCGGCGCGCGGCCTCTTCCGGATCCGGGCCGGTCTCGAGCGTCTCCTCGTCCTCGCCGCCACCATCGGCTTCCTCGTCCTCGCTCTCCTCTTCGGCAGGCGCGGCAGCCGCGGCCAGCTTCGGATTGACCGGAGCGGCGATCTCGTCGGGCGCGTTCGGATCGATGAAGCCGGTGATGATGTCGACCAGGCGGCCCTGGCCAGCCTTCACCTGCTCGTACTGATTGAGCATGAAGGTATAGGTCAGGGGATAGCTGGAGAGCGCGGTACGAACCGCGTCCAGGCCTTCTTCGATGCGCTTGGCGATGCGAATTTCGCCTTCGCGGGTCAACAGCTCGACCGTGCCCATCTCGCGCATGTACATGCGGACCGGATCGGTGGTCCGGCCGAATTCGGCGTCCACGGTGGCGAGCGCGGCGGCGGCCTCTTCGGCAGCCTCCTCGTCGGCAACCACGGGCTCGGTCAACAACAGGGCTTCGGATTCCGGCGCCTTCTCGTACACCGGAATGCCCATGTCATTGATCATGTTGACGATATCTTCGATCTGCTCGGGATCGACGATTTCGCTGGGCAGATGGTCATTGACCTCGACGTACGTCAGGTAGCCCTGCTCCTTGCCCCGGGCAATCAGCAGCTTCAATTGCGATTGACGCTCATCGGCGATCTGCGCCGGTTCCTTCTTTGCTGCCAATGTTTTACTCAAGTGTCAGGCCCTCACGTCGGGTTCGGGGTGGGCGGGCTAAAAAAGACCGCGCAGTGTACTTTGATCGTTTTCCGGGCGCTAGGTTCGTGTTCACGCACCATGACCGACCGGAAGTTTGCGGGCCAATAGCCCCTGCAATTCAGCCTTTTCGGCCTCGCTCAAGCCGCTCTTTTTTGACAAAAGATCGGTCCGGAGCCGGGCGGCTTCCTCGCCGAGGTGCTGAACCGCACCCGCCAGATCCTTGGCGGCACCGGCGGCATCGACCAGGCATTCCTGCGCAGCCAATTTCGCCAGGTGCTCAACATCGGGGCGGTCCCGCCAGCGTTCAAGCAGTGCACCAGTGTTAGCGCATGGACGCCGACCGAGTTCCTCGATCAATTCGATCAGCAGCGGCACGCCGGGACGCTCGAGCGTCACCAGCGCCGGGTTCAGGACCACCTTGTCGGCAATTTCCGGATAGTGAACCAACAGGTGAATCGCCTGACGCACCAGATTTCGCCGGCCCGCCGAAGCTCGGTGGGTGGGTGTTCCGCTCCAGCGCGGGCGTTCAGTCTGCGCAGCCTGGCTGGGCTCGGCGGGCGTTGCCCCGCGTACCAACGACACTCGGTCGCGCGACAGTCCCACCACCTTGGCGACTTCGTCGACCAGCAATTCCCGGAATATTCCGGCGGGGATGCGCTCCAGCAATGGCCGTGCCATCTCGCCCAGACTGGCGCGCCCGTCGATGCTCCTGGTATCCACCTGCGAGCTCAGGTGCTGAATGAAATATTCAGACAACGGCATGGCCTGTTTGATCCGAGCCTCGAACGCCTCGCGGCCTTCTTCGCCGACCAGCGAGTCCGGGTCATGCCCTTCGGGCAGAAACAGGAAGCGGATCTGCCGGCCTTCGCGCACCTGGCTAAGCGAGTTCTCCAGGGCTTTCCAGGCAGCGGCACGGCCGGCGCGGTCGCCGTCGAAACAGAACGTGACTTCGTTACAGATGCGAAACACGCGTGCCAGATGCTCCGGTGTCGTGGCCGTACCCAGAGTGGCCACCGCATACGTGATGCCCGCTTGATGCAGCCGCACCACGTCCATGTAACCTTCAACGATCAACAGCCGCGCCAGGGTTCGTGTCGCCTGACGAGCCTCATATAAGCCATAAAGCTCGCGGCCTTTGTGAAACAGTTCTGTTTCTGGCGAGTTCATGTACTTGGGCTCGCCTTTATCGAGCACCCGCCCGCCGAAACCGAGGGTGCGGCCGCGGGCATCCCGAATCGGGAACATGACGCGATCACGAAAACGGTCGTAATGACCGGAGCGGTTGTCGCGCTCAATGATCAATCCCACCTGCAACAATCGTGCGCGGTCGGCATCGTTGCCGCCCAGCAATTTCAGCAGGGAATCCCAGGCGTCCGGCGCATAGCCGAGGCCGAACTTGATGGCGGTCTCGCCGCTGATGCCGCGCGATTTGAAGTAGTCCTTACCGCGTGAGGTGTTCATCAACTCGTTGCGGTAGAAGCCGGCGGCTTTTTCCAAAGTCGCAAACAACGCATCCGACGGCGGTGGCCGTTGGCCCGGAGTTTGCTCGCGCGGCACCTCGACGCCGACTCGATCGGCCAGCTCCTCGATCGCCTCGATGAAGCCGAGATTGTCGTGCTTCATCAAAAAGCCGAGCGCGTTGCCGTGCTCGCCGCAGCCGAAGCAGTGATAGAAATTCTTTTCCGGAACCACGGTGAACGACGGCGTCTTCTCGCCGTGGAAGGGACAACAGGCCTTGTATTCCCGGCCGTGCTTTTTCAGCGGCACGCGGCTGCCGATCAGCTCGACCAGGTCGACCCGCGCGATCAGCTCTTCGATGAAATGTTTGGGGATGAGACCAGACACGGCTGCGGATGTCGCCCAAGCTCCCGGGGAGAAGAATACACCCTAGACAGAAGTGACTAGTGACTAGTGACTAATGAATGGTCAGAGTGGGCTCGCGTGCCTGGGTGGTGGCCGTTGAACCTCGTGCCGCAGGCGGCCGAAAGGGAATCAGCCGCCAGGCTCTATCCGCCGAGTCGGGCTTTCAGGCGCGCGCTGGCGCTGGCCATGTCGGTTCGGCCCTGCGCTTTCTGTTTGAGCAGCGCCATGGCCTTGCCCATATCCTTGATCGAAGTGGCGCCGGACTCGGCGATCGCCTCGGCGATCAGTGCGTCTACCTCGGCCTCGCTGAGCTGCTGAGGCAGGTAGCCTTGCAGCAGGTCGACTTCCTTCTGTTCCTTGGCGACCAGGTCGTCGCGCCCGGCGCTCTGGAACTGGGCGATGGATTCCTTGCGGGTCTTGATCATCTTTTCGATGACCGCCAGCACCTGGCTGTCGTCGAGCTGGATGCGCTCGTCCACTTCACGCTGCTTGATGGCGGAAGTGATCATGCGGATGGTGCCGAGGCGCTCGCTGTCCTTGGCGCGCATCGCGGCCTTCATGTCTTCGGTGACGCGGTCCTTGAGAGAGGGAGACGACATGGGCTGGAGCTCGAAAGGGTCGGAACGTCATCGAAGGGGACGGAGCGGAAGGCTCCGCGCCGTCCCCGGCAAACGGTCTGATCGGGTCGATCAGTAGGCGCGGGCGCGGGCGCCGCCGCGGCTGCTGCCGTCGCGGCTGACGCGCTTCATGTGGCGCTTCACGGCGGCGGCCTTCTTGCGTTTACGTTCCTGAGTGGGCTTCTCGTAGAACTCCCGGCGGCGCAGCTCCGTCAGGACCCCGGCCTTTTCGCAGGCGCGCTTGAAGCGCCGCAAGGCGGCATCGAAGTACTCGTTTTCTCGGACGCGAACGCTCGGCATACTACCTCTGAATGTTGAAACGGCCGAACCCGTGCACCCCTGCACACTCGGCATTCGGGCCTCCTGCCTGGCTCACCCCTGGTCGCCCTGGTCGATATTCGAGCCGACGACAGCGCCGAAAACGGGCGTCGGGGTCGCAAGCGAACGGCACGGGGACGGTTGAGAGCGCGGCAGTCTAATCGCCCGCACCGGGAAAAGCAAAATTCCCGTGAAAATCGGCCCGCCCGGGGCCGTTGGCGTTTAAGCTTCGCCTCCCAAAAGCGCAGGTCGGGACCGGCATGCCCTGCCTCAAGCTCCCGATTTATAAGGTTGCCGCGTCATTTTGAAAGTCCCCGCCTTGAAAGTACTGGGTATCGAAACCTCCTGCGACGAGACTGCCGCCGCCGTCTACGACGGCGAGCGCGGGCTGCTGTCCCATTGCCTGTACAGCCAGGTCAAGCTGCACGCCGTCTATGGCGGCGTGGTGCCGGAGCTGGCCTCGCGCGACCATGTAAAGAAGCTGCTGCCGCTGGTTCAGCAGGCGCTGCTGGAGGCGAAAATCGAGCCGGCCCAATTGGATGGCGTGGCCTATACGGCCGGCCCCGGCCTGGTCGGAGCACTGCTGGTCGGCGCTTCGGTGGCGCGCAGCCTGGCGTTTTCCTGGGGGAAACCCGCGGTTGGCGTGCATCACCTGGAAGGGCATCTGCTTGCGCCGATGCTGGAGAGCACCCCGCCGGAGTTTCCTTTCCTGGCGCTGTTGGTGTCCGGCGGCCATACCTTGCTGGCCGAAGTGCGCGGCCTGGGGGATTACCGGATCATCGGCTCCTCCCTGGATGACGCCGCTGGCGAGGCTTTCGACAAGACCGCGAAAATGCTTGGTCTGCCATACCCCGGCGGTCCGGCGCTGGCCAAGCTGGCGGAGGCCGGCAAGCCGAGCGGTTTCGATTTCCCTCGGCCCATGCTCGACCGGCCGGGATTGGACTTCAGCTTCAGCGGGTTGAAGACCGCGGTCGTGGTCGCGATTCGCGATCGCAAGCTCGATGAACAGACGCGGGCCGACGTTGCGTATGAATTTCAGCAGGCCGTGGTCGAGACGCTGGTTGCCAAATGCGCACGCGCGGCCAAGCAGACTGGGCTGAAGACATTGGTGGTTGCCGGCGGCGTCGGCGCCAATCGCCGCTTGCGCGCCGAGTTGCAGGCGCTCGGTGAACGCCGTGGGCTGAAAGTGCTGTATCCGCGACCGGAGTTTTGCACCGACAACGCTGCGATGATCGCGTACGCTGGCTATCGACGGCTCGCGGCGGGGGAGCACGACGATCTGAAGATCCGGGCCACCGCGCGTTGGCCGCTCGATACGCTGCAGTCCCCGTCCTGTCAGTCACCCGTCAGTCATTAATTACTCCCTCCTGTACATGGATAAGATTTTTCTTTCCGAGCTCAGCGTCGAATGCATCGTCGGCATCTGGGACTGGGAACGGCGCGTCAAGCAGACCGTGATCATCGATGTCGAGATGGCTGCCGACATTCGCCGGGCCGCCATGACCGACCACATCGATGACACCATCGACTACAAACGTGTGGCGAAGCGGCTGCTGGCGTTCGTGGGCGAGTCGCAGTATCAGCTGGTCGAGACACTGACCGAGGCGATCGCACGACTGATCGTGACGGAGTTTGGGGTGTCGTGGGTGAAGGTGCGGCTGAATAAACGTGGCGCGATTCGGGGCGCGAAAGACGTGGGTATCGAGATCGAGCGCTGCGCAGAAGATTACGCCGGCGTGACGCCATTGCCGATGCAACATCAGCCATGACCGCCGTCTACGTCGCGGCTGGCAGCAACGTCGATCCTGAGCGCTACCTATCGCGCGCGTTAGAACTATTGGCGAAGGCGTACAGCCCGCTCACACTGTCGCCGGCGTATCACAATCAAGCGGTCGGCTTCACTGGCGACGACTTCATCAATCTGGTCGTCGGCTTTCACACCGACGACGCTCCCGCCGAAGTTCGCCGGCAATTACAAGAGATCGAAGCCGCCTGCGACCGCCCCAAGGACGCCGCCAAGTGGGCGCCAAGAACCATGGATCTGGACATCCTGCTGTTCGGCGAGCTGGTGAGCAACGAACCCGGGCTCGTGATTCCGCGTCCCGACCTGGTGAAGCGGCCCTATATGCTCAAGCCAATGGTGGACATCGCGCCCGACGTGCGACATCCGACGCTGGGCAAGACCATGCGTGAGTTATGGGAAGCCTTCAGCGGCGGCGAGCACCCGATGGTCGAGGTGTCACTTGGCGCCGAGCCTACCAGCCCACGCTCCGGCCCCCATCGACCGCCAGAATCTGGCCAGTGACGAACGGCGCGTCCTTGGCGAAGAACAGCGCGGTGCGCACGATGTCCGGAGGCGAGCCGCTGCGCTTGAGCAGAGTCTTGTCGATGATTTCCTGTTTGACGGTTTCGTCGATGCCTCCGTCCGGCCACAGGATCGGGCCCGGAGCGATGCCGTTGACGCGCACAGCCGGCCCGAGCTCGCGCGCCAGCGAGCGAGTCAACATCACCAGCCCGGCCTTGGCGCTGGAATAAACGGGATGCTGCGGTAACGGGCGCTGTGCGTGGATGTCGATCATGTTCAGGATCAGCCCATTGTTGTCGGCCAGCGCCGGCGCGGCCGCCTGCGAGAGGAACAGCGGCGCGCGCAGGTTCGTGCCGATCAGATCATCCCATTGGCGGGCGGTGACAGTGCCGAGCGGAGTGGGATAAAAGGTCGAGGCGTTGTTGATCAGTACATCGAGCCGGCCGAACGAGCGCACCGAATGATCCACCAGGCGAGGCAGGGTATCGAGATCGAGCAGGTCCGCTCCGACGGTAATGGCGGAGCCGGGGCGGGCGGCATTGAGCTCGTCGCGCAGTTGTTCCGCTTGGCTCGCCGAACGGTGAAAATGGATGCAGACGTTGGCGCCTTCCGCATGAAAGCCCCGGGCCAGCGCCGCGCCGATGCGGCGCGCCGCCCCAGTGATCAGCACCGAACGTCCTGCCAGTGTGTTGCTAGTGTCCATGCAGGTATGGTGAACGAACGGATGATGGCTGCAAGTCCGGTGGAGTATCGATTGCACGGCGCGCTCGCCCGGTCGAGGTGTTTCGCGTGAGCGTCCCATTGCCACTGCCGGCGCTTTCGCCGGAGGAAGCGGCCCATAGCGAGCGGCTGGTCCAGCGCATTCGCGATGTCATCGAATCCTCCGGTGGCTGGATCAGTTTCGAGCGCTTCATGGAAATGGCGCTGTACGAGCCCGGGCTCGGCTATTACAGCGCGGGCGCCACCAAGCTGGGCGAGGCCGGGGACTTCGTCACCGCGCCGGAAATCTCTCCCTTGTTCAGCCGCTGCCTGGCCAATCAATGCAGCCAGGTGCTGGACGTGACCGGCGGACACATTCTCGAGCTGGGCGCGGGCTCCGGGGTCATGGCCGCCGACGTGTTGGGCGAGCTCGACCGTCAGCAGAAACTGCCGGAACGCTATTTCATTCTGGAAGTCAGTGCCGACCTGCGCGAACGGCAGCGTGCCTTGTTGCAGCAGCGCTTCCCGCACCTGATGGATCGCATCGAATGGCTGGATCGCCTGCCGGAAGAATTTCGCGGCGTGCTGATCGCAAACGAAGTGCTCGATGCGCTGCCCATTCAGCGATTTCGCATTCGCGGAATGAAGGTCAATCAGCTGGGAGTGACCTGGGAGCTGGGGCGCCTCGATTGGTCCGAGGTGCACGCAGACAGCGCTCTGGAAGCCGCGGTGCGCGAGATCGAGTCCAATCTGGGCGAGTCGTTCGCCGATGGCTACACGTCGGAGATCAATCAGCGGCTCCAGCCCTGGATCGCCGGCATCGCGGCGTCGATGCAGCAAGGTGTGGCGTTATTCATCGATTATGGATTGCCGCGTCGTCAGTACTACGCAGCGAGTCGCCGTGAAGGCACGATGCTTTGTCACTTCCGTCACCGGTTCCATGACGACCCGCTGATCAATGTGGGCGTGCAGGACATCGGTGCATGGGTGGATTTCACCGCGGTTGCCGAAGCAGCCACCGCGGCGGGCATGCATGTGGCCGGCTACACCACGCAGGCGCATTTTCTCATCGGCAATGGCATCGAACAGTTTCTCGCGCCCAAGGACGACGAGGAACTGGCGTCGCGGTTGCAGATGGCACGACAAGCAATGTTGCTGACGCTGCCTGGAGAGATGGGCGAGCGCTTCAAGGTCATCGGACTTGCCAAGGGCGTGGAGTTGCCGCTGCGAGGCTTCAGCGTTCGCGACCTCGCGGCTACGCTTTAGCTCGCAGGATGCCCCGGATCGTTCGCCGCGCGCTCTGCGAGGTACTGTTTCTTGAAATGCTTCAGCGCGCGCACGCGCTTGTCGTGCAATCGCTTGGCAATTTCAAAGCCTTGCAGACCGGCGCGATCTTCCTCGCTCAAAGTGGTTCCCACGGCGACCTCTCGCGCACGCCGTAGATATTCCGGCTGCGGATAATGACATTGCTCCAGTCCTTTGCGGCCGCGAGCATCCGCCTCGCATGCGAGCAGGAACTGTTCAAAGCGCCCCGGCCGGCGGAACGCATCCAGGCTCTCCAGCAGATCGAGCACCGTGCGCGGTCGCAGCTCCGTCACCTTGTGCATGTGCAAGTGATATCGAGAGGCCAGAATGCCGATCTCGCGATAGGCGTTGGGTATTCGTAGCCGATCGCACATTGACTCCACGATGGCCACGCCGCGCTCTTCGTGCGCGGTGTGTCGAGGCAACTCGTGTGTCGGCGTCGTCGCCTTGCCGAGATCGTGAACGAGGGCGGCGAAGCGAACGACGGGGTCGCTGCTCAACCTGCTCGCCTGATCCAGCACCATCATGGTGTGCAGGCCCGTGTCGATCTCCGGATGCCATTGCTCCGGCTGCGGCACTCCGAACAACGCGTGCACTTCCGGGAAGATGACCGGCAAGGCGTCACCCTCGCGCAGCACTTCGAAGAATTGCCGCGGAGCAGGCATTTCAAGCGCGCGCTGAGTCTCCTGCCACACACGTTCAGGCACCAGCGCATCGAGCTCGCCGCGCGCGGCGATTTCTCGAATCAGCTCCATGGTCTCGGGCGCGACCCGAAAGCCGAGCGGCGCAAATCGGGCAGCAAACCGTGCCACACGCAACACGCGGACCGGGTCCTCTACAAACGCAGGCGACACATGTCGCAGCCAACGATCCTGCAGATCGCGTTGCCCATGGAAGGGATCGACCAGCTCGCCCGTTTCTTCGTCGCGCGCGATGGCATTGATCGTCAAGTCGCGACGCTCGAGGTCCTGCTCCAGCGTCACGTCGGGCGAGAACATGGTGTCGAAGCCGCGGTAGCCCGGGCCCGTCTTGCGTTCGGTGCGCGCGAGCGCGTACTCCTCGCCGGTCTTTGGATGCAGGAACACGGGGAAATCCTTGCCGACGGGCTTGAATCCCTGCTGTAGCAATTCCTCGGGGCGTGCGCCCACCACGACCCAGTCGCGCTCGCGCACGTCCAGGCCGAGCAGCTCATCGCGTACCGCGCCGCCGACCAGATAAATCTTCATGCTGTCAGTGTAGCGGACCGCGCCGCCCTGTTGACACCCGCCGCGCTTATGACGAACTCTGATGGGATGAGGTTCGCGCGAATTCTTCTGACCGCCGTTCTGGCGCTACCGCTGAGCGGCTGCTACTTGTTACAGGCAGCCGGTGGGCAATGGGAGCTCACTTCCAAGCGCCAACCCATCGCCAAGCTGCTGTCCGATGAACGCACGCCCGAGACGCTGCGCAATCGGCTCGAATATGTGTCCGCCGCCCGGGCTTTCGCGTCCAGCGAGTTGGGCCTGCCGGACAACGAGACCTATCGCAGCTATGCCGATGTCGGCCGGCCGTATGTGGTGTGGAATGTGTTCGCGGCCGAGGAGTTTTCGGTCGAGCCGCGGCGCTGGTGTTTTCCGATCGCGGGCTGCGTGGTGTATCGCGGCTACTTCGATGAACAGAATGCGAAGACCTATGCCCGCCGTTTGCGCCTGAAGGGAATGGACACGGCGGTCGGGGGTGTTGCCGCCTATTCGACGCTCGGGCATTTCAAAGACCCCGTGCTGAACACGATGCTCGGCTGGAACGACGTGCAGCTGGCATCGACGTTGTTTCACGAGCTGGCGCACCAGGTCGTGTATGTGCCTGGCGATTCGGCGTTCAACGAGGCGTTCGCGACGGTGGTCGAGGAGGCGGGCCTGCAACGCTGGCTTGCCTCGCGCGGCCGGCTGGAGGACTTGGACGCCTGGAACGAGCAGCGTCAGCGCAATGCGCAGTTCATCGGGCTGCTGCTGGAAACGCGCGAGCGCCTGGCCGATCTATACAAATCCGGCCTGCCCGAAGAAGAGAAGCGCGATCGCAAACAATATGAGTTTGGCTTGCTGAAGTTGCAGTACGCGGAGCTGAAGAAGCAATGGAATGGCTATCGCGGCTACGATGCCTGGTTCAGCCGAACCCTGAACAATGCGCACCTGGTATCCGCGGCCACGTACTACGGCTGCGTGCCAGGGCTGCGGCGAGTGTTGCAGTCGGTGGATGGAAATCTGCCGCGCTTCTATGACAAAGCCCGCGAGCTGGCCGAGATTACGAAGGAGGCGCGCGCTGCTGTCGTGTGTGAAAAAGGAGTGACTAGTGACTGGTGATTGGTCAGAAAGTTGCTTTCATGAGCTTTGGTGTGACGGCGCAAGCGTGCGAGTGTGCCTCTTCTGACCATTCATTATTCATTATTCATTAGTCACTAGTCACTTCTGGCATCGGCTCAACGAAGCCGCAGCGCGTTGGTGATGACCGAGACCGACGAGAGACTCATCGCCACCGCGGCGAGCATCGGGCTCAGCAGCCAGCCGGTGAGGGGATAGAGCAGGCCCGCGGCGATAGGAATGCCGAGCGCGTTGTAGCCGAACGCGAAGATCAGATTCTGACGAATGTTTCTTACCGTCGCGCGGCTCAGGCGGCGTGCACGCACGATTCCGGTGAGATCGCCTTTGACCAGGGTCACGTGAGCGCTTTCCATCGCGATATCCGTGCCGGTGCCCATGGCGATTCCGACGTCAGCCCTGGCTAGCGCGGGTGCATCGTTGATGCCATCGCCCGCCATGGCGACGCGCCGGCCTTGTGCCTGCAAGCCTGCAATGACCTCCGCCTTATCTTTCGGCTGCACGCCAGCAATGACTTCGTCGATGGGCAGATGCCTGGCGACTGCACGCGCGGTAGCTTCGTTGTCGCCCGTGAGCATCACCAGTCGAAGGCCGTCCTGTTTGAGAGCTTGCAGCGCGCTTGCTGTCGTGTCCTTGATTGCATCGCCCACCGCGATGGCGCCGGCGAGCTTGCCGTTGACACTGAGAAAGACCACCGTGCGACCTTCGCTTCGAAGCTCTGCGATTTGATCGGCGAGTGCGTCAACCGTCGCGCCGACGCTATTCATCAGTGCTTCGTTTCCTAACGCGAGCGCATCGCCCTCGACGTTGCCACGGACGCCTTGTCCAGTGACCGAATGAAAGTTGGACACGGGCGGGAGTTGAATGCCGCGCTCTTGCGCTCCCGCAACGATTGCGCGCGCCAATGGATGCTCGCTGGCATGATCGAGTCCCGCGGCCCAACCGAGAACCTGCGCTTCCGAGTAACCATTCTGCGCAATGACTTTGTGGAGGGTCGGGCGACCCACGGTGATCGTGCCGGTCTTGTCGAGCACCAAAGTATCGACGTTGCGCAGGCTCTCGATCGCTTGCGCGTCCTTGAACAGGACGCCGAGCTGCGCGCCGCGACCGCTCGCGACCATGATGGAGATCGGCGTTGCCAGGCCCAAGGCGCAAGGGCACGCGATGATCAGCACGGCCACCGCGTTCACCAACGCGTAGGCGAGTTTCGGTTCGGGACCGATGAGCCACCACACGGCGAAAGTAACGATGGAAATCAAGATGACGCTTGGCACGAACCAAGCCGCCACCTTATCGGCCAGACGTTGCAGTGGAGCGCGCGAACGCTGGGCCTGTGCAACGAGAGCCACGACCTGAGATAGCAGGCTCTGTGCGCCGACGCGTTCCGCAATAACGATCAATGTGCCCGTCTGGTTGACGGTAGCTCCGGTGACGCGATCTCCCACTGACTTTTCCACCGGCATGGGCTCGCCGGTGAGCATGGATTCGTCGACGCTGGAATGTCCGTCGGCCACGCGGCCGTCCACCGGAATCTTCTCGCCGGGGCGGACGCGCAATCGATCGCCCACATGCACGTGTCCCAGCGGCACGTCATGTTCGGTTCCGTCCGCATCGATGCGGCGCGCATTCTTTGGCGCGAGGCCAAGAAGTTGCCGGATAGCGGCGCTGGTGTGACCGCGCGCACGTAATTCCAGCCACTCGCCAAGGAGCACGAGCGTCACGATCGACGCCGCGACCTCGTAGTACACGCCGATCATGCCGTGATGATCTCGCAACTCCACTGGGAAGACGTTCGGCAGGAAGGTCGCGATCAAGCTGTAAGCAAACGCGATGCAGATGCCGAGCCCGATCAGCGTGTACATGTTAGGCGCACGATGCATCACGCCTTGCCAGCCGCGTTTGTAGTAGCCCGCCGCCGCCCACAACACGACGGGTGCGCTGAGAATCAGCTCGAACCATCGCAACGTGCGCGCGGTGGCGTGCGACAGCCCCACATCGAAGAAATGCGGGACCATCGCGATGACGACCACCGGCAATGCCAGCGCAAGCGAAATCCAGAATTTTCGTCGGACGGCGCGTAGCTCGGTATCGTCCACGTGCTCGCTTGGCATCTCGGGCTCGAGCGCCATGCCGCACTTTGGACAGCTGCCCGGGCCTACTTGCCGCACCTCCGGATGCATCGGGCAGGTATAGATCGTTCCCTCCGGCATCGGAACGTCGTGCGCAGGCTTTGTGTGATGCTCGTGCTTGCTCGCATGCGAGCAGCATGAATGCTGCGCTGGCGGCACATGAACTTGCTCGGCTTTCGCGTGATGCGAGCAGTGCTGATCAGGTTCCACCTTGGGTGCGTGCTGCTCCGCGTGTGCATGCTTGTTGGCGGAAGAACAGCACGACGGCTGGTTGTGTTTGGAATCGGAATGATGATGTTGCGTCATGTTCTTCTCACTCCGACAGCGACATGCCGGCCAGGTCCGCGAGGATCGGGCACTCGGGCCGGTCATCGCCGTGACAATGATCCGCCAATTCGGCCAGCGCGGCTCGCATCGATTGCAGCTCCGCGATCTTGTGATCGAGCTCGGCGATATGTTTCAAAGCCAGGCGCTTCACTTGTTCGCTGGCACGGCGCTGGTTGCGCCACAGACCGAGCAGCGTACCGATCTCGTCCATGGAAAAGCCAAGCCCTCGGGCGCGGCGGATGAAGCGCAACGTGTGGATGTCCGCGGCTGAGTAGACGCGGTAGTCGCCAGCGGTACGGCTGGCTTTGGGAATCAGTTCCATCGATTCGTAGTGACGAATCATCTTGGGCGTGATTCCCGACAATTCGGCAGCCTTGCCGATGCTGTAGTAGCCCTGTTCCCTGGCCTTGGAGAGCTCCGCACGCGGCTTGGTGACAGGCATGACCATCCTCGCAGTGGACATGCCGGCATGATGAACCTTGCCATGGTGGCAAGGTCAAGGGGCGGTTAGCGGTTAGCGGTTGGTGGTTGGTGTAGGAGGTTCACTAACCACTAACCGCCAACCGCTTCCGGCATAGGCTTACTGGATCGTAAATACCAGCGTCGAGTTGCCGCGACGGATCGTGAGCGCGAAGGCTGTCGCGCCGTTCACCGCCTGGCGCAGCTGATCCACCGTCGTAACGCGAACGCGGCCGATGGCCAGAATGATGTCATTCGCGCGCAGGCCGGCCTGCTGTGCCGGGCTGCCATTGGCGACATTTTCCACCAGCACGCCGGCGTTGTTGGCCGCGTTCGTCAGTGCGGCACCTTCGAAGGCCGGATGAATCTGCGCCGAGTTCTCGGCATCGGCGCTGTCGCGCTCGCCGATCACCGCGCTCACGCGACGCGGCTTGCCGTCGCGAATCAGGCCGAGCTCGACCTTTTCACCAATGCGAAGCAGGCCGATGGTGTTACGCAGCTCGCTGGCATTGGCCACGTTGCGGCCATTGATCGAAGTGATCACGTCGCCGGCCTTGATCCCGGCCTTGTCCGCGGGCGAGCCTTCGATGACCTGCGACACCAGCGCGCCGCGGGCATTTTCCAGGCCAAGGTTCTCGGCGATGCCCGGCGTGAAGTTGTTGGAGAGCTGCACGCCCAGCATGCCGCGCTTCACCTCGCCGTATTGCACGAGTTGCGACATCACCGCCTTCACCATGTTCGAAGGAATGGCGAAGCCGATGCCGATGTTGCCGCCGCTGCCGGAGAAGATCGCGGTGTTGATGCCCACCAGCTGGCCCTTGAGGTCCACCAGCGCGCCGCCGGAATTGCCCGGGTTGATGGGCGCGTCGGTCTGGATGAAGTCCTGATACGACTCGGGGTTGTTGTCCGAGCGGCCCAGCGCGCTGATGATGCCGGAGGTGACGGTGTGATTCAGCGCGAACGGATTGCCGATCGCCAGCACGAAATCGCCCACTTCCGCCTTGGACGAATCGGCCAGCGGCATCTCCACCAGGTTCTTCGCGTTGACCTTCAGCACGGCCACGTCCGAAGGCTTGTCGCGGCCGACGATCTCGGCTTTGACCTGGCGGTCATCGAGCAGGGTCACCGTGATCTCGTCGGCGTTCTCGATGACGTGCGCGTTGGTGATGATGTAGCCATTCCTGGCATCGACGATCACGCCCGAGCCGGCGCTCTGGAATTGTCGCTCGCGCGGCCCCATCTCTGGAGCATCGAAAAAGCGGCGGAAGAACGGATCTTCCAGCAAAGGATTGCGAGGCCGCTGCTCCCTCACGGTGCCGCGTGTGGCGATGTTCACCACGGCGGGCGAAGCCTTCTTCACGATCGGCGCCAGCGAGGGAACCGGCGTGTCGCCGACTTTTTCGGGCAGCTGCGCGACGGCGCCCACGTTGTAGAGCAAAGCCGTCGTGGCGAGCAGCGCCGCCACTTTCTTGTGGCACGTAAACCAGACCTGTCTCATGAAGCGATCCTAGAGTGGAAGGCGGCTTTGCGGGCCGCGCTAGCGAAGACCATGAACTATGGGTTGGGGCAATGGGTTTGGGGTTCGAATTTCCAGGCCCGGATTCTAGGGGCAATCCGGCCCGATGGAGCAATTTGCGCCGAGCTGGCGGTGGATGCGCCCCGATTGAGCCCGGGACGAACGCCGACCGGGTGCCAAGCGTTGCATGCACATGCAGCACGAGGGATTTGCGGGTGGGATGTGCACAGTCCGGTGGGCACCATGTGGATAAGTTGTGCGCTTACAGTGCATTCCGGGTGGACACAAGATGTTGTGGTTTGCCGCAGTTGGGGTGATACTGGCCACCTCTTTTCGGCAGCGCCGAGATCCTTCTGCGAAAGCTTGTAACCCACTGATTCAGATTGGGTTTTATGCGCTATTTTTCGACGGAGGGTTTCTTGACGGCTTCAGATGGCAGGTCTAGGCTTGGCCCCCTGACACAATATGTAGTGCTCGCTGCGGAAGAGAAAAACACCACCGTACGGGTGAACTGTATGGGTCAGATGGACTGCCAGCCGGGCTTGTGAGGGGCTTCGGGGGCAGCAGTTCCGGGAACGTCAATTGGGGACAGTTGGCCCACCCGACACGCAATCCGGAGTTCTTGGCCGGCATGAAGACCACCGCAATCAAACTTGAGCCCATGGATGTCAACAGCATTCCGTTCCAGGAAGCCTCGCTGGATATCTGGGACAAAAAATATCGATTGACCGCGAAAGATGGCACGCCCATCGACCGGACCATGGACGACACATATAAACGTGTCGCCCGCGCGCTCGCCGACGTGGAAAAGGACGAGGTGCGTGAGCACTGGTACGAGCAGTTCCTGTGGGCCTTGCGCAAGGGCTGCATTCCCGCCGGACGCATCACCTCGAATGCGGGCGCCCAGGAGCACAAGCCCGCGACCTCGACCATCAACTGCACCGTGTCGGGCACCATCCTCGACTCGATGGATGACATCCTTGCGAAGGTCCACGAAGCGGGCCTCACGCTGAAGGCTGGCTGCGGCATCGGCTATGAATTTTCGACCATGCGCCCCAAGGGCGCGTATGTCTCGGGCGCCGGCGCGTACACCTCGGGCCCACTGTCGTTCATGGATATCTACGACAAGATGTGCTTCACCGTCTCTTCGGCCGGTGGCCGGCGCGGCGCGCAGATGGGCACATTCGATATCGGCCATCCCGATGCAATGGATTTCATCCGCGCCAAGCGCGAAGCCGGCCGGCTGCGTCAGTTCAACCTGTCGCTGCTGATCACCGACGAATTCATGCAGGCGGTGAAGAACGAACAGGACTGGCAGCTCGCCTTCCCGGTGCGCCTGAGCGAAGCGGGCGAGAACGAGAATTTCCACGACCGCAGCAAGTATGTGTGGCGCGAGTGGCCGACCAAGGACGGCTATGTCGTGAACGACGCCGGCCTGGTCTGCTGCAAGATCTATAAGACGCTGCCGGCCAAGCGTATGTGGGACGTGATCATGACGTCCACCTACGATTTCGCCGAGCCCGGCTTCGTGCTCATCGACCGCGTCAACGAGATGAACAACAACTGGTGGTGCGAAAACATTCGCGCGACCAATCCCTGCGGCGAGCAGCCGCTGCCGCCGTATGGCTCGTGCCTGCTCGGCTCGATCAACCTCACGCGTTTCGTGCTCGATCCCTTCACCGAGGACGCGCGTTTCGATTGGGAAGAGTTCCGCAAGGTCGTGAAGGTGTTCACGCGCATGCTGGACAACGTGGTGGAGATCAACGGCCTACCGCTCGGCCAGCAGCGCGACGAGATCACTCGCAAGCGCCGCCATGGCATGGGCTTCCTGGGCCTCGGCTCGGCCATCACCATGCAATGCATGAAGTACGGCTCGAAGAAGTCCGTGGCGTTCACCCAGAACGTGTCGCGCGAAATGGCGCTGGCGGGCTGGGAAGCGGGTCTCGATCTGGCGCGTGAGAAAGGCCCGGCGCCCATCATGCTCGAGGAGTTCGAAGTCACTCAGGAGATGCTTCGCAAGCGTCCCGAGATGGCGAAGGATGGCTGGCGCGTGGGTCAGAAGATTCACGGCCGCACTTTGCATGCTCGCTACAGCCGCTACATGCAGCGCGTTGCCGAGGCGGCGCCGGAACTCGTCGACGAGCTGGCCGAAGTGGGCGCGCGCTTCACGCATCACAGCTCGATCGCGCCGACCGGCACGATCTCGCTGTCGCTTGCGAACAACGCCTCCAACGGCATCGAGCCGTCGTTCGCCCATCACTACTTCCGCAACGTGATTCGCGAAGGCAAGAAGAGCAAGGAGAAGGTCGACGTGTTCTCGTTCGAGCTGCTGGCCTATCGCGAGATGATCAATCCGCGCGCCATGCCGAACTCGAACAAGCCGGAAGAAAAGCTGCCGGACTACTTCACCACGGCGGATACAGTCACGCCCAAGGAGCATGTCGACATTCAGGCGGCTGCCCAGATGTGGGTGGATTCCTCGATCTCCAAGACGGCCAACGTGCCGACGGATTATCCGTACGAGGACTTCAAGAACATTTATCTGTATGCCTATGAGCAGGGCCTGAAGGGCTGCACCACCTTCCGCTTCAACCCCGAAGCGTTCCAGGGCGTGCTGGTCAAGGAAGAGGACTTGAAGAACACCACCTACGTGTTCACTTTGGAAGACGGCACGGAAATGAAGGTGCGCGGCGACGAGGAGATCGAGTACGACGGCGAGAAGCACACCGCCGCCAATCTCTTCGACGCGCTCAAAGAAGGCTACTACGGCAAGTTTTAGGAAAAGCGGATTGCGGTTGGCGGTTAGCGGATGGTCGAGCAGACCGCTGTGCCCCTTCCGCCCCAACCGCTAACCACCAACCGCTAACCGCTGGTTTCGAACATGAGCTCCACCAAGATCGACAAGAAGATCATCAAGTACCGGGTCGAGAAGCCCGAGGACAAGGCCGCGGCCGAAAAAGCCGCCGCGCCTGCGCCCGAGAAGGAAAAGGAATCGAACGTCGTCTGGATGCACGAGAAGGTCGAGCGCCCCGACGTACTGATCGGCTCGACCTACAAGATCAAGACGCCGGTGTCGGATCACGCCATGTACGTGACCATCAACGACATCATCTTGAACGAAGGCACCCGCCACGAGCAGCGCCGGCCGTTCGAGATCTTCATCAACTCCAAGAACCTGGATCACTTCCAGTGGATCGTGGCGCTGACGCGCATCATCTCGGCTGTGTTCCGCAAGGGCGGCGACGTGACCTTCCTGGTGGACGAGCTGAAGGCCGTGTTCGACCCGCGCGGCGGCTACTGGCAGAGCGGCGGCAAGTTCATGCCCTCGATCATCGCCGAGCTCGGCTACGTGATCGAAAAGCACCTGCAGACCATCGGCCTGCTGAAGAAGCCCGAGCTGGACGACGAGCGCAAGAAGCTCATCGAGGAGAAGAAGGCCGAGTTCGAGGCGCGCAACAAGCAGGTCGACGCCTTCGCCAAGAGCCACTTCCCCGAAGGCGCCCAGCTGTGCGCCAAGTGCAGCACCGCGGCGGTGGTGCTGATGGATGGATGCATGACCTGTCTGAATTGTGGGGATTCGAAGTGTGGATGAGGTGATGGAGCGGAGCGGCTGATGCGGCTCGCTCGATCGAATCGATCGATGTGACGTCGGGGACTGACCTGGCTGATCTTCAAACCCCGCCTCTGGCGGGGTTTCTTTTCTGACCGACAGCTTGAGAAAGCTACTCTTAGAAGTCCCTTTCCCCAATGTCACAAGCGTTGTGGCTTGTGCTTAATTACCGAATCGCCGTAACACAGCGGTATGGGGCCGCTCATATTATCGGCGGGTCTCATGGTCATTTTCGGACTCGAGACGACAAGACGATCGCGTCGAATTGTTTGTAATACACAGAGTGCTGAGTCGATTCTCTAAGGTGCCGCCGCAGATACGCTGTTGCAGGGACCCGCACTCACGATCCAGTCGAAATCCTTATCCAGGGGATCACCACGGTGGAATCTAGCGTCGACCGAAAGGAGTTGCAGCAGATCAATGAGCAGGCTGCCCTATGGATGCTGCGTAAGGAAGAGGGTCCGCTCACACCCGCCCAGCTTCGGCGCTACCAGGCTTGGTGTCGGCGACCCCATCGGGCCGAAGCCCTCCGGCGCATGGAAGCGTTCAACAAGCGCTTGAGTCAGCCATGGTGCCGCCGTCGACTGGCAATTCGGTCGGTTTCCTGAAACAGAACTTCCGAGCCACGGTCTGAGTGACTGTCCTCGATCGGCAGTCGGTCCAAGCTCGGTTGCTCTGGCCGCCCTCCGCCGTCCATGTAAGTATCTTCCCTAGAAAGAACACAGTTCGTTCTCCTGGGCTCGCGTAGGTCCTTCGTCCGGACCTCAGTTGTCATTGGGGCAGGGATAGCCGTGGCCGTTGCCGCATGACTAGCCAAGTCTCAGCTGACAAGCCAGTTTCGCAGAGTGAGAATGCGGACGAATCTCATTCGGGCGAGACCCATGAGCAACATGTAGGTCGACTATTCCGCGAGCACAACGAGTCGCTCGTGCGATACCTCCGGGTGCGGCTTCACTCCCAAGAGGAGGCCAAGGAGGTTGCCCAACAAGCCTACGTCCAGTTGCTGGGCCTCGATCATCCCGAGACGGTACATTTTCTGCAGGGGTATCTGTTCAGGACCGCCGCCAACCTTGCCAAGAACAGGATAAAGCAGCGGATTCAGCGGCGGCGGAACGATGAGATCGTGTTTTTTGATACCTCCTTTGAAGATAGCCGCTCGCCAGAGCGGGCCTGGGCAGGCGATCGAGAGATCGCCATTGTCTATCGGGCCTTGAACGAGTTGCCCCCGAACTGCCGCGAATCATTCCGCCTCGTTCGTCTTGAAGAGCTGAGCGTTGACGACGCGGCACGGCGGCTCAAGATCACCCCGCGTCATATCAGACGCAACATTGCACGCGCGCTTGCTCATCTCATGGCAGCAGTTGAGTCAGCCGCGACGCAGGGAGGCTCGCGATGAATCAAGAGTCGACCGGAAGCAAGAACTCCATCGGCGGCGCGCGTGAGCAGCGGCGCCAAGAGGCGGCGCGTTGGTTCGTGACGCTTCAGCATGCGGAGCTTTCAGAGCGAGTGCTCGAGAGCTGGAAGAAGTGGGAGGCGGTTCCCGAGAATCGGGAGGCCTTCGATGCGGTGGAGCGTATCTGGCAGATCGTAGAGGAAGTTCCCGATCTGCCGATCGCCACTGCCGAGGAGCGCGCCGCAGACCAATATAACGGTTCAGTTTCAGTCGCCATGTGGCGATTGACCAGACCCACAACGGGGCATGCTGGCGGGGCAGCCGGCGCGGATAAACGACGACTATTCTTCCGAGGTTTGGGTCTGGCAGCAGCAGCGGCTGTCTTAGCGCTCACCATGCTGGCATTTCCGCAACTGCAACCCTACATTCGGTCGCTCTGGGCCAGTTCGCCTGACCGTACCGTGGTCGTTGAAACCGGTCTTGGCGAACACAAGCAGATTGTTTTCGAGGATGGCACTCGCATTCAACTCGGTGCTCAGTCGTCCATCACTGCCAACTTCACTAAGAGCACTCGTTCGGTCGCTCTCGACCGTGGCGAGGCTCACTTCAATGTTGCGAAGAATCCGGAGCGCCCATTCCAGGTCAGCGCGGCCGGAGGGACCATCACTGCAGTGGGGACCGCATTCAACGTCCACCATCGTCAGGACAGCGATGTGGTCGTGACGGTCACTGAAGGTATCGTGGAAGTCGCGCCACCAGCCTCAAGCGACTCGATGGGAAATAGTGGAGAGCGAGATAGGGGAGAAGGGCCATGGGCGGGAGATGAACCAAGCACTGCTGCACCTCCGGCCCCACAACGGATCGCTCGTGGGCAAGAGGTCACCTATGATGGGCAGGGAAAAATAAGCCCGGTTCGTCTTGCCGAAGTGGACACATCGCTTGCCTGGCGCAATGGACGCTTCAAGTACAGGAGTGAACCACTCAAGCATGTGATCGAAGATATAAATCGGTACTCACGCCGACAACTCATCCTCGATGATCCTGCCGTTGGCAATCTTTTGTATTCGGGCACAGTGTTCGCGAGTGACATCGACGAATGGGTCGCCGGTCTCGAGCAGACCTTTCAGCAGATCGAAGTCGTGAGAAACGATGAAGCGCGCGTGCAGATTCGGACGCGCGTTGTAGCTGAACCAAGAAGGCCTTAAGAGCAGATCGCCGGTTGGGCTGTTTGGCGTGGCCGCAATGCCTATGGGCGTGATACTGGTGGGATTGGCCCGGTAATCCGCGATCTGCAGTCACATATTCATCGCCTTCATTTCGAATGTTTGTCCTTTTCGTGCCGATCGAATGTCTTGTTTTGTAGACACGAGTTCGCGGCAGTGGAAGGTTCTATTGATCGCGCTCCCTCAGAGTTAGTCGGCGGAAACGTCGATTCTTAGTTAGAACGCCACGATGAGGACATGTGTCAGAAGGAGGCGCATGTCAGCTCAAATAAAAGAACACGGCGCAGCATCTTCCGCTGCCCGCAAGCTGATACGGAGATCCTTTGGAATGAGCGGTCCCTTCGCAATGGGGCGTGGGACGGCGGTGGCTATTGAAACCAACGATAAGGGGACAGCCATGGCAACCGATCACCTCACCCGTGGTGAGGCACCAATTTCCAGAATTGGACTGCGACGATTCTCATTCCCAATGCTGTTGATGCTTCTGTGCGTTTCAGCATCCATGACGTTTGCGGCCGATGCGATGAGCCAAAGTGCGGACTTTGACATTGCGCCACAGGCTATGGAATCGGCACTGCACGAATGGAGTCGGCAGTCTAATGTGCAAGTGATGGTCGCGTCCCAGGATGTCTCCGGCCAGCGAACAGATGGCCTTAAAGGACGTCATACAGCAGCCAGTGTGTCGTGTTGCCTCACGTAATTTTGTTACCGAATGCCTCAGCAACGCTGTTACCGTCGCCATTGACGCGCTGGCAGTCTCACTGAGCACGGCGGAAGGAATGGACGCTGTCCGGCAGGTCGCCAACTCCACAGATGAGCCGACCGACTGCTTCTTGCCTCCATGCCTTGACTCGCTTCTGCAACGTACGAAGTTGGTGGAGGCCGTATCGCCCAGGGTATCTCGCTTGGAACTCGATCAGAAGTTCAAGAGCGGTCTGATCCGGATTGGCTTCAAGGCACTGAACGATTTCTGCCCAGTGATCTTTGAACATGTCGGGACGACGACCGCGCGGCTTGTCGCTGTACCGTCGGTACGTCTTTGGGCCGATGGTGACACCCCGAGCAAGAGCGTCTTCGCGCCAGAGATTGACGCGACGTAGGAGCGTTCTGTACTGCTTCGAACCGAAGCGGCCTGGGAACTGGAGACACAACTCCTCAAAGAGCTGCTTGGTGTTGATATTAGGAAGCCCCTCCAGCCGCCGACACACGATCGGCCACGCCATGCGCAGAGCTTGAGCGCTCGCACGTCGCTCGGCATATACAAGCCGCGGCTTATCCAGCAGCTTCGTGGCGGTAATGGGCGGAGTTCGGAGCGTGGTCGCCGCAGGAAGCGCGGCGACAGGGGGTTGTGGCGAGATCCTTTGCAGGCTTCGAAGATAACGTGGTTTCGCACCGATCGAGAACGTTGGGCGGATCTCTCCAGCGCGCCAGGCGCTCGATAGGCTCGACACGAACGAGGCAAGATCTGGAGGCTCAGAGGTCATCGGTGGGGGCGATTCGCCGTCCGCCAACGCAGCTAAATAGGCCTGAACCGCGCGCATTTCCTCCAGAAGCTTTAGCGGGTCAAGTTCCGCTGAGATCTCGGCCAGCTTCTGCTTGGCCTCTATCGGGATACTATCCGTCTGCAGAAGCCGCTCACACGGCGTCTGCGGAGGATGATAGCGCTTGGACACCTTCGCTCCCTCCCGGTGTTTGGCTGCCAATTTGAAAGAGGGTTGGAAGAAGTTGACGAACAGTCTGGATGCCCCGTAGAGACGAGATATCGCCCTCGCGGCCGCTAGGCCCTCGAAGCGCCTGTAGCCCATTAGCTTTCGTACAACAGCGCCATTTTTCTGCTCGATCCATGCTTGGTCGTTCTTTCGATAGGGTCGTGATCGCGTGAGTTCGATTCCATGCCCCAAGCAGTACTCGATCAGCCTCTCGTTCACAAACTCAGTGCCGTTGTCGACATCCACTGCACGCAAGGCGAACGGCAACCCGGCGCGGAGTCGCTCGAGCGTCTCAACTACCATCGTGCTCTCCCGGACTAGGATCGGCGCCGCTTCAGTCCATCCGCTCGCGATATCCGTCAGAACGAGACTGTGTATAAAAC